>CAXUMX010000012.1:0-67124 GCA_964252395.1 uncultured Acidobacteriaceae bacterium | reverse complement strand
GGCCCGGCAGGCAGAGTCCTTGACCCATGTACGTACTTTTCTAAACGGGCTTTGGCTGGCGGAGAGCAAAGGGAAACGGCACTTCAATCCCAACGACACACCTGCGTACGCAGATCGTATCCGCCGTCGGCCGCCTGGCTCTGCGTCGCTCGGATTGTCGCCTCATGTGGACGGCGGCTCGGTCGAGCGCTGGCTCGAGCCGCACTTCCGCCAGGTCTACCGCCATGTCTTCTCCGGTGACTGGAAGAAGTATGACGCGTGGGACGCTGCTTACCGGCCGGAGGTCGAAGAGGTAGCCTCGCCCGCTGTGTGCTCCATGTTCCGCACCTTCCAGGGGTGGACCGCCTTGACGCGTCAAGGAAAAGGCGATGGCACCCTGACACTCATCCCGATTGCGGATTCCATGGTCTACGTTTTGCTGCGTGCCTTGCAGGATGACGTCGCCGAAGATGATTTGTGTGGCGCGGCGCCGGCGCGGGCGCTCTCGGTTAACCCGCAGTTCCACAGCCTGCTTCTGGAGGCGATGTGTTCCATTCCGTTGATGGAGCCAGGCGATACGGTCTTCTGGCACTCCGATGTGGTGCACGCCGTGGAGAATGAACACCGCGGGTCGGGCTACAGCAACGTGATGTACATCGCGGCGGCACCTGGATGCGCCAAAAACTCGGGCTATCTTGAGCGGCAGGCGCCAACCTTCCTGACCGGAAAGACACCGCCCGACTTTGCCCCGGACAACTTCGAGGTCGACTTTGCAGGACGCGGAACGCTGGCCGATTTAACACCCCTCGGTCGTTCGCAGCTAGGAATCACCGACGAGATCATGGCGAGAGTGCGGGAAGAGTCTGCGGCGCCCGTCACCGCCTGACGAGCGGTGAACTCGCAGTCGCGGTGTGTTCACGCCTGCTTCATCAAGCCGTGGCCTTGGCCGGAGCTGGCGCAATCGCCAGAAAATCCTGCGCGAAGCGCATCGCATACTCGTCCGTCAGCGCCTTTACTCTGGCAGGGTCTGGGGAGCGAACGATCAGGCCGGCATGATGATGCTTCTGCATACGGTGCACGATCTCCGGCGCATCGTAGCTGTCTGTAACCGGCGTCGCATTCCGCGCCAGGCAAAGCACGCTGCCTGCGTACTGCGTCTCGAGCGGAGGCAACGTGTACTGCTCGCCACGTGCCTGGGCCACCTCGATGCGTGCCCACTCCACCCACGGGTTGAAGCCGTACGCATACTCGATCACATCCGCGATGAAGGCTCCTCCGACCCGCGCAGCCGCTTCCAGGAAGTAGTAGCGGCCATCGTGAGCAGACCGGATCCATTCGGTGTGGGTGACTCCGTTCTCGAGGCCGAGAGCGGTAATCAGCTGCTGGTGCAGCGCGGGCAGCTGCTGCGCCGGAGCCGATCCGCGGTCGACCGTCCGAGTGGTGAAGACGCCGCCGCCATGCATCAGGTCAAAGGGAGGCTGCCCGTACTGGTGCGTCGGCGCAACCAGGGTGCGTCCCCGCCAGACCACGCCGTCCGTGTGAAAGATATCGCCTGCCACGAATCGCTCCAGCAGGTGGTGAGACTGGCGATCGCCGAGTTGCTCCAGCAACGGCCATAGCTCTTCTGAGTTATGCAGCTTGCGGATGCCGATTGCAGACGCATCGGTACGCGGCTTCAGCATCCACGGCGAGGGCGTCTGCCGCATCCAGTGGGCGAGATCGTCATGGCGCATGACACCGATGAACTCTGGAACCGCGAGTCCGGCCTGCTGCGCCCGCACGCGCATGGCCAGCTTGTCGCGGAAGAAGCGGGTGGCAGACTCGCCCATGCCGGGTAGTCGGAAGTGCTCTCGCAGGGTCGCAGCGATCTCCATATCGAACTCGTCGAGGGCGACGACGCGACGGATGCTTCGCGTGCGCGCGAGATACGTGACTGTGTTGATGATCTGTGTTGGAGTCATCCCCTCAGGCATGGTGTGAACATGCGTGAGGATGTCATGCGGCCAGTCGGCATTTCGATGCTTGTCCAGCGTCAGCAGCTCCACCTGGCAGCCCAGCCGCACACACTCCCGCATGAATCGCTGGCCCTTCTCGTAGGTGCTGATGCAGAAGATCAAGGGAGCTTCGGGCGAGGAGGTTGGTTGCATCGATCATGCCTCTTGTGGAGTAAAGGCGGCGGACGCACCCACCCACTCCTGGTTGCGATTGTGGTCCACACCCATCATCTTGCCCCGGCCCATGCGGACCAGCGCGATCACGGGTTGCAATGCCTCCCCGTCCGGCCACACGTACATGATGCGAATCTCCGCCTGGGTCAAGCCGAATGGCGTATCGATGACTGGCTCAAAGCGAACCCGCTGCTGCAGCAGGTAGTTGTGCCGCTGGTCTTCCGGGATCGCAGCCAGCTCCGCATCCGTGGGCGCGAACTGCACGCCCTTGCCCGCAAAGGCGTACAGCGGTTTGAAGACCCACTGCTCACGCTCCGGGGCCAGCAGGTCCCGCCCGCGGCCAGCCTGCCACTCGTTCAGGAAGACAGCGGGAGGTACTGCGGTATGGGTAAGCCACGGAATTGAGAATTTGCTGATACGGAAGTACCAGTTGGGATGGCCGGCCCACTCCACGTCAAGATCATCGCGGTAGTCAAAGGGCAGAGCGACACGCTTGTGCTCCAGCTCATCCACGATGGCGCGATTGTAGATTCGTTCGATAGGAATAATGCGACCGTCGCGTTCGTAGAAGAGCCTTCGCCCCTGCCGCTTCAACCTGGCGATATCTACGGCATGTATGCCCAGTCGCTCCTCATGCACATGGAAGTCTGGCAATGTCTTCTGCAACTCCGGCTCTGTCTCCAGCAGCACGACGTTCTCTGGCGCGTGTGCGCCTACAATGACGCGGCGCAGCAGGGCCCAATAACTCTCGTCGGTCAGACCGCTGAGAAAGGTACTCACTCCGGAGATTTCGTAACAGTGCAGGTATGACTGATTGACGAGTGACTGGAAGCCGAAGATGGAGGGAAACGCCTGCAGCTCCACCAGGCGCGGGGTCAGCGCGCCATCCGGCTCGCGCACCAGGCCAAAGTCGGCGGTCATGAAGTGAGGATGAGCAGGGCAGCCGGGAACGCGGAATCGCTCGGGAACTGCTCGTTCCGACGCAGCAAGGTACGCGGGATTATCCAGCAGCTGGTGGGTAAGCACGGATCCCGTGTCGGCTATCTGCTGCATCAGCTCAGCAGGGAAGAAGCATGGCGTTTCGGAGACGCGAAACTCCAAAGGAGCGCGCGCTCTCTGCGAACACTCTTCCAGGAGACGCTGGTATTGCTCCGGACGGTACTGTCGGTTGAAACGCTGCCTCCACTCGCGGAGCACGCTTGCCTGCTTTCTTCAGGGCTGAATGAGAAATCGCCCCTCGCGCATGATCTGCTCCTGGCCGGAGCTGCCCTCCAACCAGATGTTGAAGCCAAGCCCGACGACATCGATGTGTGTCGAGGAGCTCCAGGGTGCGCCCGTGTGCTCACCGTAGGGGTCTCCGAAGGCGATGTGGATACCCGGGAATTTCTCGTCCTGCAGGATATTCCCGATGACATGCGTCACGCCGATATTGGTGCCGATGGCAAACTCACCGACCCGGTCCGAGTTCTCGTCGCGATGGGTGTACTCCCAGAACTCATCCTGCAGTTGCGTGTTGGAGGAGGTGCAGGCGACGATGCGGTTCTGCGCGATGGTAAGCGTCAGCGGCGTCGCGGCGAGCGCGCCGTAACGCTGGCAGAGGTAGTCCCCGACCACGCCATCCACCACGAAGGTCCCGTTCACCTCTCCCGGCGCGGTGAAGACCTCTCCCCCCGGCAGGTTCCCCCACTTGTCCGGGCTGATGATCCCACTGGTCTTCAGCCAGTGGTATTCAGGGTTGATCTCCGCGCGTATCTCCGTGCCGGCCGCGGTGGTGGCGCGTATGGCCGTGGCCTGCCGCACGCGGTCCAGTACCCGCTGGCTGAGGCGATCTACCTCAAGGAAATCGGCACGCATGCCTTCTACCATGATCTGCGGATTGATATTGACCATGTGGGCATGGCGCATGCGGCGGCGGTTCACCACCTCGGTCATCTGCCGGCGCGAGCGCAACTCGTTCTGCTGCACCTGCACGGCGAAGATAGAGACCTGACTGCTCTCCATATCTTCAAGGATGGCCGCGGGCATACCCGTAAGCGGGCGTGGAGCGTGCTCTTCCAGCACGAAGCCGTTCCAGATGCAGCCCAGCGACTCCAGTTGTTGGGCGATGGAGGCAGCGATGGGAGCCGTGGCCTGGTCGGTGATCACCGTGACTTTCTCCGATGGCTGAATGCGCAGGCAGGTAAAGACGGCGCTCTGCGCACCAGGCGTGAACTCGGCGGAGAAAGGCAAATCGAGAAGCGAGGCGTGAGTTGTAGTCATAGCGGAATCAACGTTCGAGTGTAGCTGGTGTAGGTTGCTAGAAAAGGCCGGCACGCGTCTCTTCCGCCATATAGTCCACCACGGCGTTCATATCTCCGCCGGACTGCTTGAACTTCCTGAGTTGCCGCTGTGCGCCGGAGCCGGTCTCAAGGATGGTGCGGATGCCCTCGATGGCGTCTCGACTTCCGAGTTCGTCCACGCAGTCATCAACGAAGGACAGATACTCAAGGATCAGCTCGCGCTCATCCACCTCAGCCTCCTTGCCGAAGTCGATCAGCTTGCCCTCAAGTCCGTAACGGACGGCGCGCCACTTGTTCTCCATCAGCAGAGCGCGGGAGTACTGGCGATAGTCCTGGTTGGTCGCGTGCAGCTTCCACAGCTTCAAGGCCGTGGCCTGGATGAGGGCAGCGATCGCGATCGTCTCCTCCGCGCGCATGGGGATATCGCAGATGCGTACCTCGACCGTGTTGAAGAAGGGATGGGGGCGAATGTCCCACCACAGCTTCTTCGCGTTGTCCATGCAGTTGGTTTTTATGAGAACGGCGCAGAACTGCTCGAACTCGCCCCAGCTGGCGAAGCTGTCGGGAATGTTGGTGCGCGGGAACTTGTCGAAGACTTTCGCGCGATAGCTCCTCAGCCCGGTGTCATGCCCACGCCAGAAGGGGGAGTTCGTCGACAACGCGAGGATGTGGGGCAGGAAGTAGCGCATCGAATTCATGATGCGGATGGCGGCCTCCCTGTCCTCGATGCCGATGTGTACATGCAGGCCGAAGATGAGGTTGGCCCGGGCTACCATCTGCAGGTCTTCGACCACGCGTGCATAGCGCTCGTCCGGGTAGATGTCCTGGGCGCGCCAGTCGGCGAAGGGGTGGGTGGCACCGGCCACCAGAACCAGGTCGTGCTCCTCTGCCAGATGGATCATCTGGCGGCGAAGGTCGTAGAGGTCTTCGCGTGCATCGGCAATGGTACGGCAGATGCGTGTGCCTACCTCAACGACAGATTGGTGCATCTCGGCCTTGACGCGCTCCTCCAGGCGGAGCTTGCCCTTGGCCAGCATTTCCGTCTTGATGTGCGAGCGGAGATCGCGGCTCTCCGGGTCGACGGTCTGGTATTCCTCTTCAATCCCGAGCGTGAACGATGGCCGCATGCGGATGAGCTCCAGGTAAGGTTCTAGGATGAGGGCGGGGCCGATGGCGCCGGCGACGGTCGACCGGCTGCTTTCTTGCTGACAGACTTCTTTGCCGCCGCTTTCTTGGCGGGCGCGCGCTTGCCCGTTGTCGCTTTGGAAGTCGGAGCCGCGCCAAGCGCCTGACCGGAGAGGAAGGATGACCAAACGAAACCGCCGGCGTGCCCGCCCGACTGCTGTGCCTTCTCAATCGCCATCTCTGCAACTGCGTCCACGATCCAGCGGAAATTTGCCTCGCCGACGGAGTGAAGGTCCGCGTCCGGCGCCGGATTCATGAAGTCAATCGCAAAAGGGACGCCATCCTCCACGGCGAACTCGACGGTATTCAGGTCGTAGCCGAGTGCACGGCATAGCGTGAGAGCGTCGCGCTCCACGCGCGCCAGCAACGCCGGATTGTACTCCGGCGGATCCTTCACATACCGCTCGTGGAAGGGGCGCCGCGGATCATACGGCATGATGTGCACCTTCTGCTGGTTGATGACGTAGCAGCGGAAGTACTCTTGAAATCGCACCGCTGCCTGCAGTGTCATGCACAGCTCACGACTCTGGTCATAGGCCTGAAAGAACTCTTCCCAGTCACGCACGTGGTAGACATCGCGCCACCCGCCGCCATCAAACGGCTTGAGGAAGGCCGGGAAGCCAACGTATTCGAAGATGCCTTTCCAGTCCAACGGGAATTGTAGGTTGCGCATGGACCGTTCCGTGGTGCCGGGCGGAAACAATTTGTGCGGCAGCAGGACGGTGCGCGGCACGGCCACACCCAGCTTTCGCGCCAGGGCGTAGTTGAAGAATTTATCGTCGGCAGACCACCAGAATGGATTGTTGATCACCACTGTTCCGGTGAGCGCAGCGTTCTTCAGGAAGCCGCGATAGAAGGGAATATCGTGAGAGATGCGATCGACGATGACTGCGTAGCCACTGGGGTCAGCCTCGCGAACGCCGCCCACCTGCACCGACTCTGCCGTGATATTCGGCAGGCCCATAGCCTGGATCCGCTCCACCAGCGCTGCGGGGAAGGTGTTTTCCATGCCAAACAAGACGCCGATCTTCTTCACGTTCTGCCCCCACGTTGTGCCGCTAACTTCGATGCTCCGCTACAGGTACACGTTCATCATGTGCTGCCAGGTAGGCCAGTCATGACTGTTCCAACTGTCCCAGATGGCGAGCTGGTGGCGCACCCCGCGGCTGCCCAGCAGATGCGAGAGATGCTGATTCTGGCCCAGACACTGATCGTCCCACCCGGTTGCCAGCACATAGGTGTTCCGTCGATAGCGGTCCAGATACCAGGGGTCGCTTAAGTTCGCCAGATAATGCGGCGGCATATTGAAGTACACGTCCTGGTCGTAGTAACCGTGCAAGAAGTTCGACAGGTCAAATGCGCCGGACATCGAGAGAAAGCCGGTGAAGACATCAGGATGCCGCAGAGCCAGGTTGACGGCGTGATACCCACCGAAGCTGCACCCAAGCGTGATCAGGTTCGGATTCTGGTTCCTTGTCCGGACTAGCGCTATCACTTCGTCGAGGATGTACTGCTGGTACTGGACCTGGCGCGCAATACGCCAGCGCGGCGGCACGTTGCGGTTGTACCAGCTTTCGGCGTCCAGTGAGTCGACACAGTAGAGCTGAATCTCGCCGTGCTCCAGCTTATGTCCAATGGAGCCGACCATGCCGCGATCTTCAAACTCGTAGAAACGCGCCTGCGAGCTCGGAAAGACGATGACCGGCACACCGCCGTGGCCGAACAGCAGCAGCTCCATGTCCCGACCCAACTGGTTGGAGAACCACTTGTAGTACTCGCGCTGCATGCTGCGCTCCGTAGGTCGTCTCCGGCACGTTTCAGCCGGTCGGCCTTTGGTAGGCTGAATCAGAGCATTCAATGTAGCAGAGGGAGGCCGGGAAGGATGAGGTCTCCCGTGCCAGAGTTCTGGGAAGGATTCCAGCTAGTGTACGAGGCAGAGCAGGCACCCGTCGGAGCGGAGCAGGACGAACCACCAGTGACTCCGAGATCGGCTGCGGAGAGATCTCCGGCTGAAGAGCCAACCCTCATCAACTTTGAAGACCCAGTCCGCCCGGAGCACCCGCGGTTGCGCTTCCACCGGCAGTTCAAGTCACGGTTTCTGCCGGCGCGGCGGGATGTAGTCGTGGCACTGCCGCCGGATTATCGCGAATCGGAACAGCACTACCCGGTGCTCTACCTGCAGGACGGCCAGAACCTGTTTGACGGCGAAACCAGCTTTATCAAGGGCCGCTTCTGGGATGTGCAGACCACGGCGGACCGGCTGATCGGCGAGGGCGTCATCACGCCGCTGATCGTCGTCGGTGTGTACAACGCAGGGGAGGCGCGCATGGAGGAGTACACGCCGATGCGCGATCCCAAGCTGGCCGGGGGCAGGGCGGAGCAGTACCGCGCCTTGCTGACCGAAGAGCTGAAACCCTTAATCGACGATACCTACCGCACTCTGGATGGGCCGCAACACACTGGCATCGGCGGCTCGTCGCTGGGCGGCCTGGTCTCTCTCTACCTGGGACTCTCCACTCCGGAGGTCTTCGGGCGGGTGGCCGCGTTGTCGCCATCGGTCTGGTGGGCCCGCGGGGGCATGCTGGAGTATGTTCGCCGCACCAATCCGGAGCCGCGGCCGCATATCTATATGGACGTTGGCCTGGCCGAGGGAGCAAACATGGTGCAACGCTGCGACGCGATGAGCCGGCTGCTGCTGCGGCGGGGCTGGCGCGAGGGAAAGACGCTGCATTACTTGCGAGTGCCGGACGGCCGACATGACGAACTGGCCTGGGCCGCGCGCGTGGAGCCGTTCCTCCGCTTCCTCTTTCCCGCTTAGAGTCTTGTTGAGGCCGACGCTTCTATAGCGTCGAGAGCCGAGTCGCCTACTATGGGCATATGGTTCAGGTTTCAACGCAAGCGATGCTGTTCGACCTGGATGGGGTGCTGATCGACTCCGTTCCGGCAGTGATTCGCGTCTGGTCGCGGTGGGCATTGGCTCACGGGTTCGATGTCGACGAGGTCCTGCGCTATACGCACGGCCGCCCCAGCATCGCCACCCTGCGCGCCTTGCTGCCTGACGGCGATCACGAAGCGGAGAACAAAGCGCTGGAGCGGGCGGAGATGGACGATCTGGACGGGGTAGTGCCTCTGCCCGGAGTCGTCTCCTTATTGGCGTCTTTGCCGCCCTCGCGCTGGGCCATCGTCACCTCCTGCACGCGCCGCCTCGCTGAGGTGCGGATTCGCGCCGCAAGCCTGCCGACGCCCGGCGCTCTGATTACTGCGACGGACATCGCGCATGGCAAACCTGATCCGGAGCCATACCAGAAGGGCGCGGCCGCCCTCGGCATCGCTGCGGCGGAGTGTCTCGTCGTCGAGGATGCCCTGGCCGGCATCGCAGCAGGGCGCAGCGCAGGCGCACGCGTGCTCGCGTTTACCACCACCACAAGCCTGCCGGAGCTGATCGCAGCCGGGCCGGACTGGATCGTGAAGGACGCGTCCGCAATGACGCTCCGGCCCAGCGAGGGCGTCTTGCAGTTGGCCCGTGAGGACGGCTACCGCTTCGGCCACTCCTCAGCGGTAAGTGCGAACGCTCGAAACTTACGAATGTGCCGCATCCCATGATGAAGCGGAGCGGGGGCAACGGAGACCGAAGGGAATGCTGGCGCACACAGACCTGACCCGCGAGATACGTCGGCTCGAGTGGGAGCACTCGGAGTGGTCTGGCGCCCTGCTCTGCCCTCCGGCCGTCGTAATTGCGCTGCTCGTGGGACTCGGCACCGGCCACCGCGGAGTCGCCATGGTGATGGCCGGCAGCGCGCAATCCGTGGGCTTCGGTGCCTTTCAGCGGCGGCTCTGGTTTCGCGGCGGCCCTATGGTGCTGGCGACACTTGGCATGGCACTCTCTGCTGTCGTGGGTGAGCTGGGTGCGAACCATCCCGCGGCGATGCTGGTGCTGGTACCCTTCTGGGCTTTCTGCTACGGGATGTCGGGCGCGATCAGCTCTCCGGCGTCGTGGGTGGGCCAGCAGTGCTGTATCTTCCTGATCATTTCAAGCGCAGTGCCGGGCACAGCAGAGCAGGCGTCGCTGCGCGGGCTCGGCGTGCTGGCCGGGGGTGCACTGCAGTTCCTCTTGATACTGCTGTTGTGGCGATACTTTCCGCCGGCGCACAGCACCCATGCCGATCCGCAGTTGCATCCGCCGGGGTGGCAGCGCCGTGCCGTACTGGAGAACCTGACCCCGAAGTCGGAGATCTTCCGCTACGCCGTGCGGCTCGCGTTTACAGGATTTGCCGCGCAGGCCATTGCGCTGCTCGCGCACTTTCACAACGCCTACTGGATACCGATGACGGCGCTTATCATCATGAAACCGGACCTGCTGTTGACCAATGCACGCTCGATCGCCAGACTGGCCGGCACGCTGGTGGGGGCGGGCCTGGCAACGCTACTGGCAGGTCTGCTGCAACCGGACGGTCTCTGGCTCAGTGCGCTGGTAGTGATCTCGCTCTACTTCGCGTACGCGCTACAGAATGTCAACTACGCACTCTATGCAATCCCGCTGACTGGCTATATCGCCTTCATCCTCGCAGTCGGGCGCACGCCGGAGAAAACAACTGCGGAGTATCGCGTGATCGCGACTGCCATTGCCGGTGTGCTGGCCATGATCGTCCATACGCTGCACGTCCGTGCGGAACGCCGCCGCGTGCCGCGGCGGGTACTACTGGCGCGAGAGGAGGCATGATCTATGCCCTCTCCATGCTCGAGCTCTCCGCAGTCATCGCCTGCTACTTTGCCTTCGCGCGCAGCGGCTTTCGCACTCTAGGCAAGCTGCAATGGCCGCTCTGTGCTCTTGCCGCGCTCCCGCTGCTGATAAGCGGTACGGCTCACCTGCTGAGACCGGCGGCGATGGCTTTCGCGATACCGCCAGTCTTCCCGGCGCGCACTCTCCTGGTTGTTCTTAGTGGCATCTGCGAGGCTGCGGGAGCTGTCGGACTTCTGTTGCCGCGCTGGCGCCGGAGCTCCGCGTTCTGCGTTGCGCTGCTGATGGTGGCAGTGTTCCCGGTCAACATCTACATCGCAGGCCAGACGCTGCATGGCTTGCATATGCCGGGCGTGAAGGTCCGGCTGGCGATGCAGGCTGGCTACATTCTGCTGGTGATGGTCGCCGGCTGGGGCTGGCCGATGCTGCGCGTCAGACGCTCGTCGATTTAGTAGCGGTGGAACTCTCGCGGGAAGTAGGTCAGCTGCAGCGAGATGCTGGTGTCGCTCTGCGCAGAGCGATCACCGTTCAGGATGTAGGGCGCCTTCCACCGTTCGTACTGCACCCACGCGTTCACCTCGACATCCTTCCCCAGCCGCTTCACGGCATTCACGGCGAAGTCGTTCTGCGAAGTGCCCATGGGGATGAAGTTGGTCACTGCCTGGGCGCGGCGATACTGCAGCTCAATCCACTCGTTGCCGCTAAGGTGATAAGTGAACCAGGCCTGCCCGCCCTTCGATTCGCGGCCGATCCAGTCCCCGAAGATGTAGCCCTTGTTGGTGTACGCCTGGTTCTGGATGACCTCCCAATAAAACAGGTGGCCCCCCTCGCTGCGGCCGGTATCCGGGTCCGTCTCCACTCCTTCGACACGGAGTGAGAGCTTGGGTGCCTTGGGGATGTGGGAGAGATAGACACCGGGACGAAATGCACCACGGCGTGGCGCGCTGGCCGCGGTGACATCGTCGTGCGTTTCGGAGTCGGTGTAAAGCGTGACCCAGTTGCGGAGATACGGCAGCCGCCAGGAGAAGTTGAAGGATGAGAAGCGCGCTCCGGGGTCCTCCCGGCTCAGCTTCTTCTGCTCCGTCGTGTCATTCACGCTGAAGAAGCCGCGCAGAAAGTTGCCCAGCGTGACCGGTTCATGGCCTTTGCCGCCAAAGACGATAGTGCGTTCGAAGCCGAACTCGAAGTCCCGCGTCGGCTTGAAGGAGAAACCCTCAGAGTGGCTGTAGTCGTGATTGGGCGCTGTATGCCCTTGCAGGCTGCCGTAGAGAAAGTCGTAGCGTATCGGTCCAAGCACCTTCGATACGTACGGGATGTAGAGCGGCTCGACGCGATTGACGCGAATGGCGTAGATGTCCTCTGCGTTGTTGCTGTACGCCATTCCTCCGCCGCGCCCTGGTCCCCACCAATCGTCATGTTTGCCGAACGAGATCTCGTGGCTGGCAAGGTTAACCGCAGCGTAGACCTCCTGGATGCGAAATGTGTTCACACCACCGACAGTGCCGCCATAGGGAATGGTCGGGTTGTTGGGGGTGAAGGCGCCGCCGTCGTTGTTTGACAGGTAGCTGGCCACCGGCAGCGTGTAGCTCTCCAGCTGCGGCGCATGCTGAAACTCGCCGCGGATGTAGCCGGAGTAGCGGCCGAAGGTAGTGCGCGCACTGGCGCCGGTGATGTTGTTGAACCCGCCGGCATAGGGTCGCCCATAATCGTTCACGATGGTCTGTCCGACATGGTAGCTGTCGCGCAGGGGACGTCCGCTGATGCCGAGCGCGCGAGTGTAGACCGATTCGATCTCCGAATGACCGCGGTGCTGGTCTATCGGCAACTCCAGATCCGGAGCCAGCTCGCGGCTGAGCGCACTGTAGATCGCCTTCGCCTCGTCACTGTCGCTGTTATAAATGTCGCCGGCTGAAGCATCCAGCATGTGAGCGACGCTGGTCCGTGTGTAGGGGCGCTGCCCCAGGTAGAGGGTATGGATGAAGCCGAGCGAGTAGAGGCGCATCAACTCCGGGTACATCCAACTGTCGAGCGGGATATAGGTGGAGCCTAATGTGCCGGAGAGGCGCACTGGCCGGGGCGGGAGTGTGCGCGTGAACTGCACTGGCGGAGCTGGAGCGGTATCTTGTGGCGACGGATTGGACGGGGCTGGGGAATCAGGTGGCGAAGGCACGGTGGCGGGGCTCTGCTCCGTCGGCTGCGCGGGGGGAGGTGTCCCCGCGGAGGGAGCCGAATCCTGAGCCGGAGCTTGGCCGGGAACGATCGTCGTAAGACTGAACAAAAGCGAAACGATCCAAACCCTGGCCATCCACACCTCAAGCGGAAGGCGCGCGCGCACCTCCTGATTCTTCTCTGAGAGCCACTGGTCTCTGAGTGCCCCTCAATTAGAACATTCGCGTGATGACCGTGCCAGAGCACAGCAAGATGCGGCGCGCTTCCAGCTCGCCGCAGACGGCGAGAGCCGCGTGCTCCTCGCCCTGGTGACGACGAACGCGCGGCTCTGGCAGACACACCAGCGTGTGCCGAGGTTTAGGTCAGTCGTCCGCTTGCAGCCACCTGGCCGTACCACAGCCCGGAGTCCTTGACGTATCGCTTCTGATCGCGGAAGTCCACATAGGTCATGCCAAAACGCTGGCTATAGCCTTCAGACCACTCGAAGTTGTCGAGCAGGCTCCAGGAGTGGTATCCGCGCACCTTCGCGCCGTCACGGATAGCCCGCGCCAGCTCTGCCAGGTGCGCCTTGTAGTACGCGATCCGCCGCTGGTCAGGCACATGGCCACTCTGCTTGTCGTAGGGTGTGTCGCTGTAGCTGCAGCCGTTTTCGGTGATCTCGATAACCGGCTGATCGTATTCGCGGCTGATCTGCGTCACGATCTCATAGAGGCCGATGGGCCAGATCTCCCAGCCGAAGTCGGTCAGCGGGCCCTGGTCTCCGTTGCGTGCTGTGAAGCCAAAGGCGGTGTAGTCGGCGTGGTTGTTGTTGGCGCCGCCGCCCGCTGTCTGCTTGCCGCCGATAGTGCTGGCGACGACCTGGCGGAAGTAGTAATTGATGCCGATCCAATCGAGTGGCGCTCGCATCAGCTCGTCGTCGCCGTCGCGGAAACCCATCGCTTCAAACGGCACTCCTTTCAGAAACGCTTCAGGATACTTGCCACGCAGGGCAGTGTTCAGGAACCAGACGTTGTTAATCGCGTGGAACCGCGCGGCCGCTTCCTTGTCCGCCTGGCTGTCAGACGCCGGCGTGACGGAGGAAGTGCTGTATGCAGAGCCGATCTGCGCCTTCGTCGAAGCAGCCTTGATGGCGCGGAAGGCCTCACCCTGGGCGATGTTCACGGTGTGGGCAGCCTTCAGGAAGAGCTGGAAGTCCCGCTTGCCCGGCGCATGCACCCCGCTGCTGTAACCGAGGTTCGTGAACACCCACGGCTCATTGAAGATGGCCCAGGTCGTCACGCGGTCGCCAAGTGCCTTCGCCATGATGCCGGCATAGTCGGTGAAGCGCGCAGCAGTGTCGCGATTGGGCCAGCCGCCCTGATCTTCAAGCGCTTGCGGAAGATCCCAGTGGTAGAGCGTGACCGAAGGACGGATCTTGGCTTCGAGCAGCGCGTCGATGACGCGACTGTAGTGATCGAGTCCCTTCTGATTGGGTGTGCCGGTGCCGTCAGCCTGGATGCGCGGCCAGGAGATCGACATGCGGCAGCTCTTCTGGTTCAGCCGCTTCATCAGCTTGATGTCGTCCGGATACAAGCGATAGTGATCGCAGGCGACGTCGCCAGTGTCTCCGCCCTTGACGCGGCCGACGGTATGCGACCAGCGATCCCAAATGGATTCGCCCTTGCCGTCAACATTCCATCCACCCTCGACCTGATAGGCGGCGGTGGCCGTGCCCCACAGAAAGTCGCTCGGGAAGCGTGCCGCGGCGATATCACCGGCGGGCAGTGCGGCGGCGGGAATCTGCTGCAGCGGGTCGCCCAGCTCATCGCTTGCGGAAGGTGACGGCGTCGCTGGCGGGATGGCGAATGCAGAGGCGGGCAGCAGGCTGCAACCGGCGGCGGCCATGGTGCTGGTCAGAAAATTGCGGCGATTCATCAGAGGTGTCCTCTCAGTGGTAGCGAAGGGAGGCTATCACAAGGGATGGGCTCGGAGTAATCGATTGCCTTGTTCCGGCACCGCACTCGCCACGTGGCGCGCGCCCTTGCATGATGCGGTGAAGCGATGTGTGCGGGGGATCATAAGAGCGAAGCATGCGCCTGCTCCGTCTTCCGGGCGATGTTCGACATCCAATCAATAGAACAAGGGGTCATGAGGGCTGTAGATGGCTCGTTTCGCGGAAATACGGCGGAGGCTACGCTACTCCGTACATCTGTTGTGGAGATCTGCGATCACGCCGATGCGTGGCCGGCAGCGGACGCCGGTGCTGGTGCCCGCCGGAGAGCTCGGTGTGACGTTCATCGGCCACTCGTCGTTTCTGGTGCAGGCAGCGGGGCGCACTCTGCTGTTCGATCCGGTGTTTTCGACTTGGCTGATCTTACTGCGCCGTCAACGCCGCCCTGGAGTGCGGGTTCGTGATCTGCCCGCCATCGACTTCGTCCTGCTGTCGCATGCGCATATGGATCATCTGGACCGCCCCTCGCTGCGCCGGGTCATCCGGGCTACGCGGCGCAAGCGGGGTCGTGCTCCGGTAGTGATCGTGCCCAGAGACGTTGGCGAAATTGTGCGCAGGCTTGGCTTCTCCGCAGTGGTTGAGCTGGACTGGTGGGAGTCATACGACACGAGCAAGAGCTCCGCGCCGGGCGACAAGCGAGATGCAGCTCCCGCATCGGACGCGCTGATCATCACTCACACCCCGGCCAAGCACTGGGGCACGCGCTGGTTCACGGACGGCCATCGCGGGTATGGCGGGTACGCGATTGCGGGTGGAGCGCGGCGGCTGTACTACTCCGGGGACACGGCTTACTTCTCGGGCTTTCACGAGATAGGCCGGCGCCTCCAGCCCGAACTTGCTCTCCTGCCGATCGGCGCGTATAGCCCGGACAGCTATCGCACCGTGCACACCAGCCCGGAAGATGCGCTGCGAGCCTTCGCTGATCTGCGGGCAGACTGCATGACTCCAATGCACTACGGAACGTTCTGGCTCTCCGAGGAGCCATTGGACGAGCCCCTGCCAAGGCTGCTGGACGCCGCAGCCAGGCTGGGCTGGACCGATAAGATCGCCGTGATCGAGGAGGGCGAGACGCGGAGCTTCCGCAGTGAGAAAGCTGCTGCAGCGGAGACGACTGAGATTGGAGAGAAGACGGCGCGTCGATAGAGGAAAGAGGCGGCAGGGAAGCGCTGCGACTTCACTGCCCAGGTCAGCGATGCAGCAGACAGTCGGAAGTCGGCTGCCGGGTTACTGGCTGTCGCCCTCTGCCTTGCCCTTCCGGGCGGCGCGGGCGAGATCGCCTTCCTTGTCGATGAAGTAGAGGTAGCCCTTCTCACGCTGCAGCTTTGTCTCTGCGACCACCTCTTCGGCGCCTTCACCGCCCTTGCGCTTGCGGGCGACATTGCCGTCTTTGTTGATGAAGTAGAGGTACTGCTTGTAATCCCGCTCCAGACCCAGCTTTTGTACTTTGTCTGCCATCAGGGCGTGCCTCCGCTGGTTGCGATGCTACATGGAACCGCGGCAGCAGGCGTCCGAGGGTACCCGCCGGATTACTGGTTTGCGTGCAGGGCCGCGCTGGCTCGCTGCTCGTCGGCCTTCTTGGCCTGATCTTCCAGTGCCTGTGCCTGCGGCAGGTAGCCGATAGCCTGGTTAATCATGGGATCCCAGGCAGCGCGTACCCGCAGGCCCTCCGCCTGGCCAAACTGCGTGGTGAACACCTCTGCCTTGATGTTCGCCTTGATCCAGTCGGAGACGCCGCTCAGATCCTGCTCGGTGAAGGAGATCTGCTGGCTGTTCAGGAACTGCCGGAAGTCGTTCATCACCGTGTCATCGACCTGGAAGTTGCGGTCGACGGTCCGGTTGGCGAGGTAGTGGCTGGCGAAGTGGAAGAAGGCGTAGCGCTCCAGCAGCACATCCTGGAAGTGGTTCGACTTCGGCGTCTCGATCTTGTCGTCGGGCGTGATGCCGCCGCCACCGTAGACAGTGCGGCCGGAGTCGGTCAGTTTGACCTCGCGGTTCTTATCGTCTGCCGGAGGCGGCTGGTCGTGGTTGTAGTAGTAGTCGTAGAGCGAGACCCCGGTATAGTTGCGCTGAATGAGCCGGCCGCTGGGCGTGTAGTAGTGGTACGTGGTCAGCGCCAGCCCACCCTGCGAGAGCGGATAGACAGTCTGTACCAGGCCCTTGCCGAAGGTGGTTTCCCCCACTACCAGGGCGCGGTCATGATCCTGCAGAGCGCCGCTGACGATCTCCGCTGCCGAGGCAGTGCCCCGGTTCACCAGCACCACAATGGGGAAGGTCCGGCCCTGATTGCCGCGCGTGGCCCGCTGGGTCTGCTCCGGGTAGGCGCGGCCGCGCTGAGAGACGATCACCTGCCCCTTCTCCAGGAACTTATCGCAGACCGCGACCGCCTCGGTCAGCAGGCCGCCGGGGTTGCTCCGCAGGTCCAGCACCAGGCCCTTGATGGAGCCGAAGTTATCCAGCGCCTCGCCCAGCTCATGGCCGGTGGTCTCCTGGAACTGGGTGATGTGGATGTAGCCGACTCCAGGGCGAACCATGAAGGCCAGGTCGATGCTGCCGTGCGGGATCTCATCTCGGATCAGGTCAAAGTTGAGCGGCTTGGACTGCCCCTCGCGCGAGACGCTCACCTGCACATGGGTGCCCTTGGGCCCCTTCAGCATGTTGACGACTTCCGTCGAATCCAGGCCCTCAGTCGACTTCCCATCCACGGCGACGATGATGTCTGCCGGCCGGATACCAGCCTTAAACGAAGGTGTGCCTTCGTATGGGAAGAGCACGACGATCTTGTTGTTCTGCGGCTGGATGGTCATGCCCACGCCGTAGTACTTGCCGTGCTGCTCCTCGCGCATCTTGGCATACGCCTTGGGATCGTAGAAGCTGGAGTGCGGATCCAGCACGCGCAGCATCCCCGGAATCGCTCCGTCGTAGATGGCCCTTTCGGCCTTCTCTCCGTTCAGCGGCTCGGCGTAGTTCTGCTCAACCAGGCTGTACACGTTCGTGAAGGACCGAAGGTCGTTGCGCAGAGTGGACTCATCCGCCGAAGCCTGCGCTCCGACGGTACGCTCCACAAAGGTGCCGGCAGCGGCGCAAGCGGCCAGAAAGACAGCGACGGTAAGGAGGGAGCGGCGCGGAGTCAATGCCATAGCGAGGGTAAGCCGGCGGCAGGCGCGCAGACGAGACAGCATTCCTGGCGCGTTGGTCTTGGTCGAAGTATAGCACCGGCGTAGGCGCGGCAAGGGGTCTCCTCCTGCCACCTCCGGGGGATGCAGAAGCGGCAGAGTAGCAGATCAAAACCGCCCCGCTTCGGTTCACGATGGAGCGGATTCCACGCGCCGCCAGGTCGTAACCGGACCATGAAGGATCAAGGCGCGGTGCTCTCTTTATGATTCGGCGCAGGCTTGGTGCAAGGGTGCTGCGCGATGAGTAGAATGACGGCAAGCGCATGCAGGCAGGATTCCCTCCTCACCGGAGCGTCCAGAGAGTACGCCGACCGTTCGCAGCGCCCGAATAACCTTGCCTGATCTTGATCTACGCGGCTGGTTTGTGGGGAAACAGAGAGATTCATGACCATTCGCCGTTCCGATGTCTGTGCCTGGCTTTCAGCGGGCGTTGTCCTGAACCTGGTCCTGCTTGCGCCCTTGGCGCATGGCCAATCCAAAAACAGTAAGGCCAAGCCACTCAGCCCGGATCAGCAGGCTCAGTTCGACCCAAAGGCTCAGGCCTCCACCCTGGGTGGCACCGTCGTCGAAGAGCGGGTGGCGCAGGTCAATGACCAGATTGTCAGCCGGTCTGACTATGAGCGGGCGCTGGCACAGTTGCAGCAGGAGGGTCAGCAGCAGGGCTGGAGTGCGCAGGAGCTCGAAAGCCACAAGCGCGACCTGCTGCGCGATCTGATCGATCAGCAGCTTCTGCTGTCAAAGGGCAAGGAGCTAGGCATCACCGGGGATACGGAGCTGGTCCGCCGCCTGGACGACATCCGCAAGCAGAATCACCTGGATTCGCTGGAAGACCTGGAGAAGGCAGCCACCCAGCAGGGCGTCTCCTACGAAGACTTCAAGCAGAACATTCGGAACGGCATCATCACCCAGCAGGTGATTCGTGATCAGGTGGGGCGCCACCTGCAGATGACGCAGGCCGACCTGCAGCGCTACTACCAGGAGCACAAGGCCGACTTCACGCAGCCGGAGACGGTCCGGCTCAGCGAAATCCTGGTGCCTGTGGCAAGCGGTGGCGACGAAGCCGCAAACCTGTCTGCGGCGAAGGCCAAGGCGGATGAGCTCGAGTCCAAGCTGAAGAGCGGCGCCAGCTTTGAGGATCTGGCGAAGGCCAATTCGGCCGGGTCGACAGCTGCGCAGGGCGGGGACCTGGGCGAGCCCTACAAGCGCGGAGCACTGGCCAAGCAACTTGAGGACGCGACCTTTTCGCTCGGCGTGGGGCAGTTCACCTCACCCATACGTACCAAGCAGGGTTACGTAATCCTGAAGGTAACGCAGCACACCCCGGGCGGCGCGCCAAGCTTTGAAGACGTTCGCCCGCAGGTGGAAGAGGCAGCCTTTACCAGCCGCATGCAGCCGGCGCTTCGCGAGTACCTTTCGCAGCTTCGTCAGAACGCGTACATCGATATCCGCGGCGGTTATGTGGACACTGCGGCCGTTCCCAACTCTGTGAAGCCGCTCTACAGCGCCTACACGCCGCCTGCTCCCAAGAAGAAGCAGCACTTTGACCGCACCCGCTACACGGGCGCGCATCGCGGGCGTCATGCCGGCGCCGCGACCGATACTGCCACAAAGGCGCCCGCTGCCGCGGATGCGGACGCACCCAAGGCGCCCGAAGCCGGCACCACTGCCGCACCCGCCCCACCGGCGACCCAGACGGCCACTGCTCAAAAGCCGGTGGCGCAGAAGTTAGGCAAGAAGGAGAAGATTCGCTTCGGTCAGGCGCCGCGCGAATCGCTGCCAGCGTCCGCAACGCCTACCGAGTCCGCCGCCGCCCCTGCCACTGCCGCCCAGGCAGGCCAGGAGCAGCAGGTCGCCTCGGCCAGCGATGTCAGCTCCAACTCGGCTCTGCCTGAGGGAGCAGCGTCAGCAACAGTTGAGCGCAAGACGCGCTTCAGCGACCGTGCGCGCGAGCCAAAGGCGAAGAAACAGAAGAGCGCAGACCAGGTAGAGAACGAGCGGTTGGAGAAGCCGTCGCCGGATGAGACCGCGGCTCGCCAGACGCAGTCCTCTCCGCTGGGGCTGGCCGGTGATACAGCCACTCCCAAGAAGGCGCCCAAGGTGAAGGGCGACAAGACCCGCTTCGCGGACCAGGCGGGCAAGCCGAAGGACGAGGCGGCCCCGCCTCCGCAGAGCACCACTCCGTCTCCACTGGCCGCGGGCGCGGCTGCGGAGTCTGGCAACGTCGCGCCTGCTGGCGCGGGTGCACCCTCGGACAGCAGTACCGCGCCCTCGAACGCGCCTGCGAATAACCCAGCCGCTACACCACCTCAGCCGTGAGCCAGAGCGCGCCCACTCTTCCGGCTCTGACGAAGTCGCTGCTGATCGTGGATGCTGCGAAGTACGAGGGCCAGACGATCGTCGACTTCTTCGCGGTAGCAGCCAAGCAGCTGCGCCGGAAGAAAGACGGCAGCGTCTTCCTGTGGCTGCGGCTGAGTGACCGCTCCGGCCAATGTGAAGCCGTAATGTGGGACAACCTCGAGACCTGCGTCGATGCCTTCCAGGCTGGCGACATCGTGAAGGTCCGGGTTGACGTGGCCAACTATCAGGGGCGGACTCAGCTGACGATCAAGCAGTTGCGGAAGGCGATGCCCACGGAGTACGCGCTGGCCGACTTTCAGCCGCACACCATCTACGACATCGATGCGATGTGGGGGAAGCTGCGAGGCTTCGTCGAGGGCTTTGACGACCCATATTTAAAGCGACTGGTCACCAGCTTTCTCGACGACCCAGAGATCGCGACCTGTCTGCGCACTGCGCCCGCGGCCAAGTACCTGCATCACGCGTGGATTGGCGGCCTGCTGGAACACATCGTGTCGCTGCTGGGCCTGTGCGATCGTGTCGCGCCGCACTACCCTGAAGTCAACCGGGATCTGGTAATGACCGGGGCCATCCTGCATGACATCGGCAAGCTGGAAGAGCTGCGCTGGGGCTTTCAGTTTGACTACACGATAGAGGGCCAGCTGCTGGGCCATATCACTCTGGGGATCGGTATGATCGAGCAGCGCATCGCCGCTATCCCTGACTTTCCGCCCCGCCTTCGCGTGATGGTGGAGCATATCGTCCTGAGCCATCACGGCAAGTACGAGTTCGGCTCACCCAAGCTGCCGATGACGCCGGAAGCGATTCTCTTTCATTACCTGGATGACCTGGACGCGAAGCTGCACAGCGTCCGCGCCGAGCTTGACCGCAGCACGGCGCAGGGCCGCGCCCCAGGCGAGCTGACGGAGTATGTGCGGTCGCTCGAGCGGCCTCTGCTGGACACCCGCGCCTATCTGAACGTGGTCGAAGCCACCCCGGAAACTGCTGAGCTGGATGCTGCTCTCTCGGAGACGAACGATGCCCTTCCTGCTGAAGACTGAGCCTGAGAAATACTCGTTTGATGACCTGCAACGCGACGGGGAGACAGTGTGGGACGGAATCAAGAACCCGCAGGCGTTGCAGTCGCTGGCGGCGATGAAGAAGGGCGAGAAGCTGGTGATCTACCACTCTGTCAGCGATAAGGCAGTTGTCGGCACGGCGAAAGTGGTCTCGGTCGATGCGTCGGACCCGAAGAACCCGATGGTGCGTATCTCTGCCGGCAAGCGTCTGAAGCAACCCCGCCCGCTGGCCGCACTGCGCGAGGCTCCGGTGTTTCAGGGCTCGCTGCTATTTCGTCAGTTCCGGCTATCCGTCGTGCCACTCACCGACGCGCAGTATGACTGGCTGCTTGCGGGCTAGCTCACCACTCCCCCGGTGCGCGCAGTTACAATCGAAGTTTGACCGGGAAGGTGCATGCTACGTTTCTCTACCGCGGGTGAGTCGCACGGCGAAGCTCTGATCGCCATGGTGCAGGGGCTGCCTGCTGGCCTCGAAGTCGACCAGGCAGCAATTGACCGCGAGCTGTGGCGCCGGCAGCAGGGCTATGGCCGCGGCGGCCGCATGCGTATCGAAACAGACACAGCTCACATCCTCTCTGGCGTACGGCATGGCCGTACCATCGGCGCACCCGTCGCAATGCAGATTGCTAACCGCGACTGGAAGAACTGGGAAGATATCCTGCCGGTCGGCACCGGCGATCCTGCGAAGCACAAAGCGGTGGCCTCGCCGCGGCCAGGACACGCGGATCTTTCGGGCTCGCTCAAGTACAACTTTAAAGACGCTCGCTATGTGCTCGAGCGCGCCTCCGCACGCGAGTCGACGGCGCGGGTTGCCGCCGGCGCCATGGCGAAAATCCTGCTGCGCACGCTCGGCATCGAGGTGACCAGCCATGTGGTTCGTGTAGGGCGGGTTGAGCTCGAAGAGAGCGTAACGTGGCAGCAGATCGCAGCGCTTGCCAATCGGGATGATGTTCTGCTGAACTGCGCGTCCCCTGCTACAGAAGAGCGGATGAAAGCAGAGGTCGACCACGCACTGCGTACGGGCGACTCCATCGGCGGTGTCTTCGAGGTGGTCGCTCATGGCGTGCCGCCCGGGCTCGGCACCTACGCCAATTGGGACGAGCGGCTGGACGGGCTACTGGCCTGGGCGGTCATGTCTCTGCAGGCCGTCAAGGCGGTGGAGCTCGGCCGCGGCGTTACCGCAGCGCAGTCCTTCGGCTCAGCCGTGCATGACGCGATTCACTATGAGGACCGCAACGGCGGACACACTCGCTTCGCGCGCGAGCAGAACAATGCCGGCGGCGTGGAAGGCGGCATCTCGAACGGCGAAGATATCGTAGTGCGCGGCTATCTGAAGCCCATCTCCACCCTGCGCCGCCCGTTAGAGTCGGTGAGCTATGAGACGCGCGAAACGACCAAGGCTGCATATGAGCGGTCTGACGTATGTGTCGTGCCGGCAGCTGGTGTAGCCGCTGAGGCCATGGTGGCCTTCGTCCTCGCGCAGCTGGCACTAGAGAAGTTCGGTGGTGACTCCGCAACAGAGCTAAAACGTAACTACGAAGGATACCTGGAGCAGATCCGGACATACTAGGCCAGAGCAAGGGCCAGGACTGACAGGACGCGAATCAAGCACGCATGATCTACCCCATCGTCAAATTTCCCGACCCCATCCTGCAGCGGCCTGCTGCAGCGGTGACAGAGTTCGACGACGAGCTGCGCAAGCTCGTCGCGGACATGTTCGAGTCCATGTATGTAGCCCAGGGCATCGGCCTCGCCGCCCCACAGATCGGCATCTCCAAGCGCATCACCGTCATTGACTTGAGCAATCAGAAGGATCCGAAGGACAAGATAGTTCTCATCAATCCTGAGATCACGCTCGAAGAAGGCAAGCAGCTGGAGGAGGAAGGGTGCCTCAGTCTGCCCGACATCCGGGAAAAGGTACGCCGCGCAGCCCGCGTGATGGTACGGGCGCAGGACGAGTATGGCAACTGGTCCGAGCGGGAAGGGACGGAGCTGCTGGCGCGCGCGTTCCTCCACGAGATCGATCATCTGAACGGCATCCTGTTCATCTTCCGCGTCAGTGCGCTCAAGCGTGATCTGATTCTGCGCCGTATTCGCAAACTGCAGCGCACGGGCGAGTGGTAGCGTGCGACTTGTCTTCTGCGGGACTCCGGCATTCGCCGTCCCCACATTTCACGCATTACGCGCCGCCGGGCATAGCGTCGAGCTGGTCCTAAGTCAGCCGGACCGGCCCAGCGGACGCGGGCTGGTGCTGCAGGCGCCCCCGGTGAAGCAGGCAGCGATTGCTGCTGGCATCCCGGTGGCGCAACCGGAGAAGATCCGCAACAACGTCGAGCTGCGCGAGCGCCTTGAGGCGATCGCTCCGGACGCCATCATCGTTGTGGCCTATGGGCGTATCATCCCGCCCTGGATGCTGGAACTGCCGCGCCTTGGCAACATCAACCTGCACGGATCTCTGCTGCCGAAGTATCGCGGCGCGGCGCCAATTCAGTGGGCAGTTGCGAATGGGGAGAAAGAGACTGGCGTAACCACCATGCTGCTGGAAGAAGGCCTTGATACGGGCGCGATGCTGATGACTCGAACGCTTCCCATCGCGCCGGAGGACACTGCGGAGATGCTGTTCCCGCGGCTGGCAGAGCTGGGTGCTCCGCTGATGGTGGAGACGCTGGCCGGCCTCGATGCAGAGCGCCCAACCGCCTCTTTCCCCTGCAAGCGGCCTTGCTCACGCGCGAAGACGGGCGGGTGGATCCCTCCCGCTCTGCGCAGTCCATCTACGATCGCTGGCGGGGCTTTCAGCCTTGGCCCGGAGCTTGGACTACGGTGCGTGGAAAGAAGCTGACGCTGCATCAGCTCGCGCTCGCAAGCACCGGCCTTGCCGGTGACCCTGGTGTCTTCCGCCTGCGCGGAGAGCGGCTGTTCTTCGCCGCTGCCGACGGAGCGTCGCTCGAAGTCCTGCAGCTGCAAATCGAAGGCAAACGCCGCATGGGCACCGCAGAGCTGCTGCACGGGCACGCTATCGTCGATGGCGATCGACTGGGCTCGTGATGAGCGGACATGTATCGCCCGCGCGCATGGCTGCCTTCCGGGCGCTGCTCGCCGTAGAACGCTCCCGCGCAGCACACTCTGACGACCTGCTGCACGCGCCCGCGATGGAAGTGCTGTCCGCGGCTGACCGCAACCTGGCGACTGCGCTGGTTATGGGCGTGCTGCGCTGGCAGCTGGCCCTGGATGCGGTGATCGCACCGTACCTGACGCGCAGCACACCTCTGGACGATGGAGTCGCCGTGCCGTTGCGGATGGGCGCATTCCAGTTGCTTCTGATGGATCGCATCCCCGCTCATGCCGCCTTGTCGGAGAGTGTGGAGCTGACGCGCGCCGGCGGGCACGGCTTCGCTACGGGCCTGGTCAACGCGGTGCTGCGCCGGATAGCAGAGTCCGCCGCCACTATCGTGCTGTTGCCGGTGGCCGCACATCCGGCATGGATGGTGGAGCGCTGGAGGCAGCAGTTCGGCGATGCTGCTGTGGATCAGATCACAGCGTACGATCAGCAGCCGCCCCCCGTCACGCTGCGGGCCGATACCTCCGGCGGTGACGCCCTGCTTCCGTCCAGCTTCCTGACGCGCGCGCGTCGCCTGCCCGAAGGCGAGACGGCTGCAAAGGGCGCCCGCATCCAGGACGAAGGATCACAGCTGGTGGCAGAGCTGGCCGGGCGCAGCAATCGAGCGGGCCTCCGCATCCTGGACTGCTGTGCCGCGCCCGGCGGGAAGACGGCCATCCTGGCGGAGAATCATCCGCGCGCAGAGATTACCGCGTGCGACATCAGCCAGAGCCGGCTGGATGCCATGCGGCGCAGCCTCAGCCGTCAACCCCAGACTGCAGGGGTGCACTGCCTGCTGGCCGATGCCACTGCGCTGCCGTTCCGGGATGACTTTGAGCTGATCCTGTGCGATGCACCGTGCAGCGGCACGGGGACGCTTGCTCGCAACCCGGAGATCAAGCTGCGTCTGCAGCGTGACGAGATGCTGCGTCAGCAGCAGCGGCAGCTCGCTATCCTTCGCTCGGCCTGGCGCGTATTGGCGCCGGGCGGACAGCTGATCTACTCCACCTGCTCGCTGGAGCCGGAGGAGAACCAGCACGTGGTCCATCAGTTTCTTCGCAGTGCGCCGGATGCGGAGTTGCTGGATGCCGGCGAACGCCTGCAGGCCATGGCGCAGGATGGCGGCCTGACCGCGGCGGGTGCGGAGCTGCTGCGTGGAGCCGTGCGCGAAGGCTATCTGCAGACACTGCCTGGTGTGCTGCCCTGCGACGGATTCTTTGTCGCGATCCTCACCCGCGCATGAGGGCCGACGCTTGTAGCTACTGTGCGAGCGTCAGCTGGATCGTCGCTCCTGCCTCAATTCGTTGCCCGGCAGCGGGCGTCTGCGCCAGCACGGTGCCGGGTACAACTGGCGGCTCCGGCGGCGCGGGAGCTTCACCGGGCGCTGCAATCGCAGCAATCGCCGGTATCGCGGCGGGTTGATAGAGCGGCGGCGCCAGCTTCAGTCCAGCCTTGGCGATTGCCTCTATAGCAGACTTTGCCGGCGCGTTCACAAAGTCCGGCATGACGAAGCCATTGGCCGCGGCGGGTACCGGGGCGCTCAATAACAATGAAATGTTTGGCCGGTCGACGGAAGCAGAGCCCGCGCCGGGCGACTGTGCAATCACGGTTCCTGGCGCCACTGCTGCATCCGGCAGGCGTGCGATGGTGCCCAGTTGCAGGCCCGCGCGCCGCAGCTCCAACGCTGCCTCCCGCTCCGGCTGATTGATAACCGAGGGCACGCCGACCTTCTGCGCGCCCATGCTCTGGCTGACCCGGACATGCCAGCCGCGTCGCACCGTCGTGCCCGGCTGCGGCGACTGGGTCAAAATTAATCCTGCCGGGACGACAGCCGAATAGAAGTGGTCGTCGACCGTCATCTCCAGACCATCGTCTGCCGCCTTGTGCTTGGCGTCGCTCTCGCTCAAGCCGCGAAAGTCCGGAACCTTCACCTCCGCCCCATGGATCGCAAAGTGCATAGTGGTGACGGCCGAGGCCAGCGCTACTGCCGCCAGCAGGCCGACTAGCAGCGCGAACTGGATGAAGCGCAGCATCAGGCCTCAACGGGTGAGCTCACGTACTCGATGGTGAACGTGATGGTTGCGGTCTTCTCGAGCATTGCGGATACGGAGCAGTACTTATCCCTGGACAGGTGCACCGCGTCTTCCATGGCTTTGCGGCTCACCTCGCCGGTCACGCGATAAATCAGGTCGATCTTGGTGAAGACGCTGGGAGAGTGCGGCGCCTTCTCCGCGGTCGCAGAGACGGTAAGCGCCGTGAATGGTTCGCGCTTTTTGGTAAGGATACTGATGACGTCCACCGCAGTGCAGCCGCAAAGGCTCATCAGCACGCATTCCATCGGAGTAGGCCCCTCCACGCGTGCGACATCGAACGTTACCTTGTGGCCGCTATCGGATGTGGCTGTGTAGATCTGTGCGCCCTGCCAATCTACCTTCGCGATCATGCTTCTCCTCTCCAGGGTTGCAGTTGCGTCCTTCATGGCTGTTATCAGTCTGTGGCTCCGGATGCACCAGCATGCGGTAGATCTCCGGGTGTTCCAGCTTCATGCGGTCTTCCAGTGACGTGATGACTTCATGTACGCGATGCATCGGCAGCGCATCGGGCAGAGTGCAATGGCAGGCGAGGTGCAGCCGGTCTCCCATCCGCGACACGATGACCTCGTGTATGTCGATTACTTCGGGCAGCGTTTCTGCAACGGCGCGCAGGTCGTCTTCGATACGCCGCTCCTGCTTCAGTCGCGCCGGCTGCTCGATGGTGGCCGGTTCGCTTTCGATATGGGTCAGCACGTTGCGCACCTCGGGCAGCTCGCGATAGATCTGCGACTCCAGATCGCAGACGAAGCTGTGCGCCTGCTGCAACGCCAGGGTCTCCGCCACTTCAATATGCTGCTCCACGTGCAGGCCAGCCGGCTCCTGCTGCACGCTCAGATCGTGCAGGGTCACATTGTTCCGCGCAGCCACGCCCCGGATACGCTCGAACACACTTTCGCCCAGATGCTGGCGCGGCACCGTGCGGACGACAACATCGGAGCCGGGCAGTGCCTCCTTCACAGCCGCCGTGATCTGCTGTACCAGCGACTCGATGTGCTCGGCAGTGTCGAAGCGGGGGACCGCGACGGTCAGGTCGGCAAAAACATCGTTGCCGGAGCGGCGCACGCGTACCTGCTCCAGGGCCGTCACACCTTCTATCTGCTCGACCGCCGCAATGATGCGCTGACGCCCGCCGACCGGCGCCGTGTCCAGCAGCTCATGCGTCGTGCGCCGCGCCAGGCCCCAGGCGAAGTGGAGGATCACAGCAGAGACGGCCAGCGCCGCAATAGGATCCGCAAAGCGCAGCGCCGGGATACCAAAACGAACACCGGCATAGGTCGCGGCCAGGCCCACAGCCACTGCCAGACTCGCCCACAGGTCAGAGGCGAAGTGCAGCGCATCGGCTTCCAGTGCCTGCGAGCCGGAGCGAGCTGCAACCTTCCTTAACTGGCGAGCCCGCCCCTGGTCGACTGCAATTGAGAGCGCAAGCACGACAAAGGGCCATGGCGAGGGGCGCACGGCGACGGGGGCGACGAAGATCCGGAGGATCGCCTCAACAACGATCCAAACGCAGGAGGCGCCCATGAGGAATGTTTCCGTGAAGGCGGAGAGCGTCTCGATCTTTGCGTGGCCGTAGGTATGGTCATCGTCCGCGGGCTTGTCCGAGATGCGGACGGAAAAGAGTGTGAGTCCGGTGCCCAGCAGGTCCAGCCCGGAGTGAGCAGCCTCTGAAAGCATGCCCAGGCTGCCCGTCAGCAGCCCCGCCGTCAGCTTCAGAGCAGTCATTGCGCACGCCATCAGCATAGAGACAAGTGCAGCGGAGCGCTTCTGCCGGGCTAACGTCATCTCTCCGGTTTGGGGCTCGCGTTTCGTGGCCGCCTCGGCCTCGGCGTCCACTGGCTTTGCCGGCTCGAGTTGGGCGTCGCGACGCATGGACTCAGCCTACACGCCGGTGCGCGCCTCGCACCAGCCGTTCGGGCGCTGCAGATTAGGGCAGCGGCTTGCGCGCGGTATACAAGCCGGCGATGCCGAAGGTGTATGGCTGCCACGTCGCGGCTTCATAGCCGACAGTGCGAAGCGTGGCCAGTAACTCCGGCGGGGTAGGGAAGCGGGCTACCGAACTGGGCAGATACGCGTACGGTCCAGCGCTGCCAGAGAGCAGGCGGCCGAGGCGCGGCAGGACGCGGCGGAAGTAGAACGCGTAGAGCTTGCCGAGCAGCCCGCCCGGTTCGCTGAAGTCGAGGATAGCGAGCTCCCCACCCGGTGCGAGCACGCGGAAGAACTCGCGCAGCCCGGATTCGTAATTGGCAAGGTTACGGAAGCCGAACGCTGTGGTCAGCAGATCAATGGATGCATGCGGCAGGGGCAGGTGGAGCGCGTCGGCTTCTATCGCGACCGCGCCGCGTCGTGTGAACTTGCGCGCCCCGCGAACCAGCATCTGGTGAGAGAAATCAATGGCCAGAATCGGCGCCACACTCGAGGTGCTCTGCTGCGGGCGCCGCCGCAGCAAGGCCATCGTCATATCGCCGGTTCCGCAGCAGATGTCAGCAATCCGTGCCTGTGGTCTGGACAAGATCCGGCGAAAGCGCCGCGCCGTACGCCACCACCACACGCGGTCGATGCATCCGGAGAGTACGTGATTCAGCAGGTCATAGCGCGGAGCGATCGTGTCGAACATGCCGCGCACCGCGGCTGCGGCGTCCTGTTCCGTGGTCGCGCCGGCTGGCTTCGCGCCTGCGGCACGCGCCTTCTGTAGCGCGTCGGTGCTCACGATGTGTGCCCCAGGCGCAGCCCCCGCTCCATGGAAAGCAACAGCTCATCGTCAGTTAGGTCCGTCACAACGCGCGCGCAGCCAATCCTTTCCAGCAGAACAAAGTGTCGGATGTGATCGATGCGCTTTTTGTCGCTGGTGGTAGCCGCGAGCAGACGCCGCGCGGTCAGCCGCGGCAGCGGGGGCGGCGCCAGCGCATCGATCGCCGCCAGCGCGCGCTCGGCATCGCCGTCGGCAAGCCCGCGGAGACGGCTGGCCTCGATGGCAGCACGCATCCCCCACCCGACCGCCTCCCCGTGCAGCAGGCTGCGGTAGTGAGTCAGTGCCTCAATCGCATGCCCGACCGTGTGGCCGAAGTTGAGCACCATGCGCAGCCCATGTTCGCGCTCATCCTCTGCCACTACCCTGGCCTTCACCCGTATTGAGTCCGCGATGACCTGCGTCAGCGCATCAGCATCCAGGCTGAGCAGAGCATCCGCCTGGCTTTCCATCCGGGCGAACAGTCCAGCGTCGCAGATCAGTCCGGCTTTCAGGCTTTCAAACAGACCGGCGCGCAGCTCAGCGGGGGGCAGCGTGCGCAGCACAGCCGTGTCCGCAACCACCAGCCGGGGATGATGAAAGCTGCCCAGCAGGTTCTTGCCCGCGGTCAGGTTCACGCCCGTCTTCCCGCCGACCGAGGAATCCACCTGCGCCAGCAGCGTGGTGGGCACCTGCACCAGGTCGATCCCGCGCATGTAGATCGCTGCCAGAAAGCCGGCGACATCGCCCACCACGCCGCCGCCGAAGGCGATCAGCAGCGAACCGCGGTCAGCGCCCGCGGCAGCCATCTGCTGTGCCAGCCGCTCCACCGCGGCCAGGCGCTTGTGATGTTCTCCGGAAGGAAGCATCAGGACGGTGGGCTGCGCATTGGCCGGAAAACCGCTGAGAAACGCCTCGGACCACAGGGTCCATATCTCCGGCGCCGTCACCACGTAACAGCGCCGTGCACGTGCACCAAAAGCTGCATGCAACTGCTGCGGCAGCTGCGCCAGCAGATCGCTGCCCAGAAGGACATCATAAGAGGCCGATTTGGTGTGGATAGGGACTGTCAGCACAGGGGTTCATCCTATCGCAGCAGGAACAACGGCAAGATGAACGCTTGCCTCCGGAGTGATAGCCTCGGGCCATGGCTGGTGATGGCATCAAGACTACGGGCGAGGTTCCGGAGACGACGGACTATCTGATTATCGGTGCCGGCATCGCCGGTCTGCGCGCGGCAATTACTCTGGCCGGCGCCGGGCGAGTGCTGGTCGTCACCAAAGAGGCGCTGGGCGAATCGAACACGCAGTACGCGCAGGGCGGCATCGCCGTCGCCATCAGCGGCGATGAGGACGTGGCGCTCCACCTGGAAGATACGATCGCAGCCGGCGATGGGCTCGTAGACCGGGCCGCGGCCCGGGTGCTGGTGGAGGAGGGGCCGTTGCGGGTAGAAGAGCTGCTGGCCTGGGACACGCACTTCGATCGCTACACCGGCGGAGAGCACGCCGGCCAGTTGATGCTGACTCGCGAAGGCGCGCATAGCCGGAACAGGATCCTGCACGCCAACGGCGACGCCACCGGGAGGGAGATTGGGCGTGCGCTGTTGCAGCGCGCCGCCGCCACGCCGGGGATCGCCCTGCTGCCCTGGACACTGCTGACTGACTTGATAGTCGCGGACCATAGAGTGGTAGGCGCCCGCCTGCTGACGCCCAGTGGAGCCGTGCGCAGTGTGCGTGCGCGGGCGGTTCTGCTGGCCTCCGGCGGCGCCGGGCAGGTGTATAGCGACACCACCAATCCGGCAGTGGCGACGGGCGACGGCATCGCTGCCGCGCTGGCTGCTGGGGCTGAGCTGGCCGACATGGAGTTCTACCAATTTCATCCCACCGCACTCAGTCTGCCCGGAGTGCCGCGGTTCCTGCTCTCGGAGGCTCTGCGGGGCGAGGGCGCCTGGCTGGTCAACGCAGCCGGAGAGCGCTTCATGCAGCGCTACCACCCGCTTCTGGAACTGGCCCCGCGTGACGTGGTGGCCAGGGCCATCACCCGCGAAGGCATGGGTCCGACCGGGCCGCTGCCCGTCTACCTCGACATGCGTCATGTCACCGGGCTGGACCTGCACGCGCGCTTCCCGGGGATCTCCACATTTCTGCAGCAGCACGGTCTGGACATCGCACGCGACCTGCTGCCGGTGCGCCCTGCGGCTCACTATCTGATGGGCGGTGTACGCACGGACGTGGGCGGCCGCACCTCTCTGCCCGGCCTCTATGCTGCTGGTGAGGTGGCCTGTACCGGTGTGCATGGCGCCAACCGGCTGGCCAGCAACTCGCTGCTGGAGGGCCTGGTCTTCGGAGCCCGCGCGGCCGGGAGCATGCGCGAGGACGCAGCCTCCGCGCCTGCCGCCCCCAAGCAGGCCGAGAACAGTCAAGGCGTTTCGACCAGTGCGTTGCCGCCGGTGGAGAACGCAATTTACCAGCTGCAGCAGCAGATGTGGCAGCATGCCGGGCTGCTGCGCGATGCTTCGCTGCTGCGCACGGTAGATCTTTCTCTGGCAGAGCGGTATGTGGATGCAGTGCCGGCCCGTGACTGGACGCGGCGCCACTACGAGGCACGCGCGCTGGCGCGGGTGGCACGGGCCATTGTGGACTCTGCCCTGGCTCGGGAAGAGAGCCGCGGCGCGCATTACCGCAACGATTTTCCAACCCGGGACGACGCCCGCTTCGCGAAGCACTCGCTGCTGGAGCAGGACCCGGCGCGCGGAGAGGTGATCCGCTTCGGACCGCTTCCGCAGCCCATGCCGGCCACGCCGCTGCTAGGTTGAGCGTGCTGCCGATGGCTTGGGAGCGGGACGTAGCAGCGAAGCGGCGATGAAGATGGCCAGCGTCGCCAGGATGATTCCCAGGGACCAGAGCGTTGGAATCTCAATCCAGTGAGCCGCCAGCATCTTCGCGCCGACGAAGGCAAGGATGATTCCCAGAGCATAGTGCAGCAAACGTAGCCGGTCCAGCATGCCGCGCAGGACGAAGTAAAGCGAGCGCAGACCCAGGATTGCCAGAATGTTGGACGTGTAAACGATGAACGGGTCGTGCGTCACCGCCAGCACTGCTGGGATCGAGTCGATAGCGAACACCAGGTCCGTCACTTCGATCGTGACAATCGCCAGCAGCAGCGACGACGATCCGACCCAACCGCGTTTCTGCATCCAGGTCGCAATCGCTGGCGGAGCATGGGGGTTCTTCTTGGGACGCAGCAGCCGCCACGCTGCATACAGCAGCAGCGCGCCGAATATGTACTGCACTGCTGCGAAACGCTCGAGCAAGGTAACGCCCGCGAAGATGAACAGCCCGCGCAGCACGATGGCGCCGATGACGCCATAGTTCAGCGCGACTCGCTGCTGTGCTCCCGATAACCCGAAGCTTGAAAACAGCAGCAGGAAGACGAACAGGTTGTCGACGGAGAGCGAGCCTTCGATGAGATACCCGGAGAGAAACTCGAGCGCACGCTGCGAACCTTGCGTTCGCAGCAGGAAGCCGGAGAAGGCAAGCGCCAGCAGCGCCAGCAGCCCCGTCCACAGCAGCACAACCCGCATGCGCGGAACCTCACGGCCGCGCTCGAGCACGAACAGATCGACAAGCAGTAGCGCCAGCACGACGGCGTGGAAGCCGATCCAATAAGTGAGGGGTGCTCCGGCTATCATCGTTCGGGCTACCAGCCCGCCCTTCATGCAACAGCTAGCGTTGGTTCAGGAGGCGGATGCTCTCCAGGAACACCTCACCGGAGATTGTCAGGCTCCTGGCGCTGATCTTGTCCAGTGTGTCTTCCGGTGTGTGATGCCAGCCGTCCGGATGCGCTGCATCATGCGGCCCGTAGTCTTCATCGAGTACGTCAGCCGAGGGCACGCCCCGCTGCACGAAGGGGATGTGATCGTCCAGCTCGCCTACGGAGCGCTTGAAGAAGTGACTCGCATTGCCGGTCTTCTTTGCCGCCTCGTACACCAGATCCTCAATCGCAGGGCTGGCCGTGGTCACGCGGGAGACATCCAGGTCGCGGTCGCCGATGAGATCTGCGAGCAAAAGAGCTTTGACTTTCTTCAACGTACCGTCGTTCTGCCATTTGGCGGCCAGATGCCGGCTGCCGTAGAGCGAATCCGAGTCAGTCCAGGTCGGATCGACCGACTCTTCGCCATCGAAGAAGACCAGCCATACGCTGTAACCGTCCAGTGGCTTGCCGCGCAGGTGGTTTGCGATCTCAAGCAGCAGTCCAGTGGTGGCCGCACCGTCGTTCGCGCCGACGAAGGAGGTCGTGCGCAGCCAGTAGTTGGTTTCATAGTGCGTGGCCAGCACGATGACGCCGTCCTTCTTGCCCGGAAAGCGGACGATCATGTTGCTCATCTGCTGCGCACCTTCCGGGGTGGATGCGATAAACGTATCGACCTGCAGGTCGTCATGCGCAAACTGCCGCTTCAGGTAATTCTGCGCGCACAGCAGGCCCGCACTGCCGTTGAATCGAGGCCCGCAGGCGACAAACTGCCGCGCGTATTCGAGAGCACGCGCACCGTCAAACTGCACCGGCTTCTGCGCCCGGGCAGCAGCGCCGGGCAGCACCACCAGGCATGCGAGCAGGATCCATCGCAAAGCTTTCAGGACGTGGCCTCCTGTTTCTTCCTGTTCCTGCGGGTCGGATGCACCATGTACGCCACGCCGATGCCGATCAGGTAGAGCAGCAGCATCGGCATCGCGAAGACGCAGACCTGGAGCGGGTCGGGCGTGGGGGTGATGGCCGCCGCGATGATGACGATGATGAGGATGGCGTAACGCATGTTCTTCCACAACCATCCCGGCGTGACGATGCCAAACAGTGCAAGGAAGAAGATGAGGATAGGCAGCTCAAAGCTCGCGCCCAGTCCCAGGATCACGGTCATGAACAGGTCGGTGTACTCACTGATTGTCACCATCGGCTGGAACTGTTTGCCGTAGCCCAGCAGGAAGTCCAATGCGCCCGGATAGACAAATCGATATCCGAAGAAGGCGCCACCCAGAAACAGCCCGACCGTGGCAGTCATGAAGGGCAGGACGTAGCGCTTCTCGTTGCGATAGAGCCCGGGCGAGATAAACAGCCATACCTGGTACAGGATGAACGGAGACGCGAAGATCGCCCCGCCGATAAAGCTCAGCTTGATAAAGAAGTTGAACGGCTCGATGGGGTTCAGGTAGACGAGCTGCGGGTTCAGGTGGTGCTTGGCCAGTGCGACCGTAATCGGCGCCTGCATGAAAGCGGCGATGCGGTCGTGAAAGGCGTAGGCGATGAAGAAGGCAACCACCAGGTACAACGCAGAGTGAATGAGGCGGCGGCGCAGCTCCTCTAGATGCTCGATCAGGCTCATTCCGGGCAGCTCGGCCCGTTCGCTGACAGCAGTGCGCGCGCGTTCTACCAGGTCCTCATCCATGGTGGGTGGGTACCGCATCTGCCGGCTGGCCGCTCTGCTCGGCTGCGGCGTGCTCGTAGGAGCGCACCGCTTCCTGTGACTCGACCTGCATCTCCTCCGGGGAGTCCACCGCGGTCTCCGCGGTAACGTCAGCGGCTGGCGCCGGAGCGGAGCCGTAAGGCCGCTCTCCGGCTACGGGAAGCCCGGTAGAGGGCGGCTGGATGGTGAGCGGCAGGATGGTGCTGGTTACCCCGGCAGCCTCCGGTTCTGCGCTGACTGTCTCGTCGGCCGTGATCGCGACCGGGGTGGCCGGCTGTGGCGTGGCTGCCTGTGCCTGGAGCTGCTTCTGACGCTCCGCCTGCTCGGCGCTGCGCAGCTCCTCCTCAATCTGGTACTTGAAGTCGTTCGAGGCCTTGCGGAACTCGTAGAGCAGTTTGCCCAGTTGACGGCTAATCTCCGGCAGCTTCTTGGGCCCGAAGACGATCAGCGCCACCACTACGATCAGCAGAGTGTCCCCAACCCCGAAGGTGGCGAGGCTCAACGGCGGAAGCAGGGCAGGCGCGGCCGAGGGCAGGTGGGTCCATGCACATGTGGTTGCAAACAGGGACATCACTCTCCAACTATACCTTTCTGCCGAAACGCGAAACCAGATTGGGACGAGCAGCCCAGCCGTGCTGCCAAGGCGAAGCGAAACGGGGCTCCAGAGGCGGTTTGAAACGGTTCGTTTAGGGAACGTTACAAGTGCGCCTATCCGTTTCATTCCGGCGGAGATGCCCTGTATTACACTGAGGTCGAGAGAGACGCCGGGCCGGCTCTGGAATTTGCGTCTGCGCGGGCCATATTCGCATCTCTTGTGTAACGCGGTTGCAACATCCCCGCGGGTTGGGCGACGGCTTCTGGCCGGCGCAGCGAATCCGCTGCAACCTGTTTTGCTTTCAACATCCCCGTTCGGCGCCCTTGGGCGGCCGGACTGAAGGCGGAAGAAGAATGGAACTGCTGGTCGCCGACCCGATTGCTGCCGTGCGCGCGAACGCTGCCCCGGACCCGGATATGGAACTGATTCCGGAGAGCTGCTCGCTTGAGAATTACCTGACCCTGCCCGACCACACCATGGACGCCCGGATCGCCGCGGCGCGTGCGCAACTGGGCTCGACCACTGTACTGCTGGGGCACCACTACCAGCGGGATGAAGTCATTCGCTTCGCCGACTACACCGGCGACTCCTACCGCCTTTCGAAGATTGCTGCCAGTACCGACGCCCGCTACGTCGTCTTCTGCGGTGTTCACTTTATGGCGGAAAGCGCCGACGTGCTGGGCAAAGACGGCCAGCAGGTCATCCTGCCCGACCTGAACGCCGGCTGCTCCATGGCGGACATGGCAGAGATCAGCCAGGTGGAAGACTGCTGGGATTCGCTGGGTCGCGCCGGCCTGAGTGAGGACCAGCTGATGCCGGTTACGTATATGAACTCGACCGCGGCCATCAAGGCATTCTGCGGAGAGCGTGGCGGGCTGGTCTGCACCTCTTCAAATGCGGCAGCGGCCTTTGACTGGGGCTTCGCCCGGCGGGAGAAGATCCTCTTCCTGCCCGACCAGCATCTGGGCCGCAATACTGCCTTTGCCATGGGCATTCCGCTGAACGAGATGGTCGTGTGGGATCCCTGGCAGATCAATGGCGGTATCGCACCGGACCGCTTGCGCGCGGCCAAGGTCATCCTGTGGAAGGGTCACTGCTCTGTACATCAGCGCTTTCTGCCCAGTCATGTCGACGCCATGCGGGCGAAGTATCCGGAAATCAAAGTCATCGTGCATCCGGAGTGCCGCTGGGAGGTCTGCCAGAAGGCAGATGCCCTGGGCTCGACCGAGCGGCTGATTCAGCTAGTGGAGGAGGCTCCGCAGGGGAGCACCTTCGCTATCGGCACAGAGATCCATCTGGTGAATCGCCTGGCGCGCGAGGCTGCCGCCAAGGGCAAGAAGGTGATGACGCTGGACGACACAGGGTGCCTGTGCACAACCATGTACCGTATCTCCCCGCAGCACCTGGCGTGGGCGCTCGAAAACCTGGTCGAGGGCCGGGTGGTCAATCGCATCCGAGTAGAGGACGACGTGAAGATGTGGGCGCGCGTCGCCCTGGATCGCATGCTGGAGATTGCACCAGTGGCTAAGGCGAGGTCCGCAGGTTCGCCCGCGCCGATGGGGGCGCAAAGGAGCGCATGAAGACGTTCACTCTGGAGGAGGCGCAGGAGCTGCTGCCGGTCGTGGAATCACTGCTGGAGCGGGCCATCGCCGCAAAGGAAGAGGCAGAACGGCTGGAGGGGGAGATGCAGGCTCTGCGCCAGCGGATCTTCCTCTCCGGCGGCATGACGGTGGACGTTGCTGGGGTCGCTCGGAATCGTACCGAGGCCGAGGCGGAGGTGCAGCGGGCCAAAGATGCTCTGGCCGAGATCGACTCCATCGGCGTCCAGGTGAAGGACCTCGACACCGGACTGCTTGACTTCCCCTGCCGTGTCGACGGCGAGCTGGTGCTGCTGTGCTGGCGCCGGGGTGAGACCCGCATCGAGTACTGGCACACCCTCGAGGCGGGCTTCCGGGGACGCCAGCCAGTAGACGAGAGATTCGGGCGTGGCTGGCGGGAGCGCCCGAACTGACGCCCCGATCGCCATTCAACGTACATTCACAGGGAATTGACAGCCCTCCGTAACTATTTTCCAATGGGTGCAATGCAGCCTTCTTACAACACCGAGGGGACCGGACACGCCAGGAGCTTTCGCGAGCTGTGCGGTGCGCACGGCATTACGGTCACCCATCAACGGCAGGTGCTGTTTGAGGTAATGCAGAGCATTCCCGGACATCCCAGTCCGGAAGAGGTCTATGAGCGGGTGCAGGAACGCATCCCCTCGATCTCCCTGGCCACCGTATACAAGAACATCCACCTGTTCATCGCCAGCGGTCTCTTCCGCGAGGTCAGCCTGCATCACGGCTCGCTGCGTGTAGAGATGAACGATCGGCCACACCACCATATGGTCTGCACCCGGTGCAAAGCCATCTTCGACCTCGACGAAGAGCAGCTCGGGAGCTTGCAGGAGCCCCGCGTACTGCCTGGCGGATTCATTGCAGAACGCTATGCGGTGGACGTGCTGGGCCGCTGCGCGAACTGCCAGACCAGCGAATAGCCACCTCTCCTCTCAGACGGCTCTCATTCCATTCCGCCTGCGCACGCTGCTCTGTGCGAGCGGCCTGGGCTGCCCGTGCGTCGGTAGGCATGGATCGGGAGTTGCGCGTATAGGATGGCAGCATGGTTGGCGGCATGTGGAGTCGGACTCTGGCGGGTGGACTGAGCGTCGCAGTACTGGTGCTCTGCGGCTGTGGTGACTTCTTTACCAAGAACACTGGCGGCGGTGGTGGCGGGTCCACCGGAAACTACACCTACATCGGGACGCAGGGTGGCCAGCTGGCCAGCTACTCCGTTTCGACCACCGGCACACTGACGGCGCTCTCCGGATCGCCGCAGCAGCTGGCAACCTCGGCCATCAACTCGCTGGCCGTGAATCCCGCCAATTCGGTGCTCTACGCGGCTGTAGCCGGCTCTGGAGTCTTCGGCCTGCGGCTCAATAGCAGCACAGGCGTCGCGACTCTGATCAGCACATCACCTCTAACTACCGACGTCGCTCCTATCGCCCTTGCGGTCGACCCCTCGGGAGCGCATCTGCTGGTGGCCGGTCTGGCAAATGGCGTTCCCGCGGTGGGCGAGTACAGCATCAACGCCGACGGGACGCTCGGCGAGGTGAGTGGATCGCCGATCTCGCTCAGCTTCCCCAGCGGCACGGACTTAAGCGCACCCGTGGTGCAGCAGATCTCCATTGCTCCCAACAGCAGTTACGTATTCGTATCCCTCGGTCAGCTTGGCGTAGCGCCTCTGCCCTTCAACACAGCCGGAAACCTGTCTGCCAACGGGGTCGTTATCGGACCCAGGATGACCGGCTCGGTAAGCAACCAGGATCTGGGGCTGGCAATCGCGCCGGGCAGCGGCTTCCTCTTTGTGGGAGAGACGAACCAGGGGGTGCGCGTCTTTTCGATAGCAGCGAACAACAACTTCGGGGAGATCAGCGGCTCGCCCTTTGCCAGCGGCAATCAGCCGCGCGCACTCGCGCTGGACGGTACCGGCGCCAACCTCTACACGGCGAACACCGGCGACAATACGATCAGCGGCTTCACAATCGCGGCCAGCGGAGCCCTGGCTCCGATCACCGGCTCGCCGTTTAGCTCAGTCGGCACGCAGCCGGCCGCCCTCACCCTCGATCAGTCCAAGAAGTATCTGATCGCAGCGAACCTGGGCAACAGCCCAAATGCTCAGTACTACTCCTTCAGCGGAACCACTGCAGGCGCACTGGTTGCGGGAGCGACCGTGACCGTCCTGCCCGGCGCCGGGGCGGTGGCCAGCACCCGTTAGCGCACTCGATTTTCGAGACAAAAAAGAGGGCCGGGATCGCTCCCGGCCCTTGCTGTAGTGAGGGTAAACAGTGTGCAGGTCGATTACCCGCTGCTCGCGCGGTCAAGACTTGATGTTGCCATTGAGCCCATTCGGGAAGAACGGCGCGGTGATATGAATGACCTGGGTGGGCGTGCGGCTGTAGGTAATGCCGTTCGAATCGGCGTCAACCACAGTGGCGGCTCCGGTGCTGTCATTGCCCACACCGTTGTCGTCAGCCTTTCCGGAGAGCGTGGCGCGCGCCGCAGCAATCTGCTGCGATGCCTGCTGAGCGGCTGTTCCGGCTGCGTAGATACGGGTGCGAATGCTGCCCGCGTGGTAGGCCTCGACTGCCAGAATGCCGGCCGCCGCCTGCAGCAGAGCGGGGCTGGTCAGCGCGGGGGCGGCTCCGTTGTACGCGGTCACGCCGACATCCTCGAAGATGAAGGAACCCAGCAGGAAGCTGGTTTCATCGGCGAAAGGATCAAAGCTGGTGCCCAGACCGGCAGCCACGGCCAGCGCATTAAAGCTGTTGAAGAGATCGATGTTCGGCTGCGCAACGGCTACCGCTCCGGCGCCCTTCAGGCCGGCCTGCAGAAAAGCAACGTGGTTACGCTCCTCACTGGCAGTCTCGGTCGCATAGTCCCGCAGCACAGGAGTGGTGAAGGGTACCGGCGTGATCTTGGTGTTGATGCCGGCCTTCGTGACCACCGTGCCACCCTTCACCGAGCCATCGCTGCTGTCGATGGAGAGCGGAGAGGAGAGGCTGGAGTCATTGATCAGCACACCGGCAGTCGCCAGCGTGTAGAACTGCGACTCGAGGAATTCGAGGTTGAGGGCGAAGTTGAGGTAGTCCGCGTCGGTAAAGGCTGGCGCCTGGGCTGCAGCGAACCTGCTGGAGAGCGCAATGCCGGCCAGGGCTGCGCCACCCATCAGAATCGCATTGCGGCGGTCGGAACGGCGCTCAGCGCGCCGTTCAAGTGTTTCGATGGCATCCTTCTCGATTGTCGTGTCCATGTGCTCTCCGGCGTAAAGCCTGTCTCCTGATGTGTCTGTCTTGAGGTATCCGCGTGTTCTTCTCTGCGAAGTGCCGCGCCAGCCCCATGTGACCGTCCCACTCACTGGAGAGGCTTCTAGCCCGCTGATGCGTTAATGGTGCCGTTCATGCCATTGGGGAAGAAGCCGCCCTTCTTCACGATGCCGGCGGTCGCGTTCAGATAGACGATGTGCAGCACCTGATCCGGACTCCGATGGAAGGCGAGCGAGTTGGAGTCGGCAGGCACAATCGTCTTACTGGTGGGAGCCACCTCGGCAGCACCTGTGCCGCCTGCCACGACTGCGCTGGCCGCCCCGCGCAACGCGGAGATCTTTGTGGCGTATCCCAGGTAGGTGGGGTCGCCATAGACCAGGATGGTCCGGATCTCGGCGGCGTGGTACGCCTCGGTAGCGTGGATGGCTGCTGCGGGCCCCAGTACGCCGGTTTTGTTTTTGATCAGGGTGACGGCGCCGTTGTAGGCAGTTACTCCGACGTCTTCGAAGGTGAAGGCCCCGACCACGAAGCTGTTCTCGTCCGCAAAGGGGTTGAAGCTGCTGCCGATGCCGGCGGCGCTGGCAGCCAGGTTGAAGCTGTTGGTCAGGTCGATGGCGGGCTTGTCTACCGGTGTTCCGCCCAGGCTGCTGATGGCGGAGCGCAGGAAGCGCACATGGGACTGCTCGTCGTCGGCAATTTCCATCGCGTAAGCCTTGATGGCCGGAGTCTGGAACGAGACTTGGGCGCCTCCCGTGGTTGCTCCCGGGTTTGCGCCGATGTCCGCTGAGCCCAGCCCGCTGCCGGTAACGGCGCGCAGGTAGAACTCTGCTTCCAGGTACTCCAGGTTCAGGGCGAAGTTCAGGATGTCCACATCCGTAATGCTGGGCGCAGGCGTCGGCGTCGGCGTCGGAGTCGGTGTGGGCGTAGGGTTCGAGTTATGGTCGCTCCCGCAACCTACGACCACGGCCGCACCGGCGCCCATGCCGAGGCCCGCTAAGAACTTCCTGCGTGAGTGAGATCCGCCTTTCAGCAGTTCACTGACCGTATCTCTCATATGGCTGGAATGCCTCCTGTGTGCTGGAACGTAGCCATCCGCAATTCGGATTGCCGCCAGGGAGCCTTTTGTCTTCTTGTTTGGGTGAAAGAAAAAGGATGCCTGTCCTGGGAAGATCTGCGACCTTTTCGTCAGCCGGTGCCGTCCGGTGCACTCGTCAGCGCCGGTCGGCGGCTGTATACCTCTAAGTAGATCCGCAAATCAGACTTGGCTCCTGGATGATCCTCCCGCTCAATCTGTGTCCCGCCTACTCCAGATGAATCCCTGCATTCGAGACGTGTATGCGTCTCCGTATCGGCGTGCGCTGGCTGGAGCTTTGCTGCTGGCCGTCGCCGCCCTGCCGGGCTGCCGGCGCCTGGAGTCGCACGCCAAGGTGGAGCGTGTTTATACGATCGCGAAACAGGCCTGGTTGCGTGACCGGGTCGCGGCCGTGTCAAACAAAGTGGTCGCGGTGACCAACGGCGAGCCGCTGGAGGTGCTGGAGCATGGCCGCCGCTTTCTGCGGGTCAAGACACGCGAGGGAAAGTCGGGTTGGCTGGAAGATCACGCGGTCATTGATCAGGCGAGCTATGACGCGTTCGCCGCTTTGCAGCACGAACATGAGAAGGATGCGGTCGTGGCTACGGGCGTGCTTCGCGACGAGGTCTACGAGCACCTGCAGCCCGGACGCGATGCGGAGCGCTTCCTGCTGTTCCCGGAAGGCGACAAGCTCCAGCTGCTGGAGCGTGCCAGCATCCGCAAGCTGACTCCGGAGGAGGCCTTCCATGAGCAGCAGAAGAAGGCCGCCGAGGCACGCGCGGCGATGGCTGCAGAGCGGCTGGCGGAGTTGACAGCCAAGGGCAAAGGGCCCACTCCGCGCGGACCCATCGAGCTGGGCAAGGGCCCGGCGCCCCCACCGGCTCCGGACAGCGCCTTTGTGCCGGCAGCAGTCGCGCCGGACCCGCACGCGCCACCACCGCAGTATGAGGACTGGTGGCTGGTGCGCGATGGGAAGGGTCAGGTGGGCTGGTTACTGGCGCGGCGCTTGGACGTGGATGTGCCGGAAGAGGTGGTCCGCTACGCGGAAGGTCAGAAGATCGTCGGCGCCTACCTGCTGGACAAGATCCCGGATGCGGAGTCTCCGTTCCCGGACAAGCAGGCCCCTGAGTACCTGATGGTGCTCAATCCGTATGAGGATGGGCTGCCCTATGACTACTCCCGGGTCAGAGTCCTGGTGTGGAATGCGCGCAAGCATCGCTACGAGGGAGGGCTGCGCCTGAACGGGGTTGTCGGTTACCTGCCTGTGGAGGTGCGCCATGAGGCGCTGGATCCGAATGGTCCTGTCATACCGACCTTCACGCTGAAGATGGCCTCCGCCGGCGCGACCCCCGCCCTGAACGACGCAACCGGGCGGCTGGTGAAGGTGCCTACCGTGACTATCAAGTATCGGCTGGATGGCTCTATTGTGAAGCGTGTGGCAGGGCCGGGCGAGTCGATGCCCGCGCTCGCCTCCAGCTCACCCGCCGAGGCGCAGCGGCGCAATGCAGATCGCGCTGCACGCCGGCGTCACAAGTAGGGCTCGCGCGTCCGGAGCCCCGGCTTAGCTGAGGAACTCTGCGATGGACGCGACCACGCGCTCCTGCTCGTCTTGCCGGAGTTGGGGAAAGATGGGCAACGCGAGGACCTCGCGTGCAGCGCGCTCGCTCTCCGGAAAGTCGCCCTCCCGGTAACCCAGCGGCACAAGCGCCTTCTGCTGATGCAGCGCCAGGGGGTAATAGACCTCGGTGCCGATGCCGCTGCGCGTCAAGTGCGCCCGGAGCGCATCCCGTTGCGGCACCCGGATGACGTACTGGTGGTACACATGGTGCGCCCGCGGATCGGCCCAGGGCAGCACTACCCCGTGCACCGGGTAGGGCCCGGGCTCCACCAGTCCGGCAGCCTTGAGAAGCGATTCGTAATGCGCCGCCAGCGCCCGCCGCTGCTGGTTCCAGTGTTCCACGTGGCACAGTTTCACCAGCAGCACAGCAGCCTGGATGGAATCAAGACGGCTGTTCCAGCCCACTTCGTCGTGGTAATAGCGGGTCTCCATGCCGTGCGCGCGCAGCCGCCGGGCGTGGCGGGCCAGCAGCTCGTCGGAGGTGGTTACCATTCCGGCATCGCCTGCCGCGCTGAGGTTCTTGGTGGGGTAGAAGCTGAACGCGGCGGCCCTGCCCAGGGCACCCGCCGGTTTGTCCTCCCAGCGGGCACCGAAGGCCTGCGCCGCGTCCTCAATCAGTACGCAGCCGGCATCAGCAGCCAGTGCGGAGAAGGCGCTCCAGTCCGCGCACTGGCCGTACAGATGCACCGGGAGGATCGCCCGGACCGGCCGGGACTCAAGCACCTTGGCGGCGCTGACAGGGGAGAGGTTGCAGGTGCGGGCATCGATGTCCGCCAGCACCGGCTGGCCGCCCAGCCGCAGGATGGAGCTGACGCTGGCGAAAAAGGAGAAAGCAGTGGTCAGCACCGGCTCCCCTGGCTGGATGCCGGCGGCCGCCATAGCCAGCCACAGCGCGTCAGTACCAGAGGCGCAGCCCACCGCTTCGGTTACCTGGCAGTGCACGGCGGCGGCCTGCTCAAATGCAGTTACTTCGGGACCGAGAATAAACCGCTGATTGCGGAAGACTGCCTCGACGGCCGACACCAGCTCTGCGCCAATTTCGGTATATTCCCGAGAGAAGTCCAGGAGGGGAACCGCGGAGGTAGAGGCGACCGGTATCGCAGACCCTGGCCCGGTATGCGCGCTGTTCACCAGAAAAGCCTAACATCGCAACCCGGGGTGATAATAACCGCATCAGATTGTCGTGTCCGAGCAGAGCCCGGCCTTGAATCGATTGTCTGGCCTGGTTTGCTGGGTCCACTTTTTGACGATTCTATGAAACTGCCTTGCGTTGGCTCTAGCTAGCACCGCGTGGTATTGCGCGAACAACTACCTGCCTCTATTGGCAACGGAGATCGGCACCATGGACAGTAAGCCGGCACAAAACATACAAGACACCTTTCTGAACACTGTTCGTAAGGACAAGACTCCCATCACGATTTACCTGGTCAGTGGCGTCAAGCTCACGGGGAGAATCCGCTCGTTCGACAAGTACTCGGTACTGCTGGAGAACAATAGCCAGGAGCAGCTCATCTTCAAGCACGCTATTTCAACCGTGGTAAGCAATCGCACTGTCATGCACGATCATCGGCTAGGGCACCCGCCGGTATCCGCCACCGCGCCTACTGGCCCGACACCCTTGCGGCAGGAGGCGGAGTCGTAATCCACACTCTGCTGCGGCAATCCTCCGGCTCGGGCGGCCCCTCAGCCGCCGCCCCCTACGCCGGTTCTGTCCTGTCCTGCGTATGAGCAAACATGCGAGCTCCCAGCCGCCGCGTACCAATCGCTGCGTTCTGATCTCTGTCGAGCTGGCAGCCAGACGCCGTGCGCTCTCAAAGACGGCGGCCGCGGCGCGTGCTGCAGCGGCAGTCTCCAGCCCCGATGCGGATGGATTCGAGTCCGCCAACTCCCCGACAGCCCTGACCCTCTCCTCCTCGGCATTCGACTTCGAAGCCGCGCGCGAGGAGTTCCGTGAGCTGGTAACCAGCGCCGGCGGCGAGGTGGTGGCCGAGGTGGTGCAGCGACGCCTGGAGCCGGACGCGGCCACCCTGATCGGCAAGGGCAAGATCGTGGAAGTAGCCGGGGTCGCGTCCTCCGCCCAGGCAGATGTCATTCTGTTCGACCAGGACCTGTCCCCTACCCAGCTGCGCAACCTTGAAGAAGAGCTGCCGGCCCGGGTAGTCGACCGTACTCAACTGATTCTGGACATCTTTGCGCGTCATGCGCGTACGCGGGAGGGACACCTGCAGGTGGAATTGGCGCAGCTTGAGTACATGCTGCCCCGGCTGGCGGGGCGCGGTGCGGCGATGTCCCAGCTGGGTGGTGGTATCGGCACCAGAGGACCAGGCGAGACCAAGCTTGAGACCGACCGGCGCCGTATCCAGCGCCGGCTGGTGCAACTGCGCGGCGAGCTGGAGGCGGTGCGCAGGGTGCGCGGGCAGCAGCGCCAGCGGCGGGAGGCCGTCCCGGTGCCCACCATCGCCCTGGTGGGCTACACCAACGCAGGCAAGAGCACGCTTTTCAACCAGCTGACCCGTGCGGACGTGCTTGAGTCAGCGCGCATGTTCGCAACCCTCGATCCCAAGCTGAAGGCGCTGACCTTGCCTTCCCGGCGCAAGATTCTGCTCTCCGACACAGTCGGATTTATTCGCGCCCTGCCACATACACTGGTCACCTCTTTCCGCGCCACGCTCGAAGAGGTGCAGAAGGCGGAGGTTCTGCTGCATGTGCAGGACGCTGCCAGCCCCATGCGCGAGGAGCGCAACCGCGAGGTGGAGCGGGTGCTGGCCGAACTCAACGTCCAGGACAAGCTGCAGATTCCGGTGCTGAACAAAAGTGACCTGCTGCCGCCCGTGGAGCGAGAGGGCCTGGCCTGCCGCGACGATGTTGTTGTCGTCTCTGCAAAGACCGGGGAAGGGATGGCTGCGCTGCTGGCGCGCATGGACGGTGCCCTGGCAGCAGACCCGCTGACCACCCAGGCCATGCTGATCCCACAGAGCGAGGGCGCGGTGCTGGCCGCGCTGGGCGCGGGGGCGCGCATTGCCGAGCGAACATTCGAAGGCAGCCAGGTCGCGATGGTAGTGGAGGGTCCGGCGTCACTGCTGGGCCGATATCGCCGCTTTTGGCAATCAAGAAGCGCGGACGGATCATTGCCAGGCAGCGCATCAGAGCACATCTGAGCGCGCCGGCTGAATTGCCTGTGAGCCGAATTGCAGGGGAGGGGAAGCGGTGGAACGTCCCCTCGACCCTGCTCTCAGCAGACTCGGAGTGAGTCGAGATACCTTAAGTGTACCCCCGTTTCGCGGGCGGTCAAGGGAATCCCGTCCAGAGATTGTAAGCGGGCATTGCCGGGCTTCCGCCGCGACAGGTGCTGGTTTGACACCCCAAAATCGGCTCTGTTAGAAACAAGTTTCCAGACGTTTTTGCCGCCATCTCCCATCCTGATGGGTGGCACCCTCGGGGACTGTGCAATTGGACCTAATCCTTCATCAACTGGGCGACCTGTTTCTCCGTTCTGTGCCCACGGTTGTGCTTTTTCTGCTGCTGCTGGCGGCGTACAGGCTGCTGGTGCATGGCCCGCTGGTCAAGGTTCTGGCGGAGCGGCGGGAGCGCACGCTGGGAGCGGTGGAGCGCGCCCACGCCGCGATTGAGGCTGCCGATGCACGCGCCCAGGAGTATGAGGCGAAGCTGCGGGCCGCCCGGGGTGAGATCTTCGCTGCCCGGGAGCAGCGCATGCAGGCCCTGCAGCGCGAGCGCGAGCATGTGCTGGATCAGGCGCGCCATGCTGCGCAGGAGCAGGTACGTCTTGCTCGAGCGCGTCTCGAGGCGGAAGCAGCCGAGACCCGAGGACAGCTGGAGGCACGCGCGGATCAGCTGGCGGCGGAGATTCTGCGCGCCATCGTCCCCTCCGCCGGCAGCCTCGCTGGGAGCGCACGCTAATGTTCACCGACACACGGCGGCCACGGGCCGCGATGGTGCTGCTTGCCACGGCCATGCTGCTGCCGGCGTTCTCCTATGTGCCGGCGCAGACGTCCACTCCCGCGGCTGCGGCCGCGCAACAGAGCGGCGGCAACTCGCAGGAAAGTTTCATTGACAGCAAGACGGCGAACTCCCAGAACCTGGCGAAGGCAGAGCAGGAGGACGAGGAGTATGTCTTCCGGCACTCTGCTTCGGTGAGAGCCGTCGGACGCTGGCTCCATCTCTCTCCGGATCAGGCGTCGCTGGTCTTCTGGGCGCTCAACGCGATCATTTTGTTCGGGATTGTCGGGTACTTCCTGCTGACCGGGCTGCCGAAGGTATTCCGCAGCCGGCGGCAGCAGCTGGAGCGCGAGATGCTCCAGGCGCGCACCTCGACGGAGCAGGCAAACGAGCGCCTGCGTGTGGTCGAAGAGCGTCTGGGTCGGCTGGACGCGGAGATTGCTGCGGTGCGCGCGCAGGCCGAGCAGGAGAGCAGGCAGGACGAAGTGCGCATTCGTGAGTCGCTTGAAGAAGAGCGTAAGAAGATTGTCGCCTCCTCCGAGGCAGAGATCGCCACGGCCGGCAAGGCTGCGGAGCGCCGCCTGCGGAACTTTGCCGCAGAGCTGGCGGTGACCCGGGCGACCGGGCGCCTGCGCCTGAGCGAAGACGACGACCGCGCGCTGATCCAGGAGTTTGCCGCAGAGCTGGGAGATAGCAAGGGAGGTCGTAACTGATGGCTGCCTTTGCAGCGCGGTATGCGCGCGCCTTTGCCGACGTGGTGCTGGCTGCTCATCTGTCTCCGGATGAGGTCGATGCGCAACTGCGCCAATTTCAGACTGCACTCAAGGACAGTCCAGAGCTGCAGACTGCGCTGTTCAATCCGTCTATCCCGGCGGATCAACGGGTGGGTGTGATCGATGGACTGGCGCCGCGGCTGGGCCTGAGCCGCGAGGTGCGCAACTTTCTGGCTGTTCTGCTGCGGCATGACCGGATGAATGCAGTCGAGGAGATTGTCGACGCGTACCGCGCCGAGCTGGACCGCCGCCGTGGCATCTCCGAGGTGGAGGTCATCTCTGCCCGCACGCTGGACTCGGACGAGCGGCATGCTATGGGGCAGCAGGTAGCGCGGCTGGCCGGCACAGAGGTCCGCACCCATTTTCGCGAAGATGGCTCATTGCTGGGCGGCGCGGTGGTACGCATTGGCAGCACGGTGTATGACGGGTCCGTGCGCGGCCGGCTGGACCGCATGAAACAGGAGCTGATGGCGGGATAACGCGTCCGTAGCCAGGCGACGCCCCGACCCATCCCCACGAACGCATTTTTCTTCAAGACAGAGAGACGACACGAGCATGGCGCAGATCAACGCAGACGAAATCACAAAACTGTTGCGCGAACAGATCCAGAACTACGACTCCGAGGTGCATGTCGACGAGGTGGGCACCATCATCTCGCTGGGTGACGGTATCGCCCGCATCCACGGCCTGGAGAAGGTCATGGCGGGTGAGCTGATTCACTTCCCGCACGGTGTCGCCGGACTGGCCATGAACCTGGACGAGAGCGAAGTGGGTGCAGTGCTGCTGGGCGATTACACGGAGCTGCGCGAAGGCGACCAGGTGAAGCGCTCCGGTCAGATTATGAGCATCGGAGTCGGCAAGTCGCTGATTGGCCGCGTCGTCAATGCGCTGGGTCAGCCGATCGATGACAAGGGTCCGGTCGAGAATACGGAGCTGTATCCGGTGGAGCGCCTCGCCCCCGGCGTGGTCGATCGTCAGCCGGTGCGCGAGCCGATGTCGACTGGTCTGAAGGCCATCGACAGCATGATTCCGATCGGGCGGGGACAGCGCGAGCTGATCATCGGCGATCGCCAGACGGGCAAGACTGCGGTTGCGCTAGACACCATCATCAATAACGCAAAGAACAACCTGATTTGCGTGTACTGCGCCATCGGACAGAAGCGCTCCTCGGTCGCGCAGGTAGTCAAGACGCTGGAAGAGTACGGCGCGATGGCCTACACCGTCGTGCTGGCGGCCACTGCATCGGAGCCGGCCCCGATGCAGTACCTGGCGCCCTACGCGGCCACCGCGATCGGTGAATACTTCCGCGATAACGGCATGCATGCGCTGGTGATCTATGACGATCTGTCGAAGCACGCAACTGCCTACCGTGAGATCTCGCTGCTGCTGCGCCGTCCGCCGGGACGCGAGGCCTATCCGGGCGATGTGTTCTATCTCCACTCGCGTCTGCTGGAGCGCTCCTCGAAGTTGAGCGACGCGCGTGGTGGCGGGTCCCTGACGGCCTTGCCCATCATCGAGACCCAGGCAGGCGACGTTTCGGCCTACATTCCGACCAACGTGATCTCGATCACCGACGGGCAGATTTACCTGGAGACGGACCTGTTCAACTCCGGCGTGCGTCCGGCGGTCAACGTCGGCCTGTCCGTGAGCCGCGTTGGTGGCGCGGCGCAGATCAAGGCGATGCGACAGGTAGCAGGCACGCTGAAGCTGGATCTGGCGCAGTACCGCGAGCTAGCGGCCTTTGCGCAGTTCGGCTCCGATCTGGACAAGGTGACGCTGAACCAGCTGAATCGCGGCTCGCGGTTGACTGAGCTGCTGAAGCAGCCACAGTTCACGCCGCTGCCGACCGAGAAGCAGATCATGATCATCTTCGCCGGAACCAACGGGTACCTGGACGATCTGAAGGTCGAGGATATCCGCAGCTTCGAGGATGGCCTGTACAAGTACCTGGATTCGGCACAGTCCGCGCTGCTGAAGGACATTATTGAGAAGAAGACGCTGGACGACGACTTGAAGAATCGCATCAAGGCTGCGCTGAAGGAGTACAAGGACAACTTTGTCGCGAGTCACCAGGATGCCAAGCTGCAGGAGTCTTCCGTAAAGCCACTGAACGCCGGCGAACAGAAGAAGGCGCAGCAGGACCAGCAGCAGAAGGAAGTAGTGGCGAAGGCCTAAGCGACTATGGCAAATGTCCTTGATCTGAGACGGCGCATCCGCAGCGTGAAGAACACGCGCCAGATCACCAAAGCCTTCAAGATGGTGTCTGCCGCGAAGCTGCGCCGCGCGCAGGAGCGTGCCATGTCGGCGCGGCCCTACGCCCAGATGATGGCCAGCGTGATCCGGTCGCTGATGCGCCGCATCGATATCTACGACCCGAAGACGGGTGAGCTGCGGAACCCGCTGCTGGTGCCACGGGAAGAGAGAAACGTCCTGCTGGTGGTAGTTTCGGGCGACAAGGGCTTTGCCGGAGCCTTCAATTCGAATATCGCCAATGCCGCCCTTCGTTTTCTGAAGGCACAGCCGGACAAGACAGTCGACATCGAAGCGGTGGGCCGTAAGGCACGCGACCTGTTCCGGCGCCGGTATCCAGCGGCGAAGGTAAGCGAAGCAGAGAACGGCGGAGCCGAGCATGGAGAGAGCGATGCGCCCGGCGAGGCTGGTCATGGCCGCTCTCGTGGCGATCGCTCCGGTCCGGTCGAGGTGATCGGCGATCACACCGGCATGCTGGATAAGCTGCGCTTCGATGCAGTGAACGAGATGGGTCAGGACATCGTGGACCGTTTTGTCAGCGGCGAGATCGACGCGGCGTACGTGGTCTTCAACGAGTTCAAGTCGGTGATCTCGCAGCGGGTTGTGGTCGAGCGGCTGCTGCCGCTTGCCGAGCCCGGTGAGCAGAATGTAGCCCAGAGCGACGAGCCGACAAGGGAAGAGCGGGAGCGCGCTGCAGAGGCGGCCGCCACCGCGGGCGTAAGCCTGACGGCACCGGACACGCGGGAGGCCGATGAGGAAGCAGAGAAGTTCGGCACCGCGGATGTGGACTACATCTACGAGCAGTCTCCGCAGGAGATGCTGCGCGGGCTGCTGCCGAGATACATCGCGACCCAGCTTTACCGCGCCATGCTGGAGTCCGTTGCGTCCGAGCATGCCGCGCGCATGACGGCCATGGACGCCGCCACCAACAATGCCTCCGACATGATCGACTCGTACACGCTCACCATGAACCGGTTGCGTCAGGCAGCGATCACCAAGGAAATCATCGAGATTGTGAGCGGCGCGGCCGCTCTGTAGCGGAAAGATCATCGGCAGATGCGCGCTGCCAGCCAGCGCGCTAAAGCAGGGAAGACAGGAAGACATGGCAGACACAATGCAGGCACAGCAGAACGCGCACGGTATGGGCGAAGGGCACGCCGCAGCCGCGGGCTACAAAGGCGCTGACAACGCATCCGGCAGGGAGAACATTGGCAAGGTGGTCCAGATCTCCGGGCCCGCGGTGGACGTGCAATTCGATGAGAAGACAATGCCGTCCATCTACCAGGCGCTGCGGGTCGTCTCTGAGGGCTTTACCGTGCCTTCGCCGGTGGACGTGATCCTGGAGGTGCAGCAGCACATCGGCGAGGGCCGCGTGCGCTGCGTAGCCATGGAATCGACGGAAGGCATGGTGCGCGGTATGAAGGTGATCGACCTGGGTGGTCCGATCACGGTGCCGGTGGGCACGGCCACACTCGGTCGCGTGCTGAACGTGATCGGCCAGCCGGTGGATGAGCTGGGTCCGGTCGACTCGAAGGAGATGCGGCCAATCCATCGCTCCGCTCCGGCATTCGACGAGCAGTCCACCTCCGAGGAGATGTTCGAGACCGGGGTCAAGGTCATCGATCTGATCCAGCCGTTTCTGAAGGGCGGCAAGATCGGCCTGTTTGGCGGCGCCGGTGTAGGCAAGACGGTCGTGATCCAGGAGCTGATCAACAACGTCGCCTCCAAGCACGGCGGCGTCTCCGTTTTTGCTGGTGTGGGGGAGCGCACGCGCGAAGGCACGGATCTGCTGCTGGAGTTCCAGGAGTCCGGCGTTATCGACACCAAGGACCGCACCAAGTCCAAGGCGGCGCTGGTCTATGGTCAGATGACTGAGCCGCCAGGAGCGCGTCTGCGTGTCGCGCTGACCGGCCTCACCATCGCCGAGTACTTCCGCGACGAGATGGGGTCGGACACACTGCTGTTCATCGATAACATCTTCCGCTTCACCCAGGCCGGCTCTGAAGTGTCGACCCTGCTGGGCCGCATGCCCTCCGCCGTCGGATATCAGCCCAACCTGGCGACAGAGATGGGCGAGCTGCAGGAGCGCATTACGTCGACTAAACGCGGTTCCGTCACCTCCGTGCAGGCTATCTACGTGCCCGCCGACGATCTGACAGATCCAGCGCCGGCGACTGCCTTTGCTCACCTCGACGCCACGACGGTGCTGTCTCGTCCGCTGTCGGAGCTGGGCATCTATCCGGCTGTCGATCCGCTGGCCTCGACCTCCCGCATTCTGACGCCGCGCATCGTTGGGCAGGAGCACTATGACGTCGCGCAGGGCGTGAAGCGGATTCTGCAGCGCTACAAGGATCTGCAGGACATCATCGCGATCCTCGGCATCGACGAGCTCTCAGAGGAAGACAAGCTGACCGTGCAGCGTGCGCGCAAGGTACAGCGCTTCCTGTCGCAGCCCTTCCACGTCGCAGAGGTGTTTACCGGAGCGCCGGGCAAGTACGTCAAGGTGGCTGACACTGTCCGCTCCTTCAAGGACATCATTGAAGGTAAGCACGACAACGTTCCGGAGCAGGCCTTCTACATGAAGGGCGCGATCGAAGACGTACTGGAAGCAGCCGAGAAGCTGCAGGGAGTGAACGCCTAAGCGTGGCCGATCAACTGCAGATACGACTCACCACGCCGGACAGCAAGCTGGTGGACACCATGGCGGACTCCGTGGAACTGCCGGGGCGCTCTGGCTACCTGGAGGTCCTGTACGGAGCCGCGCCTTTGCTCACCGAGCTTGGCACCGGGACGGTCACGATTCGGGGTGGCGGCGCAGGGGAAGAGCGTTACTACGTCGCCTGGGGATTTGCAGAGGTGCTGCCGAACCGGGTCACCATTCTGGCGGAGAGCGCAGAGAAACCGGAACAGATCGACACGGCGGCCGCGCAGCGGGAGCTGGAAGAGGGTCAGAAGATCTGGGACGAGGCGGGTGAAAACCCGGCGCAGTACGAACGGGCGAACCAGGTGATGCGGGATGCCCAGGCCCGGCTGGACACCTCGGGACGCGGCGCGCACTAGCAAAATGTAACGATGACGACAGACAGAAGGCCGGCAGCGATGCCGGCCTTTGCCATTCTTGATGGCCGTCTTAAGGATGGCTGAAAACAATACACTTCTGTGACTGTTACAAAATCGCTTGACGGGTCAACGCGCGATGTTGTCTAGTGCTCGACAACCGCCGGGCAGGTCGCTTGGGCGGACCATCCCTCGTCAGGAGATTCTCCGATGATTCGATCCTATGCCCGGCTGAACCGCTGGGCCGCAGTCCTCAGTGTGTGCGGGTGCTGTGCGGCTGGTGCAGCCGCGCAAAGCCAAGACGCGCGTGCCGAAACCCCCAAGGGTAGATACACGGTGATGGCGCCGCGTCTTTACTCCGAGGCACTGATTCCGCGCACGGCCTCTTCTTCGCTGCAGACCTGGAATGGTTCCTACGTCTACAACGGCGCCACGTATACCTACAACATGGTGGGGGCAGCGCCGTCCAGCAACGTCTCTGCGACCATCCCCGTCTACATCATTCCGATCAAGATTGTGGTCGGCCCCAACGGCGCGAAGCGCACTTTTGATCCTTCGCATGTTCTCAGCAACGGGAACTCGGTCATCCAGAACACAGCGGAGTCTCCCATCTTTACTTCCAGCATTGACTACACTGCGGGCAGCATCAACCTGGGCACCACGCAGTACATCGACGCGTATCAGCGCGCGAACTTCTGGGGAACGGTGCAGAGCCATACTAACTTCCATGTTCTGCTGGGGAATCCAACGATACTGCCGGAGCGGACCATGACGGTTCCGACGAACTATGGCAAGACTGGCACACCCTTTGGCTTTACTGCCGGCCTGGTGGACATCAACTATTTCGACGCGCAGCTGCCCAACATCATTGCGGCCGAAGGCATCCAGCCCAACGCGTTCCCTATCTTCCTAACTTATGACGTGTACCTGACCCAGGGCGGCAGCTGCTGCATCGGTGGCTATCACTCATCGGAAGGCAGCGCGAGCAATCCGCAGTCCTACGCGCATGCCACCTACATCGACCACTCCGGGACATTCGCGCAGGATGTCTCCGCGCTCTCCCACGAAGTTGGTGAGTGGGTAGACGACCCACTGGTTGCGAACCCGAATGGCAACCAGACCCCCTGCGGCATCCTTGAGAATGGCGACCCGCTGGAGAATACGGCGAATTACGGCGATTACGCGTACACGCAGAACGGCTTCACTTATCACCTTCAGGATCTAGCTACGCTGCCGTACTTCGGCGCCCCGGCCGGCACCAGCGCAAATGGCTGGTTCAGCCTGCATCATGCCGCGCTCGGTGTGTGTTCAAACGGCTCCTAGCCGCCCCATCTTTTCGACTGCTGCCCTACCCCACAGGCGCTGGAATCCCTACCAGCGCCTTCTCTGTGCTTGCGCCGATGTCTGCGCCGTAAGCAGTTTCCGTCCCGCCCCGATCTGTGCTCCACTGCTGATATTCCATGTTGACTATCTCGGGAGAGCCCACGATGCACCGATGGTCGGTCGTAGGTGCTGCGGTGCTGATGCTGGCCTCCGCGACCTGCATGCGGTTGTGCGCGGAGTCGCCGCAGGATGATTACGTCAAGGCGCATTACACCAAGTACGAGTACCGCATTCCGATGCGGGACGGAGTGCGCCTGTTTACTTCGGTGTATGTGCCCAAGGATCAGTCGCAGCCGTGGCCCTTCATGGTGCAGCGCACACCCTACTCTGTTGCCCCCTACGGCCCCGGTGAGTACAAGACCAAGCTCGGTCCCTCCGACGAGTTCGAGAAGTCGGGCTATATCTTCGTTTACCAGGACGTGCGCGGACGCTACCTATCCGAAGGCAAGTTCCAGGAGATGACGCCGCACATCGACCAGAAGCGCTCAAAGAGTGACGTCGACGAGAGCACCGACATGAGCGATACAGTCGACTGGCTGCTGGCGCACGTACCGGACAACAACGGCAAGGTCGGCATCTGGGGCATCTCCTATCCGGGCTTTTACACCGACGCCAGCATCATCGATTCGAATCCGGCGATCAAGGCTGCCAGCCCGCAGGCGCCGGTGACGGACCTGTATCAAGGCGATGACAGCTACCACAATGGTGCCTTCATGCTGGCGGCCGAGTTTGGATTCTATGCGCAGTACTTTCTCCCCTTTGAGAGGCCAGCCACGCCGGAACAGCTCTCGAAGGATCACTTTGAAATGGGCACTCCGGATGCGTATGAATTCTTCCTGAGCGCCACGCCCACGTCACTGCTGGATACGCGCGATCTGCACGGATCGAACCCGTTCTTCTCGGACCAGCTCTACCACACGACCCTCGATAGCTATTGGAAGGCAAGGGATATTTCCGAGCACATGCATAACGTGCACTGCGCTGTGCTGACTGTAGGCGGATGGTTTGATGCCGAAGACCTGAGCGGTCCATGGCGCACCTGGCGCGCGATCGGAAAGGCCAACCCCGGCGTACCCAACAGTATCGTCGAGGGCCCGTGGCCACACGGCGGCTGGGCTCGTACGGATGGGGACCGGCTGGGGGACGTCAGCTTCGATGCCAAGACGTCGGAGTACTTCCGCCAGCAGATACAGCTGCCCTTCTTCGAGTATTACCTGAAGGGTAAGGGGCACACGCCACCGGCGGCTTTGATGTTTGAGACGGGCACGAACGTCTGGCGAGCGTACCCTAGCTGGCCTCCCCCGGCGGCCCAGGCGAAGACGCTCTACTTCCATGCTGGCGGCGAGCTGTCCTTTGTCGCTCCTCAAGCCCCGGGCTCCAGCCGGGAGCAGGCAAGCGACCGAGGTTACGACGAATACGTAAGCGACCCCATGCACCCGGTACCGTTCGTCAGCTACATCACGGATACCGTGCCGCAACGGTACATGGTGGACGACCAGCGCTTCGCAGCCACCCGGCCCGACGTGCTGGTGTATGCGACTGGTCCGCTTGAGGAAGACCTGACCATTGCAGGTCCGATCAAGGTGAAGCTAAAGGTCGCATCGAGCGGAACGGACTCTGACTTTGTCGTGAAGCTGATCGACGTCTATCCCAGCGACCTGCCCGAGGCAGAGGAGACGAATAGCGGGTCGACGCCACCAGTGCACATGGCCGGCTACCAGCAGTTGCTGCGTGGCGAGCCGATGCGGGCTAAGTTTCGCAACAGCCTGGAGCGCCCGGAGCCACTGTCACCGGGCAAGGTCACCGACGTGAACTTCGAGATGCGTGACCTGGACCATACCTTCCGCCGCGGGCACCGCGTCATGGTGCAGGTGCAGAGTTCATGGTTCCCGCTGGTGGATCGCAACCCGCAGGTTTTCACCGACATTCCGCATGCCCGGCCGGAGCAGTTCCAAAAGGCGACTGAGCAGGTATACCGGTCCGCGGCGGACGCCAGCGGGATTGAGGTGATGGTTGTGCCTCAGCCCTGAACGCCGCTGCCAGTCGGCGCATCAGACGGTGTGACGGGCTTCAACGGTCGCAACAGGGGCGCGTATGTGGGGCGTGCGCTGGCTTACAGTTTTCGACTTCGCAAGGCTGCATAAAACAAGTAGCATGGACGTTCGCCAGAAGCCGCCTTTTCTGCCCTGGCCATTGCAGCAGTATCCGGACCCATCCAACACGCGTATGCATATAAAGGCTGATGAGCAGCACACCACAGCGAACGGACGGCGGACCACCGTCGTCTCCTATGGCGTGACTGATCGCGGCCGCGTGCGCCGGGCCAATGAAGATTGCTTCGTCGCCTATCCGGAGGCGGGCGTGTTCGTCGTCTGTGATGGAATGGGTGGGGCCGCCGCAGGTGAGACGGCCAGCCATCTCGCTGCCCAGACCGCTGCAACGGCGATGCGCGAGCTCCCGCAGAATCGCCCCGGCACGCATGGTGACGCGATGCGTGAGGCGGTGCGGCAGGCAAACGCAGCCGTGTATCAGCGTGCCCGCGAGGACATGCGGCTGGAGGGCATGGGCACAACTCTGGTAGCAATGGCGGTTATCTCCTCGACCGCGTGGATTGCCAACGTCGGAGACAGCCGCTGCTACCGATGGCGCAACGGAGAGCTTGAGTGCCTGACCCATGATCACTCGCTGGTCGAGGAGCAGATTCGCATCGGTCGCATGACTCGCGAGCAGGGCCGGCGCTCCCCCATGCAGAACGTGATTACGCGCGCAGTCGGCACACGCGATGAAGTGGTCCCGGATATCCAGGAGGTCGAGATGCAGCCGGCGGATATCTATATGCTTGCGTCCGACGGTCTGACCCGCGATCTGCCGGACCAGGCGCTGGCCGCCATCCTGAAGAGCGCAGGGGCGGACCTTCACGCTGCGGGCGACGCGTTGGTCGCAGCTGCGAACGCAGCGGGCGGCCGGGACAATATCACCTGCCTGCTGGTCCGCATCGGCGGCTAGCCGCTCTACTGCGCCGTGTGAAGCGTCAGCGCAGTCAGATTGCGCACCCAGCGCGCCGGGTGATGATCCTCTGTATTCACCAGCTTGAACGGACCCTCTTTCTCACCCAGCGGCTTACCCTGCACCTGATCCGCAACGATCACGGTTCCGCTATGAAAGGCTGGGTCTACCTCCGCCAGTGAGTAGACGACCTTGTATCCATCCTGCCCCTGTGCCGTAAGGTAGGTCGCGAGTGCGGGTCCGTGCAGGGCCTGGCCCAGCGGGGCGCCGACACGCGTCAGCACAGCGGAGAGCAGTACCCCTTGATAGGTCTCCTCATTCCCGGTGTGTGCGTTGTGCACCTGGAGACTCTGGTGTGGCATTGCTGCCAGATCCGCGGCCGTGAGGGAGACGCGGTGTCCGTTGGTGCCGGATATGGTCAGGACCATAGCGGGAGCGGCGACTGGAGCGTCTACCGGAGCGGCTGTCTGCTGCGGAATGGCAGCCAGCGCTGAGATGCTGGCCCAGCATGCGAGTAGGATGGCTGCTCTCATTCAGTGCGCCTCCTTTGCGGTGACATGTTCGATGGACTGGTTCTGGGCGACGCAGGCGGCGTAGCCGGTTAGCACACGGGTGCGCAGCTCTCGATACTGCTCGATGGTCTGGAAGCTGCGCGTCAATGGCGACTGATTCAGCAGGTAGACGCTGGTCGCGATGTGGCGCGTGTTGTCGAACAGGAGATAGAAGCCGAGCACGTTGCCGGTGAGCGAGGCGCGATCGAAGCCGTGCACCTCAAGCCCCTGCATCTGCTCTGCAATACCGGCTGCCGGAACATTGCCGTGATCCTCTGCGAGCAGATACGCAAGTTCGTCCAGCAGCGTCTGCTTTTGGAGCCCCCATACGTCGGCAGGCAGCAGCTCCGGCTTTACGTTGGCCACAAACTCGCCCCGGGCATAGGCCAGCATGATGCGCCGCCCGTCCAGCATCCTGATCGGCCTGGGCCCGTTGCGGGTGTCGACGGAGCGCTGCTGCACTCCCGGTGGTAAGTGGTCCACCTTGACCACTTGTAGGCCGTCGTCAAAGTGGCAGGATTCGTAGGCATGCAGCGTGTCATCCGCAGCAGTGGCGCCCATAGGCAGCGCTGCGCTGGCGGTTGCGGCAAGGAGAGTGAGGGCGAGTACCTGTTGAGACAGAGGCATGGCCGGCAGGGGCAGTATACGGCCCCTGGGAGAGTCGCTCAGTTAGAATCGGCCTGTGGCAAACGCACTGACCTTTCAGGAACTTCTCTTCAATCTGCAGACCTTCTGGGCGGCACGCGGCTGCGTGCTGCAACAGCCCTACGATGTGGAGGTCGGCGCGGGCACCATGTCGCCCGAGACCTTTCTGCGCGTGCTGGGGCCGAATCCCTTCAGCGTCGCGTACGCGCAACCTTCACGCCGGCCCGCCGATGGCCGCTATGGCGAGAACCCGAACCGGCTCTTCAAGCACACACAGTTTCAGGTGATCCTGAAGCCGCCGCCGGAGCGCGTGCAGGAGCTGTACCTGGAGTCGCTGTCGGCCATGGGTATCGATCTGCGCGAGCACGATCTGAAGTTTGAAGAAGACAACTGGGAGTGGCCCGCAGGCGGTGCCTGGGGTGTGGGCTGGCAGGTGATGCTGGATGGTCAGGAGATCACGCAGTTCACCTACTTCCAGCAGTGCGGCGGCCTGGAGCTCGATCCTATCTGCGCCGAGCTGACCTATGGGCTGGAGCGCATCGCGGCTTTCCTGCAGGATGTGGACTCGATCTACGACATTGTGTGGGCACGGGACCATCTCAGCGGCCGCGCTATCACCTACGGCGAGGTGCGACTGCGGGAAGAGGTGCAGTTCTCCACGTACAACTTTGAGTACGCCGATGTTGCCAAGCTATGGGAGCACTTCCGTTTGTACGAAAAGGAGTGCCAGGCCTTGCTGTCGCTGGTGCGCGAGGATGAGGCCAGCCGCCCAGAGCGTGAGCGGGTGCCGCTGCTGGCCGCCTACGATCTGTGCCTGAAGTGCTCCCACCTGTTCAACCTGCTCGATGCTCGCGGAGCGGTCAGTGTGACAGAGCGTGTCGGCATCATCGGTCGCATCCGGAATCTGACAGTTGGCGTGGCACGCGCCTTTGCAGCCGCACAGCAGGCCGCAGCTCCCGCGGCCGAAGCCCTGGTCCGTACCGCCTGACACCAGGGAAGAACGAGAGGAACGGAACAAGGCATGGCAGAGTTTCTGTTGGAGATTGGACTCGAAGAGATTCCTGCGCGCATGATCGCCGGCGCAGAGAAGGAACTGGCAGAGCGCACGCGTGTGCTGCTGGAGACGGAGCGTCTGCTGCAGCCCGGCGCCGTTGTGACCAGCTACTCGACCCCGCGCCGGCTGGCCGTTCTGGTCCGCGGCGTCGAGGCGCGGCAGCAGGACACCACCGAGCAGATGACCGGGCCGGCTTGGAAGGTGGCCTTCCGCGACGATCAGCCGACGCCTGCCGCCATTGCCTTCGCCAAGAAGGCCCGGGTAGAGGTGAGTGCGCTGATGAAGCACACCACGCCGAAGGGCGAGTACGTGTCGGCTACGGTGACGAATCACGGCCGCGACGCGGCGGAGGTCCTGGTCGAGCGCATACCCGGAGAGCTGGCGAAGATCTACTGGGCCAAGAGCATGTACTGGCGTGCAGGCAAGCCGGAGCGTTTTGTGCGCCCGGTGCGCTGGCTGCTGGCCCTGCTGGATGGTGCAGTGGTGCCGATCTCCTACGGAGGGAAGCAGGCCGGCAACGTGACCTATGGACATCGCGTACTGCACGGCGATGCGCCGGTCATGATTGCAGCTCCGTCGGACTACTGCCAGCAGCTGCAGGCTGCGTCTGTGCTGGCTGACGTGGGCACGCGCCGCGAGCGTATCCGCAAGGACCTGGACCGCGTGACACGCACGCTGCCGGGTGCGCGCTGGCGGGAGGACGCTGCGCTGGTGGAGACAGTGACCCAGCTGACGGAGTGGCCCAGTATCCTGCTGGGAAGCTTTGAGCCGGAGTACCTCAGCCTGCCGGAGGAGGTGCTGGTGACGGCAATGCGTGACCACCAGAAGTACTTTGCCGTGGAGGATGGCAGCGGGCGGCTGGCTCCGCACTTCCTGGCCGTGCTGAACACGCAGGTGGACGCGGCGGGTGAGGCCATCATCCGGCATGGCAATGAGCGGGTGCTGCGTTCCCGCTTCAAGGATGCGCGCTTCTTCTGGACCTTCGACCAGAAGATACCGCTGGAGAAGCGGGTGGAGCTGCTGAAGGCAGTCACCTTCCAGAAGGACCTGGGCAGTTATCACATCAAGACGGAGACGAACCGACGGTTGGCGCGGGCGCTTGCGGTCCTGGTGCAAGGCCGCCATGTAGCCGTCGACACAGCCGCGCTGGATGAGGCCGTCAAGCTGGCCAAGGCCGACCTGACTGCCGAGCTGGTGAAGGAGTTCACCGAGCTGCAGGGCATTATCGGCGGGCTGTATGCACGCGCCGAGGGCAAGAGCGAGATAGTGGCCGAGGCCATCTACTGGCAATACCGGCCGGCCTTTGCGGAGGACGCAATTGCGCCCACGGCGGAGGGCCAGCTGCTGGGCCTTGCCGACCGCATGGCGACCATCGCGGATATGTTCGCACTGGGGCTTGAGCCGACGGGATCGAAGGATCCGTTTGCGCTGCGGCGCGCAGCGAACGGGGTGATCCGGATCCTGGCAGAGTCTCGACTGCCCATTCGGTTGAGCGAACTGGAGCGGCTGGCAGAGACAGCCACCAGTGCAGTTGCCGCTTTCCTGCGAGAGCGGCTGGAGTTCTACCTGCGAGAGGTGCTGGGCATAGCCTATGACGTGGTGAAGGCAGTGCTGGCTGCCGGCGCCGACAACGTCACCGATGCGATTGCGCGGGCCAGAGCGGTGAGTGACGCACGTGCAGTGGATGCAGCAGGCAGAGGAGATCTGGCAGCGATTGGCGCGGCATCGAAGCGCATCCAGAATATCCTGCGGCAGGCACGCGAGCGGGATGAGCGATACGGCACCGAAGTGGTTGCAGATGCGCTGTCGCAGCAAGAGGAGAGTGCGCTGTGGCAGCAGGTGTCCGCAGTCGCTCCTGCGGTCGAGTCGCTGCGCTCCGAGCAGCGCTACGCCGAGGCGCTGGAACGCATTGCCACGCTGCGACCGGCGGTGGACGCTTTCTTCGATAAGGTGATGGTGATGGCGCCCGAGGCGGAGCTGCGTCGCAATCGGCTGGCGTTGATTCAAAACGTCGGGGAACGACTCTCGAGCGTGGCAGACTTCTCCGAGATGGTTACCGCCTAGGAATCGTAACTGTTCAGGAAGCGTATTGCGTCGTCGACGCACATGGCTTCATTCCAACCAGTTACCAGGTGCAGACTTGATGAGGAACCTGCACCAGGTTTCATGCAATCTTCAAGCGACCTCTGAACTCTTCCGCGCTACATTGCAGGCGACGGCTTCTCACTACGCACCCCGTGGAGAACTCGCCCTATGCAAGTGCATCGCAACGCTGCGAAGTTCTGGATCTGTGCCGTTCTGAGTGCGATGTTACTTGGCGCGCCGTTCCGATACTGTGCGGCGCTTGAGCATGGGCCACCCGGGGAGACACCCTCAGTTCCTCCCGCAGCCTCGCACTCGGATCATCTACCCCTTACCACTCTTTCCGCTCTCCTCCCCTCTCGTCCCGTCCAAGCCGATCTGATCCCTGCCGCATCGCGTCATGCGTTGGTCTACTCAACGGTGATGCGTACCGTGTTGGGAGAGCGCCATCGCTACGCCTTCGTCGAGGTGCCCGTTACCCTGGAGCAGCGACAGCGGCAGCAGGTCGCCCTGCTGTTGAGCAGGGCAGTTGCGCCACGCGTGAGCGCCAGCGCGATGCCCGAGCGCATTGCGGAGATCTACAGTGCTCTGCAGCTGGCACACTGGGGACGCCATGCGGATGGACTGCTGGGCGGCCACTTCAACTACGACTATCGCGCGGTGGCGTGCGTGGATCTGGACAGGACTCTACCTCATAGCCGCTATGGGGTGTTTGCGTCGCTGCACTTCCATCACGATCAGCAGCGGGTGCATGTCGACGTCGCCAATCCCTTCGGCATGGCGGGGTTGATGGTACCGCTGCACTTCTTCCTGGATGTGGTCGGCGGCCATCTCACCACGGTTCGCTGAGGTGCGGCGACCACATACCTGGCGGCCGATTGGTTATGATGGTCGGCCATATGGCACTCCACGACAGACGACACTTTCTGCAGACCGGCGCAGCCGCACTGCTGTACGCATCCACACTGCCCCATGCCACCCGGGCACTCGCCTCGCCGCTCGGCCTGCCGCTGGGGCTGCAGCTCTACTCGGTCCGGGAGCAGCTGCCGAAGGACTATGGCGGTGTCCTGAAGGCGATCGGCTCGCTCGGCTACCAAGAGGTCGAAGCAGCCGGATTCTTCAACCATCCGCCGGAAGAGGTGAAGCAGGCGATGGCAGATGCGGGGCTGCGCTGTGTGAGCGGGCACTACCCGTGGCCCATGCTCTCGGCCAACCTGGACGCCATCCTCGACTTCCACACCAAGCTGGGCGCGGAGTACATCATCTGCGCCTTCCCCGGCCACAAGACGCCGGTGGAGCCGAAGCAGGCGCGCATCTTCAACATGGATGACTGGCGCTGGAACGCGGAGCAGTTCAACAAGGTAGGCGCCAAGGTGAAGGCTGCCGGCCACCGCTTCGGCTACCACAACCACACCATGGAGTTCGCCAAGCAGGACAACCTGGTGCCGCTGGACGAGCTGATCCGCCTGACCGATCCTGCGCTGGTGACCTTCGAGCTCGACTGCGGCTGGGTGACGGTTGGCGGCGGCGATCCGGTGGCCTACCTGCACAAGTATGCGGACCGCATCTCCATGCTGCACGTGAAGGACTTCAAGAGTAAGGCGACGCCGGGTCAGCCGGAGGCGCGGCCCCCGGCTGCGGAGCTGGGGCGCGGCGTGGCCGACTACAAGGCCATCTTCCGCGCGGTGAAGCCAGGGAAGATCAAGCACTACTTCGTCGAGCAGGAGCAGTTCGACCTGCCGTGGCAGGAGGCGCTGAAGATCGACGCCGACTATATGAAGTCACTGAAGGTTTGAGCCGGCGATGTTCGCCGGCTCATCTTGATGCCTGATTGATTTGTAACTGTCCTAGAACGGTATATCGTCGTCGGTGATGCCCTGGTCGCCGTAGTCGTCGTGGGCCGGGGCAGCCGGGCGCTGGTCGTAGCCGCCGGTGCCGCTGCTCTGGCGTCCGCCGCCGTAGCTGCCGCCACCGCCGCCTTCGCCTTCGCCGCGGCCGGAGAGCAGGGAGAGATCATTGACGACGATCTCCGTCCGGTAGACCTTCTTGCCGCTGTCCTTATCGTCCCAGGAGCGCGTGGTGAGGCGGCCTTCGATGAAGAGCTTATGGCCCTTCTTGACGTAGTCGCGGATGATCTCTGCCTGGCGCCCGTAGGCGGTGATGTTGTGCCACTCGGTCTTGTCCTGCCACTCGCCGGCCTTGTCCTTGTACCGCTCCGTGGTAGCGAGCCCGAAGTTCGCGACGGCCTGTCCGCTGGGGAGGAACTTGATCTCCGGGTCCTTGCCGAGATTGCCGAGCAGGATGACTTTGTTGACGCTCTTTGCCATGGTTCTTGTCCTTCGGTGCGAGTAAAGATCGAGGATAGCAGAGGGGTACCCCCCTCCCCCACGGTCACCGTTGGGCCCTGTGCAAGTTCTTTGCCTGCTGTGACTTACGCTGCTTGCGGAGAGCTAAATTTGAGCAAATAGAAGACTTACGGCTAAAAATGTGCAAATAAAGGGTTTACAGCCGGTTTCAGACACCCGCTTTGCGCCTGCGGTGTGTAACTGTCTCATTCCAGATATTTTGCGGCTAAAAATTAGATTCCACTGCTCTTAGTTCACGATGCCCGGCGTGGTGGTGAAGCCCTCATCTCTATGCTAGCGAATCCGGCAGGGTAAATCGGCACATTTCGGTGTGGGGCTCCATCCCGCGCGTTCGCGCAGGATGGAGTGTTCTTCTGTGCCATGCCGGTCAGCGGGACTGGACAATCCGACGTCAGCGGGGCTGGACGACGAGGTTGGAGGGGTTGGTGATGGAGTACGGCGACCCGGGGGCCTGAACGGCGTTTGAGGAGGTTACGGTGTAGACGTGCAACCGTTGCGATGCGTAGCTGATGGCGTACAGGTGGTTGGCGTTGTCCCAGTAGACCTGGTTGATCTGGTCGCGTGTGAGCAGGCCGGTCTCGAGGGTGATGGGCGCGGCGCCATTGAAGTGAAAGATCTGAAGCCCCGCCTTGCCTCCAACGGCCAGTACCTTGCCGGAGGGAGAGATGCCGATGTCATTGACGCTGAGGACCAGCGTCTGGGGCATGTTGGTGTGGGTACTGGTGGTGGTCAGGTTGCCGGCGGCATCGACGGTGTAACTGGCGATCTGATCCGGGTTGCCAGTGGGGGTGTTTGCGGCGAGATTGAAGCTGCGCTCGACCACGGCCAGGTGATCGGTGGGATCCGCCTGCGGAAGAAAGGGACAGTACGACTGGCCCGCACTTGGAGTGGGCGAGGGAGTGTGGGCGCTGACCGGCGTGAGTGAGCCATTTGTGCCGCGCTTGCCGACCAGGAAGACCGGGGAGCCGAAGCTATCGCAGGTGGCGCCGTAGCCATAGACGTTGTTGGCGGTGAAGGTGTTGATGAACGGCTCAAAGCGATTGGGACCGATGGTGGAGAGGTACTGCAGCGCGCCTCCGTTGGTCTTGTTGATGAAGAAGGACTGGTCGGCGGGAGATTCGGTGCAGTCCTGATCGCCTGCGAAGACGTACAAGTTGGCGCCAGAGTGATCAAGGATCACTCGCTGCACATCGGTACAGCTGGAGTTGGTAGCTGTTTCATCATTCAGGCTGTGAGCGCTGGTCAGAGATCCGTTGGAGGCGATGCGGAAGGTGTCAAGGCGCAGGAAGCTCTGGTCGACGGCAAACAGATAGCTGTGGGTCGCTGCCATGCTGGTGACCGCGAAGCGATACGGAGAGCCGGGCAGCAGGGTGAGTCGTCCGTCGGCTGCGGCCGAGTATCCATTGATGTGTGCCATGTTCGAGCCGCTGGTGATGGTGGAGACGTACACGTAGGCGACGGGCGAGGCGGTGGCCTGCGGAGTGACGGCGCTGGTGGCGGGGGTAGATTGCGCGGCCGTGCATGCCGAGGTGAGCAGGGCGGCGAGGCAAAGAGGCAGGAAGGGGCCTGACTTCATGATGAAGGTCTCCTGGTACTGCGCGAAGTAAGATGCCCGGCGAAATGGGCTGGTCGCTTCGGGCTATATCGGAGGGGAACAGCCTTCACACGTAACGATGCTAAGTGGCGGACCTGGAATCCACTCTGACTCATCGCTGAGAGTCCGAGTAGCTCGAAGGCGGGCCAAGTTAAGTGGCTGGACAAATGCACTGCCGCATGCACCAGCTGATTGCACGCAAGCCAGCAGGATGGCGCGTACGCGGATTAGGTGTGTACCCGGATGACGAGCCTACTGGTGGGCTTGATCCTGGCGGGCGCGATCCCCAGTGGAGCACCACGGACCTTCACACAAGGTTAACGAAAGGCACATAGATGAAGGTCACGATGGCATCCATCCTACTGCTAGCACTATTTCAATATGGGAACGCCCCACGCAAGGACGGTTTGCCGGTCCAAGCTCCGTTCTCGCTCACCATAGCTACGGCAGAGACTAGTGTGTCTAAGGGCGCAAAGATTCCAGTCATCGTTACAATCAAGAACACTTCGGATCATGATATGCAGCACGTCTCATCGCTCGGCCCTGGAGCGACGATTGGTTCAAGTACCATCATGGTGATGGTGCGCAACCGCAAAGGCGATGTTATGCCGGAGCTTCCTCTCAGCCGTAAAGCACATGGAAGAGATCCACAGAGATATCCACGCGGTGGAAGTGTGTTCAGTGCCCGCACTCTTCTCAAGCCTGGGGAAACGACCAAGGAAGTCAGGACTATCAATGAAGAATTTGACATGAGCAATCCTGACACCTACGAAGTTCGGGCGCAGGATCGGGATCCAATGACTGGTGTAGTCGTGGAATCGAACAGCATCGTTATTACTGTGACGCCATAGGGGATTTCTGGTCGATAAGTAGTGCTGCTATGCAGAGCGCCGTACATAGTCCGGTGTTTCAGGATCGGGCTGGCGAACCTGCTGCTGATGCTTGAGCTCAGTGGGCGTTCGCAGAGGCGGCCTCGAGGTGGGCGGGCTGGCCGGGCTGTTGCATGACCTGGGCTGCGGCCTGTTCGAGCGAGACGTCGTCTGCCTCAGGCTTGAAGGCTCTGCGCTCCTGGTCCTGCTCGAGCGAGACACTTTTGAAGAGCAGCGCATTGCCCTGCAGGTGGACGCGGATGGAGGTCAGTTCCCATAGGGAGGGGCCGACCTGCTCCTGTTCGAGTGCGAAGGAGCTGCCCTGGTGGAGACGGCCGAGCAGGCCGCCGCCGAAGGTGACGTCGTGGATGAGTTGGCCGCTGACGCGGCGGATGCGCATCTGCTGGTTGTCGGCGACCATGTCCCCGGCCATGCCGGCGAAGACGCGTGCTTCGCGAGTGGGCGGATGGAAGCTGGGGTCCGGGGTGAAGTGCAGGGTGGTCGCGGTGGCTGTGGTGCCGGTGATGGTCCAGATGAAGCCGGTGGGCAGCAGCTTGAGGAAGTCATCGACCTGCTGGGCGTCGTGGCGGCCCTCGGCCACCTCTTTGTTTTGCGCGTGGGTATCGCGCAGAAACTGATTGACGCGCTCACGCTGCTTGTCTTCGGTGAGCGGCTGGCCGTTCTCGGTGAGCACGCGGCGCACCCCGCCGTGCGGCGTGGTGGCGACCCATTGCAGCAGATGCTCGTGCGGCTTGGTCGAGTCTTCGAGATAGATCCACTGGGAGTGATCCTTCTGATTGGCGGCGCGCTCGCTGTCGACAACCTGCTGGACGAACTCGCGGGGGGACTGCGCGGCGGCGGCAGTGACGGTGAGCGGCGCGAGCAGCAGAGCGAGACGGAGCGACCTGAGCAGGACCATGG
>CAXUMX010000011.1:21767-69582 GCA_964252395.1 uncultured Acidobacteriaceae bacterium | reverse complement strand
CGATCTGTTCCCGCTGCCGCTGAAGCCGTCCAACCCAACACCGCAGACGACTGCCGCTGCGTTGCTGCTGGATTCACCAGAGTTTCAGAGACGATAGGAGAATTCCATGCCCCTGACACGTCGCGCTTTTGTCCGAGGGGGAGCACTGGCCCTCGTCGGCACCTCTGCCGTGCCAGCATTTCTAGTACGGACTGTGATGGCGCAGGCGCGGGCGGCTGCGCCCCGCAGCCGCCGGCTGGTGGTCGTCTTTCAGCGTGGTGCAGCGGATGGCCTCAATATCGTGATCCCGCACGCAGAGCCGTCCTACTTCGCGATGCGGCCCTCGATCGCTGTACCGCGCGAGCAGGTCATCGACCTGGACAGCTTCTTCGGGCTGCATCCAGCGACGGTCAGCCTGAAGCCGCTCTGGGATCAGCGCCACCTGGCAATCGTGCATGCCGCCGGGTCTCTGGACATGACGCGGTCGCACTTCGATGCACAGGACTATATGGAGTCCGGCACCCCGGGTGTGAAGTCGACAGCGGACGGGTGGCTGAACCGTGCGCTGCAGGCAGAGGATCGCACCGCAAAGCGCGGCCAGAGTCCGTTCCGCGCCATCGCGCTCAGTGCACAGATGCCTCGCACGCTGGAGGGACGGGTGCCGGCGATCGCGCTGAATAACCTGCGGGACTTCCACGTTGGAGCAGGGCGCAACGCGTCCAACGCGGAAGCGAGCTTCGCAGCGATCTATGGCGATACAGCCGACGCAGCCCTGCGCGGCGCGGGGCGAGAGACCTTCGAAGCGGAAAAGATGCTGGCCGCGACCCGACCGGAGCAGTACACACCTCTGGCCGGCGCAGCCTACCCGAAGGGCAATTTCGGCGACAGTATGCGGCAGATCGCGCAACTGCTGAAGGCTGATCTTGGGGTGGAGGCTGCCTTCGCGGATATCGGCGGCTGGGATCATCATCAGAACGAAGGCAGCGTGAACGGGCAGTTGGCGGACCGGCTTCGCGAGTTCTCGCAGTCGCTCGCTGCATTCTGGATCGACCTCGGTGCTTTGGCCGAGGACACGGTGGTCGTAACCATGTCCGAGTTTGGGCGCACAGCACGGGAGAACGGTACACGGGGTACCGACCACGGTCACGCCAACGTGATGTTCGTCTTAGGTGGGCCTGTCCGTGGCGGGCGCGTTTACGGCCGATGGCCGGGGCTGGCGCCCGAGCAGTTGAACGAGGGCCGGGACCTCGCGGTGACCACGGACTTTCGCCAGGTGTTGGCAGAGGCCGCCTATCGGCAGATCAATGCCCGCGACCTGGAGCTGACCTTCCCCGGAGCGCAGCTTCGGCCAGATCGATTCCTTCGCCTGCTCGGCTGAGCCGGTTCAAAGCGGCACCCGTCCTTCGATTGCGTTGCTGCGAACCAAGCTCCTATAGGTGATAGAGGCGATCTGCACCCAGTACCAGCGCAAGCGTAATGGCCGCGATCACTACTTCACCGATCGCGCCGACCGCGAAGGGCTTCAGCCCTTGCTTCAGCAAGTCGCGGAAGCTGGTACGCAGGCCGACTCCGGCAAACGTGAGCAGGAAGGCCCAGCGGCTCAGATTACCGAGCGCCGCGATCTGTGGGCGGGTGAAGCCATAGTGGATGAGCGATGCCAGCCGCGGGTAGGCGTGCGGGTCGAGCGTGCCCAGGGTGGCGACCAGCGAGATAAAGAGGAAGCCGAGCACGAACTTCGGAAACTTCTTCCATAGGAATGCGCCCTTGTTGGCGATGGTCTCCGCCTCTCCTTTGCGCGCCCAGTAGAGCGCATATCCCAGCACGACAAAGCCGATGCAGGCATTGCGGCAGGTCTTGGCCAGGACGGCAAACTTGCCTGCGGCATCGGAGTAGAGCGCTCCTGCAGCAGTGGCCTCCGCCGTGTTGTCCACAGCCAGCCCGGTCCACAGACCATACGCGTGGTCGGACATATGCAAGGCGTGGCCCACCAGCGGAAAGAGCACGAGCGAGATCGCGCCCAACGCCAAGATGGCGGCGATGGCGACAGAGGAGTCCTCCTCATCCGCGTCGATGGCGCCCTGGGTTGCAATGATCGCGGAGACCCCGCAGATGCTGGAGCCGACGGCCAGCAGAGTGACCAGCTTGGGCGGTAACTGGAAGCCGCGACCCAGCAGCGTCATGAAGCTGAGCGCAAGCGCAAGCTCGATGCAGATAAGCACGAAAGAAATGCCGGAGAGGTGCAGGATATCGCCCAGGATGAAGCGCGCACCCAGCAGGATGATGCCCGCCTTCAGCCAGAACTCATAGGTAGCGACGCCGGCGCGGAAGATACGCGGCACCCCAACCGTGTTCGCGATCACGACGCCGATGAGGATGGCCCACAGCACGTACTCAATATTTGGCAGGACGTAGTGGTGAGCTTTGCCGTAGTGGGCGATGCTCTGCTCAATGAACTTGCCTGCGTACCCCACCGCGCCGAGCAGGGCGATGCCGGGAATCAGGGCGAGCAGCCCATGCTGTTCGACCTCAGCCTGGGCAGGTGGAGCGGGAGGTCGGATAACGGAACTGGCAGCCATGATGAATCTCCTCAGAGGACAGCGATGGAACGGGGTACGACAAAGTGGTTGGGCCTACCAGGCGACATGGGTGATCACCCCCGCGCGGACCAGCAGTGCCAGCGCAAGGGAGAGCAGAACAGCCCATAGATCGAGCGAGAGATGTGGCTTGGGAAGTGGCATGGATGGCTCCTAAGGGAGAAAAGGGGGGACTCCGGACGGGCCGGTGGTACCGATACAGGGTCTGGTTACAGAAGGAGCAGCAGGGAAGGATCTACCGACAACAGCAACAACACAGGCAGGGTGCCGTGTGCGCGGACATGCAGGGGCCGGCTTCGCGGGTAACGATCGCGGACTGGCAGAGACTATGCATGCGCTTGTCGGATAGATGTAACACGCCAGGACAGAGTTTCACAACAATTGGAGTAGCCAGAGCCTGGCGCCGAGGGAGCCACTCCGTCCCGGGCGGGGCGTACAGACATCAGGCTTTGGTTAGACTTCGACATAAACTGGACAACGGTCGTACAATCAGCGGCCTTGGAGTAGTTACCCTGCGGGTGCGTGCGGACAGCGTCACAGGCGCCAGCGTTCTCCCATGCATGAGCAGGACTGCTCGAACGCGCTACACTCAGACCGCCACGAAGCGGCAGAGCGAAGGAGGAAAGCGATGCATCGGAGAGTACGGGCGACTGCGTTGGGAGTTCTGGGGACAGCATGCCTGATGGTGACGACAAGCTGCGCCAAGCACAGCTACTCGGACCAGTACTACATAGTTTCAACCAACATCAAGCTGCCCTACTGGCAGGCAGCGAACAGCGGCCTGACAAAGGCGGCCACCCAGTACGGCGTTAAGGCCGAGATGCGCGGAACAGACACCTTCGATCCGCAGGGCGAGGTGCAGGAGTTTCGAACCGCAGTCTCGCGCAAGCCGGCCGGCATCCTGGTTTCCGTAGCCGACCCGGCACTGATGCAGAGCGAGATCGATAAGGCCATCGACGCCGGTATCCCCGTGCTGACCATCGACTCGGACGCTCCGAACAGCCACCGACTCTACTTCATCGGAACCAATAACCTGCAAGCAGGGCGGCTCGGTGGCCAGCGCGTGGTGCAGAAGCTGCACGGCAAAGGCAACGTGGTGTTCTTCACCATGCCCGGGCAGACCAACCTCGATGAGCGTCTGAAGGGCTACCAGGATGCCTTCTCTTCCAGCCCAGGCATGCACGTGGCCGAGGTCTTCAACATCCGCGGCGACTCCGGCAACGCCTTTGACAAGACGCAGGCGCTGGTTGCAAAGGCAGGCAAGGATAAGATCGACGCCTTTGTTTGCCTCGAGGCATCGGCAGGTAAGGATGTAGCCGAGGCGCTGAAGCGGGCCAACGCGACAGACCGCGAGCTGGTTGCCATGGACGTTGACGAGGCCACGCTGAACCTGGTGAAGGAGGGCGTGATCGACGCGACCGTCGCGCAAAAGCCCTACACCATGGCGTACTACGGACTGAAGGCCGTGGTGGAGCTGCACGAGAACCCACTCAAGCAGCTCGACAAGGATTACGAGACAGACTCTTTCTCGCCCGTGCCGGCGTTTGTCGATACCGGTACCACGCTGGTCGACAAGAACAACGTTGATGTGTTCCTGCGCTCGCGGCAGGACGCAGCACAGTAAACCAGCCGCGCCCAGCCTTCGCGGGAACGATCGCGAGGACTGGGCGCTATTCATCTGCGGGAATATAGCGGCGTCAGGGCTCCGGGATATAGAATCCGTCCGGCGCCTCCGCGCTCGTGTCCTTGCGCTTGCTCTCGATGCGCAGCGAGTGAAATCCCGGCCGTGCGCCTGCCTTGTCTGGCATAAAGGTGACGACCGACTGGTGCGCGAGGTCGTCTGCGATCATTGCGTAGATTTGGGCGGCAGTCTCCTTCTTGCTCAACTCAAAGATACGGCCCCCTGTGGGCGTCACGATGTCGGCCAGGATCCGCTTGCCGTCGATCTTTGTGGTTGGCAGCGGGCGCGGTCCGCTGTTCGGGTCGTTAGGATATCCACCGGGATAACCGCCACCCGGATACCCGCCGCCAGGGTAGCCTCCACCCGGATAGCCGCCACCTGGGTATCCACCGCCGGGATAACCTCCGCCCGGGTATCCTCCACCGGGATAGCCCACGCTCGGCCCCTGATCCCCGCGCTGTCGTTTGTTCTCCTGCCCCGTCTTATCGCCCTTGACGTAGACCGCATACAAGGTTGTGCCGCTGCGCTGCGCCGTATCGATGACGCTGCGCAGCGTCTCCTTGCTGCCGCGGTCGATGCCGCTGGAAAAGATCACGAGCGCTTTACGCCCGTTTTTTTTTCCGGTGATCTCGTCAGTTGCAAGGAAGATCGCGTCGTAGAGGAGAGCCTGACCGCCTGCCGACCCGGGCTCATCTCCCACGGCCGTGGGGACGGGCGAGTCTAGCAGCGTGGCGCCATGCTGCACCTTGTCCTCTGCCGGGCTCAGATCCGCCAGTAGTTCCACCTGTCGGTCGAAGTGAACGACGAACCCCTTGCTGGCCCCCTTCTGCGCGGCACCAGCTCTCATCACCGTCTCAATGAAGCTTTGGCTGGCCGCCTTCTCCTCCGCGGTGAAGGCGCGCTGTCCTGGGCTGGTGTCGACCAGAATGCCAAAGGTCAGCGGCTCGCCGGAGTTGGGGACGAGGGACAGGATGGTCTGGGGCTGGCTGTCCTCCGCTAGCGTCAGATCCTCCTTGGTCACGTTGGTGACCGGGGCACCCTTCTTCTCGCGCACCAGCACGGGGACGCGCAGCGTCACGCCGCTCGGCTTGGAGCTCGTCTGAGCGGACAATGGCAGTGCAATGAGCAGGGAGAGAAGGGAAGTGCGGAGCATGTGCCCTGATAGACGCACCATGACGAAAGAAGGGTGCAGGCGGAGCCCAGGGCGCTGCAAGCTCGTCGATTCACATAGCAGCCCTGGCCTTTGCCCGGTTTTTCAGCCCACGGTATCCAAGAGGCAAGTATTTCGAAGTCATCCGCGTCTTCAGCGACGGCCTAGTCCGTTTGTTAGCTTCATGACTAAAGATGTAGATTGCAGGCGGAACCTTGCTCAGCAGGCAACGGGAGATCGTAGTCCTGCATACGGAGCCATGCGGATGCAACCCGTAGTCACCGGCAAGTCGGTGCTGCTGTGGGGCTGTGACGAGTTACTGACCGAGACCCGCGGGCTGCTACTCGCGCGAGCCGGCTTTTCTGTATGGGACCACACGCGTTTCGATCCCGAGCATCCACCGGCCGACCGAGCTCCGGACCTGATTGTGCTCTGCCACTCCGTATCGCGTGCCGCTCAGGAGCACCTTGCAACGCAGCTGCGCCACGCGTGGCCAGCGACCCGCATTCTTCTCCTGAGTAGCCGGCCAGAGGTCCCGCCCAGCGTCGATGCAGTCTTGATGCAAAGCGTCGAACCAGCCCGACTGGTAGAGGTAGCGGTTCGCCTGGTGAGCTGACGTAGAGCACCGTCGGGACGAGTCAGCGTAAGTTTAGGTAATTTCTGGAAAAGGGAAGGTGCGGGAGGGTAGATGGTTATAAATTCCCCGCCAAGTCGTCTCAGTGGTCAGGACAGAGACGCTTAGGTCCAACCCGACAGCACGAACGGCTTTGCAGATTAGTTCCCCACATGTACCTCTAGAGATCACGCTTGCTCATATTCCTCAGTATCTGCGTCTGTGGGATACATGCACTCAACGCGTAGCTCCTGGGCCGTGATGCACTGGGGTGTACCGACGGTCGTGATCAACGAGAAATACGAGAAACGCTGACCACCGCGACGAAAGACAATGGGTAGTACGGGACTTTGCGACTGCATGGCTGGCTGGAGATTAGCGACGCCGGGATAACGGCTGAGCTGCCTCAACATCTCCTGTAGCTTTGAATCAACTACCTGCCCGACTGCTTCACGTCGAACCCTCTGCAGCAAACCGGCTGCGACTCTCTCCCAGTCCTCGACGAAGGGGCGCATCCCGTTCGGATCGAACATGAGGTCGAGAAGATTACGAGGCTTAGGTCTCTTCTCGAGATCGATAAACGATCCGAAAAAGCGGGGTGTTGCTTGATTGGTCCGCACGACGAACCAATATCGATCCAGAACGAGTGCCGGATGCGGCTCATGCTGCTGAAGCATCCGGTCCACCGCCCTGGTCACAACAGTCATCTGCGCTTGGTCAATCGCCTGTTCGCTATATCTGGGCGCGAAGCCCGAGGCCAGGAGCAGAGCGTTCCGCTCTCGCAGCGGAATATTGAGAGCCTCTGAGACCGTAGACAAAAACTCCCTGCTCGGAGAGCTTCGACCGCTCTCCACAAAGCTCAGGTAACGCTGCGAGATGCCCGTGTCGAGCGAGAGATCCAATTGGCTCTTGCCGCGCTCATGTCTCCAGTAGCGCAACAAGTCGCCAAGCTGTGGAACCGCCCGCGTCTGAGGCTCAGTGCTCATGGTGATCTCCTCGTTCGGGGCGGCTTACACCTCTACGTGAAGTATTATCGCCACCCGTCCGCGCATCGTGTCGTCAATCCTGCCAGGCGTGCTGCGCAAAGGGCTCTTCCAGGGGCGGATCAGTGATACTTGCAGCGTAGTTGGTGATCGTGGACGCGGCGACGATGGCTACGACCTCCAATACCTGCTCATGACGGAAGCCCGCGGCGAGGAACGAGTCCAGCTCATGCTCGCTCAAGTGTCCGCGCTTCTCGATCAGCGTCTTCGCCATTGTGAAAAGGGCCTCGAAGCGATTGTCCTTGGGCGCATGGAGCTCACGAATAGCGTCCGTATCCTCCTTGCTGACTCCCTGTTGGAGAGCAAGCTCCGTGTGGAACGCCACCGCGTAGGCGGAGGCGTTTGTCACTGCGTCCGTGAGAAGAACGACCTGGATCTCCGACTCCGCTAAGCTGCTGCTATGAACCTGTTGGAAGATACCAACCAGGGAATTGAGCAGCCTGGGCGAGTTGGCGATGGACGCAACGATGTTTGGAATGCGACCGAACGCCGTCTGCAGGTATTCAAGTGAGGCCTTTGCACTTTCTGGCGCCGAGTCTAGGGTATGGATAGGAAAGTTCGACATGGTTCACCCCTCTCAATCTGTAACGCCACGGCTAACGCACGACGTTACATACTGAATATCGAACCATCCAAACATCACAGCAATTACCTCGCAGGTAAAGACGGATCCCGGGTAAGCAGGCAGCCTGAGGATCATGCTCCCACTTTCGAAGCGCAATCAGAGCCGATCTGGTTCTCTCGCGATTTACTCAGAGCTTCACCGGCATCGCTGTAAGCGGCTCGCCTGCGGGATCAGCTCGCCGAGCACACCATCCCTGACCAGCAAATAGCGTGTCGCGGTCCAGCGCGTCGTCGGCAAGGGACGAGCCCACCGGATCACCTATTTGTCGACTTCGCGCGTGCCGTTCCAAGGGATGGAACCAAGCTCGAGTGGCTCGCGGAACGGCGATCCTGAGCGTCGTGCGGCAGCTTGGCGTTCTCATCGGGACCGCCGCCGTCGCCGTGCCTTTGAGAAAGGTGGTCAGTGCTGCCGGATTTACGATAGTGTTCATCCTGGCAGGGCTAGCGACGACATCGCCGTACTGAATCGCGGCCCTATTGCCGAAGGATCACGATCATCAGACGGAGCCGCGGCACACGCACTGATGTCTTGGGAAGGACATCGAACTTTTCGGAGCGCTCAAATGTGTATAGAGCAATTCGAAAACTGATCCCAGGCAGCTCAGATGGAACTGGCGGAGAGAGTGGGATTCGAACCCACGTTGGAGTTTCCCCCAAACACGCTTTCCAAGCGTGCGCCTTCAGCCACTCGGCCATCTCTCCGTGATCCACGGATGTCTTAGCATAGCATCGCGGACGGGCCTGCTCGACCTGTGCCGCCTGCATCAACTCGCCTCTGCTTTAGCACCCGGGCACAGTCTTCAATTCGACGGCACGCGCCGCTCTCCGCAGGCCTCCACGGATAACGCAGCTTCAAATCACTGGCGTATCGTCCGAGTATGCGCAACACGGCCAAACCGGAGCTGGGTCGGGAGATGCGGGCACTGCTCGGCCTGGCCATCCCGGTCATCCTCTCCGAGCTGGGCTGGGTCAGCATGGGCGTGGTCGACACCATCATGGTGGGGCGGCTCGGCCCGGGCGCGATCGGCGCGGTCGGCATCTCGAGCGCGGCCTACTATGCGCCCTCTCTGTTCGGCATCGGAATCCTGCTGGGGCTGGATACGCTGGTGTCGCAGGCCTGGGGCCGACGCGATTATGAAGTGTGCTATCGCTGGCTGGCCCAGGGCGTCTACCTTGCCGCCGCATATGCGCCGGTGGCCATGCTGTTGATTGCTTGCGTGCCGTTGGCTTTTGCGCCCATGGGCATCAACCCTTCCGTTGCTGTGGACGCGACGGCGTACCTCCGCCTGCTAAACCTGGGCACGTTGCCGCTGCTTGTCTACGCTGCATTTCGCCGCTACCTGCAGGGTGTGGGCCGTGTCAGGCCGGTGACCTTCACATTGATCTCTGCCAACTTGATCAACTGGGCAGGGAACTGGGCGCTGATCTACGGCCACCTCGGGCTGCTTGCAATGGGGCTGCGTGGGTCGGCTCTCTCCACCTGCCTAGCGCGGGTGTACATGGCCGCAGTGTTGATCTTCTTCGCCTGGCAGCATGAGCGCCGGCGTGGCCACCCACTGTTCGCGCACTGGCCGGGGCCGCAGTGGCAGCGATTGCGAACTCTCTTCGTGCTAGGCCTTCCAGCGGCTGGGCAGATCGTGCTCGAGGTCGGCGCGTTCGGCATTGCAACGCTGATGGCCGGGCGCCTGAGCCAGGGCGCGCTGGCCGCACACCAGATCGTGCTGAACTGTGCGTCGACTACCTTTATAGTGCCGTTGGGCATGTCTGCAGCGGCCGCCGTGTCCGTAGGTCACGCTGTTGGCGCAGGTGACTTGGCGCGGGCGCGGCGTGCAGGCTGGCTGGCACTCTCCGCCGGAGCTGGCTTCATGGCCGTGGCTGCGGCTGCCTTCGTGCTGTTCCCCCGCATGCTGCTGCACATCTACACAATGGACGAAGCCGTGGTGCGCGTGGGAACGCACCTGCTGCTGCTGGCGGCCGCCTTCCAGATCTTCGACGGCATCCAGACGGTAGCCACCGGAGCCCTGCGCGGCGTGGGCGAGACTCGCAAACCCATGCTCGTCAACCTGGCCGGATACTGGTTCTTCGGTTTGCCGCTAGGTTATGCGCTTTGCTTCGTCTGGCAGTGGAGCATCTTCGGCATTTGGCTGGGGCTCACCCTGTCTCTAATCGTGATTGCGCTGGTGCTGCTGTGGCAATGGGCGCGCATCAGCCGGCGCATGGCGGCCGAGGGAGTCACTCCCGCACATGGGTTGGCGCAGCGGTGAGATAAGGAAGAAAGCGGCGCGTTGGGGACTGCTCCGTGCAGATGACTCCCTGGGCAAAAAATCAAGCCAGCCTCCATACCGGCAGGCTGGCGAATTGGTTGCAGCGCTTCCTACTTCTTATCGAAGTCGAAGAGGTTGAACAGGTCTCCAATGGCCGGTCCGTTGATCGGCACATAGGAGTTCCCCTTCGCATATTTCGGATTGGGGAAGTTATCGCGGCTGCGGTTGGTGATCGGGGCGATGTACCAATTGCGCTCGATGAACTTCAGGATCGAGACGTGATCGGTATAGTCATGCGAGATGTAGCCCGGCTTGGTATAGGGCGAGACCACAATCAGCGGAATGCGCGAGCCGTCGCCGAAGTAGTCAAGCGGCTGGATGTAGCCCGAGTCGTAGTAGCCGCCGCCCTCATCCATGGTGACGAAGATAGCGGTGCTCTTCCACAGTTCGGGGTTGCTCTTCACGCCGTCGACGATCTTCTTGGTGAAACCTTCCAGCAGGTTCAGCTTCGACGAAGCCGGGTGACCATCAACCCATCCGCTCGGTTTCACGAAAGAGACTGCCGGCAGCGTGCCCTTCTGAATGTCGGAGTAGAGGTCAGTGGTGTCCTTCAGGTGAGCAGTCCGGACCGCCGGATCCGTCATGATGGAGGTCGAGTATTGGAAGAAGTTGCAGATATTGCAGTACTGATCGCTCTTTGCCCCCACGGTTCCATAGTTGATCTGGTACTTATCCTTAAGGTAGGCGTTCCACTGGTCGCCATAGTACTTCCAGGAGATATTCTTCTGGAGCATGGCGTCACCGATGCTGCGAACACTGGTAGGTGGGATGGTGAACGGGGTATTGGCGACGTTGTGATCGGTGTATGCGTTTGAGCCATCGCCGAAGTAGCCCGGATTGTAGTTATTCAGCAGGTAGTAGTGGGCTGGCTCGCAGCGCGAAGCGACGGGCCGCGGCAGGGAATCCAGGAAATTCAGAACCGAGGCTACGCCGGGCTCATCACTGTCTGAGCAGTTGGTGTAGCTGCCACCGCCGAAGGCCGGCTTGCCGAATGCGCCTCCACCATAGCCATCCTCGGTGTACCAGTTATTGGTTCCGGGCTGGGCGTTCGGGTTCTCGACCTCATCTACCGTACCCTCGCTCGGTGTACCGGCGAAGACTACCTGCTTATGAGGCGGGGTGGCCGGGTTGCCTTTCCCGTCGCTGAACCAGATGGCGTCGCCAAAGCCCAGCATGATGTGGTTTGCGCCGGTTCCACCGAAAACCGACTGATGGAAGTTGTCGCTCATGGAATAGTTGTCCGCCAGCGACTTGAAGTAGGGCGCGTCTCCCTGAAGCATGTTGTAGAAGCCCATGGAGGTGCCGCCTTCGCCGGTCGTTACGGCCGGCGTGGGCTTGTAGTCGGTTGTGAAGGTGGCCGGCTGCGCCTGTCCATTGGCGCCCGCTCCTACCGTGGTCTCGACCCAAGGATAGAGATCGTTTTGGCAACCGGCAGGGTTCTTCCTGGTTGCGTAGTCCACGTTGCAATCGGCTTGCTGCCAAGCCTGATAAAAGCGGTGCACCGGGCTGGCCGCATACGAGTCGTAAGGAAGAGTGCTGGAGTTTGTCAGCTGGAATGGTCCCGGGGGTAGAGTCGAGTATGGAGCCGCCGCCTGCACGCCTTCGATTCGCGTGTCCGGTGTGCGATTGGGCAGTCCGGTTCCGCCGGTCAACAGGTACCTGTAGTAGTCCGGGGCCAGGCCGTTCTCTGAAGCCTTGGCATCGGCAAGAGTGCAGATGCCGTTGTTCTTGCAGACATCAGTCGGACCACCGGCCAGCGGCGCAGGCAGGTGCGCGTAGACCGACTTCTCCTGCGGGCTGATCTGGTATTTGTCACTGTGCGTGTCTTCTGCCTTCAATTGCAGCGCCAGGGAGTAGTTCGGCCCGGGCGTTCCGTCCTCCTCGATGATCCCCTTCGAGAGCAGGTTCGAGATGTGGCTGCCCGACTTCGGCTTGTAGGTAGCAAAGACATGATCGAAGGTGCGATTTTCACCGATGATCACGATGACATGCTTGATAGGCGAGCGGGTGGCGAAGCTCTCTGCTTCATTGCTCTGGGACGCGTTGGTCTGGGCATAGACCGGCAGCGGCAGACCAGCGAAGACTTGCAGGCCAGCGAGCAGGCCTGCTGCATAGCGCAGCAGAGCTGGATTCGTACGGCGGGATGTCAGCGACATGGATCCTCCACAATCATGCTTCGTGCGCCCGGGAAAGCTCTCCGGAGCGACGGGAGGACTGTAGTGCGCGGGAGCATCGGAGCCTTTTAACCAGACGAGAAAATCTTGCTAATTTATGCGCTTCCTGAAAACCTCCAATGAAGGCTCGACGTTTCTCATTGCAATGTTTGTGGCCATCCAGAGCTCAAGTGTCACATTCAGCCTCGGCTGTACCGCCCAGCACAGCTTTTGCCGATCGACGGTCTTGGAGCAAGTGCTCCCGCCTGAATCCATCCGGGGCGCGGACCACCTCCGAAGGAGAATGCAGCGACAAAACCGGGGTTAACGGAAGGTGATTCCACCCTGACGCTATGTCTGATAACGGGTATTCTGTCCTTCATGCGCTCGAGGCGCCGTTAGGCTGCCCTGCGGCTCTTTCGGCCCGAATCACATGTTCGGACAAGAGTGACGGCTCCGACGTGAGCTCCTGTCTGCAATTTTCAACGACCATCAACAATCGCAGGACGCGTTTCCATCGCGCGGTCCGCTCGCTACGCATCAGAGCGAACAGGAGGACTTTTTCCGATGAGTCTGAGAGACGTTTTGTTGGATGAGTTGCGCGATCTGTACAGCGCTGAAAATCAGCTGGTGAAGGCTTTGCCGAAGATGGCAAAAGGGGCTGCAAATGATCAGCTAAAAACAATCTTCACCGAGCACTTGGAGGAGACCAAGGGTCAGGTCGAGCGGCTGAAGCAGATATTTGAGCAGATGGACGAAAAGGCCACCGGCGAACACTGCATGGGTATGGAAGGCCTGGTGAAGGAAGGCCAGGAGCAACTGGAGAAGGATGAGGATGAGGACATTCTGAAGGACCTGGCGATCGGCGGCGCAGCCCTGCGCGTCGAGCACTATGAGATTGCCGGCTACACGACTGCGATCTCCATTGCTAAGGCGCTGGGTGAGCGGGAGGTTGTTGCCACTCTAACCCAGACGCTGAACGAAGAGGTAAACGCCGGCAAGCGGGTTCTGGCCGCGTCCAAGCCGCTGCTGAAGGAAGCAGCAAGCATGAGCGACGAGGACGAAGAGGACGAGGACACCGAAGCCGCTTGATTCGAGGGGCCCCGGCCGTTGCCGCCGGGGCCGTTCCTTCTTATTGGGCCCGACCGTGCTACCCTGCGCCTATGCAGGTAGCGGTTTCCACCACGCGGCCCTTCCACTCCGCAATGCTGGCGAATGCGTTGGTGGCGCACGGCGCCGATGTCCGTATCTATAGTTCGGCACCCCGCCGCTACTTCCGTGGACTAAGCTCTGCAGTTAATTTGTCACTCGTACCGTCCGTTCTTCAGAGCGCAATGCACTTTCTGCGGATCAACGCGTCCTCATCGGCGCTCCACGCAGACTCGTGGCTGTATGACCATTCGGTTGCGCTCGTGCTGCGCCCGGGCGACCTGTTCGTGGGCTGGGCGACCGCGTCGCTGGTCTCTGCACGTGCAGCACGGCGACGGGGCGCTGGCTTCGTTCTGGATCGCGCCTGCCCCCACGTTGACTTCCAACAGGCAATTGTCGAGCAGGAGTCGGCAAAGCTGGGTGTTCCCTACCGACCCCAGCCGGCCTGGTTCCGCGAGCGCCAACTCGCAGAGTATGCAGAGGCAGAGCACATCCTGACGCCGTCGGAATACACTTCCGCGACTTTCTCTCCAGAGCTGCGCAAGAAGATCGTGAAGGCACCTCTGATGGGACGGTGCCGCTTCCCCGAGATGACGCATCCGGAACGTCATTCGGAGTTTACGGTCGGTGTGGTCGGCGGTGACCCCCTGCGCAAGGGCTACCTGTACCTGCTGGATGCCTGGAAGCAGCTGGCGCTGTCGGGCGCGCGCCTCCTGATCCGCACAGACGCCGACCTGACCCGCTACCCTGCGCTCCAGCAGCGGCTTGCCAGGCTCAACAATGTAGAACTGGTCGCGTATGTACCGGATATGAACGCCTTTTATCAGCGTTGCGATGTCTTCGTGCTTCCCTCTGTCGATGATGGCTTCGGCATGGCGCTGTTTGAGGCCATGGCCAACGGCGTGCCGTGCATCGCAACCACCCATTGCGGCGCGTCGGAGTTGCTGACGCCTGGACGCGATGGACTGGTGGTGCCGCCGTTCCAAGGAGAGCTGATTGCCGAAGCTCTATTGTCGCTGTATCAACGGGAGGAGCTTCGTCGCAGCGTTGCTGCTGCCGCGCGGGCCACCGCAGCGTCGCTGGGTCGCAATGAAAGCTCACCACGGTATGAGGCAGCTGTTGCCACGCTGCTGGCAGAGACACGCGCCGCGGTCAGCGTCTCTGCATGAGCGTGTCGCAACCCGCGCATCGCTACTTCCTTGCATGGCCGGTAGTCGCCTCGGGTGTACAGGAGGTGTACGGGCCGGCCGATCCCGCAGTCTCCGTTCCGGATGCTCGCTACGCGCTGGCTGTGCTCGCGGCTGCGGCGCCGCTGCTCTCCAGCACGTCTCTGCACTTCTATCTGACGAAAGATACGTCACAGCTGCCGGAGTACGGGCCCCATGTGGTGGCCGTCTTACTGCTAGAGGAGCGCTGCAAGATCCCCGAGTATGCGCTGCAGGTGCATGCTGTGTTGCGGAACATGGCGGCCCGGCCGTTTCTGGGCTTCCGTCCGCATCTGCATATGGGCAAGCTGGAGGCGGTCGAAGTCTTTGAATACGCACGCGACTGGCTGCTTCATCTGCGCTCGCGCGCACTGATGCGCAAGACCGGCGATCTCGTCCGCACGCAACCGCTTATCCATCGCATACCGCTCGGCTACCAGAGTCAGAAGCCGGTACCTCAGCGTGCCATGGCCGACCGCACCCTCGACACCTTCTTTGCTGGAGACATCGCGTCACCCTTCCAGCGCAATGACTATCGCTACTGGATTCCCCCCTCAAAGACGGTGAGCCGGCGTCAGTTATGGACGGTACTTCGTGAGCTCCAGAGCAGTGGCGAGTGGCGCATTGAGCTGAATGACACACGGCCCGAGGAGCCCGCCGCCGCGGCTGCACCGTATCGGAGTTACTCCGAGCGCATGATGAACAGCCGCATCTGCGTCGCGCCCCGCGGCAGCAATGCGGAGAGCTACCGCTTCTACGAGGGGCTGCGTGCGGGCTGCCTTGTGCTCACCAGCCCATTTCCGAACGAGCCGTTTCTGCGCAACGCTCCCGTCATTGTCGTCGATAACTGGCAGGAGATCCCCAGCCTGCTACGCCGCTACGCCCGCGATCTCACTGCGCTGGAGCGCTATCGTGCTGCGGCACTGCGGTGGTGGGACGAGTACTGCAGCGAGCCAGTGGTGGCGGCGCAGGTTGCGGCCGCGCTGAACAATCCACACGCGCGTTCAGGTTCGTCTTAGTCCCAATCGAGCGCGCGTCGGAGCGGCATGGCCAGCGCAGCCGGAGTAAAACGCTGCCGCAGGCGGAGCATAGCTGCCTGCGCCTCCTCGTACTCTTCGGCCCCGGTGAGGCTCGCTCGGTCAAGAATGGCCGCCGGCACATCCTCAAGCGTTGCGCAGCGCACAGCACTCCGTGGCTCCCCTGCAACATAGGAGTCGACAAATGGATTGGCCGTGTAGATCAACGGCTTCAAGAACGAGAGCGCGTCGAAGAAGGTGCCGCTTGCGCGCAGGCGGAATCCTGACGGCGGAGCGAGCCACAGCGCGTACGTGATATCGCGCGCACTCTCGGTGAAGGCTCTCCGTGTAAGCGGGACGGTGCCCACGTTTTCGACCAGCGGACTCAGCCGATCGACAACTGACGGACTGGAGACGAAGCCGATGAGTCGGAAATCGACGTCGGGCTGCACGCGTTTCACGCGGGTCGCAATGGCTTCAATCTCGTGAGCCTCGCCCGCATTCCCGAATACACCGACGATGAATCTCGGCGGCAAGCCAGCCGTAGACGATGTGAAGTGGTATGGATGATCGAGAAGACCGGCGTCAGCAAGGGCTGCCCCATATCCCGGCGGCAGGTTGTCGCGGATGGAGCGGCCAAGCAGGATGTAGCGCAGCGCAGCAGGCTTGGAGCGGGCCAGCAGGCGTCCGAGTGACAGCGGATGTCGCCAACCATTCCGCTCCTGCTCCAGAAGTTCCAGCTCTCCATGCAGAACGACGCGGACTGGATCCGCTCGCCTTCGCCGCTTCAGGTTCTGAAGCAGTTGCATCAGCAGCAGTCGGTTGATGGAGCACAAGAGTGTCCGCTGACCAGGCGCGAGCACTTGCCGCAAAAGTTGCCGATGGGCAAGCCAGCGAGCCACTGTCGATTGCTCTATGGGGGGCTCGGCAAGCGTCTGCCACTCAAGACGAGAGGCAACTTCCGGCGCAACCTCCCGTAGAATCGCTTTGACTTCGTCCCGGTGACTGGCGGAAGCGTAGAAGCAGAGCGTGGCAGCCGGATATGCGAGGGCGACCGTATGGAGCAGGGCTGCGTTGAAGGGCGAGTGCACCATCCCGCGGCTTTGCGGTTCAACCACCGCGATGCGGTCAGCGGCCATCCGCTCTAGCTCTCTAGGCCCGGCTTCGCCCGGCTGAGGTTACGCATCAGCGCCTGCGGTCGCAGAGATGGAGGGATATCCAGCATGCTGCGCAGGAAGGCTCCGAATGTGTCATGCGTCATGCGTAAGGAGTTCGGCAACACGTGAAAGTTCATGATGATCTCTGCAATCAGCAACGAAGCGGCCGCGCCGTAGATCCCGTATCGCGCTGCCAGCAGGAACGTGAAGACGATGGTGATACTGGTGGCGGCAAGAAAATACGCCGCGAGCTTCTGGTGCTGATTGGTGGCCGAGACGACAGTCGAGCTGGTGGACCACAGCGCGTAGAAGACAACCACCAGCAACAGGATGGCCAGCAGTGAACGGCTGGGCGGCACGTGGCCGCCGGTCCAGTGATGCAGGAACCACGGACCGAAGCTCATCATGCAGCAGATGACGACCACGCCGATGGCCAGCGCCAGCTGGCAGGAGCGTCGGTGCAACGCGCGAAACAGAACTTCATCCTTCGCCCCATAGGCCAGCGAAAGCTCCGGCCAGAAGGAGAAGTTCACCATCTGGACCATCTGCAGCGCGACTCGGGACACTGTGCGCGCCGTGCTGAAGATGACTACGTCCAGCGGACCCAGTGCATAGCCAACGGCCAGCAGAGTTCCCTGCATGTTGAGTGAGACGCCGATGGGAAAGCCCATGAATGCAATGGCAGGGCCGACCATACGGCGAAGCTCACTGAGCCGCGCGTGCTGCCAGCCGTAGCGAATCCACGGTACGTCCCGCCGCACCATGATGCCCAGCACAAGTGTGCCTGCGATGTTTCCTATAGCGAAAACCAGCGCCGTTGTGCGGGCCCCGTGGCCAAGCACCACCGGAATCAGCATGGCCATGAAGGCCAGCAATGAGACGATGCTCTTCAGGAAGGCACCGTAGGCATATCGGCCCACGCTGGTATAGGCAGACGACATCAGCTGTTCAAACTGACCCAGCAGTATGGAGATGCCGAGGTAGAGCAGAATCCACTTCGCGTCGGGTGCGCTGATGGCATGCAACTTCAGCATGCTGGCGACCGGCAGAAACTGCAGTACCGGCCACAGCAGCAGGCCCACCGCAGCCGAGATGCAGACGATGAGCCACCAACAGCTCTGGAAAACGCCGAGTGCCTTCTGCTGATCGCCGGCGGCAGTCAACATTGTCATCTCATTGTTGGCAACAGATCCGAAGCCGATGTTGCTGAACGAGAGATAGGCGGGGATCGCGCTGATAATCACCCATTCGCCGTACAGGTTGACGCTCCAAAAGTGAAGAAATACCGGAACCTGCACAAGCTGAACCAAGGTCCCCGCGATTTTGCTCACCCAGTTGGAGAGCAGGCCGAGGATCAGGCGACGCTGTGTTCCAGTATCGATAGTCTTTCCTCGTGTGTGGATCGTCGGCGTGGCGAGAGAGCTCTGCGTTCCGTAGTCTCGCTTACATGTAAGGGGCAGGTCCCGTGGCACTACATCTTGTAGCGGCCCATGTCCTCGTCGTTCAGGCCTTCCAGCCAGCGCCGCAGCTCCTCAGGCGAAGTGTCGGCCGCGCCCGGAGCCAACTTGGCGATACGCAGCACCTCTTCGCTGACGTAGATCGGGCAGTCGCAACGTAGCGCGAGTGCGATCGCATCGGAGGGCCGGGCGTCGATCGTGACCACCTCCTCCTGCTGCCGCATCCAGACCACGGCGTAGAAGGTGTCATTGCGTAGCTCGGTCACGACGACCCGATCAACGATCGCGTTCAGTCCGGTGACCAAGTTCCGTAGCAGGTCGTGGGTCATCGGCCTGGAGTTGTTGGTCTTTTCGATCTCAAGGGCGATGGCATTGGCCTCGTACAGCCCGACCCAGATGGGCAGCACGGTATCACTGTGCAGGTCCTTCAGGATAACGATGGGAGCGTGCGTGCTCGGATCCATGACCAGTCCGCGGATCTTCATCTCGATGTCCATCGTTCGCTCACTCCTCTCAGGCCCGGCTTCACATCCATCACCATGTTAGACGGCACGTCCGAGCAGACTGTTGGGAAAGCTATGCGTCACTTCCACCGGAACGTAACTGCCGGGCGCCGGCAGAATCGGTCCGCTAGGAACGAAGTTGAGAGTGATGTTCTCTGACGTACGCCCATGCACCTGGCCGCGCTGAGGATTATGCCCCTCAACTGCTGCTTCCACAATATGCCCTATGTGATTGCTGTACTTCGCCCTTTGCCACTCGCTCTGACGATCGAGCAGCACCTGCAGCCGCTTCCCTTTCTCTTCGTCCGGCAGGGCGTCGATCATCACCAGAGCCGGCGTGTTGGGACGCGGAGAGTACTTAAAGGCGAAGACCGCGTCGTATTGCACGCGCTCGAGCAGGCTTAGGGTCTCCTCGAACTCGGCGATCGTCTCGCCGGGAAAGCCGACGATGATGTCCGTCGTCATGCTGATGCGCCGTGCAGACGCCTCGATCCAGCTGATCCTCTCCAGGTACTGCTCCCGGGTGTACTCGCGCTGCATGCGCCGCAGGGTGGTGGTGGAGCCGCTCTGTACAGGCAGGTGAACGTGGTTGCACAGCGCGGGTACGGCGTTGATCGCGTCCACGATATCGCGGGTGAAGTCGCGCGGATGGGAGGTGGTGAAGCGGACTCGACGGATACCCGGAATCTCGCCAACCGCTGCCAGCAACTCTGCGAAGCGGCGCTTCCCTTCCGGATCGCGATAGCTGTTCACGTTTTGTCCCAGCAGCTGGATCTCGGTGTAGCCATTCTGTGCCATCCGCCGCGCCTCATCCAGAACGGAGCTTGAGGTGCGGCTACGCTCCTTACCGCGCGTGTACGGGACTACACAGTAGGCGCAAAACTTGTCGCAACCTTCGATGATGGTGATGTAGCCGCGATACGGATTGGTACGCGCGGTGAACTCGGTCTCAAACGTCTCTTCCGTCTGCCGGTCGTCCAGGCCCGCAATGCGGCGCTCCCCTGCTTCCAGGCGCGCCAGCATCTCCGGCAGCTTGCGATAGGACGCGGATCCGGATACGAAGGACACGTAGGGGGCGCGCTCAAAGATCGCCTCACCTTCCTGCTGGGCCACGCAGCCCAGCACCCCGAAGCGCTTGCCCTGCTTCAGCAGCTTCTTGGTGTCGTTTAAACGGTTAAAGACCTTCTGCTCGGCCTTGTCGCGAATCGAACAAGTGTTGTAGAGGATGAGGTCTGCGGCTTCTTCTGTGCCGACCTGGCGATAGCCCTGCTGCTGGAGCGTGCCGATGACTTTTTCCGAGTCATGGACGTTCATCTGGCAGCCGAAGGTCTCGAGGAAGAAGGTCTTTGCTACCGCCATACTGGATGCGAGTATAGAGCAATTTCCCTGCGGCTGTGAGTGCCCGGCGTTCGCGGGGAAGACAGTGACGAGACGAGGACGGATGATTCCAGCAGAGACGGCAGGCCAGGTTCCGATCGGCCACGGCACGCAGAACGGCTGCTTCGGATGCGGCGACGCAAACGCAGCCGGACTCCAGTTGCGCTTCTTCATCAGCGCCGACGATGCGGTCGTGTGCCGTTTCAGCCTGGACCGGCGCTTCCAGGGTCCGCCGGGCTACGCGCATGGCGGCGTTATCGCCACGGTGCTCGATGAAGCCATGAGTAAGGCCAACCGCCGGCGCAACGTCTACGCGATGACCCGGCAGATGAGCGTCGATTACCTGCGCCCAGTCCCACTCGAACAGGAGTTGCTGCTGGACGGGCGAAGTGAGCGGGAGTCCGATCGCAAGCATCGCTGCTCCGCCACCCTGCGGGACGGGACCGGCCGCGTGCTTGCCACGGCGACTGGACTCTTCATCGAGGTCAAACGGGACAAGCTGCTCGAATCCCGGAGTTGACGCGGGCGGCGGCTGAAGCAGCGGATACACTGTTGTGGTCAACAGGCCCGCAGGGTCGCAGGGCAAAGGAGTAGTGGGGACCAGGAATGGATTACGCAGAGATCGACACGCGGCTTACGGGCATCTTCCGCGACATCTTCGATGACGACTCAATCGAGTTGCGACCGGATATGACGGCGGCCGATATTGCCGATTGGGACTCCTTCAATCACATCAACCTTATTGTTGCGACAGAGGCCAAGTTTAGCGTCAAGTTTCAGACTGCCGAGATCGAGTCGCTGAAGAACGTCGGTCACTTGAAAGACCTGATCGCCAAGAAGCTCGCTGCGCAGGGACGTTAGGCATCGCGTGAGTGTGAGCACACAGCAGGAGCCGTCGCGCGCAGCCGAGGATGCTCGTCATGACGTGGATTCGTTCCGCGGCTACATGGCACTCCTGGTAGTGCTGCCGCTCACTGCCCTTCTGCTTACGTTGTTTTTTGCCCGGTCCGAGACGTTTGTGAGTGTCTCGCGCCGTCAGCTCTGGCACGCGACCCACTACAGGTTTGTGATGGCGCCACAGCAGAACTGCGGTGTCGTCATCGCGGGGGACTCTTCAGGCATATTTGGAGTCGACCCGAGCGTGCTCGAGGCAAGCACTGGCCTGAAGACCTGTAATCTCGCTCTGCCCTATGTGGCAACGGCGGTCGCCGGCACGCGTGTCCTTGACGAGTACCTGGCTCACAATCGACCGCCCCGTTTCATCGTCTTTCATCTCAGCAGCAATCATCTGCGGCAGCCGCAAATGGATGAAGAGAACGGCATGGTCGATGCATGGCTGATGGTGGATGAGCACTTCCCTCCTGGGGAGGCAGCGTGGCTGTTCCTTAGTCATCCACGAGCTACGCTACGTTTCGTATGTGCAGTGTGGAAGGGATTTCTCGCCACACATCAGGTGCTACGGCCGGACTGGAGCGGCGCGAGCTACCGCCACGATATGCAGGTCCAGGCAGCGCAGCGGGGCTGGATGCCGCAGCACGGAACCACGATCGAGGTTGTATGCGGCTGGCAGGCGCCGCCCATCCACGTTCAGCGGTCCTACCTGGAAGGGCTGGTATCGCGATACACCCGCGGCGGGACACGGGCATTGATCTGGGCGAACCCCGTGCGGGACTGTGACGAGCGCCAGGCGGAGTATCGTGCGAACGCCGCCGCACTGGAACTTCAACCAATGCAGGTGTACGACCGCGCCATGTTCTTTGACGCCTTTCACCTGAATACAGATGGCGCGGCACAGAACGCTGAGGCCCTGGCCGACTACCTCAAAACGCAGCGGCCCTAAAACTGGAAATAGAGAAATCTGCTCGTGTCCTCCAGATACGCCAGGCACGTCAGCAACGCCGCCACCAGCATGACCGCCCACACAGCCGTTGGCCTCCAGGTGAGCCACCGACCGAGTCTTCCCGGCTGCGGTTCAGCTTCAGACACCGATTGGAAGCTTGCGAGTATCTGTTGCGTGTTGGGCAGCAGCCACACGACGCCAAACAACAAGGGCAACAGGACTAGGGGCTTGGCGAGGGGCTTGAGGTGATGTATGCCCAGGCCCAACCGGCCGGCCATCGCGGAGAACATGCTAAAGGCTCCGCCGGTCGACTCAGCCCGGAACAGTACCTGCGCGAGGACCACGCAAAGCAGAGTCAGCAGTACCGAGCCCGCATGATGAACGCATGAGAGCGCGCGCGAAGGGGCGACCGCTGGACCTTTACCAAAGATGCGCCAGGCGTGATTCATCGTCAGGTAAACGCCGTGAAATAGTCCGAAGAGCAGGAACTGCGTGCCTGCGCCGTGCCATACGCCGATGATGAGCATGGAGACGAGCGTGGGAAAGGCCAGCATCGCTGCGAAGCCCTCGAGCGTTCTCGATCCTCTGCGTGAGACCGCCTTGCCTTGCGCCAGCCGCCGCCGGTTCACCCAGAGCGACATGGGGTTGTAGAGGTACAGCGTGACGTAGCGGGTCAGCGTCATATGCCAGCGTGCCCAGAAGTCAATGATGTTCGCCGCTTTGTATGGTGATGCGAAGTTGAGTGGGAAGTGGATAGAGAGCATGCGCGCCAGCCCGATCGCCATGTCGGAGTAGCCCGAGAAATCGAAGTAGAGCTGCATGGTGTAACTGAGCACGCCCGTCCATGCCGGCAATGCAGCCAAGCCTTGAGGTGCCGCGAAGGCAGCGTCCGCGAAGGGCGCCATCGTATCGGCGATCATCACTTTCTTGAACAGGCCCATGATGAACCAGCTGAACCCGACGGCGAGGTCATCCAGACGAAGCGTATAGCGCCCCGGTCTGCGGAACTGCGGCATCACCTCGCTGTGGTGCAGGATGGGTCCGGCGATCAGATGCGGGAAGAAGGTGACGAACAGCAGATACTCCGGGAACTCCTGCGACTCTGCCGCGCCCTGGCGCAGGTCGATCAGATAGCCGATCTGCGTGAAAGTGAAGAAGGAGATACCCAAGGGCAGCAGCACTCCGGCGAACTGGTGATGCAGTCGCAGCAGATCGCCCAGGCCAGCCAGCGCGGGAAACAAGTACTTGTAATAGAAGAGCAGCAGCAGATTCCCGCAGACCGCACTGAACAGCGTCGCAGATGCAAGCCGCTCGCTCCGCTTCCAGCGCACAATCAGCCGCGCGCAGACGTAGTTGAAAGCGATGGAGCCGCCCAGCAGCCACAGGAACTCCCGCCGCCAGACACCGTAAAAGACCAGCGACATTACGCCCAGCCAGATCACGACTGCGCGGCGCCCGAGACGTCCCGCAAGCTGATAGCCGGCAAGCGTGACAGGAAGAAAGAGGAAGAGGAACCCGAAGGAGTTGAAGAGCATTTGTGGGCCGTCAGAAGGCCTGGGAATTTAGGTCCGAGGGGAAGTTGCATCCAGCTTAAAGGAAGCGCGCGACCCTCGGGACGGCTGGGACCTAACTGCTACACTGAGAAGTCAACTGCGGCCCCGAAATGGGGCGCAGCAGAGAGGTGGACGACCATGGCACAGCAGAGCAACGGAGCATCGGCCTCGGGGCCGAACGGCAATGGATTCAAGGGCGAGCAGCATGGATTGCGTCTGAAGGTCGGCCTGGCGGAGATGCTCAAAGGCGGCGTGATCATGGACGTGATGAACGTCGAGCAGGCGAAGATCGCCGAGCAGGCGGGTGCGGTCGCCGTCATGGCTCTGGAGCGTGTGCCGGCCATGATCCGCGCTGAGGGCGGCGTTGCCCGTATGGCCAGCCCCAAGTTGATCCGCGAGATCATCGCGGCGGTCTCCATCCCTGTCATGGCCAAGGCTCGCATCGGGCACTTCGCCGAAGCGCAGGTTCTGCAGGAGCTGGGCGTTGACTTCATCGACGAGAGCGAAGTGCTGACCCCTGCCGATGAGGCGCACCACATCGACAAGCACGCCTTTAAGACCCCGTTTGTGTGCGGCGCGCGCGACCTGGGCGAGGCTCTGCGGCGGATTGCCGAGGGCGCGGCAATGATTCGTACCAAGGGCGAGGCAGGCACCGGCGATGTGGTCCATGCGGTGAAGCACATGCGCCAGATCGTGCGCGAGATGAAGGCGCTGACCGTGCTCGGCGATGAAGAGCTCTACGTAGCTGCGAAGGAGCACCGCGCTCCCTACGAGCTGGTGCGCATGGTGGCGAAGACGGGCAAGCTGCCGGGCCCCAACTTCTCTGCCGGCGGTATCGCCACTCCGGCTGACGCCGCTCTGATGATGCAGCTGGGCGCCGAGTCGGTGTTCGTCGGCTCTGGCATCTTCATGAAGGAACGCGCCACGCCGCTCGATGTGGAACTGGATGAACGCGGAGAGTTACGCAATCCCGCGGAGCGCGCCGAGGCCGAGTCACGCGCCAAGGCGATCGTGATCGCAACCACGCACTACAACGACCCTAAGATACTCGCAGAAGCCAGCGAGCAGGTCACCGGCACCATGAAGGGGTTGGCCGTCGCTGCGCTCGAGGAGCATCAGCTGCTGCAGACTCGCGGCTGGTAGTTGATTTGTAAGATCGGTTGACGAAGTAGCTTCATCGCGCGCCGGCATGAACCGGAGGCGATTTCTTCAGCAATCAGGTGCGCCGGCGGGAGCGAGCATGGTTCCCCCGGCGCTGCTCTCCGGTTTATACCGGCGTGCGCTCATGGCCCGCGGCGGCTCGTGCCGACGTGCCGCCATTTCCCTTCTTCGATCTTCCCGGTCCCATCGTTCCTATTCGCGCCGACCTGGATCGCATTTCGCGCATCACGTATCCACGCGAACGAGGAGCCCGATCGCAAAGAAGCGGAAGCCGGCGTTTTGATCCTGCAGGAGCTCTATAGCCGCATGAGGCCTGCCGCGGCGCACCGGACGTGAGGCCGCGCGCCCCCCTTCTCGTAGAATAAGGAGTGGCCATCCAAGCACCGCAAACGGTTGAACCAGCGCCGCGCATCGGCGTGCTTGCCATCCAGGGCGATTACGCCGCACACGCGGATGCACTGCGCGAGAGCGGCGCAGAGCCGGTACTGGTGCGCAAACCTGCGGAGCTTGCAGGACTCGATGGCCTGATCATCCCCGGCGGAGAGTCGACCACATTCCTTAAGTTCCTGGAGCGCGATGGCTTTCTCGAATCGCTGCGAGACTTTGCCGCCGCATCGCCGACCTTCGGTACCTGTGCCGGTTGCATACTGCTTGCCAATCAGGTGGAACACCCACGGCAGTCCAGCCTCGGGCTGCTGGACGCGACGGTCGAGCGCAACGCGTACGGCCGCCAGATCGACAGCAGCATCGAGGAGTCCTTGGCGCGGCTCGACGGGGAGGCCCAGGACAGCCCGCTCGAGATGGTGTACATCCGGGCTCCGCGTATCACCCGCGTCGGCGATGACGTGCAAGTGCTGGCGGAGAGAGACGGCGCGCCCGTGCTGGTGCGTCAGGGTCACCTGTTAGCCGCGACATTCCATCCTGAACTCTCCGCCGATCGTCGCGTGCACCGCTACTTCGTCAACATGGTCCGCAGCTTGAAGCACGCAGGGCAGAGCTAAGCGGATGTTGCGAAGCTCCTGGTGGATGCCGCCGAATGCCGCAGCCCACGGCTACGCGGTGGACCGGCTGATGCGCTGGGACACTGCAGCCATGGGTATGTGCTTCCTGGTTGCGAACATGCTGCTGTTATGGCTGCTGTTCCGTCCCCGGCGCGATGCAGCCACCCCGTCCACCCGTCGCGCAGAGATGGTGCCGCTGTTGCTGCTGACCGCGCTCTACACGCTGATGGCGGTCTCGGCCGAGCGTGTCTGGGCGCATCAGCGCTTTGAAGGCGCCTCCCCGGCTGCGCTCCAGGTCGAGATCGTCGGCCAGCAGTTCCAGTGGTACTTCCACTATCCGGGGCCGGACGCAACCTTCGGCGTCAGCCAGCCCCGTCTGGTGAACGCGGCCCTGGGCAACCCGTTGGGCCTGGATCGGAGCGACCCTCACGGGACAGACGACGTGGTTGTGAGTGAGCTGGTTTTGCCTGCAGGGCGCGAGGTGGACGTCGCTCTGCGCTCGCTCGATGTGATCCACGGCTTCTTCCTTCCCGACATGCGACTCAAGCAGAATGCTGTGCCGGGGCAGACGCTGCATGTGCACTTCACCCCGCTGCAGCCGGGCGTGTACCCGGTGTTGTGTTCGCAGCTTTGTGGCTCTGGTCATGCGCGGATGCAGGCGCACGTACGAGTGGTTTCTGCAACCGCATATCAGGCCTGGTTGGCGTCGCATGCGCCGCACCACGCAGCGGCAGGCAAACGATGAAACAGTTGGCGACAACCGATACCGGCCGCGCGTCGCGAGCGCGTCGCATCCTGCGCAGCGTGAGCACTACCGATCATCGCGTGCTTGGCATCCGGTACCTGCTGCTCGCGCTAGTGGCTGTTGCGGCAGGCACCCTGCTCTCGCTCGCCATGCGGCTGCAGTTGGCGTGGCCAGGAACCGCGTTCCCTCTTCCCGGCTTCCACGGAAACGGCCCGCTGCTGCCCGAGGAGTATCTCTCGCTGGTGACCATGCATGGCACCCTGATGGTCTTCTTCGTGCTGACCACCGCACCACAGAGTGGATTCGCGAGTCTGGTGCTTCCCGCACAGATCGGCGCCCGGCGGATGGCGCTTCCCTGGCTGAATGCGGCGGGGTTCTGGATCGTTGCGCTTGCTCTCGCAGTTCTGCTTTCCGCGTTCCTCCTGCCGGCGGGCGGACCGATCTCCGGCTGGACGGCATACCCGCCGCTGAGCGCGGTTGCCTCGGCGGGTCCAGGCCAGGGCGGCGGCATGGACCTGTGGCTGGTCTCGATCGGCCTGTTCTGCATCGGCAGCTGGTTAAGCGCCGTGAATGTGCTGGTCACCATCGTGGGAGAGCGGCCGCGCGGCATGACGCTCAACCGTCTGCCGCTGACTGTCTGGTCCTGGCTGGTCTCCTCCCTGCTGATCCTGCTTGCCTTCACGGTCCTGTTTGCCGCGATCGTGCTGCTGCTGTGCGACCGGCACTTCGGCACCTCGTTCTTCGTGCCCCGCGGAGACCTGGTGAGCGGACAAATCGTCGGTCATGGGGATGGCTCGCCGCTGTTATGGCTTCACCTCTTCTGGTTCTTTGGCCACCCGGAGGTCTATATTGCCGTGCTGCCCGCCATGGGCCTGGTCAGCAGTCTGGTGGCAAACTTCAGCCGTCGGCCGGTGGTGGGCTACCGCCTGATGGCCGTCACTACGGTGCTGATCGGTCTACTGGGTTTCCTGGTCTGGGGCCACCATATGTTCGTCAGCGGCATGAACCCGTATGCCGGCAGTGCCTTCGCGCTGACCACCATGGCCATTGCCGTGCCCAGTACCGCCAAGGTCTTCAGCTGGCTGGCGACGCTGTGGGGTGGCGGCCTGCAGCGGACCACAGCCATGCTGTTTGCGCTGGGCTTCATCTCGCTGTTCATCGCCGGCGGGGTGACGGGGCCGATCCTGGCCCTGCCAGCGCTGGATGCGTACCTGCACAACACCTTTTTCGTGGTGGCGCACTTTCACCTCATCATGGCAATGGCGGGCACGTTCGCCATCTTTGCCGGCGTGTACTACTGGTTCCCCTTGATGACCGGCCGGCTGATGAACGAGCCACTGGGGCGCTGGCACTTCTGGCTGAGCCTGGTGGGCGCCTACGCCACCTTCTTCCCCATGCACCTGGAGGGGCTGGCCGGCCGACCCCGTCACTACTACCAGCTGACCGGCACCACCTCCACGCTTGCCTCTCTGATGCCTATGGAGCGCGGCGTCACGTGGGCGGCTTTCCTGCTGGGCGCCGCGCAACTGCTGTTCCTGGTCAACCTTGTCTGGAGCGCGCGACGCGGCCAACCGGCAGGTGAAAATCCGTGGCAGGCGACCACGCTTGAGTGGGGACCGGCTCCCGCCGAGGTCGTCCGTGGCCCCTATGAATACGGCGTGAGAGCCAATACGGAAGATGACATGCGGGCGCACGAACGAGATTTCACATCACAGTGGGAGAGCGTCCGGCAACAGGAGTAATCTGTTCGCAACGGAGTCTGCCATGCCCGCTACCTTCACCCGGTCAGTAGTCGATACCGATCGCGAACGGAAAGACCCAGGATTTGGCGGCCGTCCGCCGGTAGACCGTCGCCCCACCGGCGGCGGGGGCGGCGACGAAAACTGGGAGAATCATAGTCACGGTCGCGGACCAAGGGCCCTGTTGACCCGCTACCGGCTGGGTATCTTCTCTGCTCTGGCCGGCGATCTGATGTTCTTCATGGCGCTGGTGACGGCCTTCTTCTTCCGCCAGTCCTCCGGCCACTTCGATCCGCGTGGTATCTACCAGGTTGACTGGCGCGCGCTGGCCATTCCGCCCATCCTGTACATCAACACCGCCATCCTGCTGCTCAGCTCACTGACCATGGAAGTCGCGAGGCGCCAGCTCTTCCGCGAAGTCGATGTGATGGAAGAGTGGCTCGGCCTTGGCCGTCCGGTGGCGCGGCGTGTCGCGCCCTGGCTGGTTGCGACTTCGGTGCTCGGTGTGGCCTTCCTGATCGGCCAGTGGATGGCTTGGAGCGACCTGGCGCAGCAGGGGCTCCTGTTTGCCTCAAACCCCAGCAGCCACTTCTTCTACCTCATCACCGGCGCCCACGGAGCGCACCTTGTGCTTGGCGTCTTGGGTCTGTTCGCTGCGCTGGCCTCGCTCTCTCTTCTGCGGCGCCTGGAGCTGCGTCAGATCTTCGTCGATTGCATGGCCTGGTACTGGCACTCAATGGGGCTGTTCTGGATATTTCTGTTCGGCATGCTCGTGTTCTGCCAGTAGAGAGAAAGCTGCGTAGCATTCGCATCGCGCTTCTCGCGGTTTTGTTGCTGGCGATAGCCGCCCCATTTGCGCAGGCGCAGGGCTGCAGCATGTGCCGCGATACGACGGCCGGCTCTGCCCCGCAGATACGTGCGGCCCTGCGCCGTGCCATACCAGTGCTGGCCCTGCCGGCGATCGGTCTCTTTCTCGGCATCCTTGTCGTTGCACGGCGCAGCGACCAATGGCACCCAGCGCCCACAGAGCAGAAGCAGTTGTCCTCGGACAAGTAGACAGGCAGGCCGGGCGTGCAACGACGCCCCGCCCCGTCAGCGCCCCACCAGCTTCTGCAGATGCTCCGGGTAGCGGGCGCCCTGCACCTCAATGCCGGCCAGCGCCGCTTGAATTTCTTCGAGATCCCCCGCAGACAGCTGAACGTCGGCTCCGCCAAGATTCTCCTCCAGGCGGTGCAGCTTGGTTGTACCCGGGATAGGAACGATCCATGGCTTCTGCGCCAGCAGCCAGGCCAGCGCGATCTGCGCGCGCGTTGCCTTCTTCCGCTCCGCAATTTGCCCGAGAGCATCGACAATCCGCTGGTTTGCCTTGCGCGCCTCCTGGTCAAAGCGTGGAACAACGTTGCGGAAGTCCTTGCTGTCGAACTTGGTGTTCTCGTCGATCGCCCCGGTAAGGAACCCTTTGCCCAGGGGACTGAACGGAACAAAGCCGATACCGAGCTCCTCGAGCGCCGGCAGTGTCTCCCGCTCTGGCTCACGCCACCACAGTGAGTACTCGCTTTGCAACGCGGTGACCGGCTGCACGGCATGGGCACGGCGGATGGTCTGCACGCCTGCTTCGGAGAGTCCGAAGTGTTTGACCTTGCCTGCCTGGATCAGCTCTTTGATTGCGCCGGCGACATCTTCGATAGGGACGGTGTCGTCCACCCGATGCTGATAGTAGAGATCGATGACATCGGTACGCAGCCGCTTCAACGACTCTTCTGCCACTTTTTTGATGTGCTCCGGCCGGCTGTTCAAGCCCTGCTGCGCACCCGATGCATCCATGGAGAAGCCAAACTTGGTGGCGATCACAACATGATCCCGGAATGGCTCAAGCGCCTCCCCAACCACCTCCTCGTTGGTGTATGGGCCATAGACCTCTGCCGTATCGAAGAAGGTCACGCCGCGCTCGTAGGCGGCTCGGATCATCTTGACCGCCTCACTCCTCTCGGTTGCTGGACCAAGCCCGAAGCTCAGCCCCATGCAGCCAAACCCGAGCGCCGATACCTCAAGCCCGCTCTTCCCCAAAATTCGCTTCTTCATCGTCTTCCCTTCTTAGCTGGCTGCTCGTCAACGGAGCTGCCGAATGTGCCTAACTCACACGAGAATGTGATTCCTGTCGAAAGTCTAGGATTCGCCGAACCCAGATACTTAGGATTCACGAATCACGAAGAGTGAAGCAGATGAACTCTCGTCGTGTTGTGCGATGAGCGTCTCAGCGTAAGCGCGACTAACAAAGGTAAGAACTCCGGAAAAGCGCTTCGACCGCATCGCATGCACCCGATACGGCCGAGTCTGCCCGTATGCAGGCAGCAACCGCAACCGCCCTATCGAGGAACCGCTGCTCCTGCAGCAATCGATTGAGCGCTGCAGATGCCGTCTCCCGGGTGTACTTGGCGCGTGCAAGCCAGAGTCCTGCGCCCATCCGCTGTACCCGCGCTGCATTGTCTGGCTGGTCCCATCCAAATGGGACGACGAGCTGCGGCTTTCCTGACGTGAGTGCGGCGCCTGTGGTGCCGGAGCCGCCCTGGTGCACAATGACCGACGCACGAGGAAAGATCTCAGCATACGGCGCATAGGGTATAGCGAAGAGTCGGTGAGATCGATGGGCAAAAGCGGTGGGTGCACCCAGCAGCACGGCCCGGACGTCCAGCCGATCGGCTGCGGCAACGCTTTCCTCATAAAAGTCTCCCGGATGGTGCACTGCGGTCGACCCTAACGTAAATACGACTGGTGCCTCGCCGCTCGCAAGAAAAGATTGGAGCGATCCGAGAGCATCACTCTCCTGCGCCTCTTCTCCGTAGCTGACGAATCCTGGTTGCATGACGTTCTTCGGCCAATCCGGCTGAGGTTCTGCCATGCAGCGGGAGAAGAGTGCAAGCGTGAGGTAGGGCGAGAACTTCTCTTTCAGAAAAGGATTGCTGCCAGGCCCTAATCGCAACTCACTTCGTAACTCCCGCACCGGTGCCCACCAGTGGAGGGTAAACGCACTCGCCATAGCAAGCGTTGCGCGATGCAGGTATGTCGCCCACCGCGTGCGTGGGAGATGGAAGAGCCAGGGTAGATTGACCAGCAGGGACGGATCGTACGCGGAGACAAAGGAGCTGGGCGAAAGAATCGCAGAGACCCATATCAGATGGCGAAACTTCGCCACGATCGGTGCGGCGTAGACCAGCTCTCCTGCAATCAGCAGGTCCGCCGCAGTTGCTGCCTCAGCAAGGTCTCCGTACGTGTCTCGGAGGTGCGGCAGGATGAGCCTGCGGAAGAGCACCTCCGGGCCGGTACGCATCTCCTCACACTGCGCGATGAGTGTCTGATCGGTGGGGTTCCACGCCGGGCGCATCGGCACGAAGCCTAAGCCGCTCGATGTAACCTTTGCGCGATAGAACTCATGCGTTGCTACCTTGACGGAGTGCCCGCGTCGGGCTAGTTCAGTGCCGAGCGCGAGGCAAGGATGCAGGTCTCCGAGTGACCCGATGATGGCAAACAGAATGCGCCGCGGCTGCATAGCGGAGGGCTAGATTGGGTGCGACATCATCTCGCCGTCTCGACGAAATGATCCTTCGGCTCGACGGTAAGCTCGACCGCTCTGGGGTCGGCGATCTTGTACATGGTGCCTTCGGCCCGCTTGCCGCGCACGGTGATCACGATGTAGTGGAAGACAGGAAAGCCGGAGTCGGTGTATTGATCCTGCGGGCCGCGTACGAAGACCGGATACGGATTTGCACCACCGCCTCCGCTGATCAAATGCGTGATGCCATTAGCCTCGAATCGCTCGTAGTTGTGGATGTGCCCGTACACGGCGATGAACTTCTGCCGCGCAGTGACAGCCCGGGCTTCGAGATAACGGCGCAGCTCCACTCCATTGGGCGAAGGGATATTGGCAATGAACTCTGACTGGGTGTCCGCCATCAGCGGCACGTGCATCTGGAAGAAGACAAAGTCGACCTGCGGCGGCACATGGTCCAGCTGCGTCCGCAGCCAGTCTGCCTGGCGCCCTTCCGGCCAGGTCGGTTCGGTCGAATTCAGGTTGATCAGCAGAACATTCCCAGCGAGCACGGAGTAGAAGCCGTTCCCTTCCAGCTGAGGAAAGTTCGCAAAGAAATTGCGCTGTCCCTCTGGCGGTGTCACCAGGAGCTCGTGGTTGCCTACCGTCGGGTACACATGGGACGGGCCGTGAACCCAGGAGCGCGCCTCGTCCGCGAAGACCTGCCAGTCCCGTGGATCGCTGCCATGAAACGGGATGTCTCCAGTGATCAGCATCAGGTCTGCATGCTCAGTCCCGACCTTCGCCGCTAGCCACTTGCGCGCCCGCGGCTCCGTAGCTGATGTATTGGCAGGGTTGGTGAAGCGCATGTCCCCATAAACCAGGATGTGGATTGACTGCTGCGGTTGGATATCAGGCAGTACAAAGGTCGGCCGGTCCGGATGCTCGAGGCCACTCTGCGCGAGGCTGGGCGTGGCGATGGAAAGCGTCGCGAGCCCAAGCGTCAGAACGCTCCAAGCGAGCGCCTTCCATGCCCCCCAAGTGCACCGCCTAGTGACGCGGGACAAGCTCACCTGCCGCCACCCACGAAGTGAACGATCTCAAACCGGTCGCCGTCGCGTACCGGCGTAGAGGCCCAATCCGGTCGGCGGACGATCTCCCCATTCTGCTCTATGGCAATCCGGTCCGCTTTCATCTCCAGTGCGCTGATCAAGTTATCGACGGTACTGGTCGCCGGGTCCAGTTCCACCTGGTGCGGCTGACCATTCAGAACAATCTGCATGCTCAGAGGGTAACAGCGGCCCTCAGCGACCCCAGCGCAGGAACCGGTAGAGCTTTTGGCCAAGCGACGGCACGATAGCGCAGGAGTAGTAGACCTCCCGGTTTGCCGCCATCAGCAGCTGCATAGCTTCCACCCGGGGGTCCCTGCCGGTTAGAGCCAAGGCGCCGCCTGCCTCATGTGCATACTCATCGGCCAGGTATTCGATGGCGTGTCCGAGAATACTCAGCGCAAAGCCCGCAGTCGGCGTGATCTTCCGGCGGACGGAGCGCGAACCGACTCCAGTCTGCTGCGAGTAAACCGATGTACGGACGACCGTCGCCCATGGATGGGGCAGGGGCGGCATTGGCAGACGGGCGGAGCTCTCAGCCGGCGCAGCAGTGTCCTGCACATCGGGCGAGACTGCATGGGTTGAGGCCATGTGGATCGGAACGGCGGGGGATGCTGCCACAGTACCCTCCAAAGTGCGGCTACGAACCGAACAGTAGCGGGGCAGAACGACTGCACACAATGCTTCGTCTTCTTTTTTCCTTCGCCCCTCCCGGTATGGAACCCGCCTGCCTGAATCGGGAGCGCGGACCAGCCTCGTAATGACCTTTTCGTGGAGTCCTGGCGGGGATTTGTCACAGGAAACAAGGCACTTGGCCCGGCCGCTTGACTGTGGCAAGGGCCGACCCTAATCTCGAAAGAGACGCCGCGCGGTACCAGGACACGGCCTGCTCCCCATAAGGACCGCATGCAGACACACCCTTACTTCTGGAATTACCTCCCGTTACTGCTGCAGATACTGGTCGCAGTGGGCATGGGTGCGGGCATGGTTACCGGCTCGCTCCTGATCGGACGCCGACGCCGTACCCAAGCCAAACTGGCCACCTACGAGTGCGGCATTGTGTCTGAGGGGGATGCGCGCGGCCGCTTTTCTGTCCGCTTCTACATGGTGGCCATGCTCTTCATCCTGTTTGATGTGGAGGCGGTCTTCATGCTGCCCTGGGCAGTGATCTACCGCCGTCTGCCGGCCATCACTGGCTCCCACTACTTCGGCTTCTGGGAGATGGTGGTGTATCTCGGGTTTGTGGTTGTGGGCTTCTTCTACATCCTCAAGAAGGGTGTGCTGGATTGGGCAGCGGACCGGGGAGATCTCTAGAACATGCTGGGGAATGAACTCTACGACAAGGCGGCCGTACTGGCCGAGCATGGCAGCAATCCGGCCATCGCGGCGATTCTGGACGTCGAGCCAGATGCCCTGCTGGACGCCAAGTTCGATCGCAACGAGTTGACCCTGAAGGTTGCGCGGGATCGTATCCGCGAGGTGGCAGCCCTGGTTCAGAAGGCGGGCTACAACTTTCTTGAAGACGTCACATGCGTGGACTACTACCCCGCCGAGCCGCGCTTCCAGGTGATCTACCACATCCTTTCGCACAGCCTGAAGTTGCGGCTGCGGCTGGCGGCTCCGGTCGATAGCGCGGACCTGGAGATTGCCAGCATCACGTCCGTGTGGCCGTCGGCCAACTTCTATGAGCGCGAAGTCTTTGACCTGTTCGGAATCCGTTTCGGTGGCCACCCGAACCTGCGCCGCATCATGATGCCGGATGAGTGGCAGGGACATCCCCTGCGGAAGGACTACCCCGTGGAGGGCTACCGCTGATGCCGACCACACCGGAGACACCCGTCTCCTCCTCTGTGCCCCCTGCAACCGTGTCGCCGGACAGCGAAGCGAATCCGGGGATGCCGTACGCGGCCAGCTTTCAGATCTCGCCGTTGCTCGAACCCAGGATGGAAGAGGGTGCCCGCGACCGCACCATGATTCTGAACATGGGGCCGCAGCATCCGTCGACGCATGGCGTGCTGCGCCTGGTGCTTGAGATCGATGGTGAAACGGTGCTTCGTGTGGTGCCCGACATCGGCTTCCTGCACACCGGCATCGAGAAGACCTGCGAGGCCAAGTTCTACCAGCAGGTGGTGCCGCTGACCGATCGCATTGACTACCTCAGCCCGATGTCGAACAACCTCTGCTACTGCCTGGCGATTGAGAAGCTGCTCGGAATGGAGTTGCCGCCACGCGCGCAGTATCTGCGGGTGCTCCTGAATGAGCTGACGCGTCTCCAGTCGCATCTGGTCTGGCTGGGTACGCACGCCATGGACATCGGCGCGCTCACGGTCTTCCTCTACTGCTTCCGCGAGCGCGAGGAGTTGCTGAAGATCTTTGAGCATGTCTCCGGACAGCGCATGATGACGTCTTACTTCCGCATTGGCGGGGTAGCGCTGGAGCCGCCGGTCGACTTCTACGATCGCGTGCAGGCACTGTTACGTATCATGCCGTCGAAGATTGACGAGTACCAGAACCTGCTGACCGGCAATCCGATCTGGATCAGCCGCACCCAGGGTGTCGGCTATCTGTCGCCTGAGGACGCCATCGCGCTCGGGGTCACCGGGCCGCCGCTGCGCGCCAGCGGCGTGGATTGGGACCTGCGCCGCGATATGCCCTATTCCGGCTACGAGCAGTTCCAGTTCAAGGTGCCGGTCTCCACCCAGGGCGACGTCTGGGCGCGCTATATCGTTCGCATGGAGGAGATGCGTGAGTCAGTCAAGATCTGCCAGCAGGCGCTTGATGGCATGCCGGCGGGTCCGCTGAAGGCCGACGCGCCCAAGGTCGTGCTGCCTGACCGCGAGGTGATGAAGACGCAGATGGAAGCGCTCATCTACCACTTCAAGATCGTCACAGAGGGCTTTGGCGTGCCGCCGGGCGAGGTCTACCAGGCCATCGAATCGCCGCGCGGGGAGATGGGCTACTACGCCGTCTCCGATGGCACAGCAAAGCCCTACCGCGTCCATATGCGCAACCCGTCGTTTGCCACCTTGCAGGCGGTCAATGCCATGTGTGCGGGCAAACTTCTGGCAGATGTGGTCGCCGTCATCGGCTCAATCGACATCGTGTTGGGAGAGATCGACCGGTGAGCGCTGCCGCTGCACTGGCAGATCATGCGACAGCGCGGGAGCTGTGGAGCTCCTTCGTTTCGCTGATCCGCAGCTACACCGCCGCCCATGGGCTGAATGGCACGCGACAGGCAGTGCTTGAAGTCAGCCAGGAGAGCCTGCTGGTCCGCGCCGGTGACCGGCAGCTGACCGTGCGCTTCGATGGCCAGCGGGGCAGCTTCGCGCGCGAGTCCGGCTCCGCTACGGCCTTCACCCTGGATGAGCAGGGGCGGCTGGTTCTCGAAGGTGGCGTAACAGAAGAGATGGACATGGCCGCAGAGCGGCTGGCGCGGGAGATCATGCGATGAGTGCGGAGATGAGTCCAGTCAGCAATACAATTTTCTCGCCGGAGCTGGCGGCCCGCTTTGACAAGCTGGTGACGCTGTATCCGCTGCGCCGCTCCGCGTTGATACCCATGCTGCTGTACGCGCAGGATGAGGTGGGTGCGGTGAACGATGCTGTGATCGCGGAGATTGCACAGCGGATCGGTATCAGCGAGCTTGAGGTGCGCAACGTCATTAGCTATTACTCGCTGCTGCACACCCAGCCACATGGCAAATACCACGTGCAGGTCTGCACCAACATCAGCTGCATGCTGCGTGGCGGCAATGAGATGCTGGCGCACTGCAAGGATCGCCTCGGCATCGGCAACAGGGAGACAACGCCGGATGGCGTGTTCTCGCTGGAAGAGGTCGAGTGCATCGGGGCCTGCTGCTGGGCGCCGGCCGTGCAGGTGAACTACGACTTCCATGACAACCTGACGCCGGAAAAGATGGATGCCGTGCTTGCGAGCTACCGGCAGAAAGAGAGCGGCCGCTAGTATGCCAGAACTCGTCTCGCACCCCGAGGAAGTCAAGGTCATCTCCCGCCGCTGGGGCCAGGGCGCAGCGGATATCGACAAGTACATCGAGCTGGGCGGCTATGCCTCCATCCGCAAGGCGGTTGAGATGGGGTCGGAGTGGGTCATCAATGAGATGAAGGCCTCCGGGCTGCGCGGCCGCGGCGGCGCCGGCTTTCCTACCGGCATGAAGTGGTCGTTCGTCCCCAAGCAGAGCGCCAAGCCCAAGTACGTGCTGGTGAATGGAGATGAGAGCGAGCCGGGCACCTGCAAGGACCACCTCATTTTCCTGCACGATCCGCATTCGGTGATCGAGGGCACCATGATCGCCGGCCTTGCGATTGGCGCGAAGATGGGCTTTATCTACCTGCGCGGCGAGTACCGCTACCTGCTCGAGATCATGGAGCGAGCGCTGGCGCAGTGCTACGAGCGCGGCATTCTGGGCAAGGGGCTCTTCGGGTCAGGCTTCGACTTTGACATCGTGTCTCACACCGGCGCGGGCGCATATGAGGTTGGCGAAGAGTCCGCGCTGATGGAGTCGCTCGAGGGTAAGCGTGGCGTGCCTCGCATCAAGCCGCCCTTCCCTGCCGTGGTGGGCCTGTACGGCGGACCGACTGTCATCAACAATGCGGAGACCATCGCCAGCGTTCCCTTCATCCTCGAGATGGGCGGCGCAGAGTACGCCAAAATCGGCACGGAACGCAATGGCGGCACGCGGCTGTTCGGCATCAGCGGGCATGTGAATCGGCCCGGCGTGTACGAGCTGCCGATGGGCTACAACCTGAAGAAGATGATCTACGAGGTCGCGGGCGGCATCCCCGGCGGTAAGGCGCTGAAGGCGGTCGTACCGGGCGGCGCCTCCTGCCCCATCCTGCGCGCGGATGAGATCGATGTCGGGATGGACTTCGACCAGATGGGCAAGGCGGGCACCATGCTCGGCTCTGCCGGTGTGGTAGTGCTCGACGAGACCGTCTCGATCGTCGAGTTTGCGCTCCGGACGATCAAGTTCTACCAGCATGAGAGCTGCGGCTGGTGCATTCCCTGCCGCGAAGGCACGGACTGGCTGAAGAAGACGATGACTCGCTTCTACGATGGGTATGGCACGGTTAAGGACATTGACAACATGCGCTACCTGGCGGAGAACATGCTGGGCCGGACCTTCTGTCCCTTGGGCGATGCAGCAGCGATGCCGATGATCGGCTTCTTCAAGAAGTTCCGGAGCGAGTTCGAGGAGTACATCGCCAGCAACCCGGCGGCGCCGGAAACTCCCGCACTTGTGGAGCTGGTGGGCGCTTGAGTTTCCCTGTTGAAGCTGGCTGGAATGGCGCCAGCGGTTCACTGCGAAAGAGAGTTCATGGCTGACGTAAATTTCGTTGTTGATGGCAAGCCGCTGGCCGCGCCAGCGGGCACGCTTCTGATTGAGGCCTGTCGCGCTGCCGGTATCGAGATTCCTGCCTTCTGCTACTACCCCGGGCTCTCGCTGCAGGCGGCCTGCCGCATGTGCGTGGTGCGCATTGAGAAGATGCCGAAGCTGCAGACCGCCTGCACCACGCCCGTGACCGAAGGCATGGTAGTGCAGACGGAGACACCGGAGATTGCGCAGGCGCGCAAGGCTACCATCGAGCTGCTGCTGGGCAATCATCCGCTGGACTGCCCGGTCTGCGATGCGGGTGGCGAATGCGAGCTGCAGGACATGACCTTCAAGTACGGCGCGGCGACCTCGCAATATGTCGAGATCAAGCAGCACCGGGAGGAGCAGCAGTGGTCGCCGGTGGTCTTCTTCGACCGTCCGCGCTGCATCCTCTGCTATCGGTGCATCCGCATGTGCGGTGAGGGCATGGACGTCTGGGCCCTGGGCGTGCAGAACCGCGGCGTCTCCAGCGTGATTGCCCCCAACCGCCAGGACCACCTGGACTGCGAAGAGTGCGGCATGTGTATCGATGCCTGCCCAGTGGGTGCGCTCACCTCCGGCACCTATCGCTATAAGACGCGGCCCTGGGAGATGAACCACGTCGCCACTGTCTGCACGCACTGCGGTGATGGTTGCAAGACCACGCTTGGGGTGCGCCGCTCTGACGATGGCATGGAGATCGTCCGCGGGGACAACCGCGACAAGAGCGGCATCAACGAAGATTTCCTCTGCATCAAGGGCCGCTATGCCTTCGACTTCGCGAACCACGACCAGCGGCTGACGAAGCCCCTGGTGCGGCAGCCGGACGGCTCGCTGGCAACCGCCACCTGGGAGCAGGCCCTGACGCTTGCTGCCAGCAAGCTGCGCGAAGTGCGCGACACGCGCGGGCCGCAGGCGATCGGCGTCATCGGCTCCAACCGGACCACTAACGAAGAGAACTATCTACTGCAGAAGTTTGCCCGTACGGTGATCGGCACCAACAATATCGACCATCACCGCACGGCGGACTACGTCAGCTTTGCCCGGGCGCTGGCTACCCGCGGCGCGCAGACCGCCTCGCTCCGCGATGCGGCCACGGCTCCCGCCATTCTGCTACTGGGCAACGATCCCACGGAGCAGCACCCGGCCCTTGCCTGGGAGCTACGCACGAATGTGCGGCTGAACCAGGCACGCCTCTACATCGTCAACGCCAACCAGATCAAGCTGCGACGCCAGGCCAAGGCCTTCCTGCACATACCGGAGGGCGGCTATGCAGACGCCTTGCGCTTCTTGGGTGCCACAGACGCACAACTGGACGGAGTGGCGGATGCAGCGGCCTTCCGCGACGCTTTGCGTGCCGAGCAGGATTTGCTGGTCGTCTTCGGATCAGAGTTCCGCGGGAACGACATCGACGCGCTGGTTGCGCTGGGTGCGTCCTTCCCGGCGGCGCGCTTCGCCTGCCTGTCCGACTATGCCAACTCCCGCGGCGCGGCCGACATGGGCGTGCTACCCGACATGCTGCCAGGCTATGTGCCTGTCACCGACCCCGGAGCCTTCGCCGAGGAGTATCCAAAGCTGGCGCAGACACCGGGATTGGATCTGATCGAGATGTTCGACGCTGCCGGACGCGGCGAACTGGGGGCGATGTATGTCGTCGGTGCGAACCCTGTCTCCCGCTACAGCATCGACCCGTCCGCGCTCAAGAACACCTTCTTGGTGGTCCAGGACATGTTCCTGACCGAGACGGCGCAGCTTGCCGATGTCGTCCTTCCCGCCGCCAACCTTTACGAGAAGGGCGGTACCGTCACCAACAGCTATGGCGACCTGCAGCTGGTGAAGACGGCGGGCGACCGGGCCGGCGTCCGCAGCGACCTGGAGATGATCGTGCGGCTGGCCGATCGTATGGGGGCCAAGCCGCGGGAGCTGGTTCCCTTCGGGCGTGGCCTGCGTGCAGATACGGGGCAGTCCCGCGGCGCGCAGTCCGGCGAGGCCGATCGCCACTCCATCTGGCTTACCGCTCGGCAGATCGAGCCAAAGGTGAGTCCCTTCGACCCGTACGCAATTCTGGACGAGATTGCCCGGCTTGTACCCGGCTATGACGTGGACCGTCTCCGCTTGATGACCGGCAACGATGTGCCGACCCGGCTGGTAGCCGGCGCAGGCGCCTCCGCGGCGCGGCGCGACCTGGTGCTGCCCGCTGAAGATGCCCTGTTCACCTCCGGCACCCTGGGCCGTTATAGCGAAAAGCTGCAGCAGGTCCACGAAGCACACCGGCAACCGGCAACGGAGACGGCAGCAGATTAGGTATTCTTCAGCTGGACCAGATCGACGAAAGAGAGCCTGAGTGCATCCGCTGCTGATTTTCTTCCTGCTGAGTGTGGTCAAGATTGCGGTGGTGATCGTGATACTGCTCACCTGCGTTGCCTACACGGTATTGCTCGAGCGCAAGGTAGTGGGCCGCATCCAGAACCGCTTCGGCCCCTCGCGAGTGGGCCCGTTCGGACTGCTGCAGCCGCTCGCCGACGGACTGAAGCTCTTCCTCAAGGAAGACCTCATCCCAACCTCGGTCTACCGGCCGCTCTATGTGCTGGCGCCAGTGATCGCATTGTCCTGCGCCCTGCTTTCCATCGCGGTCGTGCCCTTCGGCGCCAATCTGCACTACCACGGCGTCGATATGTTCGAGATCGCCGATCTGAACATCGGTCTGCTGGTAATTCTGGGCGTGACCTCTGTCGGCGTCTACGGCATTGCGCTCTCCGGCTGGGCGTCGAACAACAAATACTCGCTGCTGGGCTCGCTGCGTGCAAGCGCGCAGATGGTCAGCTATGAGCTGGCGCTAGGCCTCTCGCTGGTGGGCGTGGTGCTGCGCGCCGGTTCACTGCGGCTGCGCGACATCGTCGATGTGCAGTCCACCCACGGCATGGCGTCCTGGAATGTCTTTGGCGGCTTCCAGTTCATCGCTTTCTTCATCTACCTGATCGCCGCCTATGCAGAGACGAACCGGGCACCCTTCGACCTGGTGGAAGCAGAGAGCGAACTGACCGGCGGCTACCACACCGAGTACAGCTCGATGAAGTTCGCCATGTTCTTCATGGCCGAGTACGCCAACATGATCACGGTCGGTTGCGTGGCCACACTGCTGTTCTTCGGCGGGTGGTCCAGCCCCTTCGGGCACCTGCTGCCGGAGCCGCACTGGATCGTGCTGCGCGCTCTGCTGCCGGTGTTCTGGTTCGTGATCAAGGTCTTCTTCTTCGTCTTCCTCTACATCTGGGTACGCGGCACCACGCCTCGCTTCCGCTACGACCAGTTGATGGGCTTCGGCTGGAAGTTCCTGCTGCCGCTGGCCATCGCTAACATCGTCGTCACCAGTCTTATCTTCGCGCGTTGATTTACTATGATGTTTCGGCTGTAAGTAAATGGCATCGAAACAATTCTCTACATTGCGCAGCATCAGGAAAAATGCTCTGGTGATCGGCTGACGGCATGTACTTAGCACTCTTCTTCATCTTCGGAGCCATGTGCATCGCCGGGGCGTTGAACCTGCTGCTGCAGCGGCACCCTATCAACAGCGCCCTATCACTGATTGTGGTCATGACGTCGCTCGCCGTACTCTACCTGCTGCTGGGGGCGGAGTTTCTGGCCGCCGCGCAGGTCATCGTCTACTCCGGCGCCATCATGGTACTGTTCACCTTTGTCATCATGCTGCTGAACGCAGGTGAAGAGGAGCGGACGCGCGGCAGCCGCGCGGCCTACCTGGTCGGCTTCCCTGGAGTGGCTGCGCTGGTCGGCCTGCTGACCTTCATTTTTCTTTCCGTGAAGGGCCCGCTCGGAGGGACGCGGCTGGGCGATCAGCTGGTCACCACCTCGGACCTAAGCCGCGTCTTGTTCCGCGACCTGCTACTCCCCTTCGAAGTGACCTCTGTCCTCATCCTGGTTGCCATCCTGGGCGCAGTTGCCCTGGCACGGAAGGAGTCCTGAACGTGGTCGTCCCCGTCGCCTATTATCTGGTGCTGAGCGCGATTCTGTTCTCGATCGGCGTGGCTGCGTTCCTCATCAAGCGCAACATCATCACTGTCTTCATGTCGATTGAGCTGATGCTGAACGCGGTCAACCTGACCTTCGTTGCCTTCGCCCACCAGTGGCACCAGGTCAGCGGGCAGATCTTCGTCTTTTTCGTCATGGTGGTGGCGGCGGCAGAGGCCGCAGTGGGGCTGGCCATCATCATCTCGATCTTCCGCACCCGGAACACGCTGAACGTGGACCAGGTGAACCTGATGAAACTATGAACGGCCTCCATCTCTGGCTCATCCCTGTCCTGCCGTTCCTGGGCTTCCTGCTGAACGGCCTGCTCGGCCGCAGGCTGCCGAAGGCGCTGGTCTCCACCATCGCGCTGCTGTTTACCGCGGCTCCGCTGCTCCTGGTACTGCGGGCTTACTTCACCTTTTCGGCGCTTTCCCTGCCTTACGTGGAGCGCCTCGGCCCCTGGATCGCCACCTCCGCCTTCCATGCAGACTTCGCCTTCGCACTCGATCAGTTGACGCTCGTCATGTTGCTGGTCGTCACCGGCGTCGGCTTCCTGATTCACCTCTACTCCGTCGGCTACATGGCGCATGAGGAAGGCTACTGGCGATTCTTCGCTTACCTGAACCTGTTCATGTTCTTCATGCTGACGCTGGTGCTGGCGGAGAATTTTCTGCTGATGTTTGTCGGCTGGGAGGGTGTTGGCCTCGCTTCGTACCTGTTGATCGGCTTCTACTTCAAGAAGCACTCGGCCGCGAAGGCCGGCATGAAGGCCTTCGTCGTCAATCGCGTCGGGGACTTCGGCTTTCTCCTGGCGATGTTTCTCATGATGGTGCACTTCGGCACGCTCAGCTTTACTGAGGTGTTTAGCCAGATCGTGCAGCATCCGGAGTGGCAGGGCGGCTTTCTGACCGCCATTGCGCTGCTTCTGGTCCTGGGCGCCACGGGCAAATCGGCGCAGATTCCGCTTTATATCTGGCTGCCGGACGCGATGGAAGGTCCCACGCCCGTCTCCGCCCTGATCCACGCGGCAACCATGGTGACCGCAGGTATCTATATGGTGGTGCGCTCGCACATCCTGTTCGACCGCGCACCCCTGGCGTTAACGGTGATCGCGATCATCGGAGCGGCGACAGCGTTCTTCGCGGCCACGGTTGGCATCGTGCAGACCGACATCAAGCGCGTGTTGGCCTACTCCACCATCTCGCAGCTCGGCTACATGTTCCTGGCCTGCGGCGCGGCCGCATACTCCGCGGCGATCTTTCACCTGGTGACGCATGCCTTCTTCAAAGCCCTTCTCTTCCTTGCAGCCGGCTCCGTGATTCACGCCATCGGCGGCGAGCAGGACATGGGCGCGATGGGTGGATTGCGCAAGTACATTCCGGCAACCTTCTGGACCATGACCATGGGCGTGCTGGCCATCTCCGGCATTCCACCCTTCGCCGGCTTCTTTTCAAAGGACGCCATCCTAGCGGAGGTCTTCCGCTCGCCCAACGGCGGTCCGCTGCTGTGGGCGGTGGGCCTGGTGACCGCGGCCATCACCTCCTTCTACATGTTCCGGCTGTGGTACCTCACCTTCTTCGGCAAGCTGCGGCTGGAGCACCATGCGGGACATCACGCGCACATCCCGGTGGTACATCACGAAGAAGAGTACGAGCCTGAAGAGGACGCCCTGACCGTGCAGCCCACGCCTGAGCCGCATCACGAGGTGCACGCGAGCAGCATTCATGAGAGTCCGTGGACCATGCTGCTGCCTCTGGCCCTGCTCGCCCTCCTCTCCGTTACGGGCGGCTGGCTGGGCATTCCGCACTCCCTGGGTGGCGGAGACCGCTTCGGCCGCTTCCTTGCCCCGGTGACTCGCGGCGTCGGCGTACCCGCCTCCTTTGAGCAGGTATCGATCGCTATGCGAACCACTGGTGCCATGCCCGCGACCGAGATACCGGCCAAGCCAGAGGACCCGAAGACCGAGCGCATGCTGACCGGATGCTCTGTGCTGGCCGCGCTGCTGGGCTGGCTGCTGGCGGATACGCTCTATCGCCGGCGCCCTCATCTGCCTGCGCGCATCGCCGCCAACTCCCGCGCGCTCTACGGACTGATCTCGAACAAGTACTGGGTTGACCAGGTCTATAGCCTGCTGGTGGTCACGCCGTTGGTCGCCCTCTCCCGCTATGTGCTATGGGCGGGCTTCGATCGAGGCGTGATCGGTGGTGGCAATCGCCTGCTATCGGGCGGCGCCAATGGCGCGGGCGGGGTGCTGCGTCGCATGCAGTCCGGCAACATCCGGTCCTATGCCGGCTGGCTCGCCATCGGTGCGGCTGCCCTGCTGCTGCTCTCCTTCTTCGGCTTCGGCACGCACCTGCATCCCGTGCCTCACTCTCTGGGGCTCCGCTGATGATGGATCACACCATACTTACCTGGATCCTGCTGCTGCCCGCGCTCGGCGCCGTGCTTCTGACGCTGGTGCCGGCACGCGGCAAGCTGGTGCAGACCTGGGCACTGGTCGTATCCCTTGCCACATTCGCGCTCACACTCCACCTGCCCTGGCACTTCCAGCCGGGCCACGCCGGCTTTCAGTTTGAGATGAACCGCGTGTGGATCGTTTCGCCGCCCATCCGCTATCACCTCGGCGTGGACGGCCTTTCGATGTGGCTGATCGTGCTCACCGGCTTCCTCGCGCCCATCGGCGTGCTCGCGTCGTGGCGGGCGATCGACATCCGCGTGAAAGAGTTCTATTTCCTCTTCCTGCTGCAGCAGACCGCCATGCTGGGCGTCTTCCTGGCATTGGACCTGATGGTCTACTACGCATTCTGGGAGCTCTCGCTGGTTCCCATGGCCATCACCATCGCCATGTTCGGGCGCGATCCGGGAACGCGCAACAGCACCCGCGCAGCGATCAAATTCTTCCTCTACACCTTCATCCCTTCCGCGCTCTTCCTGGTTGCGATCCTGGCGCTGTATGCGCGGACCGGCACCTTCGATCTCGTCGACTTGAACGCACGGCTCAGCAGCAATCCGCAGCTCTTCTCGCCGGCAGCGCTGCAATGGATGGCGCTCGCCTTCCTGGTGGCGTTCGCGGTGAAGGTTCCTGTCTTCCCGCTGCATGGCTGGCTCGGCGACGTGTTCAGCGAGGCGCCCACCGCGATGGCAATGGTAGTCGCCGGCAAGCTGGGTCTCTACTCCCTGATACGCTTCCACCTCGGGCTCTTCCCGGCGCAGGCTCGCCAGGCAGCGCCGTGGATGATCGCGCTGGCCGTTGCAGGCATCCTCTACGGCGCGCTGGTCGCCCTGGTGCAGGTGGATTTGAAGCGGCTGCTGGCCTTCGCCACTGTCTCAAGTCTCAGCTTCTGCACGCTCGGTATCTATACCTTCACGATCAACGGACTCGACGGCGCCGTGTTCCACATCCTCTCTGAATCGATCTCTGCCGCTGCCATGCTGGTTCTACTCGGCATCCTCTATGAGCGCTATGGCACCTATGAGATTCAGCGCTACGGCGGCCTTGCAGCAACTGCCCCGCGCCTGGCTACGCTGTTTGTCGTTACCGTGCTCTCGCTCATTGGACTTCCTATCCTGAATGGCTTTGTCGGCGAGTTCCTCACTCTGTCGAGCGGGTTTGCCGTTCGTCCGCTGTGGGGCACCCTGGGCACCATCGGCGTCATTCTGAGTGCGGCCTACATGCTGTGGATGGTCCAGCGAGTCTTCTACGGACCGGAGTCGCCGCTCATCCATCAGACGCGGGTCCGCGATCTGGTTGCGCGCGAGCATCTCGCACTCTGGCCCATGGCTGTCCTGATGCTGCTGATGGGCGTGGCCTCGCCCTACTGGATACGCGCCATCGACCACGGCGTGCGTGGCTACAGCAACGCCGCACATCCAGCCGCAAGTCTGAAACCGCAGATGGCTGCGCCGGATCGCGCCACAGGGGAGCTTCAGGACCAGCAGTCGAACGCACTCGAGGCTGCGGAATAGACATGCATCTCTCTCGTATTCTTCCTGAGGTCATCCTCACCCTGGCCGGGGTGCTGATCATGGTCATCGATCCCCTGCTCCCCAAGACTACGGATCGCCGCCTTACCGGCTGGTTCAGTGTTCTGGCCACGCTGTCTGCTTTTGCCGCCAGCGTCTGGCAGCTGACGCTGACTCCGGGCTCCGACTACTTCGGCACCGTGCAGGTGGATGCCTTCAGCGTCTTCTTTCACATTCTGATCTGCGGTACGGTGCTGGTCGCACTGTTGACCGCTGTCGACGCGGTCCGCCCCGATACCCTCGACGTGGGAGAATACTTCGCGCTCATCCTCTTCGGCAGCGTGGGCATGTTGCTGATGACCTCGGCAGTCGAGTTGCTGCTGGTCTTCATCGGCCTCGAGATCTCTTCTATCTCCACCTACATTCTCGCCGGCTATCGCAAGCGCAGCGGCAAGAGCCCCGAGTCTTCGATCAAGTACTTCCTGCTCGGCTCTTTCGCCACAGCGTTCTTTCTCTATGGGATTGCGCTGACCTTCGGCGCCACCGGCACCACGCGCATCGCTGCCATCGCAGCGCAGCTGCCGCACACCACGACACCTGTGCTGGCGTGGACGGCGATTGCGCTGATTCTCATCGGGCTCGGCTTCAAGGTATCTGCCGCCCCGTTTCATGTGTGGACGCCGGACGTCTATGAGGGCGCGCCCTCCTCTACGGTCGCGCTGATGTCGACTGCACCCAAGGCCGCCGCCTTCGCCGTGCTGCTGCGTATCTTTTACGGCGCATACCCGTCGCTGCAGCAGCACTGGTGGGGACTCTTCTGGCTGCTCGCCGCCACCTCCATGACGCTGGGGAACCTGACCGCGCTGCGTCAGCAGAGCGTCAAACGCATGCTTGCGTACTCCTCGATCGCGCACGCAGGCTATCTGCTGGTCGCCTTCACCAGCTTTACGCAGCAGGCCATCGCCGCGGCCAGCTTTTACGCGCTCTGCTATGTCGCGATGAACGTCGGCATATTCGCCATCATCAGCCACGCAGGCGGCCCTGAGGAGACGATGTGGTCGGTCACCGACTACCGCGGACTCGCCTACCGCTCCCCCGTTATGGGTGGCGCGATGGCGTTCTTCCTGCTCTCGCTCATCGGTATTCCCTTCACCGGCGGATTCTTCGCCAAGTTTTATGTCTTCTCCGCTGCGCTCCAGCAGGGCATGGTCTGGCTGGCGGTCATTGGCCTGATCAATAGCGGCATCGCGGCCTTCTACTACCTGCGCGTGCTGACCGCCCTGTACAGCCGTCCGGCAGAGGGTTCGCCAGTGCTCTCGATGCCGCGGATGTCCTACACCCTGGCATTTGCGGTTTTGCTCTCCGTATCAGCCACGCTGCTGCTGGGCGTGGCGCCGCGTGCCTCGCTTGACCTGGCGCAGCGCGGAGCTGCAACACTGTTGGGCCGCTAGCCTCACGCCCAGCTACTCGCTCTTCAAGCGCAGATCGCGGCGCTCAAAGATCTGTACCGCCGACTCGAACAGCAGCACGGCCACGGCCGTCGTCTCCAGCAGCCCCCCGCCGAAGATCAGTCCCTGGGACTCGGTCATCGGCCCGGTCAGCAGTACCTGCAGCAGCCGCGTCAGGGCAATCTGCCATCCTGGAGCTGGTGCGAGCAGCAGGCTGATCAAGGCCAGGCAGACGACGCCCGCCACCACTCCCGGAAGTACAAGTGAGGTCAGCACGGCCAGCGATGCAGTGATCGCTCCCAGCAGCAGCA
>CAXUMX010000011.1:0-21757 GCA_964252395.1 uncultured Acidobacteriaceae bacterium | reverse complement strand
CCGAGAGGAAGAATCCCTCGGGCACCTCCGGGAGCATGGCCGCAGCCGTCTGCCCCAGGAGCATCTTCGGCGCATGCATCGCCGGACCAGTCAGCAACAAGTCGGCGGTGTAAACGACGAGGGGCAGATAGGCCGCCAGCCATAGCGCACCCAGATATTGCCTGCGACTGACGGCCCGACTCAGAACCACGACGATGCGGCGGGAGCGCTGCTCGGCGCCCAGCAGCGCTCCACCGGCGAAGGCCACAAGTGCCAGCCCGTAAATTGCCTGCTGCTGCAGTCCTGCCTCCACATCCTCGGGCGCAATCGTGCCTGCGCCTACCAGCAGGAACCCCGCCATCGCCCAGGGCCAGATGACCAGCAGCAGCCAGAGCCAGCGATTGGCCCACAGCAGCTGCCATGCGATGCGGAATGTCTTCACGCGTCTGCGTCTCGCATCCACCCCAGGAACCGCTGCGTCAGGTCACCGCGGACCGGGACGACGCTGACCAGCTCTGCGCCCAGGGCCCAGGCTGCCTCCAGAAAACGCCGGACCTCCGCCGCAGGAACCATCCAGCGGCCCCGCTCGTCGGGGCAGCTCCAGAGCGCCGTGAACTCGGCGTCCGGCTGAAATCCCTGAAGTGTCACTTCGACGGTGGCAGATGAGCCAAGCAGCTCCTCGAGCCGTCCATAGCGCAGCAGCCTGCCCTGATGCAAAAAGGCGATGCGATCGCTTACCTCCGCCACTTCATTCAGCTGGTGAGAGCTGAGCAGGATGCTGACACCTTCCCCGCGTAACGATTCAAGCAGCCTGCGCACGTCCACCACCCCCTCCGGGTCAAGCGCGGAAGCGGGCTCGTCGAGGATCAGCACCCGCGGCGCATGAATCAGAGCCTGCGCCAGTGCCAGCCGCTGCTGCATGCCACGGGAGAGCCGGCGCACATCGCGCTTCCACTCGAGCAGCCCCACCCGCTCGAGAACGCGTTCGATCGCGGCTCGTGTGGGCTGGACATCGCTCAAGCGTGCAGCGAAGCGGATCGCGTCAATCGCATTGCCGCCGAAGAAGACGGGAGCGTCCGGCACAAACCCAAGCTGGCAGCGCGCCCTGGCGTCTGAGAATGGCCGGTCCATCAGCGATCCCGTTCCAGAGCTGGCCAGCAGAAAGCCGGCGGCAACCTGCATCGCTGTCGTCTTGCCAGCACCATTCGACCCCACTAGGCCCAGGATCTCGCCCGGTTCGATCGAGAAGCTGACGTCGCGCAGTGCCGATGCCGCGCCGAATTGCTTCGAGATGCGGTCGAACACAAGAGCGGGCGGCATAGAAGCCATCCTAGCGTAAAAGCAAAAAGCCCCCTCGCCAGCGGCCAGGGGGCTTGTGCGGAACAGCAAATGCTTTTAGTGGGCGTTCACCTTAACGAAGATGATGACCAGCGTGAACAGCGAGAGCGATTCGATGAAGGCCAGACCCAGCGTCAGCAGCAGCAGGATGCCGGGACGGGCGCCGGGGTTGCGAGCCAGTGCCTCTGTGGCAGAGGCAGTGGCGCGCCCCTGGCCCAGGCCGCACAGACCTGCCGCCAGACCCATACCGATACCGGCAGCGATGGAGGTAAGGCCAATGGCCATGCCATTGCCGCCGCCATCCTGCGCAAAGGCTGGAGCGGCCAGGAACAGCACGCTCAGCACCATGAAGACGATTTGCAGTTTCCGCATTGTGTTTCTCCGTAGCTTCCTGGAATCACCGTCAGTGGGTGGTTGATGCTCACCGTGCTGGCACCCTCACGCTGTCGGCGGATGCAGGCCGGGCGGAAGCAGCTCCCGGCCTGAAATGTCGTTGTGCGGTCTAGTGGTCGTGAGCCGTGGCCTGCGCGACGTAGATCAGCGCCAGCAGCATGAACACGTATGCCTGGATGACTGCGACGCCCAGGTGCATGCCCAGAAAGACGGCAGGCAGGGCGATGGGCACCAGAGAGAAGAAGACCAGCGTCACCATGTCGCCGGCGAACATGTTCGCGTAAAGACGGACAGTGAGCGACAGGATGCGCGAGAAGTGCGAAATGATCTCGATCGGCAGAATCAGCCAGGACATCCACCACACCGGGCCTAGGAAGTGCTTGAAGTGTCCCAGCACACCCTGCTCACGGACGCCGTGGTAGTGGTAGTAGATAAACGTGAGTGTTGCAACGCCGAGCGGCACCCACGGCTTGGTAGTGGGTGAGACGAAGCCCGGCAGCAGGCCCAGCAGATTCGACAGCAGGATGAAGATGAAGACGACAGTGACGAAGGCCACGTAACGCTCCGACCCGTGGCCGATGATCGAGTCCGCCTGGTCGGTGACGAAGCCATGCAACATCTCTGCAATGTGCTGCGCCGGGCCGGGCTTGTCCACGCTGAGAGTGGCGCGCACCAAAACAAAGAACAGCAGCAGCACCAGAAAGACCAGCAGCTCCATGGCGACCGAGTTCTCGATTGGCGCCTGGGGATACTTCGCATGCAGATGAAAGAGCCCGAGCAGCGCATTGGCCGCGCCGGCGAAGTAGTGGTTCAGGAATGCGGTAAATGGGAGCTGGACTGGCATAGCTGGCGGTCTATCTTCCGTCGGTAAATATGAGTTACAGCAGAGGGCAGAGTGACTACAGGGTCCAGGCGCGCAGCAGCCGGATCGACTCAATCGTCAGCGCCACTACGGCCAGTCCCAGGCCCGCGCACAGCGCGTAAACCGAGCCCTCCAAACTCCTAAGGCTAACATATAGAACGGCCCCGGCAAGAATGAGGCGGAGGAAAAACCAGATAAGCACGCCGGCGATAGGCTTGCCCTGGCGCCCCTGATTGAAGCGGCTCAGCACGGCCATCATCAGGCGCTGCGATTCGTAAAGGCCCGTGGCCGCAATGGCCGCACCTACCAAGAACAGCATAGCGGAGCGCCACCCAGCCGCGAGCCAGATCGCCGCCATGCCGACCACACCCAGGATGGCCACCCAGCGCAGCGCACTGCGGAAGGTCTGCGCCAGGTCCTGCTCGGTGAAGTCGCCCAGTACCGCGCTGGCGGGGTCCGGCTGGGGCGACTCGATATTCGGCTGGGTCATCGTCTGTTCGGTACGCACGCTCTCCTAAGCATCGCATGCGGGCGTTGCTCCGCGCTGCCTCAGTCCTTGCTCAGGCGCAGGACCACGCGGAAGACTTCGTAGAAGCCGGCGACCGCCCCAAAGATGAGCCCGGCAATATAGATCCAGTGCTGGTGCAGCCACTTGTCCAGACCCAAGCCGATCAGCCAGCCGACCACCGTCGCCACCGGCAGCATCAGCCCCAGCTGGATCAGGCTCTCCACCTGCACCAGGGAGTGCACCGCGCCGCTCTTCTTCTCTCCACTTGTGTTGTCGTCTGCCATCGCCAGCCTGTCCTGCATGCTGTTCCGCACAGACATTTATACTCGCCACAGTCGCGCACCCCCGACCAGATCGCTTTTCAGAAGGAAGCAGAGTGTTCGAATCCGATTTCGAGCGCAGTCTCTTTGCGCTGCGACAACAAAAGCTGCAGCAGATTGCCGCGCTCGGCCAGTCCACCTACCCCAATCACTACCGCGCCACGCATGAGATTCCTGCGCTACGGCAGCAGTTTGACAGCTTCACCACTGAGCAGCTCGGAGCCGAGCGCATCCCGGTCGCGGTTGCCGGCCGGATCATGGCCATTCGCGCTCAGGGCAAGGCTGGCTTTGCCCAGCTGCAGCAGGGCGGAGAGCGGCTGCAGATCTACGTCCGGCTGGACGCGGTAGGTGAGTCAGCCTTCCAGCTTTACAAGCTGCTCGACTTGGGCGATCACATCGGCGTCACTGGCTACCTATTCCGCACCCGTACCGGCGAGCTCTCGGTACACGTCGAGACGATCACCTTCCTGACCAAGTCCATGTTGGCCCTGCCGGAGAAGTACCACGGGCTTGCCGATGTGGAACTGCGATACCGTCAGCGCTACCTGGACCTGTTCATGAACGTGGATGTGCGCGCCGTCTTTGTGAAGCGCGCGCTGGTGCTCAAGGCCATCCGCCGCTTTTTCGACGCGCGCGGTTACCTGGAGGTTGAGACGCCGATGATGCAAGCGATCCCCGGTGGCGCGGCCGCCCGCCCGTTCACTACGCACCACAACGCGCTGGACATGCCGCTCTTCCTGCGCATCGCGCCGGAGCTTTACCTGAAGCGGCTGGTTGTGGGCGGGCTCGATCGCGTGTACGAGATTAATCGAAACTTCCGGAATGAAGGCGTTTCTACGCAGCACAACCCGGAGTTCACCATGCTTGAGTTCTACCAGGCGTACGCGAACTATCACGACCTGATGGACCTGACCGAGGAGCTGGTGCGGACCGTAGCCCAGGAGGTAAACGGGACGTCTACAACAGAGTTCAACGGCCACACCATCGATCTGTCACAGTGGCGGCGCTACTCCATGCGGGAGGCGATTATCGAGTTCTGGCCGGCAGCCGCTGGTTCCCGGCCGGCGTTGGCCGACTTCGCAGATGCCGGCTCGGTTGAGCAGATGGTCACGCGTGCCCGCGTCGCCGGCTGCGATGTCGCGGTCACCGCCAATCAGCCGCCAGGCCGAACCATCGCCAACCTCTTCGAGGCGGTCGCAGAGGAGCATCTGATCCAGCCGACGATCGTCTATGACTTCCCGCTGGCAGTCTCTCCCCTCTCGAAGGTCAAGCCGGAGGAGCCGGACTGGGTGGAGCGCTTCGAGTTCTATATCGGCGGATTCGAGCTGGGCAATGCGTTCAGCGAGCTGAACGATCCGGTCGACCAGCAGCGCCGATTCGAGCAGCAGCTGGCCGAGCGTCAGCGGGGCGACGAAGAGGCGCACCAGGCCGATGAGGACTATGTGCGGGCGCTCGCATATGGGCTGCCCCCCACCGCCGGTGAGGGCATCGGCATCGACCGGCTGACAATGATTCTGACCGGTTCGCGTTCGATTCGAGACGTGATTCTGTTTCCGCTGATGCGGCCGCAGCAGGAGGGCGCTGGCAGTTCAGGCGACAGCGGTGCCGGAAACGGCTAGGGGGAGGGCCGGGCTACTTCGCCCGCTGCGATCGCTTCAGCAGCTGGGCGATACTGATCTGCTCCAGCTCCGATTCGAAGGCCTTGTGGCAGTCGCGGTATGCCTTGCTGATGGCGGCGTGGACTTTGGATGCGACGGCACCGCTGCTCTTCGGCAGGTTCGGGCCATTTCCAGATTCCAGCGCACGGTGCACGTCAGCCAGAGAGATCGACTTGGCCGCGCGCGTCAGCCTGGATCCGCCGGAAGGTCCCTTGTGACTGACGATTAGGTCAGCCTGTTGGAGGGAGGAGAGAATCCTGCGGATCACCACCGGGTTGGTATGCAGCTGCTCTGCAAGTTCGGAAGAGGTCTTCAGGACATCGTTTTGCGAAAGTATGACCAGGATATGGACACCGGTCACGAAGCGAGTGTTTGCAGCCATAGCGAAAACGCTACCATAAAAGAGCGTTGTCCCATACAGCCCGAAGAGGGCACGTTAGTTTGCATCCAGTAGCCTGAAGTCATACGTCTGCAAGATCGAAACACCCCTCCGTCGCCGCTGCTGCGACACTGGCCAACGGCGGAATTGTTACCCATGAAAGGCACGAATTCAGTGAGGTTGCTCTTTGTAGGAGACGTCTTTGGCAGCCCCGGGCGCCGGGTTGTGCGGGAGCATCTGCCCCACGTCATCGAAGAACGTCAAATTGACTTGGTCATCGTTAACGCCGAGAACGCTGCTGGCGGCTTCGGTGTAACGCCGGCTATCGCCGAAGAGTTGTTCGACCTGGGCGCCCACGTGCTCACTACTGGCAACCATGTGTGGGATAAGCGCGAGATCATCGATTACCTTGCATCAGTGCCCGCCGAAAGCCATGATCGGCCTCGCCGGGTTATCCGTCCGGCGAACTACCCTACGGGCACTCCGGGGCACGGCGTGTATGAAGGAAGGCTGCCATCGGGGGGAACCTACGCCGTCATCAATCTGCAGGGCCGCGTATTCATGCAATCCAATGACGACCCATTCCGTACCGCCGACCGCCTGCTCGCCGCGGTCCAGGCAAAGGTGATCCTGGTCGACTTTCATGCCGAGGCCACCTCAGAGAAGGTCGCGATGGGTTGGTATCTGGACGGACGGGTTACTGCAGTGCTGGGAACGCATACTCACGTGCCAACCGCAGACGAACGCGTGTTACCAAACGGCACCGCCTATCAGACCGACGTGGGTATGAGCGGACCCTACGACAGCGTGATCGGTGTCGAAAAGGATCTAGTCCTACAACGATTTTTAAGCGGTATGCCCGGTAAGTTCGAACCGGCGCGCGGAGACGCCCGGATGTGCGCGCTGGTCATCGACTGTGACCCGGCGACCGGCCGAGCTTCCACCGTCAAGCGTCTGATGCTCGGGGAGTAATATCCGGCGAACAAGCGAGTATCTGCACCGGCACTGCGGCGGCGGCTTTGACAGCACGGGAAAGAATCGTCTGCCGGAGGTGACCGGGCATGCTACCTGCGCATCTCCACTACTTGAGCGCGGAGAGAAGATTCGGACTCGCCGCCCAAAGGAGATTCTCGCAAATGACGGATTATCGTGTACGTGCAGGTGACGTTGAGGAAGACCAGGTAACCTCGCTGCTTGAGAGCTACTCTTCCCAGCTTCCCTCGAGCTTCTTTCTCGGGGCAGCCGGCGCCTCCATCATCGGCTCGCTGATCGCCAAAATTCAGGAGAAGGATGACCTGGCTCTGTTTATCGGCCAGTGGGCTGCTCCGTTCCTGCTGCTGGGTATTTACAACAAGATGGTGAAACAGCACGGATCGGACGCGATCACCAAAAATCAGTAGCTCGCACCCCTGCGCCAGCTTTGAGGGAGTCGGCTGAAGTCGCCTGCCTCTCTCACGACATACCAGCCACTCTACCGCCAGCATGCCCTTCACGGTATGCTGGCGTTTCTGTGTCCGACACCCCCCAACCCTCCACAGCCGATGCAGCGCAGACGCCGCTGATGCGCCAGTACTCGGCCGCCAAGGCCGGGCACCCGGACGCGCTGCTCTTCTTCCGCATGGGCGACTTCTATGAGCTCTTCTTCGAAGACGCCCGAACTGCCGCACGCGAGCTTGAGATCACCTTAACCGCGCGCGACCGGGAGCGCTCCGTACCCATGTGTGGAGTGCCCTACCACGCAGTCGAGGGCTACATCGCCAAGCTGCTCCAGAAGGGCTACCGCATCGCCATCTGCGAGCAGATGGAAGATCCGAAGCTCACCAAGAAGATCGTTCGCCGGGAGGTCACCCGGGTGCTCTCGCCCGGCACCGCGCTCGATCCGGGCCAGCGGTCTGAACGGAATAACTACCTCGCGGCCCTCTACGCGCCCCGGACCGCACCGGCGGAGGAACGCGTCGGGCTGGCCCTGCTCGATCTGTCGACAGGCGAGTTCCGCGCGACGGAGTTCCATGGCGCATCCGCGGCCGCGCACTGCCTGGATGAGTTGGCACGCCAGCAGCCCGCTGAGCTGTTAGTGGCTGCGGAGACAGCCCTGTTCCCTGCAACGGCGCCGGAGACACTCAGCACAGCGCTCGACCCTATCCGGACCAAGACGCGGCTGGATGGCTGGATCTTTACTGCGGACTATGCGCTGCCCTTGCTGGAACGGCAGCTGCACGCACGATCGCTCGACGGCTTCGGGCTGGCCGGTCATGCTGCCGCGGCCGTCGCGGCAGGCGCCGCATTGCACTATGTGCGATCGACGCAGCAGGGCGACCTATCCCACATCGATAGCCTGCGTTACTACGAGCGCGCAGAGTGCCTGGAGCTTGACCCTGTTACGGTTCGTAACCTGGAGCTGGTCGATCCGCTGTTCGCCGACGCCACTGCGCGCACCACGCTCTTCCACACCCTGGACTGCTGCCAGACCCCTATGGGCAAGCGGCTGCTGCGCACCAGCCTGTTGCGGCCCATGATCGATGCCGCGGCAATTGAGGCGCGGCTGGATGCAGTCGCCGAACTGCACAGTGCCCTGCAGCCCCGCGAGCAGCTCCGAAGAGCGCTGGCAGGCGTGCTGGATATGGAGCGGCTGCTGGCCCGGGTATCACTGGATTCAGCCGGTCCGCGCGATGTGCTGGCACTGGGTGCATCACTGGGCCGGCTGCCGTTGATTGCAGAGGCCGTCGCGCAGCTGCAGGCGGAGCGCTGGCGCACCGCGCATGACCGGCTGCGTCACAGTGATCCGCTCGACGATATCCAGACTGCCATCGCCCGCATGCTGGTTGAGGAGCCGCCGCTGACGCTGGCCGACGGCGGTGTCATCGCACCCGGAGTGCATGCAGAGCTGGATGAGCTGCGCGGTCTGAGCCAGAGCGGGCGGCAGTCCATCGCCGCGATCGAAGAACGGGAACGTCAACGCACCGGCATCGCTTCGCTGAAGGTGCGGTTTAACAATGTCTTCGGCTACTACATCGAGATCACGAAGTCGAACCTGAAGGCCGTGCCTGCGGACTATGAGCGCAAGCAGACGCTGGTGAACGCGGAGCGCTTCACCACACCGGAGCTAAAGGAGTACGAAACTCGCGTGCTGACGGCGCATGAGCGTGCCATCGAGATCGAGCGGCGTCTCTTTCAGGAACTGCGTACAGCCATCCTGGCAGCGGCTGCCCGGGTGCGCCGCACTGCCGCCGTAGTGGCCGAGCTGGACCTGTTGGCGAACTTCGCTCACGTAGCCGCGACGCGCCAGTACACGCGGCCGGTACTGACAGAGGAGTGCGTCCTGGAGGCCGCAGCTGCGCGTCACCCGGTGGTCGAGTGCCGCATGGAAGAGAATGCGGAGGGCCGCTTCGTCCCCAACGACCTCTACCTCTCGACCGAAGGACCCGCTGTGCTGCTTCTCACCGGACCCAATATGGGAGGCAAGTCGACCTACCTGCGGCAGGCTGCCACCCTGGTCATCATGGCGCAGATGGGCTGCTTCGTCCCTGCTGCCCGGATGCGCTTCGGACTGGTGGATCGCGTCTACACGCGGATCGGGGCCAGCGACAACGTCGCGCGCGGCCGCTCTACCTTCATGGTGGAGATGACGGAAACCGCCACCATCCTCAACACGGCCACTGCGCGCTCGTTGATCCTTCTCGACGAGATGGGGCGCGGCACCGCCACCTTCGACGGGCTGTCGCTGGCCTGGGCGACATTGGAGTTCATCCACGCGCGCATCGGCGCCCGCACTCTCTTCGCCACCCACTACCACGAGCTGACGCTGCTGGCCGAGCAGCTGCCCCGGCTCAGCAACCTGCGGGTGGCGGTCAAGGAGTCGCCTGCGGGCATCGCTTTCCTGCACACCATTGAACCGGGAGCAGCAAGCAAAAGCTACGGCATCGAGGTTGCACGGCTGGCCGGACTGCCTGCTTCGGTGATTGAGCGTGCGCGCCGTGTGCTGGCGCAGCATGAGCGATCAGAGAAGCGTAACGTCGCCCAGGAATCCGAGCCGGCTGCCGCGCTGCAGATGACCATCTTCACTCCTTTGTCGCAGCGCATCGTCGACCGGCTCACCGCGCTCGATACCAACAGCCTGACGCCGTTACAGGCCCTCAATCTGCTGGAAGAGCTGAAGAGTGAGATCCACGCCACCACCCCCGCCCGAGAGGGGCAGTAGATGAAAAAGCCAGTACCATAGACCCCACATGAACCTGCGCCATGACGTTGGACAACTGCTGCTGGTCGGACTGGGCGGCACTGTGCTTTCCGCGGCAGAGCGTGCCTGGCTGCGCCTCATCAGGCCGGCGGGCGTGGTGCTGTTTCGCCGCAATATAGAGGACACTGCAGCCGTGGCGGTCCTGCTGGAGGATGTCACAGCCGCAGTGGCAGATGGTCCGCTGTTCCGCGCGGTCGACGTCGAGGGAGGGCTGGTCGATCGGCTTCGCGATCTGATCGCGCCTATGCCTGCCCCGGCCGCCGTGGCGGGTACGGGCGCGCGACAGCTCTATCGCGAACACGGGCGATTGATTGGCGAAGAATTGCGGCTGGTTGGCCTGAACACCACCTTCGCTCCTGTCCTCGACCTGTGCACCGATGCCTCAGCCCCGGTGATGCGCACGCGGGTAACCAGCGCCGAAGCCAGGGACGTCGTCACGTACGCGGAGGCATTCCTCACCGGGCTGAGCAAGGCTGGTGTGCTGGGCTGCGGCAAACACTTCCCGGGCCTCGGAGGCGGTACGCTCGATTCGCATCACGCCACGCCTGCCATCGATCGCACCTGGAAGCAGCTCTGGGAGCAGGACATGCTGCCCTTCCGCAAGCTGCATCGCGCGCTGCCATTCGTTATGGTCTCGCATGCCACCTACCCGCAGGCCTTTGGAAAACCCGACACCAGTGCGCTGCCCGCATCGATCTCGCCGTTCTGGATCGAGCGCACGCTGCGTACGAAGATCGGCTACGGCGGGCTTGTCCTCTCCGACGATATGGAGATGGGTGGCATTCTGAACCATGCGTCGATGGAAGACGCTGCAGTCGCTGCCATTGCCGCGGGAACGCACCTGATCGAGATCTGCAAAGATCCCGCCCTCGTATTGACCGCGTATGAGGCGATTCTGCGCGAGGCGGAGAGCTCTCGCAGCTTCCGCGCAAAGGTGGAGCAGAGCGCCGCTACGGTGCGCGCCCAGCGGCAACGCCTGCTGCGCCAGTTCGCCCCCGCCGGACACACCGGAGCGGACGCGGTTGCCAAAATGCGTGAGCAGGTGGTTCGCTTCTCCGAGCAGGTGGCAGCCCGCACTCCACAGGATGCCGCGTGAGTCCAACAGCAAAGCAGCGAACGATGCTGGTGGCTGGCGTGATGAGCGGCACCTCCGCAGACGGAATAGACGTAGCGCTCTGCCACATCACCGCCGGACGAGACGGTGCGAAAATCCAGCTGGTATCCCACCGCGCGTCTGCCTACCCAGCGGCATTGCGCCGAGCGGTGCTGGCGGCGATGGACGCGAAGCAGACATCGTCAGCCGAACTGGCGCACCTCAACTGGCGGCTGGGTATGGCCTATGCGGATGCTGTTTTGATGGCCGCGGAGGGCCGTATCCTGGACCTGGTCGGCTGCCACGGGCAGACAATTTACCACCAGGCAGTTGCGGCGCCCTACGCAGGGCGCGCCGTTGCCTGCACCTGGCAACTGGGCGAGCCCGCGCTGATCGCCGCCGCGGTGCACGCACCGGTGGTCTCGAACTTTCGTCCGGCAGATATGGCTGCCGGCGGCCAGGGCGCCCCGCTGGTACCGCTGCTGGATGCGACACTATTCGTGCACCCGCGCCGCGCCCGCATACTGCAGAACCTGGGCGGCATTGCGAACCTGACTGTGGTTCCGGCAGGCGGCGACCTCGGCCAGGTGATCGCCTTCGACACCGGCCCGGCCAACATGGTCATCGACGCGCTCGCAGAGCGGCTGTTCCGCCAGCCGTATGACCGAGGCGGCCGACTGGCGGCGCGTGGCACCCCGCATCCCGCCCTGCTGGCACTGCTGCTGCGCGATCCGTACTACAAGCGCCAGCCGCCCAAGAGTGCCGGACGCGAGCAGTATGGAGCCGCGTTTGTCACGCGCCTGATCGAGCAAGCGCAGCGCCTGCGCCTCAGCCCGCAGGACACCCTGGCGACCGCCACTGCACTCACGTCCCGGAGCATCGCCGAGGCATATCGGCGATTCGTGCAGCCAAGGATTGGAGATGTAGGGGTGGACTACATCGTGGCCGGCGGCGGCGCAAAGAACCCCACCCTGATGCGCATGCTGGCAGCGGATCTCGCCGAATTCGGCTGTGCCGTCCAGACAACGGATTCTCTTGGCATCCCTGCGCAGGCGAAGGAGGCCGTCGCCTTCGCGCTGCTGGCCTGGCAGAGCTGGCATCGGCTGCCCGGCAACGTGCCTTCGGCCACCGGCGCCAGCCGCCCCGCCATTCTGGGCCAGATCTGCTATGTGTAAAGGAATCCGGTACTGTTGCGTGCTTCTCGGCCTTCTGACCGTTGCTTGGCTGCCCGGTTGCAGCCGCCGTCCTCCAGCCGACACGGTGGTGATGCTGATTGAGAGCAGCCCTGTGAATCTGGATACACGCGTCGGCGCCGATGCGCAGTCCGAGCATATCGACATGCTCATCTTCGATTCGCTGGTGAAGAAGGATGCGAACTTCGATGTGCAGCCCTGGCTGGCCTCCAGCTGGGATCATCCCGACCCGCTGACCTACACCTTCCACATCCGCCCGGGTGTGCGCTTCCATGATGGCCGGCTGCTGACCTCGGCAGATGTGAAGTGGTCGATCGATACCATGCACAACGGCGCCCTCATCACGCCTAAGTCCGGCGCCTTTGCCCGGGTCGCCAGCGTGACCGCGCCGGATCCCGCCACCTGCGTCGTGCGACTGAACAAGCCCGACCCGTTTCTGCTGTGGAACCTCTCCGATGGCGCGCTGGGCATCGTGCCGGCGGGCAGCGGAAAGGACTTCTGGCGTCATCCCATCGGCACTGGCGCGTACAAGTTCGTCTCACAGCAGCAGGACAAAGATGTAGTTCTCGTGCGCAACGATGCGTCATGGCAACCGCTTCCAGCCATTCAGCGCATCGACTTTCACGTAGTGCCGGACGACATCACGCGCGCGCTCGAACTGCAGAAGGGCTCGGCTGACGTGGCCATCAATGCATTGGAACCGGACACGATCCAAGCCTTGCGGCACAACGCGCAGCTTACGATCGAGAGCTCTCCCGGAACCGTCTTGAACTACATCAGCCTGAATCTGCGCGATCCGTATCTGAAGGATGTGCGCGTGCGGCGCGCCGTAGCCATGGCTGTCAATCGGCCACTCATGCTGCACACTTTGTGGCGGGACCAGGCCCGGCTGGCCGATAATCTGCTGCCACCTGGCCACTGGGCGCGTGCGGACGATGCGAAGAGCTATACCTACGACCCCGCCCAAGCCAACCGCCTGCTCGACGAAGCCGGCTATCCCCGCGGCAAAAATGGGATTCGCTTCCCGCTGCAGATGAAGATCTCAAACACCAGCAATCCCACCCGACTGATGGCGCTGGTCCTGCAGCAGCAGTTACGCGCGGTGGGCATCGCTCTCGACGTGCGCAGTTACGAGTTCGCTACCTTCTACTCGGATATCACCAAAGGCGCCTTCTCCATGTACGCCCTGCGCTGGATCGGCGGCAATGAGAGTCCGGACATCTTCCGCTACGGATACACGACCGAGACCCTGCCACCCCACGGCGCCAACCGTGGCCACTACTACAACGCCGCACTCGAAACTGCGCTGGCCGACGCACGCACAGCGACCAGCCGCGCCGAGGAGCGGACCGACTACGTCAAGGTGCAGCGCATCCTGGCCGACGATGTTCCGACCATCTTCCTCTGGTATCAGGACAACATCGTGGTACATGCGCACAGGCTTGGGCACATCGAGCCCTCACCCTCCGGCGACTATGACTTCCTGAAGACGGCCACTCTCACGCACTAAGGCGGGAGGGCTCAGGCGCCGCGGCGTTCGAGCGCCTGCATGCGCTGGCGCGCCGTCTCCGTGGACAAGTGATCGAGGATCTTGCGGATGGTGTTCAGCTGCCGCAGCTCGGCACTGGTGAAGGCTCCAGGGAAGCGCTGGTTCAGCTCCGCCTGTAGCCGGATGCGCTGGATCGAGGTGCCACCGCTCGAGAAGAAGTCCTCATCCAGATCCACCTGCATGCGGTGCAGCAGGCGCTGCCAGATGCTGCGCACCACCTCCGCATAGCGGGCCGGCGGAGTTGCAGGGGTACTGCTCGACGGTGGTGAGGTGTAACGCCGCAGCAGTGCCTCACATTGCTCGCTCAGCCGCGCACGGTCCGGCTTGCCAGCCGCGTCGACAGGCATACGCGGCAGCAGCACCAGTGCCCCGGGCTGAGCCTCAGGGGCCACCCGGGACTCCAGATGTTCGCGCAGGGTCCGCTCAGCGCGGGGATCTTCGCCGGCGCGCAGGGTTGCGAAGACACATCGCACGCGGTCGCCTTCGGGTGAGGAGAGCGCCACGCACTCGCGCACCAGAGGGTGGGCCAGCAGCAGAGCTTCGATCTCCCGCGCGCGAGAGTGGCGCGCCCGTTCACTCTCCTGCGCCGCAGCCACCGCGGCCTCTCCGGTCAGCAGGCGGCCGTCTGCCAGCTTGGTCGCCTGCACGGGCAGACGGAAGCAGCGTGCTCGCTGCCCGCCGCTCCGACGCGCCTCAGGAAATGCAGCGAGCGTCGATTCCGGCTGTCCGAGGTATCCGATAGCGAGCGAATCGCCGGTGATGGCGAGTGCTCCCAGCGCTCCCGGCTCTGCCTCCGACAGATCAGAGGTCAGCACCAGGGCGTCGCTGCCCGCCACAGGTGTCGGACGTCCACTGTCACGCAGATTGACTTTGACGGTTACCGCGAAGCTGGTCGTCTCCGGCGCACCCAGGCCGCCCGTCAGCCGCATGGCCGGCTCACGGCCGCGCACCCGGTCAAGCAGCGCCGGCTCCATCCACCCGGCACTCTGCCCTGCTGATTCGAAGACTGCCTGCTGCACCTGGGCCAGCGGCGCCAGCGGCTCGTCTGCAAGATCCGCCAGTAGGTTGGGTTGCGCGCACAGCATGGAGACGCGATACCTGCGCATCACACGTGCGTACTCGAAGGCCGGTGCGCTGTCCTGTGGAGTATCGAGGCTGTGCGGTGCCAGTGCCACGGTACCTCCGGCCAGCAGCGCTCCCCACAGCTCCAGCTGGAAGACATGCTCCTGCGCCCCGGCATGCAGCAGCACGGTATCGCTGGGCGAAAACTCAAGCAGCGCGCCTGTAGTAACCAAGCGCACGATCCCGTGATGCATTATCAGTACGCCGCGCCCGTCCTTGTTGAAGAGCACCGCGGCTGGATCCTCCGGCACTCTGGCCGGAAGCCGCACCTGCTGGAAGAGCGGCATGAACTCGCGCTCTACCTTCGACACATCGAGCAACGATACCCGTCGCGCCCAGGGCAGCGAGGCCGCGGCAGCATCGGTGCGGTCCACCAGCAGGAGCTGTATCTCGCTCTGGTCAAGCTGCCTGGAAAGCCGGTCAGGAGCGAGCGCGTGCACATCGAATGGCACATAGACGCCGCCCGCCAGAAGAATGCCAACGATGGCAGCGATGGAGCCGAAGGTGCGCCGCCCCACTACGCCCACCAGATCGCCCTGCCGCATGCCTCGCGAGCGCAGCACTGCGGCCACGTTCTGCGCGCGCACCATCAGGTCTGCGTAGGAGAGACGACCTTCCTCCCCGAGCAGCGCGGTGGCGCTGGCCCAGAGCACGGTGCTCTCCAGAAACAGGGTCTCAAGCGTACTCCGCACGGGAGGGTCTGCCGGCTGGTCCGGGCGGGGCGCGCCCGTCGACCTCGGTGTTCCGGGATGTCCCAGCGGCATCGTGCAGTCCTCTCACAGCAGCAAAAGCAAAACCCGGCATCCTAGCGACGCAGGAAAGTACGACATCCGCATGGGGCGGGCCCGCCTTGACTGAAGGCTGTACCCAGCAAACCCGTAGTGCTCCCGAGGTGCGCGCCTTCCTTCACCGATGACGAAGGCGGCCCACGCGTTGTGCTTTTATAACCCGCGCAGTTCCAGAGGGCCGCTTTCATTTAGTAATGCGCTGGTAATGCGAACAGTTACCAGACGACAGTATCGTCGCCGCGCACGCTACGATACAGGTATGCAGGCTCCGCTCCTCCGCGAAACCTTCCCCGTCGGTCCGCTCCGCTGCAATTGCACCCTGCTCGCCAACCTTGAGACGCGTGAGGCAATGGTCATCGACCCCGGAGACGACCTCACCGGCATTCTCGGCCGGCTGGCCAGTCGCCATCTGACGCTGAAGCAGATTGTGGTCACTCACGCCCACATCGACCACATCGGCGGGGCTGCGCAGCTGAAGCGCATCACCGGAGCGCCCGTACTCTTCCACCAGGCCGACCTGCCTGTGCAGGCGATGATGGAGGTGCAGGCAGGCTGGCTTGGCGTGCCGACGCCCGAGCAGACTGCCCTCGACCAGAGCGCTGAAGACGGACTGGCTATCGGCATCGATGGCCTCTCGGCTGAGGTGATCCACACCCCGGGCCACACACCCGGCAGCATCTGCCTTCATTTCCCGAAGCAGGAATTGTTGCTCGCCGGGGACACCTTATTTGCGGGTACCGTCGGCCGCACAGACCTGCCCTTCGGGGACACGCAACAGATTCTGCGTTCATTGCACACCCGCCTGTTACCGCTACCGGACAATACCGTCGTGGTGCCCGGTCATGGCGAGGAGACTGTTATGGGCGAAGAGAAGCAGTCGAACCCTTTTCTCCAGCCTGGCTATCGCCGCGGCTGACGTGACTCCTGTCGCCGCTCGGTGCTGCCCTGCTACTGCGGCTCGCCTGCGGCTCTTACCAGAACGGCGACTGCCTCTGCGAACTCAGCTGCCTTCGGCAACAGGCTGACTACCAGTCGATTCGTCTCCGCGAAGCCGAAGAAGCTGCCGGGGTGTACTGCAATTCCGTACTCCCGCAGCAGGCGCACGGCCAGCAGCTCATCGCGTACGAAGGGGGAGGTGCGCAGTGTGGCGTACCAGCCTCCTTCGCAGTCCAGCCGGCCGACGGTGTGTTGCGTTGCAAGTGCCTCGTCAAGAGTGCGCAGGTTTCGCAGCACGCGGGCGCGGAGTTGCCGCTGAATGTCGTGGCGCTCAGCCAGCCACTGTGGCATGGCGTGCTGGATGGGTGCGTTAGGCGACAGAAAAGTATCTGCCACAATCTCCAACCGACGCATAGCCTCGGCCCGCTCCGCCTCTGGACCGAGACACGCAATCCACGACGCCTTCATCTGCGGCAGCGCCGCAATCTTGCTCAATCCGCTCAGCACGAAAGTGAGCGCGGGGTGCAGGCCTCCGGCAAAGCTCGCCGGGACGCGATCGGCAAGCGGGTAGTCGAGGAAAACTTCGTCGACGATCAGCGCGATCCCGTGCGCATTGCACAGATCGAGAAGGGCCGCCCGCTCCGTCGCGCTGGTGTAGTGCCCGGTTGGATTATTGGGGTGCACCAATACAAGGGCGCGGGTGCGCGACGTGATCCGGGCGGCAACCGTATGCAGATCCAGACTCCAGCCACGCCCGCCTGCCGGATCGTAGAGCAGCGCGTACGGCACCAGCCGCACATCGTCGATGGTAGCCAGCAGATCGAAGAGAGGGTAGCTGGGTTGCGCGATCAGCACCTCATCGCCCGGGTCGCAGAGCAGGCGGAATAGCCAGCTGTAGCCTTCGCTCGTACTGGTGGTGAGGAAGATCTGCTCGGGAGTGATGAGGGCGCCGTGGTCTGCGTAGTAGCCGCATACCGCCGCGCGGGCGTGTAGCATGCCTCGCGGGTCCGGCTCATACCGGAGTGCTTCAGGCTGTGCCAGCGGAGTCAGCAGATCCGCGCTGTACTCGAAGGCGCACTGCGTCGGATTCGCGGCGGTCAGGTCCCAGAGAGGCAGATTGCGCTTGCGCCGCCCGGCCAGAGCGCGCGACCAGGCTGTCTCTTCCTCGCTCCATTCCGTTCTCGCGGCAAAGCGCATCGGCGGCTCCGTTCTCCTCTCCACGCTCTTTTTTCCCAGCAGGCTCGCTTCATAATAGAGAGGTGACCACCACTGCGACTCCCACACTGCCCCGCGCTGTCATCTTCGACTTCGGCAAGGTGCTCAGCGCGCTGCCGGATGCCGACGCCCACACCGCACTGGTGGAGACTGCCGGCGTCTCCGACGAGGTCTTCGAGCAGCACTACTGGGCGCACCGCCATGCCTACGATGCAGGCGACTTAAACGGCCAGACGTACTGGCAGATGGTTGCAGAGGGCGCCGGCTTCCCGCTGACGCCGGAGACGCTGGCAGCGCTGCATCATCATGACAGCCTGATGTGGGGCAACCTGAACGAGCCCATGCTGGAGTGGGCGCTCGCGCTGCAGGCCGCGGGCCTGAAGACTGCGATCCTGTCCAACATGGGCGAGGTCAACCTGGCCTACATGCGCCGCAATTTCGAGTGGCTCAATCGCTTCAGCCACTTAACATGGTCCTGCGAACTGCGCATCGCCAAGCCCGACCCAGCGATCTACCAACATACGCTAGAGAAGCTGGGCGTGGCAGCGCAGGAGGCTATGTTCATCGACGACATCCCCAGGAATATCGCGGCTGCGAGCCAACTGGGCATCGATGCCATCCTGTTCACCGATGCAGCGGACCTCCTTCAACAGCTGCTCAAACGCGGCTGGGAAGGCAAACTGCCGCTGCCCGAGCCGGCTTGATCGAAGCCTGTCCGCTGACAGCTGCTAAGAACGGTTGGCGAAGGTGAGCAGGTGATGGCCCCAGCGGTCGGTCTGGTAGAGATTCCGGAATCCCGCGGCGCGCATGGCTTGGCCAATTAACTCCAGACTGAAGACGTGCTGGTGCATGCAGCGGTTCTCCGCATTCTTCAGGCAGCGCTCGCGAAACATCTCTGCCGATCCCGCGGGAGGGTCCCGCTCCAGGTCGTGCAGCGCAAGTATCTCTTCAAGATGAGTCTGGTCGTTCTCACCGGTGCTGGCAGCGAAGTCCGCTTGCAGGTGTGCAAAGCTCGTAACCGGGCGCCGATGATCGAAGCTATGCACCGGGTTCGGAAGCAAGACCAGAATCGCGCCTCCCGGTCTCAATACACGGTGGAACTCTTGCAAGGCCAGCAGAGGATTCGCCACATGTTCAAGAATGTGCGAGGCCAGCAGAAAGTCGTAGGTGGCGTCTTCAATGGACGTCAGCGCCGTCGCGTCGTGTATGTACTGGAGGCCGGGCTGGACATCAGGGAGGTACTGAAAGGTGCGGCCCGCTGCCCCATGCGACCAGGTGGTGTCCGTGGCGAAGTTGCAATTGTCCACTTGGCTGGCAAGGCCATAGATCGGCGGGATGAACCCGCTGGGCACGGCGGGCGAAAATACTGCGCTGGGGCCGCCGATCTCCAACCCTCGCTTGCCTGTTACGGCCCGGGTCATGCGGCGGTAGTTCCACAGCCTTTGCGTTCGATTGCGGAAGCCCGCGATCAGATCCTTCACCGGCGAAGTGTATCACTGGGCAGCGGCAGATTCCGGCGCCAGCTTGCACCGTCAGCCTGCCAGGCAGCATCCTTGTTGCAGCAGGTCCTGTTCACCGATGTAGCGCACCTGGGTTGCAATGTTGTACAGCGCGGCCTGAATGGCAAACGGCCGCTGCCGACTTCGGACTAGCAATCATCAAGACGCACAACGTCAAAAACAAGGCTTCGCTCGCCCTCCTCTACTTCGTGGCGAGCGGCCGCTCCAGTACGCGGAGTTGCAGGCACTCAAAAGCTGAACACACTCTTGATACGCTGCTTTATGTAAGGAAAGGGCCCCAATCGTGAGACTTGGATTCATCAGCATGCCCACTACTGGTCACCTCAATCCCATGCTCGCGCTCGCGAAGGAGTTGCGCTCCCGAGGACACGAGATCATCTTCTTCGGCATCCTCGACATAGAACCAGCAGCGCGCGGCGCAGGATTTCAGTTTGTCTCGTTCGCGGAGGAGGAATACCCCCTCGGCGACACTGCTGCTACCTACGCTTATGTGGCGACTCTCCAAGGCGCGGAGGTCATTCGGTACTCCTTTCACGACCTGCACCCACGCCGTTGTGCGGCGATGTTGGAGCACCTTCCCCGAAGACTTGCTACCGTCAAGGTCGATGCTCTGGTAATCGACACCATCCATTTCTACGTGGAGCTGGTGGCAATCTATCTTGGATTGCCGTATGTGCACATCTGGAATGTGCTCCACTTCGACCTTTCAGGTATGGCTCCTCCGTGCATCGTAGACTTGCCGTACGACCCCACGCCCGCGGGTATCGCCAAAAATACGGAGGCCGCGTCCAGGATCGCTGCCGCCTTTGCCCCCGTTCTCAAGGTTGCGCGAAGCTGGGCTGAGGAGCACGGCGTCAACGGCAAATGGGAAAAGCCGTTTGACATGCTCTCTCCGCTGGCCACCATCACGCAGACACCGAAGGTGTTCGATTTTCCGGGAACGCCGATGCCGGCCACCTTCCGCTATGCGGGCTCGCTGCATGGAAACAGTGGCCGGAGAGTCATACCCTTCGACTGGGAAAAACTCTCCGGCAGACCACTGGTCTATGCATCCCTGGGCACACTGCTGAACGGTGCGGAGCATGTTTTTCGCGCTATCCTCGCCGTGGCAGGCCAACTCCCCGACTTCCAATTTGTTTTGTCAGTGGGACGCAATTTGAGCCTCAGCAGCTTCGAATCGGTTCCCGCAAACGCCATCATGGTTGCGGAAGCGCCGCAGATCGAACTGCTCGAGCGAGCGGTGCTCTGCATCACCCATGCCGGTCTGAATACTGTGCTGGAGTCGCTGTCGCTGGGCGTGCCCATGATTGCAATCCCGGTGGGTTTCGATCAGCCAGGCGTTGCTAACAGAATCACCTACCACCATCTGGGTGAAGTTCTGTCGCTCGCTACTTTGACAGCGGACGGGCTACTCCGGTCGGTCCGCACCCTCTTGCATGATCCCTCATATCGTCAGAACGCTCTCTATATGCGAGAGGCCCTGGCCAGAGAACCAGGCTTGCGGGTCGCAGCAGATGTGATCGAGCAAGTACTGCAAGGAACCTGTAACACTGCTTACGGCAAATGGTGAGCGCTGCACTCCATGACACTCACGAGAGACCGTATGCCTGACCCGATATTTCAAACAGGGCGCGAGCAGCAGGAGAAGCTAAATCAGGGAGAAGTGGTTGGCGGGGATATCTTGGACAGGCAGTTGCCGAACAACCCGGTCCAGACAACCAATGAAGAGATTTTCCGCCCTCATGCCAGCGGTTTGAGGAGGCAGGTTTGCACCGTGCATCAAACCGGCGCATCCTTGAGTTCAGCCGTCTGGTTCCGGCCATCAACGGCACGGGTTCTGAACGACAGACGGAACGAGGACACATGATGGCTCAGCTTCCCTTCACGGACGTACCTGGCGCTATCGCCGAGATGCAGGCCGGCCGCATGCTGGTCGTGGTCGATGACGAAGATCGCGAGAATGAAGGCGATCTGACGCTCGCCGCTGAGTTCGTGACCCCAGAAGCGATCAACTTCATGGCGCGCTTCGGACGGGGTCTTATCTGCCTCACGTTAACGGAAGAGCGCGCCGACTACCTGCGGCTGCCGCCCATGTCGCAGGAGAACACCTCGCGCTTCGGCACCGCCTTCACAGAGACGATCGAGGCCCGGGAAGGCGTGACCACCGGCATCTCCGCGCATGACCGAGCCCATACCATTCGCGTTGCCATCGATCCGGCCAGCACGGCGGCGGACCTGGCCCGCCCTGGACATGTCTTTCCCCTGCGCGCGCGCAAAGGCGGCGTGCTGGTGCGTGCCGGCCAGACCGAAGCCTCGGTAGACCTCGCGCGTATGGCAGGGCTGATACCCGCCGGCGTCATCTGCGAGATCATGAACGACGACGGGACCATGGCCCGGGTGCCCGACCTGCAGCGATTCTGCGCCGAGCATGGCATGAAGATGCTTACCGTGGCGGAGATGATCCGCTACCGGCTCCGCCACGAGCGCTACATCCACCGCGTGGCGGAGTCGGCTATCTCCACACGTTTCGGTGATTTCACCATGATCGCCTATGAGAGCGAGGTGGCCGGAGGCGAGAGCCACCTGGCACTGGTGCGCGGGCCGGTCGGGGTTGGCGATGAGCCGACGCTGGTGCGCGTCCACTCTCACTGCCTGGCCGGGGACGTC
>CAXUMX010000010.1:0-69703 GCA_964252395.1 uncultured Acidobacteriaceae bacterium | reverse complement strand
GGTTGGATCCCACCGCGATCTTGGTGCGAAAGCTCGACTTGCTCAGCCCAATGCTGTACGTCGCCTGCGGGTGCAGGTAGTACGGGATGAATTTGTTGTGCCCCTCCAGCGGATGGTCGGTGATGTCGAAGTAGATCGTCCCGTCCACACACTCGGAGCGCTCCCGGATCAGCGCTACGGAATGCTCGTGCCGCTCCATCAGCGGCGGCAGCAGCGGCGCCACAAACGGCTCCGCCAGCACTGCAGACAGCGACTCCTCGGTCAGCAGCGGAATCATCCGCGGAATCAGCGGCGGGTCCGCTGTCGATTCGATGATCAGCGTCAGCTTCATCGCCGGCTCTGCCATCTCCACCGCGGACTGCGCGTCCTTGTACAGCGCGCCGTCCACGATATCCGCCCACTTCACCAGCTCCGCCACCGGCGCAGCGTTGAAGCCGAACTCGGTCGCGGCAATGTGCGCAAGGAATCCTGCGCAGGAGGTGTACGAGGCATCGTAGAAGCGCCGCTTGCGAAACCGTCCATCCGCCAGCCCCTGCAGGTACTGCGCATGATCTTCCGGAGTCAGAAAGGCGCTCAGATGGTGGTCGAACCACCACGTGATGTCCGGCGAGGCCGAATACTTGAAGTCGACAATCGCATTCTCGTCCCCGGTAAACTCGGCCTCGTTGAACAACGCACCAGCCCGGTGCACCAGCCCGCAGTACTCATAGCTCGCGCCGGGTGCAATGCATTCTCGGTGGAAGCGGGTAAACAGAGAGGCGGAACATGCCCCGTCGAAACACTTGTCGTGATAAAAGACACGGACGTTCAACAGCTGCTCCTTACAGGGCCGGGGGCGTCAGGCGGAATGACTAGGATTGCCGGGACGCCCTCGGCTGTCAAGCCGCAGCCGCGGTTGCCACGGTGCTACCCTGCCTCTGCGAAGCCGGCAGAGCGACAGAATCGCGGAACACTCTCGACCACAGAAAATCCTCTGCGGTAAGGTGGTGCCATGCGAATCACGGAATGCCCACAGCGTGAAAGAGGATCGATTGACGCGCGCACGTAGCCGATTCACGCTGCTGCTGTACGCCGTGCTCATCCTCGTCGTGGGTGCAGCCGTCGCCGTGGGCGCATCGCTGCTCTGGCTCCGGCATGCGATGCAGGCGCAGCTTCCGCAGATCGATGGCGAGCTCCACTCGCGCGCCATCATCGCACCCGTCGCCGTCGAGCGTGATCACCAGGGCGTCCCCCACCTCTCCGCCGAATCCATGGACGACCTGATCGCCGGACAAGGGTACGTCGCCGCGCAGGATCGCCTGTGGCAGATGGACGTGCTGCGCCGCGCCGCCTCCGGTGAGCTGGCAGAGATCCTCGGCAGTGACCTCGTCGCCCACGATCGCGCCCAGCGCGTGCTGGAGTTCCGCCCCACCGCGGAGCGGCTCACCGCCAGCCTCAACCCGCAGGACCGCCGTCTCTTCGAGGACTACGCCCGCGGCGTCAATGCCTACATCGCGGAGACAGACGCGCTGCCCGCCGAGTTTCGCCTGCTCCGCTACCGTCCGCGCCCCTGGCAGCCCGTCGACTCCATGCTGATCGTGCTCAGCATGGTACAGATGCTGGACGAGCAGTGGCCCACCAAGCTCTCGCGGGAGCGCATCACCGCGCACCTCGGCCCCACCCTCGCTGCCGATCTCTACCCCACCGGCTCCTGGCGCGACCATCCGCCCGGCGCCAGCACGCCCGACCTCACGCAGCCCCCCGCGCCCATCACCACGCCGCCCGCAAACGAGGAAGAGGGCCCGCAGGCCGCTGCCGCTGCTGCAGAGGATCTGCTCGCGCTGCGCGCCACCCTGCGCAGTGCGCCGCTTAACCTCGGCCTGCCCTGCGGCCAATGCATCGCCGGCTCCAACGAGTGGGCCGTCAGCGGCGCCCGCACTGCCGGCGGCCGCCCCCTGCTCTCCAACGACATGCACCTCAACCATCAGGTGCCCGGCATCTGGTATGAGATGGACCTGCGCGCCCCCGGCTATCACGCCGCCGGCCTGGCCCTGCCCGGCATGCCCATGATCGTCGCCGGCCATAACGAGCACATCGCCTGGGGCTATACCGCCATGTACGCCGACACCCAGGACCTCTACGTCGAGCGCACCAACCCTCAGGGCGACTACTGGTACCAGAACGCCTGGCACCCCATGGAGCGCGATCACGAGACCATTCACGTGCGCTTGGGCAAGGACGTCAGCTTTGATGTGCTGCGCACCGATCATGGTCCGGTGCTCACTCCACTGCTGCCGCATGAGTCGCGCACCATCACCCTGCGCTGGGGCGTCTACGATGCGCAGCTCGCCACCGGCATGCCGCTCTACCCGCTCAACACCGCCGCCAACTGGCAGCAGTTCCAGGCAGCCGTCAGTCAGTGGTGGGCCCCCACCCTCAACGTCATCTATGCCGACGACCAGGGGCACATCGGCTATCAGGCGGTAGGGCATCTGCCCCAGCGTCCCGGCGGACTCGCCCCCACACCCATTCGCGACGAAGCGCATGAGTGGCAGGGCATGATCCCCTTCGCCCTTCTGCCCAGCGTCTTCGATCCGCCCAGCGGCATCCTCGCCACCGCAAACTCGCGCGTCACTCCGGACGGCTACACTCCGCCGCTCACCCTAGAATGGGCCTCCCCCTATCGCAATGAGCGCATCTGGAAGTGGCTCGCCGCGCATGACAAGCTCACCCGGGCCGACATGCTCACCCTGCAGACCGACATCGACTCCGAGGTCAACCACGAGCTGGCCCAGCGCTTCGCCTACGCCATCGACCACGCCCGCAAGACCACTGCCCAGCAGCGCCAGGCCGCAGACATTCTCCGCTCCTGGGATGGCGTCATGCATACCAGCCAGGCCGCGCCTGCCGTCCTCGCCGCGGCGCGTGACGCGCTCTGGCCGCTGCTGCTCCAGCCTCGCCTTGGCAACGATTGGCACATCTACGAGTGGCCGGAGAGCGCCTACGTGCAGGAGCAGATAGTCACCACCACGCCCCCCGCGTGGCTGCCGCCCGCATTCGCCAGTTGGGACGAGCTGCTGGCCGCCGCCGTCACCGCCGGTCTCGCCGATCGCCAGGCTCCCGCCGACCTCACGCGCATGCAGTACGGAGACAAGCACACCGTCGCGCTCGCGCATCCGCTCTACGCCATGCTCCCCTTCCTGCGTTGGACCGGCATCGGCCCGCTGCCGCAGTCCGGCGATACCACCACCGTCAAGCAGGTCGGCCACAGCTTCGGCCCATCCCAGCGCTTCACCATGGACTGGAGCGACGTCGACCACTCCACTGAGAACATCGTCATGGGCCAGTCCGGCGACCCGCTCAGCCCCTGGTACCGCGATCAGTGGTCGGCCTGGTATCAAGGGTCCACCTTCGCGCTGCCCTTCACCGAGTCCGCCGTGCATGCGGCCGCGGAGCACACGCTTCGGCTCGCGCCGTGAGCCCTCGGCGACAACGGCTGCTCGCCTGGAGCGCGCTGGCGATCACGACGCTTCTCGCCGTGCTGCCGCTCATGCTGCGCGGCCCCTCCTGCGGGCAGGACTTCGACTTCCACCTGCTCTCCTGGCTGGAAACAGCGCAGGCATGGCACAGCGGCGTGCCCAACCCGCACTGGATCGCCTCCGCAAACTACGGCGCCGGCGAGCCTCGGCTCATCTTCTATCCGCCTGCATCCTGGCTGCTCGGAGGGCTGTTGGGAGCGCTGCCCCGCGCTCTGTGTATCAGCGGCGCTGCAGCACTTGCCCACAGCGGTGTTGCAGCAGGTGCCGACAGCGGTGTTGCAGCAGGTGCCGACAGCGGTGTTGCAGCAGGTGCCGACAGCGGTTTTGCAGCAGGTGCCGACAGCGGTTTTGCAGCAATGTGGACCGCGGCCCCCATCCTCTTCACCGCCATCTGCCTCTTCGCCTCCGGCCTCGCCATGCGCCGCCTCGCGCGTGCCTGGCTTTCGCCCGCCGCAGCCACTGCGGCCTCATGCCTGCTCATCGCCAGCCCGTATCTGCTCTTCGTCGCCTATGAGCGTGCCGCCTACGGCGAGCTGCTGGCCGCCGCTTTCATCCCACTCGCGCTGCTGCTCAGCACGCAGACGCGTCCGCGCATCGCCGCACTCGCCGCCGTGGTCGCTGCCACGTGGCTGACAAATGCTCCCTCCGGCGTCATGCTCTGTTACACCCTGCTGACCATTGCGCTGCTTCGCCTCGCGACTCCGCCCTCTCATGGCGATGGCAGGTGGCAAGCGCCGTTGCGCCTGGGCGCCGCCGCGGCTCTTGGCCTCGCGCTCGCCGGCGACTACCTGGTTCCCGCCGTTTCGCAACAGAGATGGGTACAGATCTCCCGCGCCCTCGCGCCCGGGCTGCGTGTGGAGGACAGCTTCCTCTTCGCCCGCACCGGCGACCTCTACCACGATCAGGTGCTCCACACCGCCTCGCTCGTCGCCTGCACCCTGCTCGCCCTGTGTGCGCTGGGCGCCTTTCTGTGGGGCTCCGCGCTGCGTCAGCACAGCATGCAATGGCTCGCCGCGCTGGCCGGCCTCATCTTCCTGCTGCAGCTTCCCATCAGTGCCCCGCTCTGGCACCTCGCGCCGCATCTGGCCTATCTGCAGTTCCCCTGGCGCTGGCTGCTTGTTCTAAGCCCCGTCGCCGCACTGCTCACCACCGGAGCACTCGCCCGGCGCCTCCCTCGCCTGTGGATGATCGCCACCGTAGCCGCCCTCGCCCTCACTTCGCTCTTCGTCTGCACCCGCGACTACTACCAGGTCTGCGACGAAGAAGATAACGTCCGAGCGCAGCTCGCCCTCTTCGACAGCGGCATCCGCCCTGCTGGAATCATGAGAGGTATCGGTGTCGAAGGGACCGACGAGTACACCCCCCGCGATGCCGACAACTCTGCCGTCGCACAGAACCTTCCCGCCGCCCGCGTCCTGCGCTCACCCGACGGAGAGCTGCCCGACAGCACACGGCAGAGCAATCCCGACTGGCACGCTGACCCCACACTGGAGCAGCCCGCGCAGGTCGACATCCGGCAGTGGTCCGCCGAGCACCGCGACCTCACCATCCGCACCACCGCTCCCGGCTTCGCCGTGCTTCGACTCATGGACTATCCCGCCTGGCAGGTCACCCGCAACGGCGTCGCCGCCGTGCGCCTGCACCGCGACGACGGCCTCCTCACCATCGCGCTCCCTGCCGGTTCCTCGCATATCGAGATCAAGTGGAGCACCACGCCAGATGTCTGGGCCGGCCGCGGCCTCACCCTGCTTGCACTCTGCATCTGGGTTCCGCTCTTGTGGCGCGAGCGGCGCGCCTCCGTCACGCCCTGAGCAGTTGCTGCTCGGCGGCGGCGTACGTCTTGCGAATGCCCACCGCCAGCGGCGTGCGCGCACGCCAGCCTAGCCCGTGGATGCGTGACACATCCAGCAGCTTGCGCGGCGTCCCATCCGGCTTCGTCGTGTCGAAGCGCAACTCGCCGTCGAAACCCAGTTCGCGCGACACCAGTTCGGCCAGCTCGCGGATGCTCAGGTCTTCTCCCGTGCCGATGTTGATCAGCGGCGCTTCGTCCGCGATGATCAGCCGCGCAAACTGCGCATCCGGCAACTGCATCAGGAAGACACACGCCTCCGCCATGTCTTCGCTGTACAGCAGCTCGCGCCGCGGCGTCCCGCTGCCCCATACCTCAATCCAGCCACGCCCCGCCGCCTTGGTCTCCGCGACCTTGCGCATCAGGGCCGGCAGCACGTGCGACGTCGTCAGGTCGAAGTTGTCGTGGGGTCCATACAGATTCGTCGGCATCGCTGCCAGGTACTGCGTGCCGTACTGACGGTTGTAAGACCAGCACATCTCAATGCCCGCAATCTTCGCAATCGCATACGCGCGGTTGGTCGGCTCCAGTGGCCCGGTCAGCAGATACTCTTCGCGAATCGGCTGCGGACACAGCTTTGGATAGATGCAGCTCGATCCGAGAAACAGCAGCCGTCGCACCCCGGCCTGCCGGCTGGCCTCGATCACATTTGTTTGCAGCACCAGGTTGTCGCGGATAAAGTCCGCCGGGTAGGTGTCGTTAGCCAGGATGCCGCCCACCTTGGCCGCCGCCAAAAACACATACTCCGGCTGCTCCGCCTCGAAGAAGGCACGCACCGCCTGCGCATCCTGCAGGTCCAGCTCGGCCCGTGTGCGCCGCAGCAGCCGCGTAAAGCCCTGCCGCTCCAGGTACGCCGTAATCGCAGAGCCCACCAGGCCGCGGTGCCCCGCGACAAAGATCCTGCTGGCCTTCTCCATCAAACCTCGCCCTCCCCTGCTTCCCTACTCGTGATAGCGGAAGGCAACGAAGCCGTGCTTATGTACCAGGGCGTCGCGCTCGGCTTCCTTCAGGTCTTCTGTCACCATCTCTGCGACAAGTTGCGCAAAGCTCACTTTCGGCCGCCAGCCCAGCTCCTCGCGCGCCTTCGTCGCATCGCCCAGCAGCGTCTCGACCTCGGTCGGGCGGAAGTAGCGCGGATCGACGCACACAACCTCGCGTCCGTTCTGGTCAAAGCCGCGCTCCCCCGCGCCCTCGCCCTCCCAGCGCATCTCCATGCCCAGCGGCTCGGCGGCACGCTCCACAAACTCGCGCACGCTGTACTGCTCCCCGGTCGCAATCACGTAGTCGCGCGGCGTCTCCTGCTGCAGCATCCGCCACATCGCCTCGACATAGTCGCTCGCGTGTCCCCAGTCCCGGCGCGCGTCCAGGTTGCCCAGAAACAGCTTGTCCTGCAGCCCGACCTTGATGCGCGCCAGCGCCCGGGTGATCTTGCGCGTCACAAAGGTCTCGCCCCGGCGCGACGACTCATGGTTGAACAGGATGCCGTTGCATGCATACATCCCGTACGCCTCGCGATAGTTGATCGTGATCCAGTGCGCATACAACTTCGCCACCGCATAGGGCGACCGCGGATAGAACGGCGTCGTCTCCCGCTGCGGCATCTCCTGCACCAGCCCGAACATCTCCGACGTCGACGCCTGATAGAACCGCGTCTTGTTCTCCAGCTTCAGCGTGCGGATCGCCTCCAGAAGTCGCAGCGTGCCCATCGCATCGCTGTTCGCCGTGTACTCCGGCTCTTCGAACGAGACCTTCACGTGGCTCTGCGCCGCCAGGTTGTACAACTCATCCGGCTGCACCTGCTGCACCACGTGGATCAGGCTTGAAGTATCGGTCAGGTCGCCGTAGTGCAGCACCAGCCGCTGATGCTCCACGTGCGGGTCCTGGTAGAGGTGGTCGATCCGCCCCGTGTTGAACAACGAGGAGCGGCGCTTAATGCCGTGTACCTGATATCCCTTGGCCAGCAGCAGTTCCGCCAGGTATGAGCCGTCCTGCCCGGTGATGCCAGTGATCAACGCCTTCTTCACGCAGCCGCCTGAATGGATGTGTGGAGAGCGCCAACCCGCGCCCCGCACTCCAGCCTACGGTACCACGCGGTGGCAGCACCCTCTCGAGCCATACCTGCGCCGCGGCTTCAGGCGTTCAGCCGCGCCTGCCGCGATGCTCCGCCACCGCCGCCACCAGCTCTGCTTCAAACCGCTCCAGCACGCGCTCTCTGCCCATATGCTCCACCGCGTACGCCCGCGCCGCGCGTCCCATCGCGCAGCGCAACTCCACATCGTCCGCCAGCCGTTCGACCGCCGCCAGCAGCGCCGCAGCGTCCCCGGGCTCCACCACGGTGCCGCACCCCTCCAGCGCCGTCGCCACCTGCGTGCCTTTCGCCACCGTCGCCAGCACCGGCCGCCCGCTCGCCAGCATGCCCGTCAGCTTCGACGGCATCACCAGGTCGGCAGCGTCGCCGCGCTGCGGCAGCAGATGGATGTCCGCCGTGTTCAGCAGATCGTTCAACCGGTCCAACGGCTGCAGCGGCAGCATGGTTACGTTTTGCATGCCCTCCACCATCGCCCGCAGCTGCGGATGGAATGCGCCGTCGCCGCAGAAGATGAAATGAATGCGCGGGTCACGCCGGCATGCCTGTGCCAGCTCCGGCAGTATCTCCAGGCCCTGCTTCATCCCCATGTTGCCCGCGTACAGCAGCACTACGCGCTCCGGACCCAGCCCCAGCTCTTCGCGCAAACTGCTCGGCGTCGGTAGCGGCTGGATCGCCTCCGTATCCACCCAGTTCGGAAACAGCACGATCCGCTGCTGCGCCACGCCCTTCTCCGGCAGTCGCTCCATCATCCGGTGAGAGATCGTCGAGACACGTGCGAAGCCGCGCATCAGCCGTTGCTCCAGTTGTTCCGCCACCGTGTGCAGCCAGCCCTCGCGGGGCAGCAGCCCCAGGTCGAATGCCGCGTCCACTTCAAAGTCCTGGATGTGCAGCCACGCCGGCGCACCCGCCATCCGCCCCGCCAGCAGCGTCCCCGGCACGCACATAAATGCCGGCTCCACCGTCATCACGATCTCGGGACGCCAGCCCGCCTGCGCCATCACCACCGGCAGGCTGCTCAGCATGAAGGAGGCAAGGTGCAGGAGTCGCGACACACCGGACGGCCGCTGCGGCACATACAGTGGACAGCGGTACACCGTCACCGGGCCGCGCTCCTTGCGGTACGCCCACCAGCGGTAGTCCGCCCGCACCCGCCAGGCCGGATAGTAGGGCGGCGTCGTCACCACGCGCACCCTGTGTCCGCGCCCGGCCAGCCACTCCGCCATCTCGCCGGAGTACTTTCCGATGCCTGTCAGCTCCGGTGCATAGTTAAGCCCGTACAACAGGATGCGCAAACCTTCGTTTGTCCTTTCTCGCTAGGGAGGCCGCGGAGCAACAGACAGCATACTCGATTGCCTTAACGCCCTGGCCCGTTACCGCTTCTGCTCCTGTTCTCGGGTACGCGCGCCGGCCGTTGCGCGGATGTGCGCACAACGCGCTGGGGTATGATGAGCGGAATGCAAAGCGAGATTCGCGCGCTGCTGGAGAGTGGCGCCGCACGTACGGATGCAGCGCTGGAGCGCCTGCTGCCGCCTCCCACACAGGTTCCCGTCTCCATCCACCGCGCCATGCGGCACAGCATCTTCGCCGGCGGCAAGCGGCTGCGCCCCATCCTCTGCATGGAAGCGGCGCGCATGGTCGCGGCTACAAACACCGGGACGGATACGTATCCGGCAGGCGTGGACGAGCTCGGCTCCGCGCTCGAGATGATCCATACCTACTCGCTGATTCACGACGACCTGCCCGCGCTCGACAACGACGACCTGCGCCGCGGCAAGCCGACCTGCCACGTCGTCTATGGCGAGGCGATCGCCATCCTCGCCGGCGATGCGCTCCAGACCCTCGCCTATCAGGTGCTCGGCGCGCTGCCCTGCGCACCCGCCCCCGCCATTCGCATCGTCTCACTGGTCGCGCAGGCAACCGGGACCGTCGAAGGCATGATCGGCGGCCAGGTACTCGATCTCGAAGGCGAGACCACCACCCCCACACTCGACTCCGTGCTCGCCATCCATCGCGCCAAGACCGGCGCACTGCTGCGCGTCAGCCTGGTCTCCGGCGGTGTCTTCGCCGGCGCGACGGAGGCGCAAGTGGCCGTCCTCACCACCTTCGGGCAGAAGCTCGGCCTTGCGTTTCAGATTGTCGATGATGTGCTCGATATGACTGGCGACGCTGCCTCGCTCGGCAAAACCGCCGGCAAGGACCAGGCCAGCAGCAAGGCCACCTGGCCCGCCGTCCGCGGCATCCCCGGTTCCCTTGAAGATGCGCATCGGCTGATCGATGAAGCCTTCGCCCAGCTCTCCATCTTCAGCGAGCGCGCCCGGCCGCTCACCATGCTGGCCCGCTACCTCGTCGAGCGCAGCAACTAGAGCGCCTCTCCAGTCTGCTGAAGAGGCGCCCTCGATCTCGTACCCAGCCATGTGCCCGGCCGCGTAACTAGATGCGCGCCTGCTCCCGCACCACACGCCGGATCTTGTCGCCATGCTCGGCCAGATCCTGCACAAACGATTCGAAGCGGCCCAGCGCCTCTTGCGCATTGTGGATGTAGTCCGGCAGGTTGTCCCAAACCTCGCGTACGCCGTCTGACTCTTCCAGCAGCGCCACCACCGTGCCCGCCAGCGTCGCCGCCAGCCCCGCACGCCGCCGCCCCGTCGCCAGCAGCACCGCACCCGTCAGCAGCGAGCCCGCCGCCAGACCCCGCGTCCATGCCTGCGAGCCGCCAGGCAGGTTATCGTCCAGCGTGTCCTTCACGTTGTCCACGATCTCTGTCAGTCCGCCCGCCATGGATTTCCGCCCCTTCTGCCACATTCTTCTCGTGCTCATAGGAAAAGTCCCTCGCAGTGTGATGCGCGTCTCGACTCAGCAGACGGTCAGGATATCCACTCTTCGCCCTCAGCGATAGATCGCCGGCTCTTCAGGGACAGATAGGCACACGTCTCCGGGCATCAGTCGAAGTCGAACTCCCGCATCGGCTTGCCCGTCGTCGGATCGTCCTTCGCCTTCTTCACCGCCTCGGCGAAGCGCCGGTCCAGCACATCTTTCTTGTTCCGCTCCGTCTCCAGCGACTGCCGAAAAAGGCTCTCCTTGCGCTCTTCCTGCTCACGCATCGCGCGCGCCGCGCCCTCGAAGTCTTCAAAGGTCCGCTTGCGCGGTGCCGAGGTATGCCCGATCACCGACCGGGTCTGGGGATCCACCTTCAAAATGGCTCCGCAATCCGGACAGGTCACCTCAAACGCACTCGACTTTTGGCTCATGGCTCCCCATTGTAGTGGCTCGCGCGCACGTCTTGCCGCCCTACCGGGCCGATCCAGAAGACTGCTACAGCAGCAGCAGCTTGTGCCCGGGGCAGGCATCTGCCGCCACCGCCACCAGCGTCTCCAGCAGCGCCGTCCCCTGCCGCGCCAGAAAGTACGCGCCGCCTACCGTGCGCTCCTGCGGATGACCGTCCGGATCCAGCGCCTGCGTGATCGCGTGCGCATGCTTCGCCAGGCTCGCTTCGCGCTCCATCTGGTGGCGCGCGGCCAGCCGCCGCAGCCGGTTCATCTGGTACCGCATCTTCGACGCGGCAGTCGTCGCCGCACGTCCCAGCCCGGGGTCCATCGCCTCCATCCAGCCCGTCACCGCAGACAACTCTGAATCCAGCTGGTTCCCCGCGGAGGCCAGCAGCCGCTTGCCTTCCACCGGCATGCTGCGCGCCCCCAGTCGCAGCGCCAGCGTGTCCCCATCGGTGAAGGCGTCTGCCAGGCCCACCTCGTGCCGCTTCATCCACTTCGCAATCCCCGGCTCTACCAGTGTGGCTGAGAGGCGCGGCAGAACCGGCGTCACCCGCCCCAGCAGCCGCTGGTACAGCACCCCGGACTGCGCGAAGTACGCCACCTCTGCCGGCCCGGCCACGTACGCAGACGTCGGTAGCACCGCATCCTGGAACACTGGCCGCAGCAGCGCGTTGGGGCTGATCCTCTCAGGTGTCACTTCAAGGATTCTCAGCAGCTCATCGGTGCTACATCGCTCGTGCCCCGCCTTCCAGCCCGTCGCGCCATCCTGCTTCACCCGGCGCAGCGGCACCCGCGCGCCCGTCGACTCGTCCAGCAGAAACAGCAGGCTTGATTGCTCCGTCACCAGCACCTGCGAGTGGTAGCCCCGCGCAGCCAGGAGCGCATCGCGCTCCACCAGCGCTGCGTGCAACTCGTCTACCCGGCGAATCGCTTCGGCCAGCACCGGTGCGCCCAGTGCATGGCACTCGCGCCCGCTGGCATCCAGCACCACCAGCCCCCACGGCGCAAACAGCCGAGCCATCAGCGACCCGAACGCAGTGGCCAGCGGCACCTCTGGACGGTACGTCGCCTCCAGCAGCGCGAAGACGTCGCTTCCACCCAGGATCGGCTCTGCCCGCCGCAACGCCTCGACCACTCCGGGTCCCGGCACTAGCCCACCCACCGGGACCGGGTGCGCCGGCGCCGGACCGATCCGGATCTGCTCCAGCCCCTCGCCCGCGGGCAGCGCCACATGGTCAATCTCGGCGAAGTCGTGATCCTCGCTCGCCAGCCAGAACACCGGCACCGTCGCGATACCCGCTGCCGTCGCCGCCTGCGCCCGCGCAATCGCGGTCGCCGCCTTCAGCAGCGTGTACAGCGGCCCGCCGAACAGCGCCACCTGCTGGCCGGTGACCACGGCAGCCGCGCCGTTCGCCAGCCGCTCGATGTTCGCCGCCGCCGCCCCGCCGCCGCCAAACGTGCGGTTCTGCGCATGCAGCAGCGTGGTCAGCCGTGCTCTGTGTTCCGGGGGTAGTCCGGCGTTCTGCCGGTGTGTCATCCACTCCCGACCGGAGGCCGCATTTCCGAAGAACGGAGTCAGCGGCACGCTGCTCTCGGAGTAGTCGAGAAACAGCCGGCTGCTGCGCGGCACGATCGAGCTGGGATAACACTCCGGTTCCACTGGATCTCCTGAGTTTGCTCTTGCTGCTCTACCCGGCGCTGCGTGCGGCCGGCTTGCGCGCCTTCTCGCTGCGCCGCACCGCTTCCCGCAGTGCGGACCGGAGCGCCTTCCGGTCGGCAGAGGGCAGCTTCTCGGCCGCCAGCCTTGCCAGCGCGTCGTACACGGGTGCCAGTAACGGATGCCCCGCCAGCGCACTCCGATGCAGTTTCACAGTAGCAGCATCGCCCCGTGCCAACGGTCCGCTGAAGCTCTCTGCCAGCCCCCGCCGCGCCACATTCTCAATCGTCGCCGCTGCCATCGGCGTCAGCAGCGCCAGCGCCTCGCGCTCCTCCACTCCCGCCGCACGCATCGCCTCTACCCCCGCCGCTAGCAGCGCTACCAGCAGTGGCGACCCGTACATCGCTCCTGCGTGATACATCGCCTTGCCTCCGCTCTCCACGCGGAAGGGCACGCCGCCCATGCGGGCAACCAGCGCCGACAGCGCCCGCCACGTGGCCGTGTCCGCCACCTCCACCCCGAACCGCACGCCCCGCAGCGGCACCCGCCGTCGCGTCGGAAAGCTCATCATGGGATGCACCGAGGCCGTGCGTGCGCCGGCACGCTCTGCCGCTGCCAGCACACTGCGATCCAGCGCGCCGCTGGAATGGACGACGATCTTGCCCGCAAGCGCCGTCTGTTGCTCCGCGACCCATGCAGCCGTCTCGGCAATCGCCGCATCCGGCACGCACAGCCACAACACCCGCGCGCGAAGCCATGCCGCGCTGGTCCCGCCGCTTCGCCGCTGCGGCGACGCATGCACGCGCGCCACCCGCGCCCCCGCGCCCGTCAGGGCCGCGGCCAGGGAGTGGCCCCAGTTCCCCATCCCGATCACTGCGACCTGTGCCTGCTGCTCTGAACCCGCCGGGATGCCCACTGCCTCGGATGCTATCGCAGCCACTCGAAAAGGAACGAATAGATGCGCCCGCATTTGCCGGATGCCATCAGCTATCCCGGCTGGCCCCAGGTTCACCGTCCCAACAGCCCCCAGACATTTGGGGTCATGTCTCTTTCGTCTCGTCTGTGTCCTCGATACGCCTCAAGGACGTTTCAACCTTCAGAGCAAACAGCGACGGTATACTTCGGAAGATGACCACGGAGACTTACCTTTCCAATCGCAGCGGGATAGCCATCGATCAGTCGGCAATAGAACAGTTTCAGTCCGATTTTCACGGTCAAGTGATCCTCCCCCATCACGACACATACCCGCAGGCCAGGCGCATTTGGAACGCCAACATAGATAAAAAGCCGGGCATGATTGCACGATGCGCCGGGACCGTCGACGTAGTAAAGGCCGTGCAGTTCGCCCAAGTGCATAACCTCGTCGTTGCCGTCCGCGGTGGAGGGCACAACGTTGGCGGACGTGCCCTCTGCGACGATGGCATCGTCATCGACCTGTCCGGTATGCGTGGTGTACACGTCGATGCGAAGGCCCGCACCGTGCGCGTCCAGGGCGGCGCGCTGCTCGGCGATGTTGATCGCGAAACCCATCTCTTCGGCTTGGCGGTGCCCCTCGGCGTCGTGTCAAAGACCGGTGTAGCGGGTCTCACACTCGGCGGCGGCGTAGGCTGGCTCGCCAGAAAGTATGGTCTCGCCTGCGATAACCTGCTCTCGTGCGATGTAGTGACAGCCAAGGGCGACGTCATGACCGCGGATGAACAAACCAACGCGGACCTGCTGTGGGGTCTGCGCGGCGGCGGCGGCAACTTCGGCATCGTCACCTCATTTCTCTTCCGCGCCCATCCCGTCTCCACCGTGCTCGGCGGCATGATCGCCTACCCTCGCGACCAGGCCGTATCCATCCTGCGGCACTATCGCGACTTCATGAAGTCCGCGCCCGACGAACTGACCGCCTCCTGCGGATTCACCACCCTGCCGAACGGCGTGCCCGTCCTCGCCATTCTGCTTTGCTACTGCGGCGACATCGCGGAAGGCGAGCGCTGCATACAGCCCATCCGTACCTTCGGCAGGCCACTGTTCGACGCAGTCCGGCCCACTGCGTTCCCGGCGATGCAGAAGTTCATCGATAATGCCGGCCCCGAGAACGCTCATTCCTATTGGAAATCGGCGTATGTGAAAGACCTCAACGACGACCTGATTGACATCGTGATCGATCGGGCGGCAAAGGCGAGCTCTCCCTACACCATGGTCGTCGTCGAAATGTTCGGCGGCGCTGCCGGTCGGATCCCCTCCTCCGCAACCGCTTTCGCTCAGCGGGACGCCGAATTTAACATCCAGATCGCCGCCCAGTGGCTCGATCCGTCAGAGTCCAACGACCACATCGGATGGGCGCGCGCCACCAGCGACGCCATTGCACCCCATGCCAGCGGGGGTTACTTCCTGAACTATCTCGGGGACGATGAAGCGCCCACGGCGATCAAGAACGCCTTCGGCAGCAATCTGCCAAAGCTTGTTGAGCTCAAGAAGAAATACGATCCTGAAAACTTCTTCCATCTCAATCAAAACATCGATCCTCGTGTGCTGTCCCAGAAATGAGGAGCATCGTCTAGCGACTTTCTGGAAGTGCGAGGACGATGTGCCGCTCTTGATCGACCGCTTGCAGACGCGCATCAATGGCGCACGCGAGGCAGCCTCCACCTCGTCCCGATCGTCCAGAAGCATTGGCAATAAACCGGCGAAGACCTGGAGCGTTATGCCGCTGCCGGCGACTTCCGCCAGCAGCGCGTTCGCCTAGCGCGCCGTCGGAAACTCCTGATACCAGTCGTCACAGCCGAGCGCCGCGCTCATGACATAGTGCATGCTGTTGCGCACGGGGACCACGGCTTCGGTCGGCGCGGCATGTTTCTCATACAGAGGCGGCGCCTGGTTAAGGTCGCCGCCGGTTGCGGCAAGACAACGAGACAGTCGGGCGCAGGTCATCGTCCGGTCAGAATCGGCAAGGAAATCTGGGCGGTTGGCAACTGGATGCGAACCTTCGCGAGGGTACACTTACTAAGAACGCTGCCGGAGCCGTCCCTGCCCCAAAGGCACACGATCGGAGCAGCGAACGAAAAGAAAGAGGGGGAGGACCGCGAGGTCTGCCCCTCTTTCTTTGTGAAGAGCCCATGGCGCCTCGGGGCCGAGAGCTTGACGTGCGCTCCGGCAGCCACCCCTCCTCTTTGCGGCACATCAATCCCTGGCCATGAAGATGGCTACCAGGCTGTAGTGGACCGCGTACATCGCCCCGCCAGGCCCGTCCCGCTCGCCACGATTCGGTCGCCGCTCCGTAGTACCGTAAGGAGCAGCGAGGCACGATGGCCCAAGCCAAAGCAGTCAAGCCCAAGGCAGTGAAGTCCAAAGCGAAGAAGCAGTCCGACCGCACCTACCCGCCCGGCATCGAGGTGCTCTCCTCGAAGACCAGCTACGAAGGCCCGCTCTTCCGCGTGCAGACCGACGAGGTGCGCGAGCCCGGCGGCGAGCCGCACATCCGCGATGTCGTCCGTCACGGCGGCTCCGTCGTTGTGCTCGCCGTGGACGACTCGAAGAGCAAGCGCGACCCGCTCATCCTGCTCGAACGTCAGTACCGCCACGCCGCCGCCCAGTACCTCTATGAGATCCCCGCCGGCAAGCTCGACCCCGGTGAAGAGCCCCTCGCCGGCGCCAAGCGCGAGCTGCTCGAGGAGACCGGCTACAAGGCGAAGCACTGGTCCAAGCTCGTCCGCTTCTTCGCCAGCCCCGGCTTCCTCGGCGAGTGGATGCAGATCTTCCTCGCCGAAGGCCTCACCCCCGGCGACGCCCAGCCCGAAGACGATGAGCAGATCGAGCTCTTCGCCGTCCCCCTCAGCGAACTGTTGCGCCAGATCGAAGCCGGCCGCATCCTCGACGGCAAAACCATCGCCGCTGCGCTGCTCTTCGATCGCGTCCGCAAGCAGCGCGCCCTGGCCGAACGCGCCGCCCAGCGCGCGGATCGCAACCACCCCGCCTAGTGCACTGTCCGCCCGCGGGTGCACACACCCGCGCCACTCCTCGTATGGCGAGCCTGCCTCTGCACTCACTCCGGGCGGCCGCCATTTTTCTTGCAAACCAAACCCTCACCCCCTGCGTCACTAAGGACAGGCAGGCTGGGCCCACACCCCACCCGCATCTGCTCCGAAGTGAGGTTATCGGCACGTGTCTCATTACAAAGGCAAGGTGAAGTGGTTCAACAATGCGAAGGGCTACGGCTTCATCGGCCGTGACGACGGCCCGGACGTCTTCGTGCACTACAGCTCGATCCAGATCGACGGATACAAAAGCCTGAAAGAAGGGGATGAGGTCGAATTCGACATCGTTCAGGGGCAGAAAGGTCCGCAAGCCGATCAGGTGCAACGTACCCACGCCGCTGCCTGATACCTCCGGAACCTCCATCCCCCACGGCTCGGCGCCTCTCGCCGGGCCGTGTCCATCTCCGCCTGCTGACTCGCCTGGGCCGTAGCCCAGCTCCCGTGATCTATCCTTGCTCCCAGCATGGAAAATCGCGCCATCGCCCAGCTCCTCGCCGAAACCGCCGACCTGCTTGAGATCGCCGCCGGCGACCCCTTCCGCATCCGCTCCTACCGCCGCGCCGCCGAAGCCGTCGAGCAAACCACCACCCCGCTCGCCTCCCTCACCGCCGAACCCAAACGCCTCCTCGAAATCTCCGGCATCGGCAAAGGCATGGTCGCCAACATCCTCGAGATCGAGGAGCGCGGCTCCCTCAAACTCCGCGACGAGCTCCTCACCCGCTACCGCCCCTCCATGCTCGAGCTGCTCAAGCTCCCCGGCATGGGCCCCAAGACCGTCGCGCTCCTCTTCGACGCCCTCGGCGTCGCCACCGTCGACGAGCTCGCCGCCGCCATCGACCAGGGCCGCCTCGCCGACCTGCCCCGCTTCGGCGAAAAGCAGATCGACAAGCTCCGCAAAGGCATCGAGGAGTACCGCCGCAACTCCAGCCGCTTCCACCTCGACGACGCCGACATCGCTGCCGAGCGCCTCACCCTCTACCTCCGCCAGTTCCCCGGCATCGACTCCGTCACCCCCGCCGGCTCACTCCGCCGCGGCCGCGACACCGTCGGCGACCTCGACGTCCTCGTCACCGGACCCGCCTGCGAAGAAGACGTCGTCGCCGCCGCCGTCGAATACACCGCCGCCTACCCGCCCATCTCCAACCTCATCGCCCGCGGCCAGAACAAGGTCAGCTTCAACCTCCGCAGCGGCCTCCAGGTCGACGTCCGCCTGCTCCCCCGCGCCAGCTTCGGCGCGGCCCTCCAATACTTCACCGGCTCCAAGATGCACAACGTCACCGTGCGCCAGCGCGCGCTCAAACGCGGCTACACCCTCTCCGAGTACGCACTCGCCCGCCTCGACGACGGCACCCAGGTCGCCGCCGCAACCGAAGAGGAGATCTACCGCGCCCTCGACCTCGACTGGATCCCGCCCGAGCTGCGCGAAAACTCCGGCGAGATCGAGGCCGCCGCCGAACACCGCCTCCCCACCCTCATCACCCTCGAAGACATCCGCGGCGACGTCCACATGCACACCGTCGCCACCGACGGCAAAGACACCATCCTCGAGATGGCGGAGGCCGGCCTCGCCCGCGGTTACGAATACATCGCCATCACCGACCACTCCAAAAACCTCTCCATGGTCAACGGCCTCGACGACCACCGCGCCCTCGAGCACATCCGCGCCATCCGCGAAGTCGACGCCCACATGGCCGGCCGCATCCGCGTCTTCCCCGGCATCGAAGTCGACATTCTCGCCGACGGCGAAATCGACCTCTCCAACGAAGTGCTCGCCCAGATGGATGTCGTCATCGCCAGCGTCCACTCGCTCTTCAGCCAGCCCCGCCAGCAGATGACCGAGCGTATCCTCAAGGCCATCGAGAACCCCTACGTCCGCATCCTCGGCCACCCCACCGGCAGACTCCTCCTCCGCCGCGACCCCTACGAGATCGACCTCGCCGCCATCGCCAAACGAGCCGCCCAGCTAGGCGTAGCCATGGAACACAACGCCGACCCCAATCGCCTGGACCTCTGCGACCGCGACCTGAGAATGGCCAAAGAACAAGGCTGCAAGATCAGCATCAACACCGACAGCCACCACACATCCTCGCTAGACAAGATGCGCTACGGCATACGCCAGCTAAGACGAGCCTGGCTCACCCCAGACGATGTGCTGAACACTAGAACCGCCGACGACTTTCTGAAATCGCTCAGACCGCGGCAGTGACACTACTCGCACCTAACAATCTAAGCTCTGCGGCTACCCAGAAAGGTCACCACATGGCCTCGTAGAGCGGCGACAAGACGGTGAAAAGACAAGTCCTCTGCAGGCTGAGTGATCGATGTTTGCCTATCGTTCGTCGCCGTCAGAAAACACGCAGAGCTGTATAACCTTTCGTGTACTAACCGGCGGCATAGCAACTCATATCGCTTGCTGTAGGAGACTCCCTGATATTCGCCGCTCTTCTTGGCTTTCGGTTCTCCCCGAAATTCCGGGTCTACCCGGAAATAAGGCTCCTTGTTTACAACCGGCTTCCTCACCTTTTCGCGATCCTCGAGCAAGAAGAAGTACCCAAGGAAAGGCGTTGGCGAATTTCCAAACCGGCCCTCTCTGAACGCGATCCACATATCTTTGGCGCTCCCAACCGCCTCCTCAGAGCGATTATTGACATTGTTCCCGATCGACTTGCCCGCTTGAGACTTGAATTCCATCGCCAGAACCAATTGGTTCTCTGAAACGACGATGAGATCCCACTTCTTGGTGGCACGGAAATACCCGGGCAATTCCAGTGCGGTACGCGTCCTGATATCCAGCTTCTGGAGGCCTGCGTCGCACAATATGTCTGTGATAAGCACCTCAAGGGCACCCATTTGCGTGCCGCCAGTTACCTCGCCTCGTGTACCGGCGTCGATCTTGCCGGACTGCACCTGCTTTTCCTTATTCTTCCGTCGTGCATCCCAGTAACTCTGAACAGCTTCCTGAAGTCGCTTCTCAATATCCAACGGCTATCTCCATCTCACGCTCATCAATCCCATAAACCTTCAGTGCGATCTGAGTCGCCGAAATCCTATCCCGGCGCCGGAACGCCCGGATCAACCCAGTCTCCTCTTCAGGACTCAAGGCTCTTGTATCAGGGATACGGATTCGCCGCAGATATTGCGCCTGGAAACGCATGTAGCCACCTCTCATACGGACGCCGTAGCAATCTACAAAGAATCGACCGACGGCCGAAATGAGAAGCCCTCCTAACACTTCGAGGTTCCACTCGTCAGATTCAATGAAATAGAGATTGTGGTGTGGATAGGTTTCCCCATCGTCTAGCACGGGATCAAGAATGCTTTTGATATCCGCGATGTAAAGCTTACGTTTGCTCGTTAGCTTGTGATTCACCTTATCTATCGTCTTGTACCAGCCGTTCTTTGCCTTGATAGCGGTATGACGTCGTTTCAATGCTTCGGCGTGCTTCCCGAGGTATCGCTGCATTCGAGGGTAATCGTCTAAGTTCACCAAGCCTTTCTGAGCCCACGGGTTGATTAAGTAGTGCCCAGACCACTTCATGCTGCCGCTCGAAGTGTCTCTTGCCATGGCCAGTTTCAGCAGCCTCGAAGGCTCGACAAGTTGAGCATCCTTAGTTATGAATACCCCATCATTTCCCGTAGCGATACCGATTCCAACTCTGGCGTTGACCTCCAGTGGCAGAAATCTCTCCTCTAGCCGACGTAAAAGCGCAAGCTGCTCAGGCGACTGGCAGGGCCAAGGATCTCTGCCCTTGAACCACGTAGCTACGCGTGCAGCTCGCAAACCATTATGCTCATCTACTCCTTTGTCCTGAGAAGACTGAAGTAGAGCGCCCGAGATCGTGGCCGAGGCAATGTGCTCTATACCTGGACCTGCAACTGCAACTACTGCACTGCATTGCTGCTTTCGCCGGATGATTGTTACAGCAGGGTAGGCGTTAACTTCGTCGTGGAAGGCATCCGCATTGTGCATCTCCAGTAGAACATCTACCGCAAATGAAGACGTAATCAGATCTCTCAGTTCGGCACCGTACTGATTTCGCATCCACCGATCTGCACAGATGAAGGCGCAAGTGCCGCCGATGTTCAGTTGGCGTAAGGCGGCTTCAAAGAAAGCGATGTACAGGTCTGCCCTACCTTTCATCGTCGGATAAGTGTTTCGATAAATGCCAGCTGTTTGTTCCGGTATGGCTTCCAAGCGAATATATGGCGGGTTTCCTATCACAAAGTCCGCGTTTATCCCCGTGGACTCGAACAAATAGTCTCCTACTCGCAGCCAAGAAACCACCAACCTCTCCGCAATCGAACCATCAATTCCTTTTGAAGTCAGCATGTTTAACGCTGAATATCGTGCGCGCTTCGCGCTGGTGGGGTCGAGTTCATACGCTATGAGGGACTTACCACAGTCTGACAGCGGGCGGCCCATGCGCAGGCACGAGTCGGTAAGACGTTCAATCATTCGGCCGAGGAATGCACCTTCGCCCGCGGCAGGCTCGACGGCAATGGCGTCGACCAGATTGTTTTCTGACCGGTACCCCGCGAGATCGAGTAGCAAATCGACCACCCACCGCCTCGTGTAGACCACGCCCCTAGGTTCGGTCGGTGCCGGAATTGCGAAGAGAGGCGGCAATTCCAGAGACTGCTGAATACCGCGAATGGCTCGGATGGCTGTCTGGCTGATCACATCACCCTCGTACGGGAACATTGACTGTCATTCTAGAGCCGAGTCTTGCCTCAGGCCGGATTCGCGCGGCGGCGTGACGATACCGATCCAGAATGGCCGCAGAATGCCCAGAACGGCACTACACGCCGAACCCGTGGATGCGCATCTGTTCTCTCATCGCACTCAGGCGAAATCCTGCCGATTCACCCCACCCAACTTGCTACCCTTGAATCAGGGGGAATGCAGAGAGGCACGCCAAGACCTCATGCACGCACCCCACACAGTCATCCCGACCGGAGAGCAGGGATTCGCTTTCCGCACCAAAGCCGGCATCGCTCGTGCCAAAGGCCCGCGTAACTTGCTTGTTTCTAATTTTTACCCGTAAGTTTCCTGGAATCTAATTTTTAGCCCACGGCAACGTACGTAAATTGCTGCAGCGCTAGGACTTACATCACCCCCCACGGTGACCGGAGGGGGGAGGGGGGTCACTGCTCCGGCAGATGCTCCTGCAGCTTCTGCGAGAGCTCGTCGATCGGCGTCTCCTGACTCAGTTGTTCCAAATTGGCGTCCGCTGCCACTGTGTGCAGCCCCATCCGCGCCGCCAGCTGCCGCTCCACCCCCAACACCGCCGTGATCTCGCGCTCGGTCAGGATCAGCATCTGCAGCACCAGGTGGGACCGCTCATCCGCCCGCCGGCTCAGCCGCCCCTGCCGCATCACAATGAAGCTGGCAATGAAGATCCCCTCCACCGTTAGCAGAGAGTTCAACAGCGGGAACGGGCTGGGATCGAAGTGCCGCATCCTGGGCAGCAGGTTCAGCGCCAGCCACATCCCGATCCACGCCGCCTGGGTGACCACAAACCATAGGCTGCCGATCGACGCCCCCAGCGCGTCCCCCACCCGCTCCGACCGGGTGCGGCGATGCAGAAACTCCTGCTCGTGCCGGGCAATCAGCTCGATCTGCTCCTGCAGGTGGGAGGCCGCAGCCTGGGACTCGTCGTCGGGCATCCTTTTAGGGTAAACCGCCGGCCTACCGCCGGGCCCCGGCACTCGCCTGCTTCTGCGCCACCACGATGTCCTCGTGCTTGATCTCCAGATTCTCGTGCTTGATTTCGAGCCTCAGCCGGTTGAACGCGCTCATGTAGATGTTCGCGACCCACACCAGCGCAAACTCCGCCAGAATGTAACCGCGCCAGCCCGCATAGAGCATCTGGAACCGTGTCAGGATCAGCACCAGCGCCGTCACATAGTGGCTGAAGCAGTACTCGCACGTGAACAGGTAGAAGAACTTCCGCTGGTACAGCCGCCCGCATAGCACGCGGCCGTGGTTGCAGGTCTCGCGCGGCTCGCGGAAGACCTCCTCATGTGTCACCGTCCAGGAGACGCACGCCACCGCAAGACCGAGCAACAGCAGGGATCCGAACTGGTGGGCCAGCGACAAGGAGACCGGGCTAGGCTGCATAGCAGCATAGGATGTCACTCGCCCGTCCGGCGACTGTCTCTGCACCCGGCAGCCGGCTCTCTCCGGGCAGACACATGCCGGCGCGAGGCAACCCCGGTGATGGAAGGTAAAGCCGCTGTTTCGGGGAAATTCATCAGCTGTGGAAGAAACCGGGGTTATCCTGACGTAGATCCATTGGACCGGTACGCTCCCGCGGCAAGGATGCGTGCGGGAATTGCCCAACTATGTGGCTGCCTCTGCTGCTGGCCACACCCCCTGGTTCGGAGATACCCGTCATGACGGAAGAACTCATAGCCGTACTCATCACCGTGGTGACATTCGCCACGCTGATCGGTTTCGTTCCCTGCATGTGTTTCGCGCAGCGCAAGATGCGCAAGCTTCTGGACCGTGCGCCTCGCGAAAGACACCGCGACGCCGCGGCCTGGGTAGCCGCCGACTAGGCCCGGCATCAGCGTTCACGCGTTACCGGCCATCAACCCAGGCGTCGAACGCGCCCCCCGCCACCGCCTTCGTCAGCCGTTCGATGTCGCCGGAGAGCACGCGGTCCTCGCGCAGCGGCGCGACCGATACCCGCACTCGTGCACGGGCGGCTTCGATGGCCACTGCGGCTTTCAGCGGAAGGCGAAACTCGAGCGCCTGCGCCGCAGTCATCAGCTCAATCGCCAGCACCATCTCTGCGTTCTCGACGATGCGGCGCAGTTTCAATGCAGAGGTCATGCCCATGGACACGTGATCTTCTTTACCCCCGGAGGTGGGCACAGAGTCTACGCTCGCCGGATGCGCCAGCACCTTCGCCTCATTTAGTAGAGCCGCGGCCGTGACATGCGCGATCATGAAGCCGGAGGAGAGCCCCGGCCGGTCGGAGAGAAACGGCGGCAGCCCCTCGTTAATATCCGGATTGATCAACCGGTCGATGCGCCGCTCGCTGATGCTCAACAGATCTGTCAGCGCAATCGCGGCGTAGTCCAACACAAGCGCAAGGGGGGCGCCGTGGAAGTTGCCGCCCGACAGGACATCGTCTCCAAAGATCAGCGGATTGTCGGTGGCGGATCCCATCTCCGTCTCAACCACTGAAGTGGCGTGGTCCAATGCACCGCGAACGGCACCGTGCACCTGCGGCATGCAACGCAGACAATATGCATCCTGTACGCGAGGATCACCGGTCCTGTGCGACTCGCGGATCTCGCTCTGCTCCATCAGCGCACGCAGGTGCGCGGCCGCGGCAATCTGCCCGGCATGAGGACGCGCTTGATGAATGCGTGCGTCAAAGGCCGCCGGCGTACCCTTCAGCCCCTCGAGCGACATGGCGCCTGCAAGGTCGAACAGCCTAACCACACGCTGCGCGCGTGCCAGGCTCAGGCCACCCAGCGAGGCCATAGCCTGCGTACCGTTGAGGAGTGCCAGCCCCTCCTTCGCCTGCAGACGCAGTGGCCGCAGACCAGCCGCGGCCAGAGCCTCCGCTGCGGGACGGCGCTGGTAGTCGACCTGCACCTCGCCTTCGCCCGTGAGCGTCAATGCCAGATGCGCCAATGGAGCGAGATCCCCGCTTGCTCCCACTGACCCGCGCTCCGGCACTACGGGATGGATCCGCCGGTTCAGCATCGCTACCAGCAGGTCTGCCACCTCCAACCGCACCCCGCTGAGGCCCTTGGCCAGCACATTCGCGCGCAACAGCAGCATGCCGCGCACGTCTGCCTCCGCCAGCGGCTCACCTACGCCACAGCAGTGGCTCCGCACCAGGTTCTGCTGCAACTGCTCTACGTCTTCTGGCCGCACCCGCACCTCTGCCAACTTCCCAAAGCCGGTGTTGATCCCGTAAGCCGCCTCCGTACCCGCCGCAGCACGCTCGACGACAGCACGCGCATCGGCCATCCGCCTGCATGCCTGCGGCGCGATACCAACCGGCTGGTAGCTAAGCGCTACTGCTTCGAGCTGCTCAAGGGTGAGAGGGCTGCCGTCCAGCAGAAGCGGAGCAGCGTTCGGGATAGTCAGCGGAGGGGCAGAGTCTCGTGTTGTCATAAGGAGTGGAGCAAACCCCTTACTATAGCGCCGCGGGCAGCTTGGTATCTGCTAACGACTCCGCGGCGTCGTTCGTTCGAGTCCGGCGCACGCGGCGCTTCTCTGATTCCAGCCACAAGACGAGGGCGATCACGCCTAGCGGAAGCATGGCGAACAGCCACACCGTGCCTCGACGCGAGGAGTGCGGTGCGACGGTCAGCACCGCATGAACGGTTGCCTCCCTGCCCTGTTCACGCACTACGACAACTGCATCCCATCTGCCGGGCGCGGGCAGCGAGAGGTTGGCCGCCTGCATCAGCCGGTTGGTCGCAGCCCGATGCGTCAACTGCGCATGAACAGGAGCCGCTCCGCCGCCTTCCCGGGTCAGCAGCAACGAGACATCCGCATCCAGCAGTACCCCGGCGCCGCTGCTCTGCTCCACCAGCACGCTCAGGTCTGCCGGACCCACTGCGAGCACGTCCGGAGTACTAAACAACGTGATGAGAAACGGACCGGCGGCTTGGCGTATTAGCAGACGCCCGCCATCAGCTGCTGCGGAGAGCGCGTATGTCAGCATGGCCGCGCAGCAGATGGCGGACCTCCAGCGCAACGCAGACACTACATTGCTCCCATATTCATGACGCCGCGCATCTGCATGGGCGCCAGCAGCAGCCAGAATCCGAGAGCATACACAGCAAGGATGACCATGACCAGGGGCGCGGCGGAGAGTAGGCCGCGCACGCTGTGCGCCGCTCGCCGCCATAGAAGATACAGCGACAGCAGGAGCCCACAGTCAAGTAACAGCAGTTGCATTTGCAACAGGCCATCCCCCGGCAAACCGGAGCCGGCAAGCGACCAGTCTGGCCGGCCGAGCTGATGGAAACCGTAGTCCTGCGCGGCCTGCTGCAGCAGAGGTGACAGACCGGGCGCACCCACGACCAAGTGGAAGAGCAGATGCGCAGCCCACACGCCCATACCGAGCGGCAGCAGGGTCAGCGCGCCGCGGCCGAAGCGCTCCCGCAACGTGCTCGTGCGTTCACCAATCAACAGCGCAGACGCGGACCCCACGAGCAACATGGCCAGAAGCGCCACTCCCATTGCGCCGAATGCGCTGCCGACCCCGGTGGCAAGCAGTGGGAGACGCTCGCCTGCCTGGACAAGCAGTTGGCGCTCAGGCTCAACCATCGCAGCAGCGTTCGCCAGCGCGGCCACTACCACCACCAGTACCACCGCGGCCAGATCCAGCCGTCTGTCAAGCAGGCCGAGTGAAGACGTCCGTGCATTGCTCAGCAATTCCTCTGCCGGACTGCGGGAGAGGATGCCGATGTTGTCGTGGGGACAGGCTTTTACGCAATCCATGCAGAGAGTGCAATCGGCATTGCTGCGCTTCTGCGGGAGGTATAGTTCCAGTTCGCAGCCACGCTGGTCGGCGTTGCCGCGGATACAGTCGCGAGTCGCGCAAGACGTGCAGGTACGTTGACTGCGCACCGCCAGGGTCGTGGGTGACAGCATTGCTCCCGCGAAGTTGAATTGGCCAATGGGGCAGACGTACTTGCAGAAGCTGGCTCCTTGAAACAAGGCATCCACCGCGAATGCGACCCCAACGTAGGCAACCAGCATCCAGGCTGTACGCGACGGGTTGTTCCAGAGCGCATACCGCTCATAGCTGAAGAAAAACGCCAGCATCAGCCCCACCCCGATCCACTTGACGCGCAGCCACCGCGGCCAGCGGAGTCGCGCCCAACCCAATCGACGCGCCAGCTCCCGCGGCAACGTGAATGGGCAAGCCATGCGAAACAGGTTTCCGATAAACGGCAGACTCAGCACACCGGCGGCACGAGCGACGTTCCACGGCAGCACGCCGGCAAGATTGGTCGCTGCAACAGGAGGTCCCCACAGACCATGCGCGATGATGAGGACAACCGCCAGAAGGCTGAGCGCCTGCAGGCTCTGGCGGCCATAGCGCGCGCGCAGGAGTGCCCCGACGAGCGGCAGACGCAGCAGGTCGAACGGCTGACCGGCAGCGGCGAGTCTTCCTCTGGCGGCAGGGCCACCAATGGTGACGAGTGAATGCCGCGACGACTGGCGTGAGAGCAGCGACAGCGTCAACCCGATGGCTGGCACCCAGTAGATTGCCGAGCCCACCACCCACATGAAGGCGCCTGCGGCTGCCTGATCCTGCGCAGCACTGAAGGCGAAGATACGGGGAGCTGCTACATAGGTTGGGTACAGGATGCGCCCGGAGAAGACGAGGAAGGCGGAGAGCGCGGTATTTACGACGTCGGCGCTGATCAGGTACGGCACCATCGCCCATCGTGACCAGCGCGGACGGCTGGGCCACGGCTGGAGCACGTTCCACCAGAACAGCAACGACGTAAGTAGAAAGAATGCGTGCTCGGCCTGATGCCAGCTGGCGTCGCGCAGTGCGAGCTCATAGGCAGGCGGCACATGCCAGCCCAGGTAGGCGGCGTTCATCGCAAGCCAGGCAGTAGCCGGGTGCGAGACCCAGCGGAACAGCCGATGCATGCCACGCGCGCGCAGCAGCGTGCCCAGCGCGTTGCGCACCCAGGAGCGTGGCAGCCCGCGCAGTAAAGGGACCAGCGGCGAGCCCAGCATCAACAGCGGAGGCGCCACCGACATCAGCACCAGATGCTGTGCCATGTGCGCCAGTAAAAGCCAACTACCCAAAGCATCCAGCGGCGATGCGATTGCCAGCCACGTCGCAGCCAGTCCGGCGAAGAAGCATCCCGCGCGCCAGCTGGGCAGCTCGTCAGGACGTGTGAGACGCGCGAGGCGCCAGCCGCGCCAGTACACCCAGGCTGCACTCAGCAGTGCGAGGGTTGGCCACAAGGGCAGTGCCCATGAGGCCGCAATCGCATCTGAAATCTGCTCATTCACGGCGTGTTTCGCAGTCCGCGCTCAGGGACGGATCGCCTCCACCGGCTCCTTGGGTGCTGGGTTGTTGGTTTCGGCGACATGGCGGGACACATCCGTCGCAGCCGGCTCATTTGCTGGATGCAGTGTCTCGAGGAACGCCACCACCGCAGTTACCTGTGCCGGAGATAGCGTCTTGCCGTAGGCCGGCATATTGCCGCCGCCCTGCGTCACCTGCCGCACCAGCTGGTCTTCCGTAAGCCGGTTGGCTACCGCGTCCAGCGAGGGTCCGCGCTGCCCACCCAACCCCCCAAGCTGATGACAGTTGCGGCATTGCTTCTGCTGCAGCACCACAGCTCCCTGTCGCTCTAGCGGCGTGGTCTTCCGGATGAAGTGCACGGGCACGGCGTCCTGGCTCCAGGCCTCCATCTTGGGGCTCCATGGCACGTAAGTTCCCAGATGCGTAAGCGTGGCAAAGCCTACAGCCAGCACCACCAGCATGATCACTGCGACGGGGCGGCGGTGCCAGCTCTTTTCACCCACACCCGCAACGAAGGGGAGCGCCAGCATGATGCCGATTCCGATCACCGGGGCGATGAACATGATCGGTGTTTCGATGGAGGGCGGCAGAAAGGCGAGCGCCGAATAGATCCATAGAAAGAAGTAGTCGGGCTTGGGCGCGGTCTGGATGATGGTTGGATCGGGAACGCCGGTGGGTCCGATGGGACCGAAGAAGAGCGCGCATAGTGCGACCGCCAGCAGGATGCCGGCGGCGAACATGGCATCTTTCCATACGGCTCCAGGCACAAAGGGCAGGCCGTGCTTGTGAGAGAGCTCGTTGTATTCGGCGATGTAGGTGTCGCGCTTCACCAGACGCCCGGGTGCGGGCCACTCGTTGATGCCAAGCTTTAACACCAGCCAGGTGTGCAGCGACGCGAAGGCAAGCATGGAACCGGGCAGGATGAAGACGTGAATGGCGAAGAACCGAGTGAGCGTAGCACCGGCGATGATCGGGCCACCAAGCATCAGCTGCACCAGCGGCCCACCCAGAAAGGGCACACGGCTGAGGATGGAAGCGCCGATGCCTAGCCCCCAATACGCATCCTGATCGAAGCGCAGCACCTGGCCGGTGAAGGCCATGCCCAGCGTCATCAACAGCAGGAAAACCCCTAAGAGCCAGGTCAGCTCGCGAGGAAACTTGTAGGCGCCGAAGAGAAATACCTGGACCATGTGGATCAGCACGACGGCGACCATGAAGTTCGATCCCCAGCCGTGCATCCCGCGCAGAAACCATCCCAGCGGCAATTGGTGGTTCAGCACCTGCAGGCTGTCCCATGCGGAGCCCGCAGAGGGTACATAGACCAACGCCAGCAGGATCCCGGTGACGATCTGGAGCAGCAGCAGTACGAAGCTGGCACTGCCGAAGACGTACCACCAGCTTGCTGTCTTGCTGGGCACAGGATGCTCGGCGGCTTCGCGGACGAAGCCCTCCAGCTGCACTCGGCGCTCTACCCAATCGTAGGCTTGCTTGTACCAGGGCATGGAGTGATTCCTTTGACTAGCTTGGCTTCGTTTGCAAGGGTGGGCATCTGTCCGGCGTCGATCATCAGCGCGTCCCCATCGACTCGATAGGAGTAGGTGAACAGTCCCCGCTCTGGCGGGCCCGCTGCGCGAGCGCCATCTGAGTAGTAGACGCCGCCATGGCACGGACACATGAAAAGCTCTGACTGCGGAAACCAGCGCACCGGGCAGCCCAGGTGGGCGCAGTTCACCGCGAACACAGTGAACTTGTTGCCTGGCTCGTGGCGCACATAGCAGGCTACCTTCCCGGTATCTCCGTCCCATGCGTGCGTGAAAGGATTGCGGTAGGTAGCCAGCGTCGTCTCCCCTTCGCGAAAGTCGCTAAGCTGGCCGAGCTTGATCCAGGAGTTGTAACCACCCTTGCGACGAATGGGTCCCAGCAGGTAGCCGACGACGGGCAGCGCAATGGCCGCCGCAATGACAGCGTTCACGGCGATGCTGACCTTGAACAGGAAGATGCGCCGGGAGACGCCTGCCTCCTTGTCATGCGCCACTTTCTTCGCATGCTCCAGCACGGAATCCTGGTTGTTGTCCGGCAGCCCCGGCTCCGGGCTCCTGCGGTCGATCTCCCCGCTCATCGCACTCCTCCACCTGTGATGTCTCCGGATGCAGGTCCGGACTGGGCACCCGGCACGGACTCAAGCTGACCCGGACGTTGTGCTACCAGGAATGCGACCACATCATCGATCTCCTGATTCGTAAGCGGCTTGCCAGGGATCTCTCCCCGCCAGTCCGGCATGCCCAGATCCGGCCGCCCCACCACGACGGCGGTGCGCAGCGTCTGGGCGTCATCAGCGCCAGAAATGAGGGCGTCAGCACGGATCCGGCGAAGCCGATCTTCTCACCCGCAGCACCGTGGCAGCGGGCGCAATAGCTCGCATACACCTGCTGTCCGTGGGCCGAGTTTGCCGCGCGACCCTGCTGGTAGGGCGGTAGCGACACGCCGGCCATCGCGTCAGAATGGTTCCAGTCCACGCGCATTCCCTTTACCAATGAGTCGATCTGCTCATCCGTCAGGTCACCGCCGCTGCGCTTGGCAAAGGCCGGCATCATCGTGCCCTGCTCACCCTCTGAAGTGACGCGCCGCAGCGTCGCCTCGTCGATCCATGCCTGGTACAGCGGAGAGGCCAACGGGGTTGCCGGCCCATCGTAGCCGTTCACGCCGTGGCAGCCGGCGCAGTTGCGCGCATAGAGCACGCGCGCGGAGAGCACGCTCTCCGGCCGCGGCACCTCCGGCCCTGGCGCCGGCTTGCCCGGCAACTGGCCGCATCCGAACAGCAGCGCACACAGGGTGGCACTTCCAACTGCGGCAGCCCTCATGGGCGGCCCTCTCCATCGCCAGGCTTCGTGTCAGGAGGCGCCTGGCCGGGATGCGCCACTTCGACCCCCATGCGCACGGCGAGAGGCGCGCCGCGCAGGCTCTTGAGCCTGCCCTGCTTCGTAACCACCCACCCGGCGACGATGCCGAATCCGACCTGACTAAGCGCAAACCAATACCAGTTGATGTGATCGTCGAAGAATGGGTTGAGCAGACCCAGAATCGAGTGCAGCAGGCCGGTCCAAAGCGCCGGCGCGATCAGTCCGCCGAGGAGAATCGGCCGTCGAGGCATGATCGGCAGCAGCGCACCATAGAGGAGCCCGACCAAAAACGCGGAAGCCGTATGGATGACGATGGCGATCAGCGTGGCCGCAAGATGGAATCGCGCCAGATCCTGCTCCGTAGGCGCGTTCCAGCCCGCTACCCCGGCGCCGCCCAGCAGGTTCACCACGTACCAGATGCTATGGAAACGGAGGATGCCGTAGATCTCAGCCAGCACGATCATCACGGTGCCGCCGGCGAACCCTCCCTTGATGCCAGAGGAGATGGGGTAGGTGGCGGCAGGCAGTTGCTCCCGTTCGCCCACGCCATAGTCAGCGCGGGCGACGCGCCGGCCTTGCCGATCGATCGCGATCTCCTCTGCCGTTACCGGCAGCAACTCATGCGCCTCATGTGGCAGAACATCGCGGAACCAGCCCACCGCACCCGCAATTGCCATCACCACGCCGATCGCGGAGATCATGGCATTGGTGACAAGCCCGGCAAGCGTGAGGCTTAAGCCGACGGCCATCACCAGCGGCCAGTGAGTCGGCGCGGGCATGGCGATCACATGACCGTGGTCCTGATCGACTGCTCCATGCGCAGTCTGCTGCTGCGTCTGCGACTGTGTCTGGTGACTCACGTCCGCGTTCATGCTCTACCGTCCAATCACATACACCACGGTAAACACCACCACCCACACTGCATCGACGAAGTGCCAATAGAGTGCCAGCACCTCCACCTTCTCTGTATGGTGCGGCTTCAGCGTGCCGGTCAGCGCGAAGACTAGCACCGCCGTCAGCATGATGAGACCTACGACGACGTGTGAGGCATGCAGTCCCACCAGCGAGTAGTAGGTGGTACCAAACAGGTTCGTGCTGATGGTTAGGCCGTCCTCGACGATCAGCTTGTGCCACTCCCGCGCCGTGCCTAGCAGGAAGATGGCGCCCAGCAGGATCGTTGCTCCCCACCAGGCGCGGAAGGCGCCCATCGCTTGCTGCACCAGAGCCCGCTCCGCCATCCAAATGGTCAGACTGCTCGACAGCAGAAAGATGGTGTTCAGGATGGGCAGTTCCAGCACCTGGCTCGGCTGCGGTCCATAGGTGCTCATGCCGATGTAGTAGATGTAGGCCACTACGAAGATGGTGAAGATTGCTGTCTCGGCCACTATCAGCGTCAGCATTCCGACGCGCCCACGTGACGGCAGCTGCCAATCCGGATCGACACTACGGCCGTGCGGCTGTTCGACCAACGGAAGCGTACTCATGGCTGCGACGAATCCTGAGATTGGCTTTGGCTACGCACGATGTCCATACCCTTCAGCGACCTCGTCCGGATCGTCCGGATGCTTCAAATCCCACAGCGGTCTCCGGCTGCTTACCACCGGCTCCGTTGCGAAGTTGTAGTCCGGCGGCGGCGATGCGGTCAGCCACTCCAGCGTCCAGGCGTCCCACGGATCAGCACCAGCACGCTGGCCCTTCCGTGCCGAGTAGACGATGTTGAACAGGAAGACAAGGATGCCGAGCGCCTGTACGACGGCGCCGATACTGACGATCTGGTTCAGCAGCGCCCAACCGCGGTCTGGCTCATAGGTGAAGATCTGGCGCGGCATGCCTTGAATGCCCAGGAAGTGCATGAAGTCGAAGGTGATGTGAAAGCCGATCAGGAATAGCCAGAAGTGCCACTTCCCTAGCCTCTCGTCCAGCATGCGCCCGGTAGCCTTGGGGAACCAGTAGTAGATGCCAGCGAATATCATGAACAGGATGCCGCCGACGATGACGTAGTGAAAGTGTGCAATCAGGAAGTATGAATTATGCAGTTGCCAATCGAATGGCGAGACGGACAGCATGATGCCGGTAAGCCCGGCGATCAGGAACTGTACCAGGAACGCGACTGAGAAGAGCATGGGCGTGGCGTAGCGAATTTTGCCGCCCCACATGGTCGCGATCCAGTTGAAGATCTTGATGCCGGTTGGGATGCCAACCAGCATGGTCGAGAGCGTGAAGAAGGCATTCGAAACAGACGTCATCCCCACCGTGAACATGTGGTGCGCCCAAACGCTGAGGCTCACGAAGCCGATACCCACCGACGCGGCCACCATCGCCGGATAGCCAAAGATTGCTTTTCTAGAGAACACTGGAATGACTTCGTTTGCGATGCCAAACGCCGGTAGCACCAGCACGTAGACCTCGGGATGGCCGAAGATCCAGAAGAAATGCATCCACACCACAGCGGAGCCGCCTGTCTGAGTGTCGAAGAAGTGGCCGCCCAGGTAGCGATCGATCAAGAGCATCACTTGTGCGGCGGTCAGCGGGCTGACGGCGATCACCACCAGTCCTGCCGTCACGACATACAGCCACACCAGCAGCGGCATGCGAAAGAGCGTCATGCCCTTGCAGCGCATGCAGAAGGCGGTGGCAATGAAGTTGATCGCCGCGCCAATCGAACCGACGCCGGAGATAAGCAGCGACACCGCCCAGTAGTCGGTCGAGTGCCCGCGTGAGAAAGCTCGTTCCGTCAATGGCGCATAAGCAAACCAGCCAACATCCGGAGCACTGCCTGCCCCCTGCAGCCCTACCCCGCCGATCCAGCTGTAATAAAGCAGCAGGCCGCCAAAGGCGCTCATCCAGAAGCTAAAGGCATTCAGGCGTGGGAAGGCCATGTCCCGCACCCCCAGCATCAGCGGCATCAGGTAATTGCCGAATCCGAATACCAGAGGCATGGCCACGAAAAAGATCATGGTGGTTCCGTGCATGGTAAACATCCGGTTGTAGTTTGCCGGACTCACCACGTGATTCTCCGGGTAGAAGAGCTGGGCACGAATCAACAGCGCCTCCACACCCCCAACCGCCAGAAACATCAGCGCGTATAGAACGTACAGGATGCCGAGCTTTTTGTGGTCTACCGTCACAACCCAGCTGTGCAGCCACTCCAGCAGGTTTACCTGACTCTCCGGCTTCGGCACTTCCACCGTACTGCCCAGGCTTCCGGGTACGCTTGCTCCTGCCATCTGCGCTCCGCTCCTGCGTGAAGACGTGTGTGCTGCTACTTCAGAGTGTTCAGATACGCCGTGATGTCGCTGATCTGCTGATTGGACAAGTGCATCGCCGGCATCAGTGAGCCGGGCTTGATCTGGTCTGGCTGGTCGATCCAGCGCTCCAGGTTCTGGGTGGTATTTGGTACAACTCCGGCTGCGATCGTCTCTCGGCTTGCAAGATGCGTCAGGTCCGGGCCGAACTGTCCGTGCGCCGATGTGCCGCCAACGGCATGGCAGTTCACACATGCCTGTGACTCAAATTCACGCCGTCCTGCCGCCACCTGTGCCTGCTGAGCGCCAGCCTGCTGCTCCTGCTTTACCCAGGCAGCAAATTGATCCGGTGTGTCCACGTACACCCGCAGCAGCATCTTGGCATGCTCGACTCCACAAAACTGCGCGCACTGCCCGAGGTAAAGCCCCGGCTTATGCGGATCCATCCAAAGCTCGTTGATGCGATTCGGAATAAGGTCTGTCTTGCCGGTGAGGCGCGGCACCCAGAATTCGTGAACCACATCGGCTGAGGTCAGTTTGATAAAAGTCGGACGCGGGTGACTTGGATCGCTGACCGGGACATGCAATTCATTTGCAGTCCGGATGCCGAGCGCGGGGTAGCGGAACTCCCACCAGAACTGGTGGCCGATGGTGGTCACGTCAAGAGCCGACTTCGGCCGGGGCGCATCCTGGATGGCAAAGATTAGGCGTGCCGTCGCCAGAAACAGCACCACCACGATCAGTATAGGGATGATCGTCCAGGAGAGCTCGATCTGATTGCTACCGAAGATCTGCGCCGGCTCGCTATTGTCATCCGTCGCGCGCCTGCGGAAACGAACGGCAGCGTACACGATCAGTGTCGAGACCACCACGAATATGCCGGCAGTGATGGCCAGCACAAACTTCGCAATGCTGAATATGGAGTTCGTGGGCGTGGAGACCGGAGAAAATATGCTGGTGTTGCCGTTCTGTCCGAAGGCACGCAAACCTGCGCCCAGCGCTATCGCGGTTATTGGTAACAGGCGCGCACAGTCGCGGCAGCGACGACGTGCGCACTGAAACCATGCACTCATAGCTTCAGCATAAACGGAGTTTCTCCCGGAAATCTATGGAGTCCCGCGATGTGGCCATGAAAAGCAGCTCCACCTTCCGCGTGAGTTGCGGTTGTGTGAATCGCGTCGCCAGCATGTGTATGCTTCCCCCATCCTCATGTTTGCGCTCCGCCCTGTGTCGACCCGCGCGCACGTTCTTTCTCGGTTCAGGCCGGCTGTGCCGCTGCTGCTGTATCTGCTGCTTGCATCGGTATCGCTGCATGCTCTGAATCCCAGACAGTCGCTGCGCCAGTATGCCCAGCGGCTCTGGCAGACCGACGCCGGGCTTCCGCAGAACTCAGTGCACGCAGTGCGACAGACAAGCGATGGTTATCTGTGGCTGGCCACAGACGGCGGACTGGTACGGTTCGACGGCATAGACTTCGCTGTCTTCGACCGGCACAGTGCGCCGGTGATGCGCAGCAACCTGATTGCCGCACTGGCGGAGACAAGGGACGGCACACTGTGGGCGGCTACGGCAGACGGCCTGATCGAACGAAGGAATGGCACTCTCAGCCTCTTTGGCACTGCTGCCGGGCTCCCTCCCGGGCCAATCACGAATGTGCTTCCGGGAGCGGGCGGCCAGCTATGGGTCATGACGCCCGGCGGTGTCTACTTCAGTGCTGACGCAGGTGGCAGTCATCGCTTCGCACGCGTAGACGGGGTAGACAAGCTGATTGCTACCCGTGATGGCGCCTCGGTGGTGGCAGTAGGCGCAGACGGCAGCCTCTGGGTTGCGGCTGCGGATCGAGTACTCCAACTGCAGGATGGACGCATGCGCACATCGCTCCCGGTCGCCGAGCAGCTGCTCGCCTGTGGCAGCGACGGCTCGCTATGGCTCGCTACTTCGACCGGACTTCTGCGCTTCAAGCAGGGCGTACTGGCCCCGGTTTCACTTGGGTTGACCGGCGCTCGTCCGGACTCAACCGCAGAGGTAGACAGATCTGGCGGGGCGCAGCCCCTGCATATCCAGGCAATGGCGGCAACCCGGCATGGTGGCCTGGCATTCGCAACAACCGCCGGACTGGGACTGCTCGATGCCGGCGGACTAGTGTGGACTCCCGCGACAGATGCCCAACACGCGAATCGGGTGGAGAGGCTGTACGAAGACCACAGTGGTGCGCTCTGGGTCATCACCGCCAACACACTCGCGCGCTACTACGCTGGCCACTACGAAACCCTGCAACAGGGCGGCGCCAACACCAGCGTCGAGGATATCTACGAAGATCGCGAGGGCAACCTGTGGCTGGGCACCACCGCTGCTGGATTGCTGGAACTGCACCCGCAGCGCTTCACCAGCATCACTGCCGCCGACGGGCTTCCCGCGGATAGCGTCCGCACCCTGCTCGCCGGCAGTGAAAACACACTGTGGGCCGGCACCGATGGCGGCGGCGTGGCTCGATCCACCGGCGGCGCCTGGAAGACCTTTACAACGCAGCAGGGGCTTGCCAGCGACACCATTCTGTCGTTGGCGCAGCAACAGGATGGCTCCATCGCTGTAGGCACCCCGGACGGACTCGACCGTCTCGTCGCGGGTCATGCTGCCGGGCATCCGGCGGAGAGCTATCTGCCCGATGACTTCGTCCGCTCGGTGCTGGGCGACTCTCGTGACGGCTCTCTATGGATCGGCACCCGGCGCGGTCTCGCGCACCAGAGCAGCAGCGGCATCACCACCTGGACCCAAAACGACGGACTGGGGAGCGACCTCGTGGGTGCTATCACCCTCGATGGCCAGCAGGCGGGATCTGTGTGGGTAGGCACCCGCGGTGGACTGAGTCATCTCGATCGTGGGCACATTACGAATTTCACTACTCGCGATGGCCTGTCCTCCGACGTCATCACCGCGCTGTATCAAGATGCAGGCGGTGCGATCTGGATAGGCACCAATGGCGGCGGCCTAAACCTGCTGCTCCAGGGGAAGATCTGGGCCTTTCCGGTGACCCTCGAGTTGCCGGAGGTGATCCACTCCATCCTTGAAGACGGCCGCGGCAACCTGTGGCTCGGGTCGACCACAGGCGTGTATCGCGTAGCGCGCGCGCAGCTTCAGGCAGTAGCCAGCGGCACCTCCAGCCACGCAGAGATTGCAGCCTACGGGCTCGCCGATGGGATGCGCACGGACGAATGCTCCTCGGGGCATCCCGCCGCCGTGCGCACGGCTGACGGACAGTTATGGTTTGCCACCCTGCGGGGCATCAGTGTCACTGACCCGGACCATACGGAAGAAAACCGTATACCTCCTCCGGTAGCGATCGAAAACATCAGCGTGGATGATCAACCTGCTTCGGCGGACCAGCCGCTGCGCGTCGCCGCGGGTCATAGCCGCCTGGCACTGCACTACGCCGGGCTCAGCTTCGTCGCTCCGGGCCGCGTACGCTACCGGTATCGGCTGGCCGGATTTGACCAGCAGTGGATCGACGCAGGCACGCGCCGCATCGCGTACTACACCAACATTCCCCCGGGCCGCTATACCTTCCAGGTGATGGCCGCCAACAACGACGGCGTGTGGAATCAGACCGGCGCCTCCATCGACATACACGTGCTGCCCTTCGTGTATCAGACCTGGTGGTTCCGCCTGCTGCTGGTACTGGGCACGCTCGCACTTGGGTGGCAGCTCTATCGAATGCGCGTGCGCAGCGTGGAGTCTCGCTTCGCTGCCGTGCTTGCCGAGCGCACCCGCATCGCACGCGAGATTCACGACACGCTGGCGCAGGATATCGTCGGCATCAGCGTTCAGTTGGAGCTGGTCTCTCGCCTCCTTGGCTCTTCTGTTGAGGCAGCGCGCACACAACTGGACACCGCGCGCAGTCTGGTCAAGAACAGCCTCGCCGAGGCCCGGAGCTCCATCTGGAACCTTCGGTCTGCGTCTGCTGCGGAAGGAGATCTGCCGACGCGGATGAATCGTGCGCTAACCCAGGCTGCAGCCACTGGCACCGCGCGGCTTGTCTTTGCGGTGCATGGCACCTATCGCGCGGCGCCGCCCGAGCTGGAGGCTGAGTTGCTCCGGGTGGCTCAGGAGGCAGTCAACAACGCGGTTCGCCACGCCGCCGCGACGCGCATCAGCGTCACGCTGGAGTACGACCCACACGCTGTCGGGCTGGTCGTCGAAGACGATGGGAAGGGCTTTGTGCCCGACGCCAAAACCTTTGTCGAGCAGGGTCACTTCGGGTTGCGCGGAATGGAAGAGCGCGCCCAGCAGATTGGGGGAACGCTGCGCGTGCACACCGAGCCCGCAAAAGGAACGCGCATTTCCCTGCGTGCCGAGATACCATGAAAGTCGCCTGAGGAGTCTCTTGTCCGCAACCGCTGATTCCGTCGATCTCGCCTCCAGCCCGGTCGTCCGCCTGCTCGTCGTTGACGACCATACCGTTGTTCGCCAGGGCTTCATCGCACTGCTCTCGACCGTCCCGGATATGCGAGTGGTGGCCCAGGCTGCCGATGGTGCGCAGGCCATCGCGCTCTATCGACAGCATCAGCCCGACGTCACGCTGATGGACCTGCGTATGCAAGGGATGAATGGGGTTGAGACGATCACTGCCATCCGCAATGAGTTCCCAGCCGCGCGGATCATCGTGCTGACCACCTTCGACGGCGATGAAGACATCTATCGTGCGCTGCAGGCCGGCGCACGCGGCTACCTGCTGAAGGGTATGGACACGGACGAACTGCTCAGCGCGATTCGCGCGGTCCACAGTGGCAAATCGCGCATTCCTGCACCGGTGGCAGAGCGGCTGGCGGAGCGGATGAGCACCCCGCAGCTGACCGAGCGGGAGACTGACGTGCTCCGGCTGATCGTGGGCGGCAACAGTAATAAGGAGATCGCTGCCGCCCTCTTCATCTCCGAGGCAACTGTAAAGACACACATCAACAGCCTGCTGGGTAAACTGGGCGTAAGCGACCGCACTCAAGCAGCGACCACTGCTCTGCAGCGAGGGATTGTTCACCTTGACTGACCAACTGTTTGCCGCTCGTCTTCCGCGCCGTTCTATCGTCGGCTTCGTATGCGCTCTACTTTTCGCGCTCGCCCCGTTGCTGACTCAAGCGCAGGGCAACACGTGGCGCATCTCCACGCAGGAGGAGTTGAAGCGGGTCATTCCGGCCCGCGCACCCGTGATCTCCGAGCGTATTGAGACTGAGTTCCGCACCGCCTCCGGCATCACGGACGGAGCCGGGCACAGCATCGCTGGCGTAGTCATGATCACGGCTGGATACTCTGCAGAGGGCAAATACTCTCACTACTTCCTGGTGCAGGCGCCCATCCGGGTGGGCACGCTGGATCTGCCTCCCGGCGACTATGTCTTCGGCTGGACCCGCTCCCAGGACGCGCTGAAGGTCAGCTTCTACCAGGCTGCGACGGGCCAACAGGTGGGGCAGGTAGAGGCGCTGCGCAACCCCAGTATCACGCGCGTGGAAAGCTTCCGTATCTGGCCGCCGAAGGGCGCAGCCAATGAGCCTCATTCCCTCATCCAGATCGGGCGATTCACTGCACCGTACACGTTGACCGGCAAGTAGCAGGAGCCGGCGCTGAGGGCAGACTGACTCCCCTATTTCTTCCAGCCCGTCATCGCCTCTGCCTTGACCAGCTTCCCGCCCTCGGCCAGTGTATAGAGCTTGTTCGCAGCCAGGTGCTTCCAGACATCGACCTGGCCAGAGGGCCAGCGAATCTCGACTGAGTCGACTATCTCTGCCTTGTCCAGTCCGAAGTGCAGGCGCAGATCGTTCTGCGAGTAGTAGCTGCCGCCGCTGCGCACTTCGTCGATCTGTGTCAGAGCCTTCGCCGCAGCCGGATCCATCTTGGTCGTCACTATGACGCGCGCGCCAATGCCAGTGCGGTTCGACTTGACTCCGACTGCCTTGATCTTGATCCAGTTGCGTTTTACTGTGCCTTCGTTACGTAGCAACTGCGGGTACGTGTTGACACAGTTCACGACGATGTCTACATCGCCGTCGTTGTCGTAGTCGCCAAAGGCGCACCCTCGCGCCGGAACAGCCGCGGTGATGCCTGTGCCCGCATTGTCCGTTACTTCTTCAAAGCGTCCGTTACGCAGGTTACGGTACAGGTACTTGTGCTCCGCATAGGGCGCCTCAGTTTTTGAGCCCGAGACCTCCGGATACACGTGACCATTGGACATGAATAGGTCCAGCCAGCCGTCGTTGTCCATATCGAAAAAGCCGACGCCCCAGCCCAGATAGCGCGTGTTCACTCCAAGACCAGACAGATAGGTGTGGTCCTCATACGTGCCGTCGCCAAGGTTGGTGTAGAGCGAGTCCGTATCCCCGGCGAAGTTTGTCTTGACCAGATCGAGATTGCCATCACGATTATAATCGCCTACGGAGACGCCCATGCCCGCCTGCGGCTTGCCATCAGGAGAGAACGCCGCGCCCGACTCGATCGCGACATCTTTGAATGTGCCGTCTTTTTGATTTTGATACAGTGTGGCTGCAGTAGAGTCATTCGCAACGTAGATATCCGGCCAGCCGTCGTTATCCAGGTCGGCGACCGCTACGCTCAGCGCGTAGTTGCCACTGGTGCTCCACATGCCTGCCTTCTGCGACACGTCCGCGAATGTGCCGTCGCCATTGTTGTGGTACAGCAGGTTCTTGCCGCCTGGCAGCCCCGGAGGGCCACACGCCACCAGGATGCTCTTGTATGTGCAGGGACCGGATTCCGGGACCGGAGCAGTCTTCAGATCTAGGTCGATGTAATTGGCGACAAACAAATCCAGGTGGCCATCGCGGTCGTAGTCGAGAAAGGCGCAGCCGGAGTTCCAGCGTGTCTTGCTTTGAGTCAGTCCTGACTTTGCCGTCACATCGGTGAACGTACCGTTACCGTTGTTGTGAAACAGTGCGTTCTGCCCGTAGTAGCTGATGAACAGATCGTCATGGCCGTCGTTGTCGTAGTCACCCACGCAGCAGCCCTGCCCCCATCCGCTGCGCGCCAGCCCTGCCTTCGCAGTGACGTCGGTAAAGGTGCCATCGCGATTGTTCTTGAAGAGATGGCAGGTCGGCTCCTCGCCCTTTACGAAGCCTTCCAGCCGCCATCCATTCACCAGGAAGATATCCAGCCATCCATCGGCGTCGTAGTCGTAGAACGCCACTCCGCAGCCGGTTGTCTCCAGAAGGTACTTGTTCTTGCCTTCCCCACCGTAGATGGTCTTCGCCTTCAGCCCGCTTTGCTGGGCAACATCCACAAAGCTCAGTCCCAGTGGACTGCCAGCGATGGGCGACGGCGGACCGGCCGGGGGAGCGACGGGCTTGGCCTCATAGTCGTGCTGCGCGGCCGGCGCCTGCTGTTGCGCAGCGGCGGCGCGCGCCCATGGTGGCGTAGCCAGGGCAAGTACATCGGCAAAGGGCAGTACAAGGGCCGTGCGACTCAGAGATGTGAGCACACGGCGGCGGGTCCAGCTCAAAGAATGTACCTCCAGTGCGTTGGGGAGCCCTGCCAGTATACGAGCGCGACCAGATGCCGGGCAGCCTAAGGCCGCGTGGGCGTGGCGAGTGCTGCGGCCTTCTGCCGCTCCGCAGCGGCTTCCGCTGCGCGGCCCTGGCGTGACAGTGCCGACGCAAGGCCGGTGTGCGCATCAGCGAAGGAAGGATCGCTGGTTACCGCTTCCTGATACCGCTCAATCGCATCCGCGACCTGTCCCTTGGCCAGCAACATATTTCCCGTGTTGGTGGCAAAGGTGGCGCGCTGACGGTTGACGGCCACCTGCGTCAGCTCTGCTGCCTGTTTGCGCTCCGCTTTCGCCTCATCCGGCTTACCCTGTTGTGCCAGGACGCCTGCAAGAGTGATGTGCGGTCCGGGCTGCACCGGCTCGAGAGCGATGGCATGGTTCAATGCGTCTGCAGCTTCGGGCAATTTGTTCTGCTGCTTGTAGACGCTGCCGAGGATAGCCCAGGCGTCGCCGTTCTCCGGGCGTTGCTCCACCGTGCGGCGCAAGTGCTCGGCCGCTTCGTCAAACTTCCCTGTCTGCATGTACAGGATTCCCAACGTGTAGGCCGGGTCAGGCGAGCTCGGATCGAGTCTGGCCGCTTCCTCTAACTCGGGAATCGCCTGGGCGGGATCATCCTTTAGCTTGTAAGCCAGCCCGAGGTTGTAGTGGAGCTGCTGATCCGCAGGGTTCAGCTTCAGCCCCTCACGAAACTCCTTCACTGCGTCGTCCAGATTGCTCTGCTGCAGATACGCCACGCCCAGATCTTCATGAACAATGGCATTCTCCGGAGTCAATGCGAGCGCGCGCTGGTACAACGGGATCGCCTCCTCGGCGAGCCCCTGCTGCACCATTGCGAGCGCCAGATCGGTGAGCGCCGCGCTGTTGTCAGGCTGTCCAGACACCACACGCTCAAACAGCGGCATGGCCTCCTTCTCCCGCCCCAGCCCCTGCAGCGCCACGGCACGGGCATACACGGCATCCAGGCTCTGCGGTGCTTCTTCAATTGCGTGTTCGGCTACGGGCAACGCCTGTTCGTAGGCGCCGTTCGCGGCCATTGCGATGGCGAGCTGCGTCTGCACAGAGACATTCTCCGGCGCCAGCGTGCGGGCCTTCTCAAAGGTGGCCTGGGCCGCAGGTGCATCGCCCTGCTGCAGTTGGACCAGCCCCAGATGCAGCAGAATCGATGTCGACTCCGGCGCCAGCCCAGCCGCCGTGCTGAACTCCTCGGCCGCCTCTGCCCAGGCCTTCTGTTGCGCCAGCACCGAGCCCCGCGCATCGTGGAGACTGGCACTGGCGGGCGAGGCTGCGATGGCAGCCTGGAGCCGTTCGAGCGCGCCCTGCCGGTCGTTCGTCTTCAACAGCGCCTGCGCGTAGGCTACCTCCACATCGTCCGGCAGAGCCTTCTGCGTGGCCTTCGCGCTCTCTGCGACCGAACGAAGCAACGGGAGCGCCGCTGCGGCCTGATCTGTGCGCACCAACGCCACTGCCAGATTTGCCTGCATATCGGTGTCCCCCGGCTTCAACCGCAGCCCTTCGCGCAGCTCAGGTAGCGCCTGCCGGGGCTGCCCCAACTGCAACAGAACAGCACCCAGAGCTCCGTGACCCTCGGCCACCTTCGGCGCCAGGCGTGTGACCTCTGCGAACTGTTGACGCGCTGCTTGTAGATCGCCGTGCGCGGCAGCGGCGTAGCCAGCGCGGAAGGCCGCGTCCGCCGCGGTGGTGGAGTCTTGCTTGGAGGCGTGGGTCTGGCTAGCAAGAGTCTGAGAGGCCGGAGTGATTGCGAGCGCGCCCGTACAGCCGAGGCTCAACGTGATCGCGAGGATGAACGGGCGCTTCACGGCTTCTCGAACTTGGGCGTCGCTGCGGCCTGTATCTTTTCGCCCGCCTGCGTCTCCCGCTGCGCATCCGTGGTGCGTCCAGCGGCCCTGTACGCCTGTCCTAGCAGATTATGCGCGATGTAGTTGCCGGGATCCATGTGCACTGCGTGTTCGAGATAGAGCCCGGCGAGCGCAGCGTTGCGCTGCTTCAGCAACACTTTGCCTAGCAGGATGTAAGGCCCGGTCGCGTTCGGCTCCAGCAGGATGGCCCGGTTCAGAGCCTGCTGCGCCTTCTCGTACTCGCCCATCCGCGTGTACGCATCTCCCAGCCGGTCATAGATGCCGCCGTACAGTGGGTCGATGGCCCGCTCGCGTTCGAACTCGGCGATGCTGCCCGGCAGGTCGCCTTTGGCAAGTGCGATCTCTCCCAGCAGTTCGTGCGCCAGCGGCAGTCCGGGAGCGATCGCTATGGACTTGCGAACCGCCTCCTCCGCAGCCGGAGTGTACTCGCGCCGGAAGAGCAGCCTGCCGGCCAGCAAATATGCCTCCGCGGCATCCGGCGGAAAGCCGTACTGAGCTGCCAGGGCGGCCCGCGCCTGATCGTACTTTCGGGTGTCCATGTAGCACAGCGCAAGCACGTAGTTGCCGTCAACATTGGCTCCCGTTGCCGCACCTTTGCCTGACTCGAGCAGCGGCACCGCCTCCGCAGCCTTGCCCTGCCGAAAGAGCGCGACCCCGCGCATCTCCGCAGCTGACCGGTCCGCGGGATCCTGCTCGATGGCGTGAGCAAATGCGGCATCCGCACCCTTCATGTCCCCCTGTAGGTAGAGGACAGTGCCGCGAAGTAGTTCCACACCAGAAGGTTTCGGATTCTGCGCGACCAGCTGGTCGAGCGCTCTCATCGCCTCCGTCAGCTTTCCCGCCTGGACCAGCCTCTCGGCGTCGGCCACAGTCACGGGAGCGCTGTCAGCAGTCGGAGCTGCCGGGGCCTCGGCCGTTTGGCCGAAGGCTGGATTGAACGCCCCCAGCAGGAGGGCAGAAAGGAGAAACGATGAAGGTTTCAACCACCAACGCATAACTTCACTTTACCCAAAAGAAACGAGGAGAGCCGAAGCTCTCCTCGTGCTGAAGGAACCGCGTTTCTCTAGAACTGGAACCGAACAGAGAACTGCAGTTGGCGTGTCGGGAACTGGCTCGGGTAGATGCTGCTCACATACTGATTACCCTGATCAATGTTGCCACCAGGATTGTTGCCGTTGATGTGGTTGAACACGTTGTAGGCATCCACACGGAACTGCGCGAAGAGGCTCTCGTGAATCGGGAAGTTCTTCTGCAGTGAGGCATCCGTGCCGAAGTATCCTGGACCGAAGACCGAGTTCCTTCCGCTGGTTCCGATCTGATCAAGCCCCGGAGCACTGAAGTTCAAGAACGGCGCGTCAGTCAGCTTCTGCGTCGAACCGCGGAAGTAGAGACGACGGTGGCCGATCGGATCATAGCTGCCCAGGCTGTGCGGCAGGTCGTTTCCATGACCGTTGACGTAGCAGGGTGCGCTTGATGGGATTGCCGAGGAGCATTCCGCATAGCCGAGGGTGAAGGGCAGTCCGCCGGCCCAAGTCAGAACCGGACTGATCTGCCAACCGCCGACGACCTCATCCACGAGGGTTGATGCGCCGGAGAGGAAGGTGTGGTTCTTGCCGAACGGCAGTTCGTAGTTCGCGTAGAAGACTTCCTGCTGCTCGCGCTGTGAATCGTCCCGGCCCTTGACTGCCTGACGGTTCCAGGTAGAGAAGTTGCTGCTGAAGTTCACCGAACGCTGCCAGGCATAGTTCGATGTAAAGGAGAGCCCCTTGGTGAACTGCTTGGTGACAGTTACCTGAAGCGCGTTGAAATGCGTGTCTTGGTCATCGCCGTAGTACGAAATGTTGTTGGTCCATCCGCAAGCGCCCGGTTGCGCGGTCGCCGGCAAGCCAGCAGGCCTCGCGTAGGCAGGGTCCGAACATGCCGGCAGCGTCCCGCCATAGTACCGCCGCAGCTGGTTCTCGTTAGAGGTCCCTCCATTCACTATTCCGTTCTTGGCCGAAGGATCATAGTGCAGAGTCTGGCCGTTTATACTGTACTGCTGGGGCAGGAAGATACCTGCCTCGTTCGGGTTGGTGTTATTACCGTCACCGGCGCTCAGGGTGTGCGTACCCTTGTTGCCGACGTAAGCCACGGTAAGGGACAGCGAAGGAGTGATCGAGCGCTGAACGCTCAGATTCCAAGCGTCAATCGTTGGCAGGCGGAGCGAATCCGGACGGGCCTTCGAGGTGACCGCGTACCCAGGTGAGGGCAACAGGCCATTCGCAGGCACGTTGACTGGGGCTGGTACCGGCGGACCGGCATCCAGGTTGAATGCAGCCGTGTACTGGCCGGCCGGTGAGACGACGGCTTGGTTCGCCAGGACTGGGATGTTCTGGGTTACGACGTGGCCAAAGATCGACCCGAATACGCCGATGTCGAAGCTGCGGCCATATCCTGCGCGAATAACCGTCTTCGGATCGAGCTGGTAAGCGACGCCGATGCGGGGTGACAGTGCCTTGGGCGAGAGGCTCCATCCCAGGTTGCTGGGGATGTTTCCGTAACCGGCGACGCTAAGATAACCAGTGTTCAGATGCATCAGCGATCCGTTACCCTTGCCGTTTACTGTCTCCGGGAAGTACAGCTCCCAGCGCAGACCCGCGTTGATGGTTAACTTGGACGAGGCACGCCAAGTGTCCTGTCCGTAGAAGAACACACGCTTCTGGAACTCCTTCGCGTTCGTAGAGGAGCTGACGTAACGGTTGAATTGCGTCACATCACCCAGAACAAACGTCGCGAAGCCTAGACCGCCATTCGAGCCTCCGTCAGATGTCGGGCCGTTGCCGAAGAAGAAGCTGCCGACGCGGTTGGTGTCGCTCGGCACGCGCAGGTTGCGGGCATACCGCAGATCTGCTCCGACCTTAACCGAGTGATTGCCGAGGACCTTGGTCCAGTTGTTCACGATCTGATATTGGTCTTCGTGCTCTGCCAGGGGGCAGTTGCAGTGGTTTACCTGTAGACCGGTTCCGTATTGCGCGTCGGTGTTCTGGTTGGCGCTCGGGGCGGTGGAGAAGTTGCCGGCCGATGTGAACGGGTTGGCGAGCGTGATCAGAGGGGCGCCGCCGGTGAAGCTGGTACCCGTATTCGCGTTCGGAATGCCGAGCTGTTGCGCGAAAGGAACACTCTGGTTGTAGCTCTGGGTGGTGATGTTGTAGCGATAGTAGCCGAGCCGGAAGTCCGTTAGCAGGGTGGAGTTGATGGCGATGTCAGCGCCCGTCGCGACGCTGTCATTCGCGCCCTTCGAGGTTCCGCCGTAACCACCTAGACCAAGCCCAGCACCACCAGCCGCACCAAACAGAGTGGTGCCGGTCAGGGTGTCACTGAAGCGGCTGAAACGGCCGAACGCGTGCGTCTTGCTGTTGACCTGCACATCGCCACGCACATCCCACTGGTTGGAGTTGAACAGGCCGGTACCACCGCCGGCGTAGTTGTCAGAGAGGAAATTGTAGGTGCCCTGCCGGTTCGGCGCGTACGGCTGAAGCAGCCGGAGCAGGTTCAAAGCAGAGGGAGACAGCTGCGACGCCGGAATGACGTTCCCTTGATACGGCTGACGGGTGGCCGGATCATAGATCAGATTCGCAACACCTGCCTGCTTTGCATACTCGCTGAAATCGCATCCAGCAATACCGCTTGGTCCGACCTGATTGCCCAGGCAGGTATTTACCAGCAGCTGCGACGGAACGGTCTCAATCGCGGAGGTGCCTACCTTTTGACGGTTTCCCTGGTAGTCGCCAAAGGCGAAGGCGCGATCTTTCTTGATCGGGCCACCGAGCGATCCGCCAAACTGGTTGTAAAGGCCAATCGGAACGACCTTCTTGAAGTTGTTGTCCGGGCCTGGGTTCTGAGAGAAGGGATCGCGCGCCAGGTTGGCTGCGCTGCGCCGATAGTCGAAGGCGCTGCCATGAAAATTGTTTGAACCAGACTTGGTCTGGACCGTCACCACCGCGGAGACTGCCTTGCCGAACTCCGCGTCAAAGTTCTGAGTAGCGATCTTGGCTTCCGTGATGGCGTCGAGTGCGGGGTTTACAACGATGATGCCCAGGATCGGGTCCTGATTGTCAGTGCCGTCCAGCTCATACGCGACGCCGCCGAATGCCTGGCCATCGATCTGAATCTGCTGACTGGCCTGTGGGTTCTCGCTGGCCGCGTGACCCCAGCCGAGCTGCTCTGCACCAGGCAGCAGGAGCTGCAGACTGGTGAAGTTGCGGCCCTGGATCGGCAGGTCATCCACCGTCTTGGTATCGAACGTGGTTGCGACGTCCGCGCGATCGGTCTTCAGCTGCGGCACTGCGTCCGCATTTACATTGACCGTTTCGCTGGCTCCGCCGGTTTGCAGCGGGGCGTCTACCTTGGGCGACGTATCCGCCAGCACCTGCAGGTGTGTGGTCTGGAACCCTTTGAACCCCGGCGCCTCTACCTTCACCGTGTACAGATCTGGAATAAGGTGGTCGACGCTGTATGCGCCGGAACCGTTGCTTGTGGTGCTGACGGTGATTCCCTTGGCTTCGTCGGTTACGGTGACAGTGGCGTTGGGAATGGCAGCCCCGGTTGAGTCGGTCACGGTTCCGTACACCGACCCGTACACTGCCTGTCCTTGAGCCGCATGCGGTAGGAGCGCGAGCCCCATGCCAAGGCAGGAGGCGATTGCCACCTGCGTGCGCGTCTTCATAGTGGTCTCCCTGAAAGTACTGCTTTGCAATTCCGCCGTGATCTCCCCGATGCTCTGGTTCCTGCCGGCGATTATGGTTATGTGTCGCATCGGGCGGCGAAGCCCTCTGCCTCTTCTACGCCAAATGGCTGATTACCATTCCGGTGGTGAACTATAAAGAGACTGTATTACGAGTGTCAAAGAAAAAAGGCGAGGCCAAGCCTTCCCCCATTTCACTACAATCGAAGCTGGGAAGTACCTCACTTGCTTAGCGTTGAGAAGATGTTCAAGGTAATCGTTTGTGTGCTGCTGCTCTGCGCGTTGGGCGGTCTGGCCCAGACTCATCACCAGCCCTTCCCGCCCTTGCCCGCACATACGTTCCCGGCATGGTTTGAGGACGTCGCCGCGCAGGCTGGGCTCACCGTTGTAAACGTCAACGGCGGAGTCGCCTCCAAGCGATACATCCTGGAGGCCACCGGCTCCGGGGTGGCCATTCTGGACGCGGATGGTGACGGCTACCAGGACATCTTTCTCGTCAACGGCACTCTCCTGCACCCGGAGAGTGCGCCTCAGGGCCCCCCGCCCACCAGCCATCTGCTGCACAACAACGCAGACGGCACCTTCACAGACATCACCGAGAAGGCGGGCCTGACCGACACCGGCTGGGGCCAGGGCGCCTGCGTGGGCGACTACGACAACGACGGCCTGCCCGACCTCTACGTCACCGGCTATGGGAAGAACCGGCTCTACCACAACGAAGGCCACGATCACTTCCGCCAGGTAGCGGAACAGGCCGGGGTTGCTGGCAGCGGTAAGGAATGGGGCACCGGCTGCGCCTTCGTCGACTACGACCGGGACGGCAAGCTCGATATCGCCATCGCCAACTACGTGCATTTCGACCTGAAGAGTGTTCCCGAGCCCGGGAAGGGGCCCGGCTGCAGTTGGAAGGGGGTACCGGTCATGTGCGGACCGCGCGGCCTGGACAGCTCTCCCAACACGCTCTACCACAATCTTGGCGATGGCCGGTTTGAAGATGTGTCCGCAAAAAGCGGCTTCGTTCGAACGACTGCTCACTACTGCTTCTCTGTCTCTACCCTCGATGCAGATGAGGATGGGTGGCCGGACATCTACATGGCCTGCGACTCAACGCCCGCTGTGCTCTATCGCAACAATCACGATGGCACCTTCACGGATCGAGCAGCCGACGCCGGAGTCGCCTTCAACGAAGATGGCCGTGAGCAGGCCGGGATGGGCTCCACTGTGGCCGACTACGACGGCGACGGACATCTCGACATCTTCAAGACCAACTTCTCTGATGACACCGCCACACTTTATCACGCGCGTGGCGACGGCACCTACGACGACGCGACCTTTCCTTCCGGGCTCGGCATCAACACCGACAAGCTTGGCTGGGGCACCATGTTCTTTGACGTGGATAACGACGGCTGGCCTGACCTGATCTCCGCAAACGGGCATGTCTATCCCGAGGTGGACTCGAGCCACCTGGGCGCGAACTACCGCGAGCCGCGTCTGCTCTACCGCAATCTCGCCAACGGCAAGTTCGCGGACATCACCCAGCAATCGGGTCCGGGCATCACGACACCATCGTCCGCACGCGGACTGGCGATCGTGGACCTGTGGAACGATGGACGCCAGGAAGTCGTCATCAATAACGTCAGCGACCGGCCGATGCTGCTGGTAAATCGCGCGCAGAATGCGAACCACTGGATCGAGCTCGCGCTGGTGGGCACCAAGTCGAATCGCAGCGCCATCGGAGCCCGGGTTTCGCTGCACGGCACGATGGCGGGTAAAGATCGAGTCTGGGTGGATGAGGTGCGCAGCGGATCGTCTTACAACTCGTCGAACGACATGCGGCTTCACTTCGGCCTGGGCCCTACGCCTTCGCTGACGTCCGTTGAAGTGGCGTGGCCTTCCGGGATTCGGGAGAGCTTCTCCGCGCCCGCGGTCAATCGAATCACTAATCTGACGGAAGGCAAAGGAACCTCGCCTCTACAGCAACCACGTTGAAGGCACTGAACGTGTCAGTTGCCGACTTCTGTCGGCTAATCTCTCTTGCTGATCCACTAGGGACTATGCCCCCAATCGCGTCTGCCTAGACTCTGGTCGCTCCAGGATGCTGGCTCAGGAGGACAGATGAAGCAAGCAACACGGATTCGACGACGGCGTAGGAAATCGAAGTGGAACAATGCGGACACTCTGTGTCACGGATCAGCTCTCCAGAGAGGCCCAGCATGGTAGCGAAGCTTCGCAGACACTGCGGGCAGCAAAGCGTAATGGAGGAAACCGCATTGAACTGCTCGCTGCTCACCGATACCCAAATCGGAGTCGCCGCTGCTCCCCCATCAGCGCGTTCACAGCAGCATAAGCTTCCCAATCGAGCGATGGTCTCCAGCAGAAGCGTCAAACTGGCGCCCTTCGCGTAATAAGCATCGGCGGCCACGCCTTGCGGCACGTTGATACCTGGGAAAGCTCCGCTCATCGCAAGAACACGTATGCCGGGCCACCTTCTCCGAACCACCGAGAGCAGCTCAAATCCGGACATATAGGGCATGTTGAGGTCAGAGAGAATCAGGTCCGGGCGGTCGCGCCGAATCTCCTTTAAGGCGTCGAAACCGTCGGTGGCCGACCGTACAGCGTAGCCAGCCCGGGAAAGGATGGCTGCAAGAGAGGTGCGTAGGAGATCCTCGTCATCCACAATCAGGAGCTTTAGCTTGGCAGCGGTCACGGCGCACCCATCTTCTGAAGAGGAATTCACCCTGATGCACTTGAGGTGTGCCCCAGCGTCTTATCGACACGCATTCGGCGCTGGTCAAAACAGGCCATTCGACTATGAACATTTGATCTCGGGCCTAGTGTGCGTTCCCTAGAACTGTCCCTGGCTGCTTGGCAGCGGGACGCCGACTAGTCGTGCAGGATGATGTTCAGCAACGACTTGTGCACGCGGATGCGGCCGTTGTACTCGATAAAGCCCAGCTTTCGGAAGCGATTCATGAAGAAACTCACCCGCGAGCGAGTGGTCCCGATCATCTCTGCGAGCACCTCTTGCGTGATCGGAGGAATCAATGTCTCCGGCTCGCCCGGCTTGCCAAATTCCGCCATCAGCAACAGCACGCGGGCAAGTCGCTTTTCACTGGAGTTGAACAGCTGGTCAACCAGGTCGGCTTGCGTGCGCATACTGCGCGCAAGCAGAAAGGCAAGAAACATGTCCGAAAAGGCGCTCTCGGCATGCATGACTCGCAGCATCTCATCCCGCTCGATCCTGAGTGCCGTACAGGCCGTGATCGCAGTGGCACTGGCCATGCGCTTGCCACTCACAGCGGCGATCGACTCTTCTCCGATAAAGTCCCCAGCTGCGAGCAAAGTGATGGTGGCTTCTTTGCCGCGTTTGGAGACCACAGTGACTTTGGCGCGTCCCTTCTGAAGGTAGAAGACGGCATCCGCCTGTGATCCCTGAGAGAAGAAAGAACAATCCTGCTTGATTTGGACGATCGTCCGGCCCAGACCTGGATGCGCAAGGAAGGCAGTCGGATCGAATGTCAGATCCTTCTTTCCATCCACCCGTATGGTTCTGGACATATCTCACTCCTGCCGTGATCTTTTCCTCATTGCGTCAGAATCAACTCGGTAGATAAGAGATGGGGAAGCGGGCAGACAACGTGGCTTGAAAATACCGCTTTGTCACTCAGGGGGCAGACAAACCGACTAAATCAGGATCCCACGCCGAACAGTGAAAGTCTGAGCAATTTTGCTCAGAAGGCGAATTGGCGCGTCTCCATCCGCTCGGAGCCGAGCGGTCACGCGCCTGCTGTGATGCGCTCCGTTTCACGGGACATTTGAGCGGTTCGCTCGATCTTGTCCCAGTTGAAGGGTCGGCCATCAATAGCGCGCTTGATGGTCTTGAACAGCACGATCGAAAACACCTGCCTATAGGCGAAGCGCTGCAGCCATATGTGGAACAGCAGCCAGCCGTCTCCGCGTTTTGCCGGGTGCCTCCGCTCTAGTGAAAAGGCGAGCGCCGAGGTGACGAAGTCGATGATCAAAAAGGTCAGGAAGTAGACCAGCAGCTTCTGAAAGTTGGCGACGTTGGCGGTCTCAGGGTGGAAGTAGCGATCGAGCGCATAATGCGCGGTGCCCGCAACAAACATCAGGTCGATGAAGGGTGACACCAGCGGCAGCAGTATCTGGAAGATGAGAATGTTTGGCAGCGCAAACAGGCCCATCGCCCGGTTGCGGGTAAATGCCTGTTTGTGTTTGAAGATGGCCTGCAACGTGCCGAAGGACCAGCGGAAGCGCTGACGCATCAGCCCGCGCGCATCGATGGGTGCTTCCGTGAAGGCCAACGATTGATCTTCGTAGATGATCTTATAACGCTGCTCCAGCAGGTTCATGGTCAGGTCCGCATCTTCCGCAACTGTGTTGACCGGGTAGCCGCCCGCGGCTCGTACCGCCTCGGTGCGCCAGGCGCCGATCGCTCCTGGCACCACCGTTACTACATTGAACAGATCCTGGGCACGCCGCTCGAAGTTCTGGCTCGTGATGTATTCAAGCGCCTGCCAGCGCGTCCAGAGGTTCACACGATTACCCACCTTGGCATTGCCAGCGACGGCTCCCACCCGCGGGTCCGCGAAGTGGCAGATCAACTTCGATACGGCATCCCGTGCGATGACCGTATCGGCGTCGATGCCCACATAGAACTCCTCGGTCAGCCTCTCGATCGCATAGTTCAGAGCCTCTGCCTTGCCCGCGTTGACCTTGGTCAGCACCTGCAGCCGGCCCGACGCAATCTCATCCCGATATGCATCGCACGCGACCTGGAATGTCCGATCCTTCGAACCATCGTCGATAACAATCGCATGCAGGTTGGGGTAGTCGGAGTTGAGCACCGACCGAATAGTGCGCACGATCACCGTCTCTTCGTTGTAAGCAGGGATTAGCACTGCGACCGGCGGCAGAAATCCACCCGCCAGCTCCGGTATACGGCGCCGGCGAAGGCGATCGATCAGCGCAAAGATGCCAATCAGCACCAGCCGCGCGCTCATCAGAACGTCGCCGATAAAGAAGATCATCACCACGAACCGGCTGAAGAAAGCAAAGAGGAAGAACGCCACCGAATCGACTCGCGCCTGCCAGCGCTGGTTGGGCGTGAGCGGCGGCATGACCTCGGCAGTGGTACGGCCCATCAGCTCTGACACAGGGACGATCTGATAGCCCGCTCCGCGCAACGTGTCGATCAGCAGAGGAAGCGAGGCGACAGTAGCGGAGCGGTCGCCGCCTCCGTCATGCATCAGGATGATGGAGCCACGAAACTGAGGATGAGTCTTCATCACCCGCAGCTGCTCCATTACGTTCGCGGTGATCTGCTGCGGCGACTTGCGCGGATGCTCGTTCCAGTCATCTGTATCGATCTTGTCCCCGATGATCGTGTATCCCATCTGCTGAATGCGGTAGGCCGGAGCTGCCTGATCGTTGGTATCCGGCTCCTGGTCGATAGAGTAAGGCGGGCGGAAGTAAAGCGGCTTCACGCCCAGCTTGCTTGCGAACAGCCGCTCGGTCAGATTGAGCTCCAGCTGCACCTGTCTCGCGGGAATCTCGCTGATGTCTGGATGAGTGAAGGTGTGATTGCCTACCTCGTGACCCTCGCGAACATACCGGCGAAGCAGCCCCACGTTGTTCTGGGCCTGCTCACCAATCACCATGAAGGCGGCCTTCACTTGCTTGGCCCGCAAGATATCGAGGATCTTCGGCGTCCACTTGGGATCAGGACCATCGTCAAAGCTGATCGCTACCTTCTCCGGGTGGTAGCCGTAGTACTGCACCGTGTAGGGCTGCGGATAGGCGTGCATCAGCTCATCGGTCGCAGTCTGGCTGGCCGCATCCATGCTCACCGTCCGGGAGCCAGGGTGAGGCACGCCCGTGATGCGCAGGATGTCGCCCTCACCATCCGTGTCCAGATCGTTGCCCGGCGGCACATGCTCCAGCGACTTCTGCAGATTCGGCGTGCCCGGCTTGTCCCACACATTCCACAGGGTGGGATCCTCCGTGCCAAGTGCCCATAAGGCGAACGTCTGCAACCCTAGTGCGCGGGCGGCTCGCATCTCGTTCATCGCGGTGACACCATCCAGCAGCCATATCTGGTGGCGCACATGCGCGTCTTCATCGTCGTAGGCGAAGTGCGGGTTCAGCTCGTCGCCGGCAAAGGTCAGCTCAGCGTCTGCGTCCGACGCATGCTGCCAAGCCTCCTGCACGCTGAGCGAATCGGCAGAGAGCACCTTCTGCGTGCTGTGCCCCTTTGCATCGGGCAGCGGTGTTGTCCAGTTGTAGGCATAGTTGCCGATAGCGCAGATCAGCCTCTGCTTGGGAACGATCTTCATCACCCGACGCAGATTATTTTCGAACCAGTCCTCTGAGGCGATCGGGCCGGGTTCTGAGGTGTTCTCGTGCTCGTCGTAGTTCATCAGCACGATGCCATCGGTGTGTTGCGCTTCAAACGCAAGCATCTTGGAGGTCGCCGATGTCGGCGTGTTGATGTAAAGTCGCAGACCGCGAGGCGAGAAGTCAGCGTAAAGCTCCGCCATCAACGCCTGGTAGCCCGCCTCTGCCTCCTCCGGCACTTCTTCGAGATCAAGGGAGATGCCGCGATAGCTGGGATTGGCCGCAAGGAACTTATCCAGCTGCTGTCTCAGGTTCTGCCGGGCGGTCGGGCTGGTCAGCATGGGCCCAACGCTCTGGTCCCAGTCATCGGTCATGGGGTTGTAGTTGCTGATCAGCGGAAAAATTTCCGTGTCTTCATGCGCGTCGGCGATGGCGCGTGCAACCTTGTTCTCCGGGTCCACACCGTGCACGGTACCGTTCGGGTCCACCACCCGATACGTGTGCGCCGGAGCGATGGACACCGCAGCCAGAAGGGTTCCAGCCGGGTCGTTCACATGCAGCCATACCGGGAACAGCATGTCGATCTGGTGGATGTGCTGTCTGAGCGAGGAGTAGCTGGCCGGGTTCTCATCCTGATAGTAGGCGGCCCGCAGACCCTCGCCTGTGTTCAGCGGAATTTCGGAGGGCTTGCGATCGGTCTTGCGACGGGCCGCGGGGGCGGCAGCAGCCCGGCGGCGCGACTCCGCTGTCTGCCTTCCCTTTACCGCCCGATAGTTTCGCTTCTGAGTCGGCAGCAGCAGATCAGGCAACTGCTCCCGATGAATGACCCCAAGAAAGAACGCCAGCAGCAGCAGGGTCGAGGCGACCGCCGTCAGGTCCAGAACGCGCCGCAGCCGCTTCCATCGCTTGCGCTCGGGGTCGTAGAAGATCTGTCGGCTCATGGGTCAGCTATCAGGGTACAGGGTCGGGTGCGCCGGGCCAACATCCGCCTCGGGCGCCGTCTGTATGATGCCTACCAATGCGCCGCGCGTACCTGACCTATGCAAGCATCCTCTTGGCGCTGACCCTGGGCGCCGCGCTGCGGCTATGGTTCATCTGGCACCTGCCCCAGATCAACGGGGACGGGCTGATCTATGGAGACATCGCGAAGAACTGGCTTCTGCACGGCACCTACGGTGTGACAGATACCACCAGCGGTACGGTATCCGTGCAGCCGACCCTGATCCGCCTGCCTGGCTACCCGCTGTTCATGGCCCTGTGCTTCCGCGTCTTTGGTGTGGACCACTATGGGGCTGTGCTTTACCTGCAACTTGCCATTGATCTGCTGTCTGCGCTGCTGGTCAGTTGGACGACTCGCGAGCTGGCGGGTGAGCGCGCAGCCATGGTGGCCCTCTACCTGGCGGCGTTCTGTCCATTTACGGCGAACTATGTCGCCGCCCCACTCAGCGAGACCCTTTCCATCTTCTGTGTCGCCGCCGCGTGCGCGTCCGTGGTGTGGCTTCACTTCCAGCCGGGCTGGCGGCCCGTCGTCGCTCTGGCTGCGTCTTGGAGCTACGCGACTCTGCTGCGCCCGGATGGCGCACTGCTGGCCGTCGCCTGCTTCGTCGCGATCGCTGTCTCGGCGCGACGTGGACTTCAATCGCGAGCACCGATCGGCCAAGGTCGCGCATGGCGGCTCGCACTCACTGCAGGCGCGCTGTCAGTGCTGCCCTTCATTATGTGGACAGGCCGCAATCTGCGCACGTTCCATGTCTTCCAGCCGTTGGCCCCACGTTATGCAGTTAATCCCGGAGAGTTCACCGCGCCTGGTTTCCAGCGTTGGATGAAGACCTGGATCCTCGACTTCGCCTCCACTTTCGAAATCTACTGGAACGTAGACAATGACCCGATGGACATGAGGCTGCTGCCTTCGCGCGCTTTCGATTCGGCAGCTCAGCGGGAGCAAACGGCGGACCTGTTCAACCAGTACAACGCCGCGCTCACCGTAGACCCTGCGCTTGACGCGCGCTTTGGCCAGCTTGCAGCAGAACGGGAGCGCGCGCATCCGTGGCGCAGCTATCTGCTGCTGCCGCTGGGCAGAGTGGCCGACATGTGGATACGGCCAAGAACCGAGATCCTGAATATCGAACTGCGCTGGTGGCAGTACAGCCGCCATCGTGCAGAGACACGCTTTGCGACTGCATACGCCGGGCTGAACCTGAGCTACATTCTGCTGGCCGTGGTGGGAGGCTGGCGCATGCGGCATCGCGCGCCCGCCCTGGTCCTCGCTGTCCTTCTCTACTGCCTTCTGCGCAGTCTGCTGCTGGCCACCATTGAAGCGCCGGAGGCCCGTTACACCATCGAGGCGTTCCCGATGCTATGCGTTCTGGCGGCAGCCGCCTTTGAGCGCTGTCGCACGACTCCACCGTGCGCTACTTGCGAATGACCGTAAAGCCCTTGTCCTTCGGCTTGAAGATATCGGTTGGGATCTTCTGGTTGTACTTCAGGTTGCTGTAGGTGGCGGTGCGGTTGTCTCCGGAAGGCTCGTAGAAGATCTGCTTCAAGCTGATCGACTTTAATGGGTCGATCCAGATCGTTACATGCGAGAAAAGGTTGGCGACGCTTGCCTGCTTGGGCTTCAGCTCTAGCTTGGCAGTCTGACTTCCGTTCATCGCCTCCATACCCTGGCAGCTCACATCCCAGTTGCTGGCCAGGTCCTTGCCGCTGCCACCGAAGCCGATCGTCAGAAAGCTCTCATACTGCCCGCGATTGTTGCCTGCGCTGAACAGTGTCTCCTGCTTGATCTCCGGCTGCACCAGGGTCAGCGTGCCCCCGCTGTACAGCACGGTCTTCTGCCCTGGCTTCAGGATGTCCGCGACCATGGATGTATCTCTGCCATGCCGCTCGAAGTAGATCGTTCCGCTCTGGATGTCGTGCTCATTCACGACAGACTGCAGTACATCCCACTGGAAATCTGCCTGCGCGCTCTCGAAGCGGGTGGCGGCCGCATCCATCTGTGCCAGCACCTTCGCGGTGTCGCAGCTCTGCGCGGAGGCCTGAGCAAACACGCATGCAACAGCCACGGCTGCAAATACGATCTTTCTCTTGGTCACTGTCTCATCCTAAGTATTCCTGCGCGTTCTGGTTAGCGGTGAGCCCAGACCTTATAGCTCTCGACCTTGCCGCTGGAGTCCTTCTGCACCTGCCAGCGGTCGATCGACACCGTTCCTGCTACAGGTGCGATGCTGTTTGCGAGTTCTGTTCTCAGACGGCTGCTGTCGCTCGTCTCACTCACCTGGTCCGAGCCGACCTCGAAGGTGAAGCCGCCGCGGTCCTGGGCATGGACCAGCACACCGCGGCCGCGGGAGCTTGCCTCCTCGGGGCGGTCATGGAAGTTGATGAAGTGCGGCGAGACAAACAGAAACAGCAGGATCACCGTCACCATCACGTCGTAGTGGAAACTGCCCCGCTGGTAGGTCCAGAAAAGATAGCTTTTCAGTAGCTTCATAGGCTCCTTACTGCTCCTGCTTGCGGAGCACGGTCGCTCCGCCCATGTAGGGCACCAGGACGTCGGGCACTCGTACAGACCCGTCCGCCTGCTGATAGTTCTCCAGGATCGCCAGCCAGGTGCGCCCAATGGCCAGCCCGCTTCCATTCAATGTGTGCAGCAGCTCGGCCTTATTCTTGCCCTGCGGGCGGTAACGAATGTTCGCTCGCCGCGCCTGAAAGCTGCCGAAGTTTGAGCAGGACGAGATCTCCCGGTAGAGCCCCTGGCCCGGCACCCATACCTCCAGGTCATAGGTCTTTGCAGCGGAAAAGCCCATATCGCCGGCGCAGAGCAGCATGCGCCGATACGGCAGCTCCAGGCGCTCGAGGATCGTTTCGGCATCGCGCGTCAACCGCTCATGCTCCGCCTCCGCTTCCTCCGGTCGCACAAACTTCACCAGTTCCACCTTCTGAAACTGATGCTGCCGAATGATGCCACGCACATCTTTTCCGTAAGAGCCTGCCTCTGACCGGAAGCACGGCGTGTAGGCGGTCAGGGAGACTGGCAACTGCGCCTCGTCCAGAATTTCGTCGCGAAATAGATTGGTGACCGGCACTTCCGCAGTTGGGATGAGCCAGTGATCGTTATCCCGATATTGGCCGGCCGTGAACGCCTCACCCGCCGAGCAGTGGAAGAGATCGTCGGCAAACTTGGGCAGTTGCCCGGTACCAAACAGCGAGCGGCTGTTGACTACCACCGGCGGCAATACCTCGCGATAGCCATGCCGGCTGGTATGCAGGTCCAGCATGAAGTTGGCCAGCGCCCGCTCCAGCCGCGCACCCTGATCCCAGTACACCGCGAAGCGCGCGCCGGAGATCTTCGCCGCGCGTGCCAGGTCGAGGATGCCCAGCGACTCACCGATCTCCCAGTGTGGGCGCGGCGCAAAGGCAAACTCCGGCAGAGTGCCCCAGCGCTTCTGCTCCATGTTGTCGTCCTCCGAGGTTCCCGCAGGCACGGAGTCGAGCGGCAGATTCGGAATGCGGGCCAGAATCTCGCGGATCTCCTCGTCGGTCGCGGCAGCCGCCTGGTCCAGCGCGTCCAGCGACTCCTTCATCTGGCGGGTCTCTTCCATCAGCGCAGTCGCGTCTTCCTTAGCGCGCTTCCTGCGGCCGACCTCTTCGCTCAGCGCATTGCGACGCGCCTTGATCGTCTCCGCCTCAGTGATGCGCTCGCGACGACGCGCGTCCAGCTCCGCAAAGCCACCCAGCAGCGCATCAGGGTTCTGGCCCCGGGCGCGCAGCTTCTCTTCCACCAACGCCAGGTTGGCCCGAACGAACGACAGATCGTGCATACCCCCCTATCGTACCGGACGGAGCCCAGCTCGCAGCAGTGATGGGCCGACACTCCGCTCCGAGCCTGCATCAGGGCTGGAGCGCCAAGGCGCTCGCCATTAATGTGCACCGCCGCTGACTTTGCGATACTAGTGCTGCATGTCTCTAGCCCGGCGACTCTGCTCCGCCTCCCTCGCTTCGCTACTCGCCGTCTCCCCGGCCATTCCCGCCAGGGCAGCGGCCTATGATGGCAAGCCGAAGCTGGTCGTCCTAATCGTCATCGACCAGTTCCGCGAAGACTATCTCGAGCGCTACCGCGCCGACCTTAAAGCGCCGCGCGGCTTCCGTCTCTTCCTCGACCACGGAGCGTACTTCCCGGATTGCTACTACGACTACGCCAACACCAAGACCGCACCGGGGCACGCGACTCTGGGCACCGGCGCATATACCGACGGTCACGGCATCAGCTCCAACCAGTGGTGGGATCTTGATCGCAACAAGACCCGGCCTATCAGCTCGGTCGAAGATGAGCGCTACAAGATCATCGGCCTGTTGAATGCGCGTGCCAATGCGGTGGGCGCCTCCCCACGCAACGAGCGTGCCTCAACGTTAGGCGATGAGTTGCGCCTGGCAACCCAAGGTCAGTCACGCGTCTTTGGCATATCGCTCAAGGATCGTGCGGCCATTCTGCCCGTGGGGCAGTCGGCGAATGCCGCTTACTGGGTCGATGGACAGTCAGGCTCCTTCGTTACCTCGACCTACTACGAGAACACCCTGCCGGAGTGGGCGACCACCTTCAACGCCAGCCAGCGGGCGCAGCAGGCGCTCGACGAGTCGCACGGCGATGCCGGCAAGAGCTTCTTCGAGCAAGTCGACCTGAACCCGGCCGGCAACACTTACGAGATGGACTTCGCCCGCGCGCTCATCACCGGCGAGCAGCTGGGCCGTCATGCGACGACGGATATGCTGACTCTCTCGCTCTCCGCGAACGACGGACTCGGCCACAAGGTAGGCCCGGACGCGCCGGAGATGCGCGAGATGCTCGGTCAGATGGATCAGCAGCTCGATGCATTCTTCACCTGGCTGGACAAGAACGTAGACGGTGGGCTGGCCAACGTGTGGCTTGCTCTGTCGGCCGATCACGGCGTGGCGCCTACGCCCGTTCAGGCCACGTCGCTGGGCATGAATGCGGCCATTTGGGACCTGCCCAAGCTGCTGGCGACCCTCAACGATGCGCTGAACGCGAAGTACTCTCCCGGCGAGCGGCTGGACTACCTGCTGGCCAAGCAGGAGCTGCCCTACATTCAGCTGAACCAGCCTGCGTTTGAGCGGGCGGGGATCAATGAGCAGGAGGCCGAGGATGCTATTGTGGCCATGCTCGGTCCGGCCATCCAAGCACTGCCTGCGCAACCACCCGTGCAGCGGCTGATGGGTGTGCTTCTGCCGCCTGCCAGCCCCGCCTCGGCCGTGCAGGAGAACGGAGCCAAGGCCGCCGGCAAGCCTGCCGCCCACAGCCGCGCGGGACACCCGGCAGTAGAGCACAAGGCCAAGGAAGCGACACCGCCCTCCCCGCCGCCAACGCCGCAGCCGTTGCAACCGGAGTCAAGCAAACTGCCGCCCCGTCCCACGCTGGCCGGCGTGTACACGCGCGTGCAACTCGCCGCCGGCACACTGCCCCCGGACCAGATGGGCGAGCTGATCGCGCATAGCTACAGCCCCAATGGCGGCTGGTATGTGATGCTGCTTCCAGCTGCCTACCAGATGGGAGGCGAGCCATCCGGCACGGGCACCACCCACTACAGCGCCTGGTCGTATGACCGGCATGTGCCGCTCGCTTTCTACGGAGCGCCCTTCGTTCCTGGCGTGTATCGCGGGCGCGTGGCCCCCGTGGACTTGGCTGCGACATTCGCCTCCCTGCTGGGCATCAATCAGCCCTCCGCTTCCATCGGTCACGTGTTGACCCAGGCACTGCGGCCCGCTGTTGCAGCTCAGGCTGAGCCCGCGCATGCAGCGCCCGCGCGCACTCCAGCCAGGGCCCGGCGTGGACGCAATCCAGATCTGACGCCTGAACAGGCTCCGGACGCGGGGAGCGTCCAGCCCGAGTGAGGCCCGACATGCGGGTCCAGTTGTGCGGCATCCCGCTGCGCAACCCGATCATCGCTGCCTCCGGCACCTTCGGCTACGGCATAGAGTTCGAGGACATTCTCTCGCTCGATCGCCTGGGCGGCTTCGTAACCAAAGGCCTCTCACGCGAGCCGATGGCTGGCAATGCAGCGCCACGCATCATCGAAACGTCAAGCGGCATGATGAATGCGATCGGCCTGCAGAACATGGGCGTCCAGGCATTCGTGACCGAGAAGCTCCCCGCGCTGCGTCGCTACCCGGGTACTGCCTGCATCGCGAATGTCTTCGGCTACACCGTCGAAGACTACCTGGCGGTGATCGAAGTCTTGAATGAAGCGGAGGGCGTCACCGCCTATGAGCTCAACGCCAGTTGCCCTAACACCCGGCACGGCGGGCTTACCTTTGGCTCCGACCCGCCGCAGCTTGCCGAGCTGGTAGTACGGGCGAAGCGACTCGCCACTCGACCGCTGATTGTGAAGCTCTCGCCCAACGTTACCTCTATTCCGCAGATGGCGCGGGTGGCCGAGGCGGCCGGTGCCGACGCGCTCTCGCTCGTCAATACCTTCGTCTCTCTGGTCATCGATGTGAAGACCAGACGTCCACGCATTGCGAATATCACCGGCGGGCTCTCCGGGCCGGCCATCAAGCCGATCGCGGTGCGCATGGTGTGGGAGGCTGCCCGTGCGGTGAAGATCCCAGTGATCGGCATGGGTGGTATCACGCAGCCAGAAGATGCAGTGGAGTTCCTCCTGGCCGGAGCAACCGCAGTGCAGGTCGGCACTGCCTCCTATGCCGACCCTCGTGCCGCCGAGCGGCTGGCAAAAGGTGTGGAGTCATGGTGCCGGGAGAATCACGTGGCGGGGGTCAGCGAGCTGACTGGCGGGCTGCGGCTTGATTGAGGGGCCTGGAGCCATGCTGAAGTGCGGTCCGCTTCTTGGGCGGTCAGTAAGAGCGATCGGATAGGGAATGATCAGCCGAGCGTCAAACGCTCACCGCTTCGTGCCCAATCGCTGAGAGTCGGGATCAGGCTACGCGGGAGCCGCGGTCCCGCAACTCGGGCACCCGCTCCTGCAGCTGACGTGCCTGCGACAGAGCCATGTCAGTCAGGTACATCGGCGCCGGCGTCGTGATGGCGACCAACACCCAGCAGAAAAACGAAACCATCAGGCCCAGGAAGGCTGCGGCCTGGACACTCAGCACGATCGGCATCTGCCAGAGGTTGAGGCGCACCAACGCCCAGTGCTGCAGCGGCTGCACATGATGAATGATCGCGAGAGCGAGCAGAAAGGCCGCCGTCGAAATGGTCGTCAGCCCGATCAGCGAAACATCGATCGTGCGGTGCAGCCGCTGGCGGCTGCGGCACCAGGGGCACTCCTCGAAGTGATCTTCGTAGTCGCCGCGCATCGCCGCCGTTATGCCGGAGATGTCATAGCGCCAACTCGACAGGATGTCGCCCACGACGGGGTCGGTGCAGTGCGGCCGGCTCCGGTCCAGTCCGGCGGGATCTGTCGTAAATCCTTGCTTGCCTGAGTCCATGATGATTTACCTGATGATAATAGTCAGATGCCCTCGATGGCCAGTAGTTTCCATTAATTCAGTGAGTTGGCCCCAAACGTCACTGTCGCTGCCATGACCGTTCCGGCCTCCCGTTGCCTTTCGCATGGCCGAATTCGCCTTCCAGCCACTGACTCGTGCAGTTGGCTAAAGAGCAATTGCGGGCAGAGGCTGATGTTGATCGGCAAGTAGTAGCTTATTCGCCAATAAGCTCATCCGCTCTGACAACGCCCGCTCTGCACTGACACGCGCCAGGGCAGGCAGATTGTTGCTCTCCGACAGATGCGCCAAGACTACATACGTAGCCTGGCCGTCATAGTTCCGTTCGAGAAACTCGGCGGCCGCCTCGTTGGACAGGTGCCCCACCCGCGACATCACCCGCTGCTTGACGCTCCACGGATAAGGGCCATCCCGCAGCATCTCCGTATCGTGGTTCGACTCAAGCATCAGCACATCGCAACGCCGAAGCGCCTGCCGGGCATTGGCCGGCATATACCCCAAATCGGTAGCGAACCCGATCCGTACTCCTTCCGCCTCAAAGACGAACCCGACCGGGTCGGCTGCGTCATGCGGGATGGTAAACGGCAGTACCTCGATATCGCCCACCGAGAAGCGGCTGCCGGCAGTGAAGTATGCCACCGTCGGGATCGCCGCCGGATCCCGCTCCGGCGTGTCTGCTTGCGTCTCCAGTTCGGTCTGGTCGGCCTGCTCCGAAGCCTCCGCTGCAGCCCGCTGAGAGATCTCCTGGGCAGTCTCCGGGGCACAGAGGTCAGCCGGGGCAGCGGAACTCGGGTCATCCCCACTCGACTCGACCCCGGCAGCCTCCCAGGCCGGGCTGCTTCCCTGCTGCCGCTTGCGCAGCCAATCGGCATAGGTCAGGCGCTTCTGCGGATGCAGCCAGCGCACCCAGGCACGGTGTGTCATCTCCGTGAAGTACACCGGGATGCCGAGTCGGCGGGCCAGCACGGCCACACCCTGCACGTGATCCTGGTGCTCATGCGTGATCAGGATCGCGTCCAGATCGGAGGGCGACTCGCCGGCCATGTGCAGGCGCTTCAACAGCTCGCGGCAGGAGAGGCCCGCATCCACCAGAATGCGAGTGCGGCTGGTCGCGATCAGGGTGCTGTTCCCCTTCGATCCGCTGGCCAGCACTGTCATGCGCATCATGAGAGAAGCATACGCGGGTTCGCCGTGGAGAAACGCGGAAAATGCACCAATGATGGTGCCTTGAAAAGGGGCCGGAACCGGAGTGCAGAGTCGGCACGCCAAGATGCCCGCAACTCCGCCCCGCACGGCGAGCCCTGCCGCTCACTGTTCATTCGCGTTGCGTTACTGACCGAAGGCGCCTGAGCTGGGCTGACGCCGCTGCCAGTCTTGCAGCTTGTGCTGGGCCTCGGCCTGCTGCTCCGGGAAGCGCGCCGCCTGCACCTGCCAGTAGACCACCGCCTCCAGCTCCCGGGCGCGCAGATAGGGCAATAGCTCGTCCCAGCTGGGTGCTCCAGGGTAGGCCTGCACTGCGGCCTCGATGCCCTCCGGGGCGGTCCGCACCAGGCAGGCGACGTCCCACGCCGTGGGGCCGTTACATGCGTCTTCAAAGTCCGTCCACACCCATCCTTTCGGCGTCTTCAGCAGATTGCGGCGATGCGCGTCACCGTGAATGGGCTGAACCTCCTGGCCGTTCATCCGGCCGCCGTAGCGCAGCGTCTCCGCCAGGCGCCAGTGTGTCTCGCGAAGCTGGATCAGTTCGCCTCCGGAGAGGAGGCGACGCGTCTCCAGGAAACGCAGCCAGGCTGTGATCTCGTTGAAGATCTGCAGCAGCGGCAGGTCTGCCTGGCCCGCCGGGCTCTGGTAGCCGCGCATCGCCTGGTGCAGGTCACGGAGCAGGGGCGCGGCCTCGGCTGTGCTCGCCACGGAGTCGCGATCGTGTTCTACCCATTGCCAGAAGCTCATCGTGTAGCCGTCATAGCGGTGCGGTCCGGGCGGCATCAGATCTGTCGGTGCCACCACCGGCGCACCCTGCTTGGCCAGGTAAGCGGCAATGGAAACATCGCGGCCCAGCCACGCACTGACTGGGCGCCGAAGCAGCGCAGTCGTGGTGGCAACGCGGGCCAGCAGCGGGGCCGGCGTCAGGTGCACCAGCAGGTTTGATCCATCCGCCACCACCTCGCCAGCACCGACGGCGATGCCGTGCGCCTGGGCTACCTGTTCTGCCGCGCGAAGTGCGCCTACGCTCAGTGCGTCCATACGAGCCTTCTCCAGAGAAAGAACAGCAGTTGTGTGTCAGAACAGCGGCAGAGAATAACAAGGAAACGCAAACTGCTTCAGCGAGCCGGGAATGACAAGGCCGATAGCGTCCAAGCAGAGTCTGTTCGGAGGCAGCCGACCCATCTGCGGTTGTCCGCCCGGGCTGATTTCCGAAAGAACCGGCTATCTCTTCCCTGCACCCTCGTACTCGAAGAATCCTTTACCCGTCTTGCGGCCATGCCAGCCTGCGTCGACCATACGGATCAGCAGCGGGCAGGGCCGGTACTTCGGATCGCCCAGGCCCTCTTCCAGCACCCGCATGATATCCAGGCACACATCGAGCCCGATGAAATCGGCCAGTGTCAGCGGGCCCATAGGATGCGCCATACCCAACTGGAAGACCTGGTCGATGGCCGCCGGTGTGGCCACACCCTCCATCACGGCGAACATGGCCTCGTTCAGCAGCGGCATCAGTACGCGGTTCGAGACAAACCCCGCTGCATCATTCACCTCGACCGGCGTCTTACCCAGTCGAAGCGCCAGGGCATGCACCGCATCGAAGGTCGCCTGCGAGGTCTGCAGGCCACGGATGACCTCAATCAGCTGCATCACCGGCACTGGGTTGAAAAAGTGCATGCCGATGACGCGATCCGGCCGCCTGGTGGTGGCGGCCAGCCGTGTGATCGAGATCGACGAGGTATTCGAGGCGAGAATTGCATCCGGCGCCAGCAGCGCATCCAGCTCCTGAAAGAGCGCCTGCTTGATGGCGAACCGCTCCGTAGCCGCTTCTACCACCAGACCGCATGACGCCATCCGGGTGCGGTCAAGGGTGCCCGTAATCCGCCCGCGTGCCGCTGCAACTTCCTGCTCGGTCAGCTTGCCCTTCGCGGCTTCACGCGCCAGGTTCTTCTCGATCGTCGCCAGCCCCCGGTCGAGCGCTCCCTGCTCCACCTCGGCCAGCACGACTGGCAGGCCGCTCCGAGCGAATACGTGCGCGATGCCGTTGCCCATGGTGCCGGCGCCAATAACGCCGACCTGGGTGATCTCTGCCATGCTGTGAGACTCCTGGGAGAAGGTACGAGGAAAACTCATGAGTGTATCAGGAGAGCGCAGGCAGCGAGCAGCCACTTCTGCAGCCTTAGACTCCGCTTCGGCCGCCGCGTCGCTTAGTGCGCGGCCTCAGCAGGAGCCTTTACCCGGGCTGGTGGGCGACGCATAAAAAAGGGCAGCGGGGCCAGGAAGAGGATGGTCAGACTCAGCAAGAAGAATGCGTTCTTGTAGCTGAGCATGGTGGCCTGGCGAACCATCTCCTGATAGGCCCGTCCGAAGGCGATCTGTGAGGCGCCGGCCGCGCCGTGCCCCAGGCGCATCAGGCCCGCCTGCGTCTGCTCCACATAATCGCGATAGGCGAGCCCGTCCCGGGTGACATGCCGGCTCAGATCCTGCTGGTACACCTGGCTGCTCCGCGCCAGGTAGGTGGTCAGCAGCGCTGTGCCGACACTGCCCCCCAGGTTGCGGGCGAAGTTCGAAAAAGAGGAGATCTGATTCGACTTCTCGCGAGGCACTCCAACATAGTTGAGCGTGCTGATGGGGATAAAGATGAAGGCCAGACCCATCACCTGGTACATGCGCCACAGCGTGACGTGCGCAAAGCTCGCGCCCAGGTCGAGCCGAGTCAGGTTGTAGAGGCCTGCCGCCGTCATCAGGTATCCGCCCACCACCAGCAAACGGGCATCGACCTTCCCCACCACACGGCCTGCGATAAACATCATCACCACCAGCATGAAGCCCGCCGGGGAAAGCACCTCGCCCGAGCGCTCCGCCGTATAGCCAAGCAGGTTCTGCAGGAACTGGGGTATAAGCACGGTGGAACCGAACAGCACCATGCCGAGCACGAACTGGAGAAACACCGCCGTCCCGAAGTTGCGATTCCGCAGCAGCCTCAAGTCGACCACCGGGTCTTCATGGTTCCACTCCCAGAAGACAAAGATCACCAGCAGCACCGCAGCGACGAGGGCGAAGGCGCGAATCGATGGATCGCCGAACCAGTCCTTCTCCTGGCCTCGATCAAAGACATACTCCAGGCAGCCCACACCCACCGCGACCAGGCCAAGTCCCATGGCGTCGATAGGACCTGGCTTCAGCCGCCGCTCGCGCATGTATGGCGGATCCTCGACCATGCGGTTGGTCAGAAACAAAGACAGCAGCCCAACCGGGATGTTGATGAAAAAAATCCAGTGCCAGTCCAGATTGTCGGTGATCCATCCGCCCAGCGTGGGGCCGATAGCCGGAGCCACGACCACCGCCATTCCATAGACAGCGAAGGCCTGCCCGCGTTTCTCGACCGAGAATGTATCAGCCAGGATGGCCTGCTCACTGCTGGCCAATCCGCCTCCGCCAACGCCCTGCAGCACGCGCGCCAGGATGAGGAAAGGCAGAGTCGGCGCGAGCCCGCACAGAAACGAGCAGATGGTGAAGATTGCGACACATGTCATGTAGAAGCGCTTGCGCCCGAAGCGATTAGACAGCCAGCCGGAGATGGGCAGCACGATGGCGCTGGAGACCAGGTAGCTGGTCAGCACCCAGGTAGCCTCCTCCTGGCTGCCGCCGAGCGAACCGGCGATGTGAGGCAGGGCTACGTTGGCGATGGAGGTGTCCAGCACCTCCATGAATGTAGCCAGCGTGACCGTGAGAGCGATGGCCCACGGATTATGCTTCGGCTTCCACTCTTCCATTCTCCACGCCCCGGGGAGGTATCAGTCTCCTGATAGAGTATCAGGAGACTGATATGCCGCCCGGAAAAAGAGCTGCAGGGAAGACCAGAAGCGCGCAGAGCCCGCCAGAGGTGGTGAAGCTGACGCGGCGGATTAGCATCCTGTTTCGCGATCGGCTGGAGGAGCAGTTGCGCTCCGCCAATGTGACCGCGGCGCAGTTGCAGCTGCTGGCGGCGCTGACGCGTGAGCCACTCTCCAGTGGTGCGCAGATAGCACGCTACTGTCAGGTGACTCCTCAGACGACCCACACACTGATGGCAGTGGCCGAACGGCGGGGTTGGATCACCCGTGTGCCCGATCCGCAGAATGAGCACACGCTGCTGGCCACACTGACGCCGGAAGGGAGACGAGTCTTCCGCCGCAGCAAGGCGGTCGCACTCCGGCTTCAAGAGAAGATGCTGAGCAGCTTCTCCGCCGCAGACATTGCACAATTGCAATCGATGCTGACAGAGCTGCTGGCGAATCTTGAGTCTGCTACGCCGCCGCCAAACCGCCGACGCGCTGAGGGCGATCAACCTCGAATTTACTGAGCACGGCGGCGGCGGCGTGTCTCGAGCGAGGGTGCAGCACTGGCGCCGACGAGGCTGTGGCAGAGTGTGCTGTCCTGCCCGCCCGCAAGGCCGAAGATGACGCCCTGGCCGCGGCACAGTCGCTGCTCAAGGGTGCGCGCTTCCATGCCGGCCAGCGGCTGCGCGGCCTCGTGTGTGCCGTAATTGTCGACGCGGTAAGCGAAGACATAGTCGCTGTCACTGCGACCGCGACCGCTGTAGTGTGCCCAGATGCCGAGAACCACGCGGCCCGCTTCATCATCCAGCAGCCCGTAGATCTGCTCGCCGCCGTTCGCCTCCTGGCCCTCGGAGAAGATGGGGGCGCCGGCACGTGCCCTCGGCCAACGCGTCTGCCACTGGCGCGTCTTCGAGTCGATGTACAACGTGGTGAAGAAGGTGGTGCGCTGGCAAACGACGCAGTCGTTATAGGTGGAGACTAGTTCCGGGCTGCCCTCGCGCCACATGCGCAGCCAGCCCAGGAGGCGAAGCCCCGGCGCACGAAGCAGTAGTGTCGCAGAGATCTGGCGCTGGTCCACGTCATACACGCGGTAGATGTCGTCATCCGGCAGCGCGGCAGGGTTCACCCGCTCCGCCGTGATCACCAGCAGATGAGCATCGCGCGGCACGGGCAGCCGTGGCGCAATCGGCTGGGCAGCAGGCGTCGCGGCAGAAGGAGCACCGGGCACGGTAGTCGACTGTGCTGCCTGCGCAGCAGCAGCGGAGGCTGCTGCGTCCTCGCGCGTCGGGTTGCCGATGAAGCCGATCTCGCGCAGCTCGGTGTACGGCTCCTTGATCAGCGCACGCGCCACGATCGTCTGTACATCGCTGGGCTGGCGCAGATCGAGCCAGTTGAAGTTCTCGATGGTCTGGGCGTAGAGCCCGCGGCTGCATGCGGACGCCGTACACAGCAGTAAGACAATCGACAGCCACCGCTCCGACACGTGGCCTAACTGCCTCATGCCTCGATACCCAGCCGCTTCCAGATACTGTCAACACGCGCGCGAGTTACGGCGTCCATCTCAATCATTGGCGGCCACGGGCGGGAGAAGCCTTCCGCCGTCCACTTGCGCGTGGCATCGATGCCCATCTTGCTACCGTAGTTCGGCAATCGGGATGCGTGATCTAGTGAGTCAACCGGCCCCATGGTGAACTGAATATCGCGCTCCGGGTCGATGTTATTCGCCACCCGCAGGGTGACCTCAGCGACATCCTGCACATCGCAATCCTCATCCACCACAATAATGCACTTCGTAAACATGGCCTGTCCCAGGGACCAGATCGCGTTCATCACTTTGCGCGCCTGCCCGGCGTAGCTCTTACGGATGGAGATCAACATCAGGTTGTGGAAGACGCCCTCGGGCGGCAGATGCACATCGACAATCTCCGGCGCTGCCATGCGCATCAGCGGCAGGAATATGCGCTCAACCGCCCGTCCCATCCAGGCATCTTCCATCGGCGGTTTACCGACGATGGTGGCAGCGTAGATAGGATCCTTGCGATGCGTGATACAGGTGATGTGGAAGACCGGGTAGTCATCCGGCAGCGTGTAGAAGCCGGTGTGGTCGCCAAACGGGCCCTCGGAA
>CAXUMX010000009.1:0-79654 GCA_964252395.1 uncultured Acidobacteriaceae bacterium | reverse complement strand
GGGGTTCCTCGGCGGCGGTGGTGGGTTCCAGGGCGGCGGTGGCCATCGGTAGTCCAGGTCGAGGCTAGTCCAGATAAGGAAGGCAACGCGAAGGGCCGGCAGATTCTCTGCCGGCCCTTTCTACGCATACGGTCTGGGGTACGTCAATGGCCTGCTGGTGCCGCGAGCTGCAGGGCCATGCCGACGATCCGCCGGACCGCATCCGGATGTGCCAGCGCGCGGGCACGTGCGGACATGGCGATTAAGCCCGCGGGCTCGCTCAACAGTCGCATCAACTCCGCCAGCAACAGCGCGTCGGTAAGTTCCGACTCCGGCAGCAGCACTGCCGCACCGGCGTCGGCCAGCACTCGCGCATTTTTCGTTTGATGGTCGTCGGTAGCTGCCGGAAACGGCACCAGCACAGAGGGCTTGCCGGCGGCTGCCAGCTCGGCACAGGTGCTGGCGCCACTGCGCGCCAGGATCAGGTCCGCCGCGCCGAACCGTTGCGGCATGTCGTCAAGGAACGGCCGCACCTCCCACCTGCCTTCCAGCTCCGAAGCTGCCGCCCGGTAAGCGGCAAGCGTGATCTCTGCTGCGCGCGCGCCGGCCTGGTGAAGGATCGTGAGCCCTGGCACCGCTGCAAGTAGTGGCTCTGCGATGCGGGGCATCACCGCGTTCAGCGCGCGCGCTCCCTGGCTGCCCCCAAAAATCAGCAAATGAGGCGGCTGGCCGGCGGGACGCGGCGGCAGATCGAAGAAGGCCCGCCGGACCGGTATGCCCGTCACCTGTGCGTTGCGGAAGCTGGCCGCGGCCGGGGGGAAGTTGACCGCTGCAGCCGAGACCCAGCGGCCCAGCAGCCGGTTAGTTAGCCCTGGGGCAGCGTTTGGCTCAATGGCCAACGTCGGGATGCGCCCCAGAATGGCCGCCAGCATCCCGGGGCCCGACGCATATCCACCCACGCCGACCACGATCTGTGGTGCCAGCTCGGCCAGTAGCTGACGGCAGGCGAGCAGCGAGCGCGGTATCGCGGTGAGCGTCTTCAGCCGTGTGCGCAGGCTGACGCCCTTAAGTTGCCCCACGTGGATCAGGTGCAGCGGATAACCCGCGTCCCGGACCAGCCGCCCCTCCAGTCCACGCTCCGTGCCCAGCCAGGCGATATTCGCATCGTGACCATCGCGCAGCGCGTCCGCGATGGCGAGGCCGGGAATGATGTGTCCTCCCGTGCCCCCGCCGGCGATCAGAACACGCAGGCCGCTGCGCAAAGCTAATCTGTCTCGCGCGACAGGTTGAGCAGCACGCCCACGCTGGCCAGGGTGAAGAAGAGTGAGGTGCCGCCGTAGGAGATGAAGGGCAGCGTAATGCCCTTGGTCGGCACCAAGGCCAGCACCACACTGATGTTGAAAAAGGCCTGGATCAGGATAGTGGCCGTGATGCCGAAGGCGAGGAAGCGCGCGAAGGGGTCCTTGGAGAGCGTTGCGGTGCGCAACCCGCGGTAACCCAGAACTACAAAGAGCGCGAGGATGAGCACCGCACCCAGAAGGCCCAACTCCTCCGCGATGTTGGCGAAGATGAAGTCGGTGTGCGACTCCGGCAGGTAAAAGAGCTTCGCCTTCCCATCCATGTAGCCGACACCGCTGAGCCCGCCGGTGCCCACCGCAATCAGCGACTGGATGGTATGGAAGCCCGAGCCCTGCGGATCTTTCCACGGATCGAGGAAGGCCAGCATGCGCGCGCGCCGCCACGGCACCCGGAAAAGCATCCAGTAGAGGACCGGGGCCGCCGCGATCAGTGCGTAGCCGAAGTACTTCTTCTCCATGCCGGCCAGGTAGAGCATCATCGCCGTCACCACTGCGCAGACCATGGCCGTGCCCAGGTCAGGCTCCTTCAGGATCAGCACGACGAAGAGAAGACTGGGCAGCACAGCAGGCAGCAGAGTGTTGCGCCAGTCCTCGATCTGCTGCATGCGGTCCTGCAGGAACCACGCCAGGAAGAGCACCAGCGTGGGCTTCGCAATCTCGGATGGCTGGAAGGAGAAGGCGCCGAACTTGATCCAGCGATGCGTCGCGTGCGAGTCGTGCATCAAAAACGCAGTTAAAAGGCACAGCATGGTTATGGCGACGGCGGGGAAGACGACATTGGGCTTGTTGTAGCGGCGGTAGTCCACGTGCATCAGGACGACCATGCTGACCAGCCCGAAGATCGCCCACGCGGCCTGGCGCAGCACGAAGTTATACGGTGAGCCAAACCGCTCCTTGGCCATGACCGCGGACGCGCTGAAGACCATGGCCAGCCCGAATAGCACCAGCAGCAGGGTGACGCAAAACATCCACTTGTCGACCCCCACCCGCTTCGCCATCGTTCCTGAACCCGCCTGCCCCTCTGGAAACTGAACTGTTTGCCGCGCTAGATCTGGTTTGTTGCTCTGCTGGCGGCGTGTTGCTGCGCTGCTACCAGTTGCTTGAAGGCCTGCCCGCGCTGCTCGTAGTTCTCAAACTGATCGAAGCTGGAGCAGGCAGGCGCAAGCAAGACCACATCCCCGGCCTTTGCAGCATCATGCGCCCGGCCAACGGCGTTGGAAAGTGTCTCAGCATGGACCACCTCCACCGCGCCTGCAATGTGGGCCTCAATCTTCTCCGCCGCGGCGCCGATGGTGTACACGCGCTTGACCCGCTCCGTCAGCAGCGGACGAAGCGTGGTGTAGTCCGACTTCTTATCCTTACCCCCCATGATCAGGTGAATGCGCCCGGGGAATGACTCAAGGGCCTTCATGGTGGAGTCGACATTAGTTGCCTTCGAGTCGTTGTAGTAGTCCACACCGTCGACGGTGGCCACAAACTCCAGCCTGTGCTCCACGGCACGGAAGGCCCGGACCGCAGACGCGATCGTCTCCGCCGCGACTCCGGCCAGGCGCCCCGCGCAGACCGCTGCTAGGACATTCTCGACGTTATGCGCGCCCTTCAGGGGTATGTCGGCGACGGCGACGATGGGCTCGAGCGGCGAGCCCTCAAAGGCGCGAAAGACGACCACACCCTGATGCACGCATGCGCCCTGTCGCACAAGTTTGGTGCGGCTGAACCAGTAGACCTGCCCGCGCGCCCGGCTGGCCGCCTGCTGGATGCGGGCGTCGTCCGCGTTCAACACTACGAAGTCCTCTGCCGTCTGCTGCGCGGCGATCCGCTCCTTCGCGGCGGCGTAAGCCTCAAGAGTGCCGTGACGGTCGAGGTGGTCTGGCGTCAGATTCAGCAGCACGGCGATGCGCGGGCGCAGGGTGTCCACCGTCTCCAACTGGAAGCTCGAAAGCTCAAGCACGCTCCAGGCCCCGGCCTGGTTCTCCGGCATCTCTGCCAGCTCGATCGCCGGCACACCGATGTTGCCGCCGACCAGGGTGGTGAGGCCGCCTGCCTTCAGAATCTCGCCGGCCAGCGAGGTGGTCGTCGTCTTTCCGTTCGATCCAGTGATGGCCAGTATCTCGGTCTTCAGGAAGCGCGCTGCCAGTTCCACTTCGCCGATAATGGGGATGTGGAAGGTGCGCGCCTCTTCCATCTCCGGCGAGTTCGGCGTGACGCCCGGGCTGAGCACGATCAGGTCCTGGCGGCGGAAGGTCGCGTGGCCGTGCCCACCTGCCTCTACATTGACGCCCGCATCCAGCAGCGCTGGAATGTGTCTGGCCAGCGCCTCGGCACTGCGCAGGTCAGAGACGGTGACCAGAGCGCCGCGGCGACGAAGGAAGAGTGCGGCCGCAAGACCGGAGACGCCGAGGCCGACAACCAGAACTTTCTTTCCCTTGAGCTCCACAGAGAAAGACTCTAAAGCATTTCTGTGAGGGCTGTACGCGGGCGCCAGGGGACGGGGCGGTGCCGCCTTGTTGACCCGCTTTTGCATAGACGCAGAATGCGCCCAGTCTCCGCTGTGGATGGAGACATGGGCGCATTCCGTTCGACTGCTCGTGGTTCGATCGTGGTTACTGGACCTCGATGCCCTCCACCATTGGCTGATTGACGGTACCATTCTTGAAGGCAATGACGATCTGACCGCCGATGGCGGTCGCCGTGGTGGTCTGCACGGTTGCGATGTCCTTGCCTCCGGCAATCTGGAAGATGTCGAAGTCGGTGAGGAACGATGCGTTGTTGATCAGCACGTTGAACTTGCGATCACCCGCAGCCGGAAAATAGAGCTCTGCAAAGTGTAGCTTCACCGTATGCGTACTGCCCGGCGTGAGCCCCGTGATGGTGTATGTGAACGTCCCCTGGCGAGCCGTCTGGTACACGGCCTGGGACGCAGAGTCGCCCGCTGCCACTGTGATCGCGTGCGTGGTCGAGTACGTGCCACCCCCCACAAATTCCTGATCCGCAGAGTAGCCGCCCACCGCCGTCGTGCTGCCAGAATCAATCAGCACAGCACCTGTCCCGCCACCACCACCGCCGGTGCAGGTTCCGCTGCCAATATAGGAGTTCAGGTAGCTCGGATTCGCACCCTTCTGCACCGAGGCGCCCTGGTCATTCACGACGTGCGTGATGGAGCCCATGCTGTTGGTGCCGTTGAGAAAGACGGTGACTGCATCGGTGACGTCCACTCCTGTGACATTGGGCACCCGGATGGCGCTGTCTTCGACGACAGGAGCATCAATGAAATAGGAGTAGACACCCAGGCCGTACGCCTGGTGCGAGCAGACATTACTGCCGACGACGTAGGACGGGTAGCCGTTCGTGGTTCCGCTGGACCAGGCCGCCTGGTTCGGAACGTCATACGGCAACTCACTCTGATAGAAGATGGTTTCGCCGCCGTTGCCATTCCACTGCACCTGGTTCTGCTGATAGTGCTCAACGGCCAGGCCGAGTGCGGTCACGTTATCGCCAGTGATCAGGACGCCGGTGGCCGCGGTGTTGACCGTCCAGCCGGTGGTGCCGGCGTTGCCGTGGTCCGCGCGCCACGCCCAGATGTTATCCAGGATGACGTTGTCGCTGTCCACCTCAAGGCTAGTGGTCGCCTTGCCCAGAGTGGCGCCGCCAATGCGGAAGAACACATCGTTCAGCGAGGTTGGGTTATTGGCATGGCTCACCCGGCTGGCGGTGTTGCCCACCTGCACCAGCACGGCTGAGTTGGTCGGCCCTGCGTCGATCAGCAGGCCGGCCAGTTGTACGCCGTCCACATCTGCAACCGTGATGGCCGCCGTGCCGTTCTGCGGAACGAGGGTAGCGTAGCCGAGGCCAAGCACAATCGTGTTCGCATTGGTCACGTTGATGGGCGCGCTCAGCTGATAAATCCCGGGAGTCAGGATCAGGCTTTTTCCTGAGGCGAGGGCGGAGTTAATCTGAGCCGCTGTGTTTGAGGGCTGCGCGATGTAGAAGCTGCTGATGGGCATGGAGAAGCCGACGCCCAGGCCGCCGCCACTCCAGGTTGTACCCACGGAGTTGGTGCGCAGGGTGGGAACGAAGACGTTATAGTTGCCGCTCGAATCGATATAGAGGAAGGGCTTTTCCCGGCTGACCGGGGTGTTGGACAGGTTGGTGTAGGAGGGGTTAGGAAAGTGCTGCGCCGGGGCGCCGATGTCACCGGAAAAGACCATGTTCCAGACGTTGCCCGTCCAGCTGGCCATGGATGAGTTGCGCGTATACCACTGCTGCTGCGAGCAGGACTCGATCTTGCCGTCGACTACTGCATCGCTGATAAAGCCGCCGCTGGCGAAGCCGCATCGCGAATTGGTCAGTTCCAGATCGCCGCCACCGATGTGCATCCGGCGGAAGGCCGCTCCCTGCGATACACCCCAGCGGTTGGTCCGGGTGGTGCCGTTGGAATCCAGCGGCGGATTGACGCGCATGTTCTCAACCGAGCGCCAGAAGTTCGTCGTGATATTTCCACTCGCATCCACCTGGTCGCTGTAGACGCCACCGCCATTGAGTGTGACCGCATCCGGCGTGGTGCCCAATCCTGCGATGGATTCGTAGAAACCGACCTCTGAGCTGACGCCGTTGTAGGTGCCCGGCTTGAAGAGAAATGCATGGCGGTTCGTGCTGAACTGGGCTTCGCCCGCAGCCGCGCTCAGCGTGCTCGAGATTGACGCGCCAGACATGCTGGGGTCGAAGATGACGACGTTGGGTCCGAAGTTCGGAGTGGTCTGTGCAACGGCTTGCGTGCGGAGGAGAGCGGCTCCCGAGAAGACCACTGTCAGTGCCAGGGTGGCACGGAACAGCTTCGCGGGAGAGGGTAGGTTGCGGGTATTTCTCATGAGCGCCTTACCTCAAGACAAAGGTTTAACTGTAACGCACCGGGGACGTTAATCTCCTGCGGGCGCGCCTGTCAACCGGATATAGTAAGTGCCGTTGTGACAACCTTCATTCGGCTGAAGCACTCCCCGGGCAGCCTATGCTCCAAGCTGTTGTTGCATTGCAAAAAGGTCCGCCCCACGGACGTGCGGGCCGCATGCAGCCGTTTCGATGCAATCGATTGTTTCGCCAGGTAACCTGCTTGACATGCACGGAGCAAAGAGGCTAATACAGAGCGTAACTGAGGCGGGTACATGACGGCAGCGTTCGCTCGAACGCTGATCTGCGCGGATATCCTTCAATCGGAAGTCGGTGCGGCGATGCTCGCACCCGGTGCTGAAACTTTAAAGTTCTCACCGCCGAGGGCACGCAAAGACTCTCACCCCGACGCGACTGCTACCCACTCCCCCCCCCCCGAGCGCCCGGGTCCTGGTGTTTGGCCCTGGGCGCTTTCACCGGAGGCTGCGATGCAGTGACTGAGTTTGGTCTGGCTGTAACCCGCGATCTTTGCGCACGTCTCAGCCATATTGGCGATCTTCCGGTCTTCATGCCACTTTCTGAGTGGCCCCAAATCGTCGCCCGGACGCCTAGAGAGTTATCTCCTATGGTCATGTTTCGGGGTCCTAACAGTCTGGCGCACCTTAGCCCCATGGCGGCGGATACCTCGCAGCGGCTGGTGATGCAGGTCGCGCGACACGTAGAGCAGATGCTGCTGGGCGGGGTGATCGAGCCCGGAGGGCGTCTGCCCAGCGAGCGTACCGTTGCGCTCGACCTGGGGGTGAGCCGTAACACCGCAACTGCAGCCTATGACGAGCTGGAGCAGCGTGGGCTGATCCGCCGCATCCGCGGCAAAGGCTCCTTCATGTGCAGTCCGCGGCGTGAGGGCGAGTCCTTCTCCTGGAGCGGCAAGATCTCTACCAATGCGCACCTATTGGACGAACCGGTACTGGAGATGCTGGCGCGCAATGGCGACTCCGGCCTCGCGCATCCGTTAGCTGCCGGCACGCCGTCGATGGAATGCTTCCCCACGGCCGAGTACCAGGCCTGCCTGAACAAGGTGATCGCCAATGACTTTCCGCGTGCGGTCAGCGTTGCTCCGACCGAAGGTCAGCAGCGGCTGCGGCGCGCCATCGCTCACTGGATGAAGGTGGAGCCGAATCGCATCCTCATAACCTCCGGCGCGCAGGAGGCAATTGACCTGCTGGCCCGCTGCCTCATCGAGCCGGGTGACGTCGCTATTGTTGAAACCCCTACCTACCCCGGCGCGATCCAGTGCCTGCGTGCGGCCGGCGCACGCCTCATCGGCTGGGAGACCGACTGGTCGCTCGAAAAGCTGGAGCAGTCAATACTTCGGTATCGGCCCAAGCTGATATTCACCATGCCCAGCTTTCAGAACCCCACCGGGCGGGTGATGCCACTGGCGACACGACGCGGCCTGCTGGATCTCGCCTCGCGGTATCACATTCCGATTCTCGAGGACGAGGTCTACGCAAAGACGTACCTGGGCGGACGCCCTGCTCCCGAGAGCCTGCTGAAGCTGGACAAGCACTCGATCGTCATTCACCTCAGCACCTTTTCGAAGATGCTGGCGCCGGGACTGCGTCTGGGCTGGATGGTCGCGCCGCTGTACATGGTGAAACAACTGTCCCTGATGAAGATGCGGGCTAGTCTTTTTACCGCCGGGCTGCCGCAGCTGGCCCTCGTCGAACTGATCGAGAGCGGTGGCTTGGACCGGCATCTGGAGCGGCTGCGACAGCACCATACTGTACTGCGCGATGCTGCCGTAGCGGCGGCGCAATCCGCCGTCGATGAGGGTCTACTGTCATTTCAGGTCCCCGGCGGAGGGCTATATCTATGGTGCCGCGTCCATCCCCCAGTCGACCTGGATCTGTTGCTCTCGCTTACTGAATCGCGCGGGTTGAGCTTCGCGTCCGGTGAGGCCTTCTTCCCGGAGAAGATCAGCAGCCAGTATCTGCGACTGTGCTACACAGCCACTGTGGAGTCGCGCATGAAGGCAGCCATCGGCGTGCTGGCGCGGTCGCTGCGCGAGGTCGCGGCTGAGGCAGCATCCCCGTCCCAATCGGAATCGACGGCCGACATCAGCGCTGAAGCTGAATCCGCGCGGACCGCACGCCCGCAGCTGTAACGGAGCAGGCGCCAGGGAGTCTACTGACGAGAAGCTCCAGTCCGTTTACCGCAGGAGAAGCCAGCATGACCTCTTTGTTCAACATTCCTTCGCTGCACGCCCACTTTGAGGATGTGCTGGCCCGCGCCAAATCGCCTCTGCTGTTGTCGATTCGGCTCTACTGGGGACTCCAGTTCGCGCAGAATGGCTGGGGCAAACTGCAGCACCTACCCAAGATCGTCGAGTACTTCACCTCCCTGGGTGTCCCGGTGCCGGGGCTAACCACGCCGGCGATCGCCACCCTGGAGTTTGTCGGCGGCATCCTGCTGATGCTGGGCCTGTTTTCACGGCTGAGTGCATTTTTGCTGGTCTGCGATATGGCGGTGGCCTTCATTGTTGCGGACAAGGAAGCGCTGGGCACAGCCCTCTCCTCCGACCCCAGCAAGTTCCTGGCTGCGGACCCCTTCAGCTTCCTGTTCGCCTGCCTGGTGATCGCAGTCTTCGGTGCCGGCCTGTTCTCCGTTGACCACCTGCTCGCACATCGCCGCCGCGTCGCTGTCCCCGTCGCCGCATAGCTGGGCAGTGGCGTTCTCATGGAACGCAAACGAGCATGCGGCCTGGCCGATCGCTGCTCGCATTTCGCTTCCGTCTGGGCTTATGCTCGTCCTGCCGCGGGCTGAAGGCTTGACTGTCTCCCCTCCCTGAAGCTGCCGCGTCCATACACCAGGAGGGGGTGTGCCGACATGCTGCCAGAGCTGATGAGGCGCTATGCACCCCTGGAGCGGCAACAGACTGGTGCGCTTGCCCGGCTGAATGGATGGGGACCGGAACAGGTCCGCTTCCGGCCGACCCCGACGTGCTGGTCCGCACTGGAAGTACTGGATCACATCATCAAAGTAGAGCGGGCGAGCCGAGAGGCGGCCGAGGGCAACCTGGCGACTGGAGGCGCGACGGCAGCGCAGGACCCGGTCCGCCGCACCGCAGTCATGATGGTGATGCGCGCGCCCACGATGATCAAGGTCCCGGATGCCGCGCAGTTCGTGTTGCCCGAGGTGCGGGAGAGCCTTCCAGAGATGGCCACGCTGTGGTCGGAAGAACGTGCCCGGCTGCGGGCGACACTCGAATCCTTCCAGGCGGGGCAGGAGCGGCTGCTTGTCTTCAACCATCCGGTCGGCGGGTGGATGCATGTGGGGCACATGCTGCTCTTCCTAACCTGCCACCTGCAGCACCACGGCTACCAGTGGAGGCGCATTGCGCGCGAGTACAGCCGGAGCCCTGGTGGCCGCGCCTGACGCCTCAGTCAGCGCAACTTCAGAGTGGTCAAGGCGAACAGTGCGAATACCAGTGCTCCGATCCAGAAGCGGACAATCACCTTGGACTCTGACCAGCCCATCAGCTCGAAGTGGTGGTGAAGCGGAGCCATTTTGAAGATGCGCTTCTTGCGCACCTTGTAACTGCCCACCTGGAGAATCACCGAGAAGGCCTCAAGCACGAAGATGCCGCCGATGAAGGGCAGCAGCAGCTCCTGCTTGATGACCACGGCGACGGTGCCGATGGCTCCACCCAGGGCAAGCGAACCAACATCGCCCATGAACACCTGCGCCGGGTGCGCGTTGTACCAGAGGAAGCCGATGCTGGCCCCCACCATCGCGCCGCAGAAGACGGTCAGCTCGCCGGCCAGCGGCATACGCTGCAGTTCAAGATAGTCGGAGAAGACCACATGCCCGCTGACGTAGGTCAGCACGGTCAGCGCGCCCGCGGCGATGATGGTGCAGCCGATCGCCAGCCCATCCAGTCCGTCGGTTAGATTGACCGCGTTGCTGGAACCGACGATCACCAGCACGGTGAAGGCGAGGAAGGGCACGAAGCTGAGGTAGTAGAGATGCGGCATGTGCTGCAGAGAGGTGACGACCAGGTCCGGGCGGAATCGTTTGAGAAACGGCACCACCATCCGGGTGGAGTAGTTTCCCTCGGTCTGGAGGTAGACAAGGGCACAGCCAATGAGCGCGCTTACCAGGATCTGCAGCCCCAGCTTGGCGCGTCCGGTCAGGCCGAGGTTCCGCTTGTGCGCCACCTTGATGTAATCGTCCGCGAAGCCGATGGCGCCGAAGGCGAGCATCGCAAGCATCACCATCCACACCAGCGGGTTCGAAAGATCGGCCCATAGCAGTGTGGGCAGCAGGACGGAGATCGCAATCAGTACGCCGCCCATGGTCGGCGTCCCTGCCTTCTTCTGGTGTGCTTGCGGCCCCTCTTCGCGGATGTACTGGCCGATCTGAAACTCACGCAGCTTCTGGATCACGTACGGTCCCACCACGAGGCCGATCAGCAGTGCGGTCAGCGTGGCAAAGGCGGTGCGGAAGGTAAGATAGCGGAAGATCCGGAAGGGCCGGAAGTAGGGAAACAGCTTCTGGTAGAGCAGCCAGTAAAGCAAACGGCCTCCGCGGACGCGCGCGTGGGATGGGCCCAGTGTAATCGTCCTGCGCAGCGGAGCCGATTGGCTGCGCTGGTTCAGTCAGCCTCACTCAGGCGTGAGTGCGTCCAGCGCCTGCTCCAGCCGCACGCCGCGGGAGGCCTTCAGCAGAACAACATCGCCTGACCGCAGGTTCACCTTCAGCCACTCTCCTGCTGCCTGCGGCGTCTCAACGAAGATCAGCTCTCGACCGGGCACCGCGCCTGCTCCGCAAGCACCTTCGACAATGCGCTGCGCCAGTCCGCGTACGCCCATCACCACATCGATGCCGGCGTCGGCTGCGACCCGGCCGCTCTGCCGATGCAACTCAGCGGAGCGTGGGCCGAGCTCCAGCATTTCGCCCGCGACCAGGATGCGCCGCCCCGCCGGCATGGCGGCCAAGGTGCGGATCATGGACTGCAGCGCCTCGGGGTTGGAGTTATAGGCGTCGTTGATGATGCTGGCTCCGTGCCAGCTCGTGATGTGTCCGCGCCGCTCATCGGAACGCAGCGACGCGATGGCTTCGATACCGCGGTCGAGCGGAATTCCTCCCAGGACGCCAACCGCAATGGCGGCCAGTGCATTGCTGATGTTGTGCGCGCCCAGCAGTTGCAGCGCGACTTCGCCCGCGGGCTGGCCATTCACCGTGAGCTGGAAGCGCGAGCCGGCAGCTCCCTGCTCCTGCACCTGCTCCGCCCGCACATCGGCCACCGGCGCCATGCCGTAATAAAGAGCACGCCCAGGAAAGTCGCGGCCAAATTGGGAGACGTAGGTGTCGTCCGCATTCAATACGACTACACCGCGCTCGCCCGCGCTGGCGGCAACGCCGGCCACCAGTTCATACTTCGCCCGCGCCACACCGGCGATGCCGTCCGCGAAGTTTTCCGCGTGTGCATTGCCGACGTTGGTGACCACGCCCCAGTCCGGCGTTGCGATCCTGCACAGCGCAGCGATCTCTCCCGCCGAGGACATGCCCATCTCCAGAACCGCGACTTCGTCCTCCGGCGTCAGCTTCAGCAGCTGCAAGGGAAGTCCGATGTGGTTGTTTAGATTGCCACCCGATTTCAACACGCGGAACTGTGTCGCAAGCACAGCCGCAATCGCCTCCTTGGTCGTCGTCTTTCCGGCGGAGCCGGTCACGGCGACAACGCGCCCTCCCCAGCTTCTGCGCACCGCCGCTGCCAGCGCCTGCAGCGCCTGCAATGGCTCATCCACCAGGACGAGCGGCTTCGCGTCTGGCAACACGGCCAGCTCGCCCGCTCGCGAACGGGAGACCACGGCGGCCGCCGCGCCCTTCCGAAAGGCCTCTTCGACAAAGTCGTGCGCGTCGAATCGCTCGCCGCGGATGGCAAAGAACAGATCGCCCGGCTCCAGCGTGCGCGAGTTGATGCTGTACCCGCTGATCTCGGCCGGAGCAGCCGCTCCAGCTTGCTTCAACTCCCCTACTACCCAGCTGACCACTTGTTCCAGCGACAGTCTCATTGGTTCCCTCGCAGGTGGGCCAGCGCCTCACGGGCGACCGCTACATCGTCAAAGGGCAGCACGCGACTCCCGATCGTCTGGGTCTTCTCATGCCCTTTGCCGGCGATCACCACAATATCGCCAGCCCGCGCCATCGTCATTGCCAAAGCGATCGCCTTCGCGCGATCTGCCTCTACCTCGACAATGGCGGGCTGGCCCACAGTGCCGGGCAGAATCTCATCGATAATGGCGCGCGGCGGCTCGCTGCGCGGATTGTCAGAGGTCACGATCACGATCTCGCTGGCTTCTGCCGCCGCCTGACCCATACGCGGCCGCTTGCCGCGATCGCGATCGCCTCCACATCCGAAGACGGTCAGCACGCGGCTGTTGCGCTCGCGCACCAGCTCGCGTGCCAGCGCCAGCACGTTGCGCAGCGCATCGTCGGTGTGTGCGTAGTCCACGACGACGGTGAAAGCCTGCCCTGCATCCACTGCTTCGAATCGGCCCGGAACCGCCCTCAGATGTTGCGCCAGCGTGGCCACCTGTTCAAGCGTAAGTCCGCGCGCCAATGCAGCGGCGGCTGCAGCAAGAAAGTTCAACACGTTCACCCGCCCGGTAAAGGGGAGATGCACATCTGCTTCGCCGTGCGGCGTAATCACGCGGAAGCGCATGCGCCCCGGTTCCATTGCCAGATCGCGGACGCGCAGATCGCCGCGGTCCACGCCGTAGCTCACAATCTGCGCCCCGGCGCGACTCGCAATCTCCAGAAGCGCGGCTTGCGTCTCGTCTTCTGCATTCAGAATGGCGATCCTGGGCGGGCGTCCCTGCGACCCGTCGAACAGTTTCTGCTTGGCGGCGAAGTAGGCCTCCATGGTGCCGTGGTAGTCGAGATGATCCTGCGTCAGGTTGGTGAAGATCGCGACGTCGTACGGCACGCCCCAGACGCGCCCCTGCTCAAGCGCGTGCGAGGAGACCTCCATCACCGCCTCGGTCACGCCGCGCTCCACCCCTTCCGCCAACAGTGCCAGCAGATCGCGGGACTCGGGCGTGGTGTGCGAGGCAGGGCGCACCTCGCCAGCCAGCCGGTACTCAATCGTGCCCACCAGGGCAGTGGTGCGGCCGGCCTGCTGCAGTAACTGCTCCAACAGGTAAGCAGTTGTGGTCTTGCCGTTGGTGCCTGTCACTCCGCAGAGCGAGAGCTTCCGCTCCGGATGCGCGAAAACGTTCGCCGCCACTGTTGCCAGGGCGCGGCGCCCATGCGGCACCTCTGCAATGGCAGCCTGCATGGGACCATTCACCGCTGCGTCGTAGGCGGCTGCCGACTCGGTGACCACCGCGACGGCTCCCTTCGCGATCGCCTGCTCGATGTAGCGGTTCCCGTCGGTCGCCTCGCCCCGCATAGCCACGAACACCACGCCGGCGGAGACGCGGCGGGAGTCGTACTCCACGCCGCTGACCTCGACATCGCCACCCATGCGGCGAAGCACGTCAACGCCGCGCAATGCTTCCGTGAATGCAATCGGGGGCGGCATCAGAAACTTGCTCAACGTGCGAAGCGCACAACGATCTCCGTGCCCAGCGGCACCATGGTGCCAGCCGCAGGAGCCTGCTCGCGTGCCAGTCCTGTGCCCAACAGCTGGACGGCCAGCCCCGCCGTGCCGGCACGCTCGACAACCTGGCGGACAGAAGCGCCGGCGAAGGACGGTACAGGTACGCGATGCCGGGCGTCGGTCACCAGAGTGCCGGGCTCCGGCGCGGGAGCCGATGCCGCGGGTGGCGGAGGAGCAGCCACTGCAACCGCGGGCAGCGGGGCGTCATCGTGCAGCAATGCGTCGCGGACCTCCGCCGACGAAGTCTTCGATGTTGGAGCAGGCGGAGGCGGCGCCACTGCTGTCACCGGAGCGACACCATGCGTCGCCCCATCGGCGGCAATCATGGCCGGTGCGGACCGGGCTGGGTCGCCGGAGCGCAGCGGGTCATCTGCAGGAAGATTGTTGACCTCAGCGAACAGTGCCTGCAGATCACCGGTCTCTTCCGGTGCATCATCCGCGGCGACATCCTGTTGTGCGGCTTCGGCCTGCGTCTTCATTTGCTGGTCGTGCGGCACCCCGAGGTACTCAAGCACCTGCTGCGCCACCTCTTTGAAGGCAGGCGCGGACGCTGCGGCGCCATGGTAGTCCCCAACTGTGGGCGAATCGACGATCACGGCAACGCTGATCGCAGGATTGTTGACCGGCGCGAAGCCGACGAAGGATGCGATGTGCTTGGTGTGCGAGTAGGTGTGGGTCACGACAGCGATCTTCTGCGCCGTCCCCGTCTTACCGGCAGAGGAATATCCATTTAGCGCAGCGCTGCGTCCGGTACCGTTCAGCACGATGCCTTCCATCATCTTGCGCATCTTAGCCGAGGTAAGCGGAGAGATGACGCGACGCGCACCCTCCGGCAACGGTTGCGGCAGCTCCGGCTCCGGGTGGAACGGGACGGCACGCATCGTCTCGCCAGGCTTCAACTGCTCCGACGTCTCCAGAAGAATGCGCGGCGGCAGATACGTTCCCCCATTGCCGATGGTCGAGACCATGCTGACCAGTTGCACCGGGGTGACGCCGACCTCCTGCCCGATCGCCAGTGAGCCGATGCTGGTAGCGCCCCATCGGCGCGGCGGCCGCAGCAGCCCGCGCGTCTCACTCGGCAGTTCTACGCCACTGCGGTCGCCAAAGCCGTACGCCTTCATGTAGGAGTAGAAGCGTTCGGGACCAAGCTTGAGCGCGAGCTTCACGGCCGCCACATCGCTTGACTTCTCAAGCGCGCGCGCGACCGTCACCCTGCCCATGTGTCCGTCCGAGGCATCGTCATGGATGGTGCGGCCGAATAGCGTGATCTGCCCGCCCTGGCAATCGACAATGTCGTCCGGCTGCACGCCTGCCACATCGAGTGCGGCAGAGTAGGTGACCAGCTTGAAGGTGGAGCCGGGCTCGTAGATGTCGCTGACCGCATGGTTGCGCAACAGCCCGGTGGTGGCGTGGCGGAAGTCGTTGGGGTTGTAGGTGGGGCGCATGGCAAGGCCCAGAATCTGCCCGCTATGCGTGTCCTGGATCACGATGGTGCCGTTCAGCGCCTTGGTGCGCTGCATGGTGTGATCCAGTGCACGCTCAGCCATGAACTGGATGTTCTCGTCGATCGAGAGCATCAGGTTATCGCCTGGCTGCGGTTCGCGCGCCTCGGAGCCCAGCACGTGCCGCTTGGCATCAAGTGCGGTCAGCATGCGTCCTGGAGTCCCGTGCAGGTCCTGATCGAAGCGACGCTCCAGGCCACCCAGGCCGGTGTCATCCGTGCCCACGTATCCAAGCACCTGCGCAGCCAGCGCATCGTTCGGGTAGAAGCGCTTGAACTCCTTCTGCAGGTAGATGCCCTTCAGGTTGAGCGCCTTTACCTTCGCGATGGTCGCCGGGTCAAGCTTGCGCGCCACCCACGCGAAGTTCTTCGAGGCACGGAAGCGCGCCGCAATCTGATGCGGCGTGGTGAATCCATCCGTCGGATCTTCGTGCACCACCCTGGCCAGTGCCTGCGCGGTCGCATCCTTATCCTGGATCTCGGTCGGCACCCCATAGATGGAATCGACCAGCACCGTCATCGCCATCTCATGCAGATTGCGGTCGTACAGCACACCGCGGCGCGGCGCTACCTCAAAGGTTCGCTGCCCCTGCCGGGTGGCCAGATCGACGTACTGCGGACGGGTCGCGATCTGCAACCACACCAGCCGTCCAAAGATGAGCAGAGCCCAGCCGGTGAAGACCATCGCAATAAACGCGAAGCGCAGCCGTCGCGGGGCTGCGACGACTGCGCGCGTGGTCTGCTGGCTGGGTATGAATCGGAACCCTTTCACCCGGCTCCCTTTCCTTCGCCAGAATATGTCGTATGACTGTGGAACTTACGGTTGCGGTGCGTGCACCTGAGCCATGGCCGGCGCTCCCGGTCCCATGTCTGTATCCAGAGCGCTCTCCGGTCGCACGACCTGGCCAGGCCGTGGTGCATCCATGCCCAGCCGGCGCGCTTCGCGGTCCAGCCGGTTCAGGTCGCAGAGTTGTGCCTCGCTCAGCCCAAGCTGCCGGTTCTGTTCCTTCAACTGTTCCAGCTGCTGCTTCTCTGACTCGACACGATAGCCAACTTCGATCGCAGAGAAGTGCTGCCAGCCGTATAGCATTACCATGGCAAACAACATGGTCATGGCCATGGCGAAGCGGCGCATCTCTTTGACCCGCACCGGGTCAGCTGCCTTGACCAGCCGCGTGTTGTCCAGATGCTTGGTGAAGAAAACCTCCGGAGTAGGTCCGCGGCGGGCGCGCTGTTGCTGGTGCAGCAGCAGTTGATTGCGCTCCGCGATCTCGTCCAAGCTGCCCGGGTGGCCGTGCCGGGAACTGTCGAGCCATGTTTGCGCTGCCATCGCCTGTGTCGCCATCGTCGTCCTTCCATCCGGTGCGTACAACGTTGGCATGCACCGATACTAGTGCATGCAGGGGGAATCAACCCAGTACACCCTGTGGAATCCAGGTGGTTACTATCCCCTGTGGTTCCGCCGGGCTCTTCTCGTTCGTTGCGCCCTCCTTCGCAACCGGGTCGGGGTCGCTGATTGAGGAGGGATGGTGTTCGGTTCGTCTACTTTCGCCATTTGTTACGGTAGGACGACCCAGACCCGATATCTCTATCTTGGTGATTCTGCGCACCTTCCGCGCCTGTGGCTGCGGGGTCGGTGCGCTCCGCTGTGCGCAGCTTGGCGCTGCGCGCTCGCGGATTGCGATCCGTCTCTTCTTCATCGGCGGTAAGCGGCTTGCGGGACTCCAGGTAGTACATACCTACCCTGGCTCCCTCGCGCATGGCGTCCTTCACCAGCCGGTCTTCCAGTGAGTGGAAGCTGATGACTACCAATCGTCCTCCCGGCTTCAGCAGCAGCGGTGCGGCATCGAGCAGCGCCTTCAACTCTCCCAACTCATCATTCACACGAATCCGGAGCGCCTGGAAGGTTCTGGTCGCCGGATGCAATCGCTCCTGTTTCATCGCCGGGGCGGCAGCCGATACGATCCGGGCAAGTTGCCCCGTCGTCGTAATCGGCCGCGCCCTGACAATGGCTCTGGCGATTCTCCGCGACCTCCTTTCCTCTCCGAATTCGTAAATCAGATCGGCGAGTTCCTTTTCGCCGCCCTGATTTACCACTTGTGCGGCGGTGATGCCCCGGCGTGTATCCATGCGCATATCCAGGGGCCCGTCCGCCTGAAAGCTAAATCCTCTGTGCGCCTCGTTCAGCTGCAGAGAGCTGACCCCGACATCGGCCAGCAGCCCATCCACACTCTGCGGTTCCAGCAGGCCTTTGGCCTGCGAGAAGGGCTCGGGGTGAAGCACCACCTTCGGCATCCTCGCTCCCAGCTCGTCCTGGAGCGCCTCGAGCCGGCGGGTTGCGATCTCCATTGCCTCCGGATCCCGGTCGAAGCCGATCAGCGTGCCGATCTTCTGGCCTGCTTCACTCAGCTCTGCCAGCCGTCGTGCGATCTCGAGCGAGTGCCCTGCCATACCCAGAGTGGCGTCCACATACGTGCCACCTGCGCGCACATTCAAGTTACGGATCGCTGGTTGTAAAAGAACCGGCACATGTCTCGACTCATCCGCCACGTGCACCCCCTCGGGGGCTCAAAACTCTTCCAAGCTGCTACAGTCCCAACTCTGCCAACGCCTGCTCGTCGTCCGCGGTCATCGGCTCGGATTCGAGTTTGGCGCGGAACAGGTCGTGGTTCGTTACTTCCAGGTGCGTCTGCATCCCCAGCACCGTCACATCTCCCAGCGTCCTGGCCGATTCCCGCAGCACCTGCGGGATCAGAACCCGCCCCTGCGCATCCATCTCGGCGACCTGGCCGTAGTAGTTGGTCCGGTCCAGCCACTTCTTCTTGGCCGGGATCGAAGGCATTGCCAGCACCTTCTCTTCGATCTTTTGCCACTCCGGCATTGGCCACACCTGGGCCCGTTCGCCGTCCAGGCTGGTGATAAAGAACTGCGCCCCAAAGCGCTCGTCGATCTCGCGCTTGAAGTCTGCCGGAATCTTCAGCCGGCCCTTCTCATCCACGCGGGTTGGGTGATTGCCACGAAACATCCGCCCATCCCGCCTTTCCAGTGCTAATCTCGTTCCGTTGAAGTGTTCTTGCCTTGGTCTTCACTACTTTTGACCACTCTTGACCACTTCTATCCACATCCTAGCCCAGCTTTCACGGGCGTCAAATGAGAAAACGCGAAAGCCCTTAGGGCAACCGTTCTCCCCTGGGGAAAACCCGATATGTAGTGGTTGCCGATCCGAAATCCACACCAAGCAGTGTTTATGGCCGTGATTCTCAGAGGCTTCGGGGCCTTGTCAGATCGGAAATTTCGCGATATACGCTTTTTCTTCGCCGTAACTGTAGTCATGCGAATGACCCAGTCGTGGGATTCCGTGTGGAAATGTAGGGTCGAATCCGGGGTGTCCTGAGGAAATCTTCGCCAGCTATTTCTCAGCCTTGGCGGGCCCGGTGGCGAAGCTGCTGCACGCGGACCAGATAAATCAGCACGGCGATATTGATCAGGGTGACTCCGACCTTGATCCAGTTGAGGTGCCGGATCAGTTCATACATCTCCCAAGGCAGGAAAGACGCGGTCAGCGCGATGGTGAGCCACTCGGCCCAGGGCTTCTCCAGCACAAGCCCTGTTCCCTCTACCAGGTGCAGGATGGCGTACCCGAACACCCCGGCGCTGATGAGCCGCATGCGGTGGGGAGTTAGCTTGTCCACGCTGGTCAGCAGCAAATTGACGAAGTGGCTCTCCGGATCCAGCCGAACGCTTGTGGCAGCGCGCAGCAACAGGTCACCCACGTCGCGATGCAGGAAGTGGAGCAGACCGAAGCCGAAGGAGATCAGCAGCAGGCCGCCCATGATCTTGAACCCGCCAATCACGATCAGCCATTGGTCGCGGCCGATCGCCTGAGTGCTTTCCGTCCGAGACCGTTCCTCTTGTCGCGTCGCCATGCCCTGAAAACATTAGAACACCTGTGTGTAGCGACAGCTGACCCTCCGTATTCGGAGGTAACCACCGAACGCTCGCCCAATCCAAGGCGGAACCACCTCTATAAGGAGCAAAACTCCGTTCAGCCCGGGTTCTTCTCCGGGGCTCCTTTCGAGTTCCGCAGCGGCGAACGGCTTCGCATACCCGCAACTGGCCTCCGCTTCGAACGCGGCATGCTGGTTACAACTCTCCCGTTTTTTCCACTGTGGTGAATATTCCGCCTGCCATTGAGGTCAGCGAGCAATCCGCACCATGCCCGGGCACCGTTCCACCATTGCAGTGAAGAAACACCCCCGCAAGTTTAGAAACATTGAAAGGAAACACTCGCAATGAAACTCAAGCATCTGTTTGCCGTCTCGCTCGCACTGGTCTTCGGTCTCGGCACCCTCGCTGCTCCCGCGCAGGACAAGAAGGATCCCAACGTCGGCGGCGCTCCCATGTACGTCACCAAGAACATCATCGAGAATGCGGTGAACTCCAAGGACCACACCACGCTGGTGGCTGCGGTCAAGGCGGCGGGTCTGGTGGACACCCTCTCCGGTCCCGGACCGTTTACCGTCTTCGCGCCAACCAACGAGGCCTTCAACGCGCTGCCGGCAGGCACGGTCGACACGCTGCTGAAGCCTGAGAATCAGGACAAGCTGAAGGCCATCCTGACCTACCACGTGGTTGCCGGCAGCATGGATTCGAAGGCAATCAAGAAGGCCATCAAGGACGGCGGCGGTAAGGCGACCCTGACCACCGTGCAGGGCGGAACCCTGACCGGCACCATCGAGAACGGCAAGCTGGTTCTGACCGACGCGAAGGGCGGCAAGTCGACCGTCACTATCGCTGACGTCTACCAGTCGAACGGCGTGATCCACGTCGTCAACGCAGTTCTGCTTCCCAACTAAGCGTCTCCAGACACTGCACCAGGTTTTTCCGAGGAAGGCGGACCCCATCCCGCCTTCCTCGATTTTTTCAAACGACTCCGGCTGGCACCGTAGCTTTCATATATGCAAGCCAAGTCAGCGCTTTCCCTCGCCCTGTTGCGTCCGATGCGGCTACGCTGTGCCAATGCAGGCTCGAGGACAGAACCGCAAGCGGCACTCCATGACCGGACGCACCTCATTTACAACGCAGCAATGGGTGCCCCATCCCGTGAAGACGGTATTCGCCTTCTTCTCCAACCCAGAGAATCTGCCGCGCCTTATGCCGGCCTGGCAGGATGCCCGCATCGACAGCCTGGAGCTTGTTGAGCCACCCGGCGCGACGGGAAGCCGCGCGGCTGGGCCTGGTTCGCGCATTCTGCTCAGCTTCCGGCCGTTGCCGCTTTCGCCGATCCGGCTGCGTTGGCTCGCGCAGATCGACGAGTTCGTGCCCAATCAGCGCTTTTGCGATCTGCAGGTGACCGGTCCCTTCGGATACTGGCGTCACTGCCACCAGATCGCGCCGGAACAGAACGGCTCGGTCGCCGGAACACGCATTACCGACGTCGTCGATTACGCCTGGCCAGTACGGGCGCTGAGCCCGGCGATCGACGCGCTGGGTGGCCGCCTGCAGATCCGGCAGATCTTTCGCTTCCGCCAGAGCCGGACACTCAGCCTGCTAGGGCAGAGCGCGGCCTAGCGCGGCAAATCGGGGTAGATCCAGACACTCAGGCTGGTTCGCGGCCCTATCCGCCCCATTCCCAGTGCAGAGCCCCGCACTAGGCGGGTGAGCACCCGCGCACCGAGGACTTTCTTGCGCCCTGGGGTTAATTCACTCTTGCTCTTTCCAATCGGGATATGACAAGTTGAGTAACACATAATTTGTAACTTGATTTGCCGGTTTGTATCTCGGCAAGCGTCTGCGAGGGATAGGAAGAGCTTTCTCTGTCAGAGCTATGGCTCCGGCAGATGGGACCGCTGCATCGGCTCTTCTCTCCACTCGTCTGGCGACGCGCGAAGCTACGGACAGGCTGGACTTGCCTGTAACGTGCACTGCCCGGGCCTGGTTCACTTTACAAACGAGGTTGTCGAGTCAGTCGTAGCTGCCACGCGACCGTGTGTCAGACCTCTCCGCTCAGACCAGCCCACTTCCGTATTCGCACTGACTCCCGCTGCCTGCCATGCGGCGCGCGGCGAAACCATCCCGCTATGCCTCCCGGAGTGATGCGCTGATGAAACTGTTATCCCACGCACTATCTGTGGCACTGCTGTTGGCGGCGCCTGTTTTCGCGCAGAAGATCCCTTCCTACGCCATATCCAGCGGCAACCTAGATACCTCTCCGAACTGGCTGTGGAACCACGATGACGGTACTCCCGGAACTTCCGTCGGCTCGCTCACTGCGGTCCAGCAGCCCTCTCCGAATGGGCAGGGCGCTGAGGAGTTCAATGTCTCCTACGCCGACTACGGCGGAGAGAACTACCATCTGGTCTTCGGCCAGGATGAGAATGCGACCCACTTCGTATACGACACGTACGTCTATCTAATGAATCCTGCACAGGTGGCAAATCTCGAGCTCGACATCAATCAAGTGCTGGCGAATGGCGAGACGGTAATCCTGGCCACGCAGTGCTCACACTACTCGGGAACCTGGCAGTACACCGTGGTCGCCAACGCGCAGCCCTATTGGAAGGCCTCTGATATTCCCTGCGACCCTACTACCTGGAAGGCAAATACCTGACACCATGTTCAGGTCGCGTCCCATCGCGACGCGTCCGGCGTCGTCACTCACGATTGGGTGAACCTGGACGGCGCGAAGAGGAACTTCAGCAGCAAGGCAGTCGGTCCGACGGCTCTGTTTCTCAACTGGACTCCGCTGGGCGTCCTGCTGCTGAACTTCCAGGTCGATGGCGCCAGTCCGAACAGCGGCACCATGCAGGGGTACTTCGGAGACCTGCAGATCTATCGCTGGTAGCGCTTCTGCCTGAACACCCACCCTGATGGCATTGCGCCCATGTGCAGTGTGCCTCGCGCGTGCGGGCTCTGCACAGGACGCTGCTTACCCGTTTTTTTTGACGTCCAATAGCATCCCGAAAGTGCCAGGCAGCTCTGGACTGAGAGAAATCTCTCCGCGGTCCGATTCGCCGCGTCCTATTTGTAGGACCGAGAGTCCAAGTAGGCAGAAGCCGCCGGGCCAGTGCCTTCGCCTGCCCGCCAGACTCCGGCTCAGGGGTGGGTATGAGATCTTCGTGGGGATTGCTGGCGGCACTGCTCTGCGCGGGGTCTGCACCTCTATCACCCTTGATTGCGGCACCTCTAGCCACTTCCGCTGCACAGCGGTCCGGACAGTTCCATCGGGGATGGCGCGGCGAACAGATCGTTGCCTCGCAAGGCTTCCTGATTGGCCGCGCCACCATTCAGATTGACTTCGCAGCTGGACCGCTGGACCTACCGCAATCGGAGATCGTGGCGTGGGTGCGTGCCTCTGCGCAAGCCGTAGCCGCATACTACGGAGAGTTTCCTGTCTCGCGTGCCCTGGTCGTCATCGAGCCGGTCTCCGGCGGCTCCCACGATATCCACGGCACTACCTGGGGCGGTGTCTCTGGCTTCCCTGCAGTCACGCGCATCCGCATGGGTCAACACGTAACTGCGGACGATCTGAAAGATGACTGGGTGATGACACACGAATTCGTGCACACCGCACTGCCCGATCTTTCCGACGACCAGAGCTGGCTCGAAGAGGGTTTGGCCACCTACATTGAACCGATCGCGCGTGCGCAGACTGGACGTCTCAGTGATGCGCGCGTCTGGGCGGAGTTTCTGCACGAGATGCGGTATGGCGAGCCGGGAGTGGACGGCCGCGGCTTGAATGGCAACGGCACTTGGGCGCGCACCTACTGGGGTGGAGCATTGTTCTGCTTCATGGCCGATGTTGCGATCCGCGAGCAGACGCGCAACCGCAGGGGACTGCAGGATGCGATGCGCGCGGTAGTCGCAGCGGGCGGCGGCATCGACCAGGACTGGCCGATCGAACGCGTGTTGTCCGTGGCTGACAAGGCGACCGGCACGAGCATGCTGACCAGGATGTATGCGCGGTGGAGCGTACAGCCTGTGCCGGTCGATCTGCCTACGCTGTGGCAGCAGATGGGCATCAAGGCTGCAGAAAATGACAGTGTCTACCTCAATGCGGATGCACCTCTGGCAGCGATTCGCGATGCCATCACCGCGCCGGAGCGGCTGCTGGCGAGCGCGCAGTCTTCTCCGTGAATCAAACAGACGAAGTGAGAACTGAGCAACAAGCAGAGTGGCCGCCCGTCAGGGGCGGCCCTTCTCACTGGGAAAACGCAGCCACTACCAGCGGTAGACCTTGGTCTTGTCGAAGTACACCTTCATGGAGCCGCTGTTGCTACTGGCGCCATCAAGCTGTGCGTTCAAGGTGAAGATGCCCTTCTCCCAGCCAAGATATGCACCGGAGTAGCCGTAAGCGTTATGGAAGTAGGAGATTTTGCCGTCGAAGCCGATCCAGTCGTGGGTCACATTTCCTGAGCTATCACGGTGCTCACCGATCTGCACGTGATGCCAGGTCTTGGAGCCCCAGGACTTCGGATTGCAGCTGAGATTAGATGAGTGCCAATGCGGATGGCCGCTGCTGATGTTGCTCCACTCCCACGTGCCCGTATAGCTGGAGCACTGCGTCGCCATGATCACCGTCTTGCCGTTGTCGAGCACCTGGTTCAGATCCATCTCCAGGTTGGCGATTTGCGACGTGTCCTCGATGTAGACGTAGGTGTCGTAGACGAAGTGGGTGTAGGCACCGGTGTTATGCGCGAGGGTCAAGTGATATCGCTCACCGCCGCGATCCCAGTACGAGACATGGAAGAGGCGGGATGCGCCGTCCTTGGACGGGCTGCTGACGGGATAGGTACTGGATCCGGTGGAAGTTCCAGGGGTGCCTGAGTCATGCGACCAGGTCCAGCTACCGGAACCTGTCACTTCGCCTGTCGAAACAGCGTTGGAGGGGATCTGGCTGAAGGCGGGGACCGCCACTGTCAAAAGCGTCAAGACTGCAAGTCGGAAGTTTTTCACATCTGCCCTTTGTACTTCAGTGTGGAGGGTTCTCATTGGACTGAGCCGTTGCTAAAGTGACGGCCAAGCCATATCTGTGCGCAGGTTTCTCAGCGGGCAAATCTGAGTGCGAGACGCAGTGCGCCTTGTCTACTCGACCACCTCATATGTGTGCTTTACTTCACCCCGCGAAGGCCGATGCGGTCGCCGGATGAGGTGCACTTTTGGGTTCAGGTAGAGAGAGTGATCGGAGGTAGATATCCGGGTCTGATTACTCATTCCCCGGTCGATCTATCTCTGTCCTCTTTCGTTGTCCTGAATCCGTCAGGCAGAAGTTATTAATTAATTTCCTGACCCAATCTGACATACGGTCCACGGTCGGACAAGCCTTTTTCGGGCAGATCGCACAAATATTTTTCGGGCGGGCAACCAATTCGTAAGATCGTGCAAAAGCTGCACTTGCCTGACGGATTGTGCCGCCTGAGAGCCCAAAATTTACTCATCGGACACTGCGAAAACTCTGCCTGTTTGCTGGCCGGAGACATGGCCCAAAGGTGGTATGGGAGACAGCGGGAGAGGCAATGAATTGCGCCGGCTGAGCGACACAGATATGTGATCTGCGACCTGCACTCCGGAGCACCGGAAAAGGTAACTCTGAGATGATCTTTTTAGAATGGCTTGCCGCGGAACAGGAAGATCAACTCGATCACCAGGATAACCACCACTGCCGACTCCAGCAGAAAGGCGCGACTCTGATTGAACTGATCCACCATGAAGCGGTAGAGGTCGCCTGCCGTACGCAGCTTCTGCGTCACCAGATCCTTGTAATCCGGCACACCGACCTTCGCCGCGGCCAAACGATACAGACGGGCCGCAAACATATCGCTGAGGAACTTGATCGCGTTGTCTGCGTGCTCAGTGAGCTCCATCACCTCCAGCAGCACGCTGTAGAGCGCGCTGGCGGAGCGTGCCATCCGCCAACGGCTCAGAAGCCCGGTGCCCTCTTCAAGCGACGTGTAGACGCTCTCCAGCTCGCGCGTCAGCAGATCGTCGTAGTGACGAAACTCGAGCAGTTGGGAGTTCGCATACTCCAGCAGCTGAATCGCTGTCTCTGCGCCCGCGACCGTGTCGTAGAGAAAGGTCGCATTCCAGCCGATTACCGCAAGATCGTTCGGGTAGAACGAGATGTGCGACTGCAGCACTTCGTTCGACTCGCTCTCTGACAAACGGGCCCGCTCTCCGCGCACGATCTGCGCGATGGTTGGACCATAGCGCTGCAGCAGCTCCGTAGCCGGGCCAACGCCGGATATCTCGCGGACGTGAAAGACAAGATAGTCTTCGCTCAGCCACTCAGCGTAAGGCTTCACCATGGCCGAAGCGATCTGCTCCAGGCGCTGACGCACTATCTTCGAGGCATGCGCCGCAAAGTCAATTTCCCAGACCCACCGGCTGGCCAGCCGCACCAGCGCATCCCACTCGCCGGCAAACGGCAGCTGAAAGACGATGCTGAGCACGCCGTAGTCGTAGTACTTGATCTCGCCATGCAGCCGCTCACCAGTCTCGAGCACCAGTGGCTCGATCGGTTCGACCACCGGTGGACGCTGGTACCGGATGTAGCCCGGCGCCGGGTGCTTCATGCTGGGCTGGGAGACGGTGCGCCGGCTGGTGCGCTCGCTCAGTTGCGTAAGGCGGATCTCTTCGCAGACATCAAACTGAATCAGCACGAACACGGCGCCAGTCAGCGCGGGCCGCGGTGGTTGCCCATCAAGAGCGTCGGCTGCGATCAGATCCGCGGCGTCGACTGGAGAGCTCTGTGGCTCGAATGGAAGCTCGGGCATGGCAGCGTATCCTGTGCTGCTCTTATCGAGCGATCAGCTGGCGTTTTGCCCCGCGCGGGCGCAGGAAAGGCTGCAGCTTTTCAAGCGCTGCCTCCACGCTGATGCCGTGCTTGGCACGCAGTGCCTCGACTTTACCGTGCTCAATGAAGCGATCCGGCCAGCCGATACGGACGACTGGCTGCTGGAAGCCCATCTCGCTCAATGTCTCAAGCAAGGCGGAGCCGAAGCCGCCCATCAGCACATGATCTTCGAAGGTGACGAAGACCTGGACTCGCCTGGCGTACTGCTCCAGCATCTCGCGATCCAGCGGCTTAACGAAGCGCGGATTGATGACGGCCACCGAGTGCCCCTCAGCCTCAAGCGCAGTCGCCAGTTCCATGGCCATGGGCAGCAGAGCGCCTAGCCCCAGGATCGCAATCTCCTCACCATCCTGAATGACCTCCGCCTTACCGATGGGCAGCGCGACGGGAGCCGCCTTGACGGCAGCCCCGGGGCCAGTGCCGCGCGGATAGCGGATGGCGCTGGGGCCAGTATGCTCGAGCGCCGTCTGCATCATGTCCGCCAGCTCGTCTTCATCCTTCGGCACCATGTGGATGATGTTGGGGATGCCGCGGAGATAGCTGATATCAAACAAGCCATGGTGGGTGGCCCCGTCATCGCCGGAGAGGCCGCCACGATCCATGCAGAAGACCACTGGCAGATTTTGCAGGCACACGTCATGCACGATGGGGTCAAAGGCGCGCTGCAGGAAGGTGGAGTAGATGGCACAGAAGGGACGGTATCCCTGAGTCGCCATGCCTGCGGCGAAGATGACCGCGTGCTCCTCCGCGATGCCAACGTCGAAGTAGCGAGTGGGGTGGTGCGGGCGGTAGAGATCAAGCGCGGTGCCGTTGGGCATGGCGGCAGTGATGGCGACCACCTTGTCGTTTCCGTTCGCGAGGGTGACCAGGGTCTCCGCAAACACCTCTGAGTAGGTCCGCTGCCCCACTGGCTTGGTGTCGCCCGTCTCCGGGTCGTATGGGCCCAGCCCGTGAAACTTCTTCACCTTCTCAAGCGCTGGCTGGAAGCCGCGGCCCTTCTGCGTCAGCACATGCAGCAGAACCGGCATCTCCTGCTTCTTCATGAACTTGAAGGATTCAATCAGCAGTCCGATGTTGTGCCCGTCGAGCGGCCCGTAGTAGTTGAGGCCAAACTCCTCAAACAGCATGGAGGGCCAGAGCAGCCCCTTGGCCGCCTCCTCCGCTCGCCGCACCACCTTGGTCGCCGTCTTGCCGCCGAATCGCTCCAGCAGCCGCGCAGCGCGGTCGTGCAGGTGGTTGTAGTGCTCATTCGTAACTACCTTGTGCAGGTAGTTGGCGATGGCGCCCACATTGCGGTCAATAGACCACTCGTTGTCGTTGAGGACCACGATCAGCCGCTTGGTCTGCTCGCCTATGTTGTTCAGTGCTTCGAAAGAGATGCCGTTAGTAAAGGCCGCATCGCCCGCAACGGCCACTACATGCTCCTTGCCGCCGGCCAGGTCACGCGCCACAGCCATCCCCAGGGCGGCGGAAAGGGCGGTACCGGCGTGCCCTGCGCCGTAGACGTCGTGCTCCGACTCGCTCCGCAGCATGAAGCCATTCAGCCCGCCAGGCTGGCGGATGGTGTCAAACCGGTCCCGGCGTCCGGTCAGCAGCTTGTGGATGTAGGTCTGGTGACTCACATCGAACAGGAACTTGTCCGCGGGCGTGTCAAAGACATAGTGCATCGCCAGCGTCAGCTCCACCACACCCAGATTGGGGCCCAGGTGGCCGCCAGTCTTCGAAAGGCTGAGGATGAGCCGCTCCCGGATCTCCTGGGCGAGCTCGGTCAGCTCCGCAATGCTCAGTTTGCGGAGGTCGGCAGGTGTCTGAATCAGGTCGAGTTGTTGGCTCATCGAGGACCGTCTTTAGACGCGGACGAGATGAAGGAAACCCCTGCAGCAGAGACGGGCCGGGGCAGCGTCCAATCAGCTGAGTATAGCAAGGCAGCCCACCGCTTCGAGGGCGGACGCCGCGAGTGACTCTTCTGCTTCCCCTGGTGAGCGTGCCAGAAGGTGAGCTGTTGTTCCATGTAGTCACAACGCACGCCTTCCGGACGCGTGCATCGTCTAACAGGTATCAGCTTCGCGCTCCAAGTTATTGCCTGCGTTGATCACGTACGCAAGTGGACTTAGCCTGCCCCGAATTCTCCTTATCCACCGCTCGGCGTGGGCTACGATGGGGCCACCCCTGCCCCGAAAGGAGAATCACGCAAGTAACGGATATTGACCGCTTTGCGCCCGGTGTGACCCGATTGTGGCAGTGGCTCACTGCCCCCGCTTTGAAACAATGCTGACAGGCGATTCTTCCTTCCCCACTCATGCAAATTGTTAGCCCGACCATGATGCCAAGAGATGAAGCCGAGAGGCTCAAATCTCTCGCACAATACGAGATTCTCGACACCTTGCCGGATCCGGCACTGGATGAGATCACACGTCTGGCTGCCAGCTTCTGCCGTGCACCCTACGCCTTCATCTCCTTCATCGACGCGAGCCGCGTCTGGTTCAAATCCCGCATTGGATTTCTCAGCCGTCAGCAGCCGCGTGCTACCTCGGCCTGTCAGTACACCATTCTGGAACCGAATGCTGTCGTGATCGATGACGCGGCCCAGGACTACCGCTTCGCGCCGAACGGAGTTTCGCTGGCGGCCACAACGTATTGCCGCTCCTATGCAGCAGCGCCCCTGTTCGCTCCGAACGGGGCAGTGCTGGGGACGCTCGCGGTCTGCTCGCCGGAGCCGAATATGTTTACCCGCGAGCACGGCCGCACGCTGGAAGTGCTCGCGCGCCAGATCGTCACGCGTCTAGAGCTCTATACCAAGACTAATCAGCAGGAGCGCGTGGTGCGCTCGCGCCAGCGCATCGAGCGTGCGCTGACGGTTGAGCGCAACTTCGTCACGTCGGTGCTCGACTCCATTCACGCACTGGTGCTGGTGCTCGACACAGCGGGACGTATCGTCCGATTTAACCGTGCCTGCGAAACCGTCAGCGGCTTCAGCTTCGCGGAGCTGGTGGGCCGCTCGTTTCCGGAGGAGCTCTTCCCTGCCGAGGAACGCGATCACGCGATGCGCATGTTTGAGCGGGCGCAGCTACGAGATGCACTGGCGCACCCGCGATGGCGGCATCCGCCGCATCGCCTGGACGGCCAGCTCCCTCAACGATCCGCAGGGCGACATCAACTTCATCATCACCACCGGAATCGACATCACCGAGCAGCGGCAGGAGCTCGACCGGCTGCGCACCAGTGAGGCGCGCTATCGCCAGCTCGTGGAAGGCTCGCTCGGCATCATCTGCACACACGATCTGGATGGGAACATTCAGTCCATCAATGCTCACGCTGCCGCCATCCTCGGCTACACGCCGGAGGAGATCATCGGTACGCCGCTGTACGACTACGTCGCAGATGAGCACAAGCAGGATTACGAACAGTACGTTAGCGCGCTGAACGAGCACCACGAGCATCAGGGACTCTTCTATCTGAAGCGGCCCAGCGGCCAGTCTGCCGTGGTCGCCTATCGCAACAAGCTGCTGCAGCTTCCCGGTACAGAGCCAATTGTGCTGAGCCACGGGATCGACATCACGGAGCAGACAGACGCGGAAGAGAAGCTGCACGCGCTGATGCGTCAGCGCGAGTCCATCCTCGCCTCGGTCGGTGACGGAATCTGGGGTCTGGATCTAGAAGGCAACCTGACCTTCTGCAATGAAACCGGCGCCAGCATGTTCGGCTACAAGGTCGACGAGATCATCGGCAAGAATACGCACGACCTGGTACATCACACGCGAACCGACGGCACTCCGTATCCACGCGAGGCATGCCCGATCCAGGCCGCCCTGCACTCGGAAGAACCCGTGCGCGTAGACAACGAAGTCTTCTGGCGGAAGGACGGAACCTCCTTCCCGGTCGAGTACGTGGCTCGTCAACTGGTGCACGAAGGCATTGTGAGTGGCATCGTGGTGGCCTTCGCCGACGTATCCGAGCGCCGGCGACTGGATCGCATGAAGGATGAGTTCATCTCGACGGTAAGCCACGAACTGCGCACCCCGCTTACTTCACTCCGCGCCGCACTGGGGCTGATCGCCGGTGGTGTGCTGGAGAAGCGTCCGGAGAAGCTTGCGCAAATGCTCGAGGTAGCAATCGGCAACTGCGATCGCCTGGTGCGCCTGGTGAACGATATCCTCGACTTCGAGCGGATCGGCTCGGGTCGTCTGCCGCTTCATCGCGAGAAGGCCAACGCGGTCGACCTGCTGCGCCGGGCTGCTGACCTGCAGCAGAGCGCGGCTGCGGCTCAGAACGTCACCTTTCGCATCGATGCCCAGCCCGTCGACGTGATGGTGGATGTCGATCGGACACTGCAGACCCTAACCAACCTGATCAGCAACGCCATCAAGTTCTCGCCCGCGGGCGGCGAAGTGCGTCTGACCGCCATGGCCTCCGGCGACAGCGACGTCACCTTTGAGGTGGAGGATCACGGTCGCGGCATTCCGCCAGAGAAGCAGGAGATCATCTTCGAGCGCTTCCAGCAGGTGGATGCATCGGACTCGCGCCAGATGGGCGGCACCGGCCTCGGCCTTGCTATCTGCCGCGCCATCGTGGAGCAGCATGGCGGCCGAATCAGCGTGCACTCCATGCCTGGCCAGGGCTCGACCTTCAGCTTCACCATGCCGCGCGCAAGCTAGTCGGCGTCCGGAGCCTTTCTCACTCTGGCCGGCCGCCGCCCCGCCGCCGGCCACCTACTGCACTGCAAGTATTGATGAAGGCGTTGGCGCAAGTGGGCTGCAAAGACGATCTCGTCGAGTGATGAAAGAGCCGTTCTGCTCGAGAGTTCGTGAGCCGCACGCGTGTTCTGGTCGCGGGCAGTGCCAAGGGTCTTGTGTTCACTTGGGCGCGGCACTCGCCATACATGTGCTGCGGCGATATGCTCGAGAGATGAAGCTTCGAATTTCGCTACTCCTCTTGTTCGCGGCCGCCCTCGGTGCCAGGACATTCGCACAGCAGCACCAACATCATGGAGCGGAGGGTATTGCGCCAGAGGCACTGGGCAGGCTGGGAAAGGTGCAGTTCCCCATCTCATGCAACGCTCAAGTGCAAACTCCGTTTGAGCGTGGCGTGGCCATGCTGCACTCCTTCTGGTACGAGGAGGCGAAGAAGCAGTTCGCCTCGGTTGCCCAGGCGGATCCCTCGTGTGCCATGGCACAGTGGGGGCTGGCGATGACGGAGTGGCGACCGTACTGGGACGGGATGCCGGAGGCGCGCCGCCAGGCTGGGATTGTAGAGATTGATAAAGCTACGGCGCTGGGCGTGAAGACAGATCGCGAGCGCAGCTACATTGCTGCATTGGCTGGGTACCTGCACAGCGATCCAGCAGCGAATGCAAATGCGGTGGGTGCATATGCGCGAGCGATGAGCAGGCTCTCGAAAGCGCATCCTGAGGATGTCGAGGCGCAAGCCTTTTATGGCCTTGGTCTCTCCGCTGCGGCGGTGCTTGATCCGAAGAACGCCATTGAGGGGGACAGGCAGGCTCTGGCCGTACTGATGCCGGGCTTCGAGTCACACCCGGAACATCCCGGCTTCGCGCATTACATTATCCACACCTGCGACAACCCGCAACTGGCGCGCGAGGCGCTGCCGGCCGCCCAGAAGTACGCCGCGATTGCGCCCGCTTCCGCACATGCTCTGCATATGCCGGGACACATCTTCGCGCGGCTGGGCATGTGGCAGCCGGACATACAGGCCAATCTGGCTTCGGTGAATGCCTCTGAGGTTGCCGCCAAAGAGCATCTGGCTGGAGTAGCGCACGAGATGCACGCCTACGAATTTCTCCTCTACGCCTATCTGCAGGATGGCAACGATGCCGAGGCGCGCAAGGTCTACGACTACACCAATCCTATGGTGCAGCACCTGGCTGCCATCCCCGGCGTGGAGAACGACGGCATGTATGGCTTCCGCAGCTACGCGCAGGTGGAATTTCCTTCGATTTATCACCTGGAGCGGCATGAATGGAAGGACGTGCTCGCCATAGACGAGCCGCCGCATCCGCTGGTCTCCTCCAGCTACTTGCGTCTATGGGCGCAGGCAATAGCCGCCGGTCACCTGCGCGACGCTGCCGCTGCGGACAAGGCTGTCGCCGACGCACAGTCCATCTATAGGAGAGTCCAGGCGGAGGGCTCACCTATCTCGGCAGAGATCTCTGTAACCTTTGCCACGATGCAGGCGTGGCAAAGCTATGCGCACGATCGCGACGAAGAGGCGCTCAGACAGATCGCCGCGGCTGCCGACGAACAGGATCGTGTGGGACAGGCAGAGGTGGATATCCCGGCGCGCGAGATGTACGGGGAGATGCTGCTCTCCATGAATCGCCCGGCGGAGGCACTGACGCAATATGAGACTGCTCTGAAGCTGAGCCCGAACCGCTTCAACGGCCTGGCCGGTGCAGCACGCGCAGCGCAGGCCGCCGGCGATACACGCCACGCCACTGCATACTATCGGCAACTGCTCGAAGCTACGAACGGCGGGAGCGGATCTGCGCGGCCAGAGATCGGACAAGCCCGGATGTTTCTGCTTCACGCACGCCCTGCCCAGGGGGAATGATCCGTTCAGCGCGCAAAGCTGCAGCGGGCGCTCAGAAATGGCTGCAGCTGGTGCTCGTCCTCCTGCTCGATGCGAGCAGGAGGACGAGCAGGTATCATAGCTCTGCCTATTTGACCGTCGCGTAGATGGTTTTCTCCCACTTCGTGCCGGCAGTGTTCTCCGAGTAGATATCGAATCGATGTTGTCCAGCACCGAGCGATACGGAGGTGCTGAAGGATTTGCTGGTGCTCTCCGTGTACAGCTTCACACCATCCACCCACAGGTTCATGCGGGCGAAGGTTCCGGAGATGGTGGACACGGCCGTCACCGTTACCGGCGAGCTGACGGTTGCGCCGTTACTGGGCGAGCAGACATTCACGCCGTCCGAGCTCGGCGCAGTGCAGGAACCATCAGAGGCAGCAGCGACCGTCAGCGTGAAAGTCTTCTGCTGATGTATGCCGTCCCAGCCGATGCCGTTCACCGTGATGGCGTGCGAGCCTGCTGCCAGCGACACTGAAGCGTCAAGGAAGGCGTAGTTGCCGAAGGCGTGCGCCTGCTGCTCCGCAAGCTTGGTTCCATCGGCCCACACAGCGACGGTGCGCATGGGCGTTGGCCCCGCTGCCCCAGCCGAGAACTTGACGGGAGAGGTTGCGTACGCCCCTGGCGTGCAGACCGTTACGCCCTCTGCGTAGCCAGCCGGACCGCAGCCAGGAAATCCGCCCGTCGTGGTGTTGGTCAAAATCGACACTGCATAACTCGCAGCGCCGTTTGCCTGATTGATGAACAGGTCTGGTCTCGTGCCAGTGGTGGAGCGAAATGCGGAGATGTTGAAGATGCCGTCTACCGCCTGGCTTACCGTCTGCTCTGAGCCGAAACCGCCGGCGACGGCGCCCGGCCTCACCACCAGGCTGGTATTGGGCGTGGAACCATCACACGCCGCCTCAGCATAAGCGAGGTCGTTGCGTCCATCACCATTGAAGTCGGCCACAGTGACGCTGCCCGCGCATTGCGTAGTGGAGATCTTGCTATAGGTCAGCGTGCGATTTGCATTGCCGTTGAAGATCGCCAGCACCGGAAGCGTCTGGGTGCTGCCATATCTGCCAGACGGAACGGTGGCCACGTACACCAGGTCGCTGCGACCATCGTTATTCAGATCGGCCACCTGAAACGCGCCGTCGATGTATCCGTTGGGATCGGTCGCGGCGTAGGGAGAGTCGAGATGCCCTGCGCTGTCGCCGAACCAGATCTGCAGCGTGGTGGGTCCGATGAAGTTGTAGATCAGGCCGACATCCGGCTTGCCTTCTCCATCGAAGTCGCCCGTGATGGCGGAGGTGATCTCGACCGTCGGGTCGGCCGGATTCATGGTCGTGATGCTCTTCCCCTGGCTGAATGTGCCATCTCCGTTGCTGAGCCAGATCTGGATGGTCGTGGGATAGCCGCTGCTCGTACTCGTCTCCGTCACGGTGACAAGATCGGTCTTCCCGTCGTGATTCATATCTGCTGCAACCAGAAGCTTCGGTAGCGAAGACGTTACCACTTTGGGCGCCTGGAAGGTGCCATCCCCGTTGCCGAGATAGACGCTGAACTTGCCCGAGTTCTGTTTGAAAGAGGCGAAGTCCAGCTTGCCATCGTGATTGAAGTCACCCACGGCATCGACGGAGGCCGGCAGTGTCTTCGGCGCGGCGTAGGTGCTGTTTCCATCCGAGAGGTACAGCATGGGATAGCCGGTGGACGTAATGACGAAGTCCTGCCGGCCGTCGTTGTTGAAGTCCGCAGTGGCCGTGCCACCGAAGTCCAGCGAGCTCTGCTCCACCTGATGAGCCTGGAACGAGACCTGGGCCGAAGACGGGAACGCGCAACTCAGCAGAAGCGTGAAAGACGAAACGACGAGCGGCTTGGGCGACATATGGAATCCGATTCAGATGGAATATCGTTGAGAACGGGAGAGCCCACGCGCAGGCGCTCCGCTACTATGCGTCCGCGGTTCGCGCCCGCATGGTACGGCGCGCTGATCGCATCGGCATAGGGGGATGCCACATGTTGGGATGGGCAACCCTTGGGCACCAGTTGTAAAGGCAAGATGTTTGCGGTGAGTTCGCGCGAGACTGCGCAAGTGCTTGCCAGACTCCCGCAAGGCGCACCCGCACAGCGGCCGCCTGCTGGTGGCGAATGACGCAGCGGACGGCTGTTGCGTGCCTATACCTCTTCGTCCTCTTTCAGGCGCGCAATCACCTGGAAGTCCTCAAGCGTGGTGGTGTCGCCTTTGATCTCACCGCCAGCGGCGAGTTCGCGCAGCAAGCGACGCATGATCTTGCCGCTGCGGGTCTTCGGAAGCGCGTCCGTGAAGCGAATGTCATCGGGGCGAGCGAGCGCGCCGATCTCCTTCGCAACCCAGGCGCGTAGCTCATCCTTCAGCTCCTTCGACGGTTGATGTCCGCTCTCGAGCGAGATAAAGGCAGAGATCGCCTGACCTTTCAGATCGTGTGGACGGCCGACCACTGCGGCCTCGGCAACACGCGGGTGTGCGACAAGCGCGCTTTCGACCTCCATGGTGCCGAGGCGATGGCCACTGACATTGATCACATCGTCGACCCGTCCCATCAGCCAGTAGTAGCCATCCTCATCCTGGCGCGCGCCGTCTCCGGTCAGGTAGCTGCCCGGAAACTCGCTCCAGTACGTCTTGTGGTATCGCTCCGGGTCGCCGTAAATCGTCCGCGCCATGGAAGGCCAGGGACGGCGGATGACCAGCAGCCCGCCATGCCCCTTGGGCAAGGGCTTGCCGTCTTTTGTCACAATCTCAGGCACAATCCCGGGCAGCGGGAGTGTGGCTGAGCCGGGCTTAGTCGGCGTAGCACCCGGCAAAGGCGAGATCATGATGGCGCCGGTCTCAGTCTGCCACCAGGTATCAACGATCGGGCAGCGACCGTGGCCAACCTGCTCGTGGTACCACATCCACGCTTCGGGATTGATCGGCTCGCCCACCGTTCCCAGCAGGCGAAGCGATGCCAGCGAGTGTTTCTCTACATGCTGATTGCCCCACTTCACGAACGCGCGAATCGCCGTAGGCGCGGTGTAGAAGACCGTGACCTTGTGATCGTCGATGATCTTCCAGAAGCGATCAGGCGCAGGATAGTTGGGCGCTCCTTCATACATCACCGTGGTCACTCCGTTCTGGAGGACACCGTAGAGGACATAGGAGTGGCCGGTCACCCAGCCGATGTCGGCGGAGCACCAGTAAACATCGTCTTCCTTCAGATCGAACACCAGCTTGCTGGTGTAGTAGGTGCCTACGCTGTAGCCGCCGGTCGTGTGGACCAGGCCCTTGGGCTTTCCTGTTGTGCCGGAGGTATAGAGGATGTAGAGCGGATCCTCTGCATCCATCGGCTCGGCTGGGCATTCCGGGGCCGCATCGTGCATCAGCTCATGCCACCAGTGATCACGGCCTGGCTTCATGCTGACCTCACTGTTGCTGCGGCGGTAGACGATGACGGTCTTGACCGTGGGACAGCTCTCCAGCGCCTCATCAACAACGTTCTTCAGCTTCACTTCACTGCCCCGGCGGTAGGATCCGTCCTGGGTCAGCACGGCTATACAGGAAGAGTCGTTGATGCGGTCGACCAGCGCGTTGGCAGCAAAGCCGCCAAAGATCACCGAGTGCACGGCGCCGATGCGCGCGCAGGCGAGCAGGGCAATCGCCAGCTCCGGCGTCATGCCCATGTAGATAGCGACGCGGTCGCCCTTCTTCACCCCCTTGGCCTTCAGCACGTTGGCGAAGCGCTGCACATCCGCGTGCAGCTCGCGGAAGGTGAGGGTGCGGACTTCGCCCGGTTCCCCCTCCCAGACGATGGCGCGCTTCTCTGCACGCTGGCCGAGGGCGTGGCGGTCGACACAGTTATGGCAGAGATTCAACTTGCCGCCCAGGAACCAGCCGGCCTTGGGCGATTCGATCTGCTCCGGGTTCCACTCCAGAACTTTGGTCCACGGAGTGAACCAGTCCAGTTCGCCCGCGATCTCGGCCCAGAATGCCTCCGGGTTCTCAACTGAGCGGCGATAGAGCGCCTGATAGGCGGCCATGCCGCTGACGTGCGCCTTGGCGGCAAACTCAGCCGGAGGCAGAAAAACCCGCGTCTCGCGCAGGATCGAGTGGAAGTGCTGCGTCTGTGCCGTCTCCGCCATACCCCGGGGCTTCCTCCGCGCGACTGGATTGCTCCCTGCCGCGGCTACCGCAGACCACGTTAGTGCATGGCTGCTCGATCTGTCATCCGGCGGAGGGCGCACGGCCCGCACGAACGATATCCGGCATCTCGAGGATGGGTTGTGGCCACCCCTCGCGTGCCAGGTACAGCATGGCGCGACTCAGCTCGCGCGTCGTGGTGATCCAGTTCGGAAAACGGCGGCGCAGAAGCGAGACGATCAGCATCAGCGGCGTCAGGACCTTGTAGAGGAGCCGATACGAAGGCGTCTTCGAGACGATGCCGTCCAGCGGCTGCATGGCGCCAAGCCGGATCATACAGGCGCCGCGAAAGGGGAGACGAAGCAGAGCATTCTCTGTCGCGCCTTTGACGCGGGCTCACATCATGCGGCCGCGCTCGGTTGAGTCCGTGCTCGCGCCGGAGACGTAGACGAAGGTTATCTGCAGATTCTGCCGCGCGAGCAGGCTGGCGATCGAGAGTGTCAGGTCATACGTGATGCGGCGGTAGTCCGCCTCCGCCATGCCGGCCGAGGAGACGCCCAGGCAGAAGAAGCATGCGTCGAGCCCGGTCAGCGTCTCGACTATCGGGGAGAGATCGAACAGATTCTCCGTCAGGTGCTCCTCAAGCTTGGCATGGGCCCCTGCAACAGCGAAACGCCCCAGGGCGGTGCTGCGCCCCACTACAACGATGCGTGCGACCTGGGTCAAGAAGACACTGCAGCAGCACACCCTGCCCCACCATGCCACTGGCTCCAAAGATGACAACATTCATGAGTCGATGATGTCACCCTCGGGAGCGGCAGAGAAAAGAACGTGAGATAGGCACCGCACTGTGAAACCTGAAACGACGCTAGCGTGGACGGGATAAATCTCTGCGGCGTAGCTTGTCAAAGCTATATAAATCTCGCGTTGCATCTGCTGCCATCGGAGAGAGTATGTCTGCGTTTTCCTTCCTTGATCGTTCGCGATCCATTGCCCATCCGGGCTTTAGCCGCTGGCTGGTACCGCCGGCGGCCTTAGCCGTGCACCTGTCCATCGGGCAGGTATATGCCTTCAGCGTCTTCAAGAATCCTCTGCTCGCGCTCCACGGCGCGGACGGCTCGGCGTGGAACCTGAAGGAGATCGGCTATATCTTCTCGATCGCGATCGCCGTACTGGGCCTCTCGGCCGCGTTGTTCGGCAAGTGGCTGGAGACGGCGGGCCCCCGTAAGGCAATGTTCGCCGCGGCATGCTGCTTCGGGTTGGGGTTTGAGATAGCGGCAGCCGGCGCCAGCTCCCACCAGTTATGGCTTATCTATCTCGGGTACGGCGTGGTGGGAGGCACCGGACTGGGGCTCGGTTATATCTCGCCCGTCTCCACACTGATCAAGTGGTTTCCGGATCGTCCCGGCCTGGCCACAGGTCTGGCCATCATGGGATTCGGCGGCGGCGCCATGATCGGCTCCCCACTCGGCACCAAGCTGATGGCCTTCTATAGGGCGGGCGGATACCCGTCCATTCCATATACCTGGGTCACGATGGGTATCCTCTACTTCATCTTCATGATGTTTGGCGTGTTCACCATCCGCGTCCCGGCCGAGGGCTGGAAGCCGGAGGGATGGACCGCACCGGCGCACCGCTCCGCCATGATCAGCACCCACAATGTGGATGTGAACACGGCCATGAAGACGCCGCAGTTCTACTTCCTATGGCTGGTGTTGGCGCTGAACGTGACCGCCGGCATCGGCATCCTGGAGCAGGCCTCACCCATGATTCAGGACCTGTTCCACGGCCAGGTGAGCCCGGCAGCCGCCGCCGGCTTCGTCGGCGTGCTCAGCATCTTCAATATGGCCGGACGGTTCCTGTGGGCCTCGACGTCAGACTTCCTGGGCCGCAAGCCTACCTATATGGTGTTCTTCGCCCTGGGCACCGTACTTTACTTCCTGCTGCCCCTGACCGGCACGACGCATCTGGACAGCGTGGTGCTGTTCGTTCTGGTGGCCGGCGTGCTCATCAGCATGTACGGGGGCGGATTCGCCACCATCCCTGCCTACCTGCGCGATATGTACGGCCCCTACAACGTCAGCGCGATCCATGGGCGTCTGCTGACGGCGTGGTCTGCTGCCGGCATCCTTGGACCGCTGATCGTGAATGGCATTCTGGACCACTACGTCGCAGAGCACCTGCCGCGCGAGCAGGCCTACCCGCTGATCCTGCATATTATGTCGGCTCTGCTGGTTGTCGGCTTCATCGCCAACCTGCTGGTACGCCCGGTTGCGGAGCGCTACTGGATGAAGGACCAACCGACCGGAGCGATTCCGGTGGCGCACTAGGAGGACGCAAATGGCACAGACAGACACTACAGCAAAGAAGAGTCCGACCGGCCTGATTGCGGCAGCATGGCTGGTGGTTTCTCTACCGCTGGCCTGGGGGATATACAACACCGGGCTGAACGCAGCCAAACTGTTCACCCACATCCACGAGCCGGCGAAGACAGCGCCTGCCGCGGTCCCTGCGGGTCACTGACGCATTCACCCCATCGACTCCTACCCAGGTGCCCCTGCAACCCGCGCGTTGCCGGGGCACTCGTACTTGATAGGGCATGAGTCCCGGAGTCCCCGGCGCCGTTCGAGGGCAGCCTGGAACCCGTATACCGGGGAGCCCGGAGAGCGGTGGAGCATGGGAGCCATACTCGGAATCGTGTTTTTAATGGTCGCTTTGGTAGTCATGTTGGGCTTCTGGGGCGCAAACCGCTGGAGCAGTACCGCCCGTGACCGGGAGAAGACCCGCGACCAGCGAAGCTTCCGGACCAGCGAAGATCCCAGGACGGACAAGCGCGGCGCCGGCATCAACTAGCGGCCCGGCTTGCTCCGGTAGTACTGCTGATGCCACTTCCAGGCGGAGCCCACGATGTCATCCAGTTGGTTGTGCCGGGGCGTCCAGCCCAGCTCTTCCATGATGCTTGAGGAGCTGGCGACCAGAACGGCAGGGTCGCCCAGGCGCCGCGGCTCTTCAAGCACAGGAATGGCGTGCCCGGTAACCCGGCGGACGGACTCCACCACCTCGCGCACGCTGAAACCCTGACCGTTGCCGATGTTGTAGATCAGGCGGTCGCGCTTGGCCAGAGCCTCAAAGGCGAGCAGGTGAGCGTCGGCCAGATCACCGACATGCACGTAGTCGCGGATGCAGGTGCCATCCGGCGTGGGGTAGTCCTGGCCGTAGATCTTGATGCTGGAACGGCGGCCGATTGCCACATCGAGAATCAGCGGGATCAGGTGCGACTCGGGCTCATGCGCCTCGCCGCGACCTTCTACGGCGCCGGCTACGTTGAAGTAGCGCAGGCTGGCATAACGCAGGCCGTGGATGCGGTTGATCCAGGTCAGCATGTGTTCCACCAGCAGCTTGCTCTCCCCATAGGGATTGGTCGGAGCCAACGCAGCCGTCTCCTCGATGGGCGTCGTCTTCGGCTCGCCGTAGACGGCAGCAGTCGAGGAGAAGACCAGTCGGTTGACGCCCGCCGCCAGCATGGCTTCCAGCAAGGAGAGGGTCGCGGCTGTGTTGCTGCGGAAGTAGAGCTCCGGAAACTTCATGCTCTCGCCCGCCTCGATCAACGCGGCAAAGTGCATGACGCCGTCGATGCGCTCATCCCGCAGCAGCTGCTCCAGGCGGAGGCGGTCGGCGACGTCACCTTCCACCAGCTTTGCCCCGTCCGGCACCAGGCTGCGGTGCCCGTGACAGAAGTTGTCATAGACCACAACATTGTGTCCCGCAGCCAGCAGCCGCAGCACAACCGTACCGCCGATATACCCCGCACCACCCGTGACTAGAATCTGCAAACAAGTCCTCCCGTTTCAGCACAAAGCCTTATCTTTTCACGTCATTACCGCTGAGGGTCAACTGTTTACAGTTTGTAAAAGAGCAACCACGTAGGACCGGAACCCGTCTCACCCCGGTATCATGGAGAGACGCCGCATGGGCTCCCCCGGGCCTGCGTGCGGCACCACCGCGCCTCTGAGAGTGCGGACGTCGGATATTGCAACCTGGCCTTGTGCCAATGGGATACACCTCCGTTTCGGTTGGCCACCACTTTCGAGGTACTGCAATGGTTTGGGAATCCAAGGTATCTTTCAAGCACTCGGAGGTACTTTCGTACCAGAGTGCAAACGAAAAGATTGCCTGTTTTCCCTCCGAAGTACCGGGACGACTGATGGGTGAAGCACCCAGAGGTTGACTAAGACAGGTGAGCAAGGGCCGGGTAAAACCGGCGATGACCACGTTGCACCATCACTAGCCGAGTAGGGAAACATATGCCGACCAGAGAAGTACCTGTAAATGCGAATTTTGGCCTGCTGGATGACGGGAACTCTCGTGCGCGCTCCTTTGGAGTCAGCATGGTCACGAACATCGCCATCCTCGCACTGTTGCTTCTGATCGGCGCGGTGCACCACCAGGTGGTGGTAAAGAAGATGCAGGCGGACGCGTTGCTCTTTCCGGTTTAGCTGCCGAAGCCGCCCAAGGTTGACCCACCCAAGGTGAAGGTGGTTGCGCCGCCGACTCCGCCCAAGATCGAGGTGGCGAAGATCGAGCCGCCGAAGATCCAGCCGCCCAAGCCAGAGATCGAGCCGCCCAAGCCGGTAAAGCTGGACACGCCAAAGCCGGTACCGAACATTCCTCCGGCTCCGCCGAAGGCAGTTGCGCCGCCGCCGCAGCCCAAGGTTGGTCTGTTCTCCAGCCCTAAGCCAACCCTGGTGGCCAACAATGAGACCAAGCCGACGCCGACTGTGGGTGGATTCGGTGACCCGCACGGTGTGGCGCCGAACCCGAACGCCAATCGCGCGGCAACGATCCAGGCTGCCGGCTTTGCCAGCGCCGCCCCGGGAGCGAATGCCGGTGCGGGTGCAGCGCGCAAGGGTGACGTGAAGGGCACAGCGTTTGGCGCCGGTGTGGTGAACGGCGTCGCCGGTGGCACCAGCCACGGCGCAGTCGCCTCTGCCGGTTTCAACAATGGTGTAGTGGGCGGAACGCCGGGCGGCACCGGAACCGGACACGGCCAGATTGGCAATACCGGATTCGGTGCGGGTGGGATCGGTGGCAAGGGTGTGCAGGTCGCGCAGAACAACGCAGAGCCGGCATTCACTCCTCCGGTGGTCTTGTCTGAGCCCAAGGCGCAGTACACGCAGGAAGCGCAGCAGGCCAAGATACAGGGCGAAGTCACACTGCAGGTTCGTTTCCTCGCCAGCGGCCAGGTAGAAGTGGTTCGCATTGTGAATGGGCTTGGGCACGGCCTGGATGAGCAGGCGCGCCACGTCGCTGAGAATATCCGCTTCAAGCCGGCGCTGAAGAACGGCCAGCCGGTAGACCATACGACACTTATCCACGTGACCTTCCAGTTGGCATAATGGGGCGGCTCACCAGTACGACTCGCACTTTCGAAGTTTTGAACTAGGAGCCAGGAAATGAACCTGCGGAACTTTTGGATGACAACCCTGCTTTTGACGCTTGGCGTCACGAGTGCTCAGGCGAAAAAGGAGAAGTACCCGGCCGCCCCCGCCCTGACTCCCGAGCAGAATGCCTTGGTTAAGAAAGCCATCGCTGCTGAGAAACTGACCATCAAGGCCATCCAGCAGAAGGCGCCCTTGGTGCAGACCTACATTCAGAACATGAAGGGCGACACCAAGCTCTACGCTGTACCGATCTCGGATCAGTACATTCTGCAGCGCGTAGACTTCGGCAAGACCTTCTACGGCAAGTCATACTCCGGCGGCGGTGGAACGGACTCGAGCCACGGCGCGTTCCGCGGCTCGCTTGCGGCACTCGGCCTGCTCTCGAAGAGCCTGCTGCCGGGCAACGTCCGCTACGTCCCGGACGGCTTCCTGGAGATGATGTTCATCGATCCCAGCGGCTTCGACCAGCAGCACTATGACTTCGTGTTCGTGCGTAAGGCGTTCCTGGGCACCATCCGCACGGATGTGTTCGATGTGCACCCGAAGGTCGGCCTGGGCAATGGCCGCTTCACCGGTCGTATCTGGGTCGATGATGACTCCGGCAACGTCGTGCGCTTCAACGGCACGTACACCGGCAACGACCTTGAGGACAAGGCCGACGATAACGACTACTTCCACTTCGACAGCTGGCGGCAGAACCTGCAGCCTGGTATCTGGCTGCCGGTAGGCGTCTACGTCGAGGAGACCTCGAAGAAGGACAAGGAACATCCGGTCGCCTTCAAGGCCCAGACCTCCATCTGGGGCTACTCGCTGAAGATTCCGACCCACGAGTCCGACAACGAGTCGATCAAGATCGACGACGTGCAGGACCAGAGCGGCAACGCGGAAGACGTCAGCCCGCTGCAGGCGCAGCGCGAATGGATCTCGCAGGCGGAGGAGAACGTCCTGGATCGTCTGACCCAGGCCGGACTGCTCGCCGCCCCCAGCGACTTCGATAAGGTGCTGGAGCAGGTAACGAATAACATCATCATCGGCAATAACATTCAGCTGTCCGCGCCGGTTCACTGCCGCGTCATGCTGACCACCCCGCTTGAGTCCATCGCTGTGGGCAACACGATCATCCTGAGCAAGGGGCTGGTGGATACACTGCCCTCCGAAGAGTCGCTGGCCTCGGTTCTGTCGTTCCAGCTGGCACACATCGTGCTCGGCCACCACATCGACACCAAGTACGCCTTCAACGATCGCCTGCTGTTCCCGGATGAGTCGACCTTCGAGCGCATCCACATGCAGCACACGGAGACGGACGACGCAGACGCGGCGAAGAAGGCTGTGGCCTTGCTGGACGGCTCGATCTACAAGGACAAGATGGGCAGTGCGGGCCTCTACTTCGTGCAGCTGCAGCAGCGCGAGAAGGAGCTGACCGCTCTGAACACACCGCGGCTGGGAGACTCACTGCTGAATGCGGCCGGCGAACCGTGGCTGATCGCAATCCAGAAGCGCGCTCCCAAGCTGGATTTGGACAAGCTTGATCAGATTGCGGCACTGCCACTGGGCAGCCAGCTGCGCACCGATGCGTGGGACGACAGGGTTTACAAGTTGAATGCCAAGCCTGTACCTCTGCTCAACGCACGCGATAAGATGCCATTCGAGGTGACTCCGGTATACTACAAGCTCGGACGCTACGAGCAGGCGCAGAATGCGGCCGGAGAAGCAGCAGCCCAACCACAGCAGCCTGCAGCCCAGCCGGATCAGGCACAAGCACAACCGGCAGCACAACCTCAGCAGTAACTTGAATACGAGTGCGGGTGCAACCTATCGCCCTCGCATAACATGCGACAAGGCAGTGAAAAGGCGGGTCATCAGACCCGCCTTGTCGTACATCTGCAACCTGAAGGTTTTGAGAGATACCCTGTGACCAAAAAACTCCTCTTATTCGCGGCTCTCCTCCTCCTCCCGACATTCAGTCGAGCCCAGGTCGTAGCAGCCGGCAGGGGCGGGAATCAGCAACTGTACGTCGGTGGTATCTTTTCAGACTTCGATCCAGATTACGGTTATAAGCGTCTCTATGCAGTGGGTGGATTCGGCGATTACTACTTCAGTCCGCGCCTGGGCATAGAGGGCGAAGTCCGCTTTCTTCGCTTCAATCAGCTCTCCAACATCCACGAGGACAATTACCTGATCGGCCCGAAGTACAGCTTCCGGAAGAAGCGCTATAACTTCTACGGCAAGGGATTGCTCGGGGTAGGCACTTTCAACTTTCCGTTCAATGCCGCGCATGGCAGCTACTTTGCCGTAGAGCTCGGCGGGGGGGTCGATTATCGTCTGACCCGCCGCATCTACGCACGCGCCGAGTATGACTACCAGATCTGGCCCGGCTTCGTGGGCCCGCCCGATCCGCTTCCCATTCCTCTGGTCGACCGCCCGAACGGGCTCACCCCGAATGGATTCACAGTGGGAGCCTCCTACCGTATCTTCTGATTTGAGCTAGCGGAGACATAAGAAAGGCCCCGGCACTGCGCCGGGGCCTTTTTCTTTGGTATTCAGGTCTCGTCTACGTCATTCGGCCAACCGGATCAGCAAACACCTTCGCGCCTCGTCTAGAAGTGGTAAGCAATACCGATCGCTGGGTCGGAGATGTTGTAGTAATGCTTGGTGTCGAAGTTGGATACGCCGAAGTTCGGAGTCTTGACCACGATGCCGCGATACTCCGCGCGGATGTCAAAGCTGGGACTCAGCTCATACGCAATACCGCCGCCGTAGAGGAAGCCAATGTTGGTGGTGCGCTTCACGCTCAACTGCTGCGTTCCGCGGTCATCAAGCGGGCTGAACAAGTAGGCACCGACACCCGCCTCGACGAAGGGATTCCAGCGACGAAACGTGAAGTTGCGCACGTAGGCCACCGAGATCTCCTGAAAGCGATTGTGAATATTCGTGCTGGGCAGCTGGCTCGTAGAGAAGTTCGTGAAGTACTGCGACCACTGGTAGTTCCCCTCAAAGGCGCTGCGTGGGGTGACCTGGTAGCGATAGCTGGCAAGAACACCTGGACCGAAGCAGGTGCCGGTCAGCCCTGTACCGCCAGGCACAGCTGCCTGTATATCGGGCGCATTGCACCCGGACTGAAAGACGGCCTGCCCATTCTGATATGGCGGGATCACGACGGTGCCGCTGACACTGACATCCTGGCGGCTTTCCTGCGCAAAGCTGGCTGTCGCCAAAACCGGCAACAGCAGAAACAGCAACGAAATCTTCTTCATTCGGTCCTGAACCTCAAGCCTGGAGCACAGCGCGGGGGCGCACGTCTCCGCGGACGGGCAAAGTGTCAATACAGGGAATCCTGGCGTTCTGTGCAATTGTACCTGTCCATTCCATGTGCCGGGGCAGCGCGCGGGCAATCGATGCCACCGTGTGGTCAGGCCTCGGTCTCCGGCGCATAGAGATGTGGCTTGCGCCGCTCTACCGAAAACGCGCGGACGGTCTGCAGAAATGCCGTGGCCGCATGCGACAGCGCGCCGGCACGCCGATGCACCAGACGCAACTGCCGTTGGATCTTCACCTCGGCAATCGCCACCTTGATGAGATCCCCCTGCTCCATCTCCCGTGCTGCTGAGAGCTCGGGCAAGAAGGCGACACCGTTGCCCATGGCTACAAAGCGTTTGACCGCTTCCAGGCTGGGCAGCTCCACACCGATGTTCAGCGGCGTCTTGTGTCTCTCGAAGGTGGAGACAATCTCGCGTCGAAGCGGCGATGGCACGTTATGCGCGACGAAGTTCTGTGCCCCCAGCTCGCGTAGATGTACGCGCCGTCGTCCTGCAAGCGGATGACCGGCGTGTACCAGGAATGCCACCTCATCGGAGTACACCAGGGTGGAGCAGAACTGGGCAGGATCAGGCCGGAAGGTGAGCACTCCGACCTCTGTGCGCCGCGCCAGCAGATCCTCCGGGATGCGACTGGCCAACGAGCGCTGAACGGAGAGCATGACCTGCGGCGAGATGCGGCGGAACCGATCCAGCACCGGCAGCAGGTACAGGCTGGTGTATTCATTCGCAGAGAGGGCCAACTGCCCACGCTCCAGTGTTCGCAGCTCGCGCACTGCACTGGCCGCCTCGCTGCGCAGTCCGACCATCCGCTCTGCGTAGGTGCGCAGGACTTCGCCCGCCGAGGTAAGGGAGCCATCGCGCAGCGCGCGCTCAAACAGCGGCTCCCCGAGCTCCTCCTCCAGCTTGCGGATCACCTGGCTGACAGCAGGCTGTGTACGTGCCAGCCGCTGTGCAGCGCGTGAGAAGCTGCGCTCCTCCGCGACAGCAAGAAACGTTTCGAGCTGCTGCAGGTCCATTGAGTGCTCTCCTTATAAGGTACTCCAAGCGAGGGCTTCTATAAGCTGATTTTATGCTTTCCATCACAATAATAACTTTGCTTTATGCCTGCAGTCGCCTCATAGTGAAAAGAAGCGGTGAACGATTCAGTGCTCAAGAGGTGAATGGGTGAGCCACGTGAAGGAACGAGTCGTCTTCTTCGATACCACGCTGCGCGATGGCGAGCAGTCCCCGGGCTGCAGCATGACCATGCCCGAGAAGATCGAGGTGGCCCATGCGCTGTCAGATCTGGGCGTGGACATTCTGGAGGCCGGCTTCGCGATTGCATCGCAGGGGGATTTCGACGCCATTCGCGCCATCAGCCGCGAGGTACGCAGACCCGTCATCGCGGCCCTGGCGCGCGCAAGGGAGCTGGATGTGGAGCGCGCAGCAAGCTCACTGGAGCTGGCGGAGCATCCGCGCATCCATACTTTCCTGGCCAGCTCCGACCTGCATCTGGAGGTGAAGCTGCGGATCAGTCGCGCACAGGCGCTGGACCAGGCTGCGGCGGCTGTCCGCCAGGCTCGCACGTATGTGGATGATGTTGAGTTCTCCGCGGAGGACGCGACGCGCAGCGATATTGACTATCTGGCGGAGATGGTTCGCGTCACGATCGAGGCAGGCGCGACCACGATCAACCTTCCGGACACTGTCGGCTACTCGACCCCGGACGACTATGCGACCATGTTCCGGGAGATTCGCCGGCTAGTACCGCGGGTTGCGGAGATCCGGCTCTCCGCGCATTGCCATGACGACCTGGGGATGGCGGTTGCGAACAGCCTGTCCTCACTGGGCGCGGGGGTGCGGCAGATCGAGTGCACGATCAACGGCATCGGCGAACGGGCCGGAAATGCGGCGCTTGAAGAGATTGCCGCAGCCATGCTGGTGCGTGCGGATAGGTACCCCTACACGCACGCTCTGGTGCATGAGCGGCTGTTCCCTACCAGCCAACTGCTTGGAGAGCACATCAGCTTCCGCCCTGCGCCTAACAAGGCAGTCGTAGGGTCGAATGCGTTTGCGCATGAGGCGGGAATCCACCAGCACGGCATGCTGGCGAATCCGCTGACGTATGAAATTCTGACGCCCGCATCGGTGGGCGCGCCCGCCAACAGCATGGTGCTGGGCAAGCACTCCGGCCGGCATGCGCTGTCGCATCGTCTGCGCGAACTGGGCCACACACTCGAGCAGGCAGAGCTGGATGCGGTCTACCAGCGCTTCGCTGCGCTGGCCGATCGCAAGAAGTCCATCTACGACCAGGACCTGCTAGCCCTGCTGGTCGAAGCGCCGGATGCGAGCCTGGCAGAGGCATAGAGGAGCCGACAATGAAGCTGAAGATTCTTGTCCTTGCCGGCGACGGCATCGGGCCCGAAGTGACCGCCGAAGCAGTGAAGGTGCTGCACAGCGTGGCGGAGGTGGGCGGTTACGATTTCCGTTTTAAGGAAGGGCTGATCGGCGGCGCCGCGATTGAGGCGGAAGGCTCTCCGCTGCCGCAGGGCACGCTCGATGCCGCGCTGGCCAGTGATGCGGTGCTGCTGGGCGCGGTCGGTGGAAACCAGTGGAATGCGCTGCCGCCGGAACGTCGCCCTGAAGCCGGTTTGCTGCAACTGAGACAGGCGCTGGGCGGGTTCGCCAATCTGCGGCCGGCATTTGCGCATCCGGCGCTCGCCTCCAACTCGCCACTGCGGCCAGAGGTAATTGAAGGTGCGGACATTTTGTTCGTACGCGAGCTGCTGGGCGGCCTTTACTTCAGCCAGCCGCGGGCGTGGCAGCGTGAGTCCAGTGCCGCCTGGAACACCATGCGCTATACGCGGGATGAGGTCGCGCGCGTGGCCCATGTCGCGTTTCAGCTGGCAGCTGGACGCCGCAAGAAGGTGACCTCGGTCGACAAGGCAAACGTGCTCGAGGTGTCGCAGCTGTGGCGGGCAACCGTCACGGAGATCGCCGCGCAGTACCCGGACATCACACTCGAGCATCAGTACGTCGACGCTTGCGCGATGCACCTGATGAATACGCCCCGCAACTTCGACGTGGTGCTGACCGAGAACCTGTTTGGCGACATCCTCTCTGATGAGTCCGGCGTGATCACTGGCTCGCTTGGCATGCTGCCCAGCGCCACCATCGGAGGGGCCGTCAACCTGTATGAGCCGGTGCATGGCTCAGCGCCGGACATCGCAGGCAAGGGGCTGGCGAATCCGCTGGGCGCCATCCTGACTGCAGCAATGCTGCTGCGGCACAGCGCGCATCTGGAGGTGGAGGCGCGCTCCGTCGAGTCAGCCGTTCGCACCGCGCTCGAGCGCGGCTACCGCACAGCCGACCTGCTGCGCGCGACAGACGCTCGGCATGCCGCCACAACGACCCAGCAGATGGGCGCCGTCGTAAACGGGATCCTGATCGATACGCTGGACCGTCAGCAGTCCCTGCACGCGGTCTGAGGGAAGCGCCCGCATCGCAGAAGAACGAAAGCATCGCAAAAGAATCCAGAAGGCTGATATCCGAATGTCGTCTCCGCACCATGCGCCACAAACACTCTTCGAGAAGGTCTGGCAGTCGCACGTCGTTGTCGAGCCCGCAGGCGAGCCAACACTGCTCTACATCGACCTGCACCTCGTCCATGAGGTCACTTCCCCGCAGGCCTTTGATGGGCTGCGACTTGCCGGGCGCAAGCTGCGCCGGCCCGATCGGCACATTGCCACGGCCGATCACAATGTGCCAACTACCAGCGCACAGGACCGGCTGGTAATTGCGGATCCCATCGCCAGCCGGCAGGTAGAGGCGCTGCGGCGCAACTGTTCCGAGTTCGGCATCGAGTTCTTTGACGTGCAGGATCGCAGCCAGGGCATTGTGCACATGATTGGGCCGGAGCTGGGCGCCACCAAGCCGGGCACAACCATAGTCTGCGGCGATTCCCACACCTCCACCCACGGAGCCTTTGGCGCACTTGCCTTCGGCATCGGCACCTCGGAGGTGGAGCATGTCATGGCCACCCAGACCCTGCCGCAGTCCAAGCCTCGCACCTTCCGCATCAACGTCGAAGGCAGACTGCCTCAAGGCGTCACCGCGAAGGACATCATCCTGGACATCATCGGGCGCATCGGCACGGATGGCGCCACCGGCCACGTGATTGAGTACTCCGGGTCGGCCATTCGCGCGCTCTCCATGGAAGAGCGGATGACCATCTGCAACATGAGCATCGAGGCCGGGGCGCGTGCCGGCATGATCGCGCCTGACGAAACTACCTTCGCCTACCTGCAGGGCCGGCGCTTCTCTCCGCAAGGCGCTCAATGGGATGAGGCGGTCGCCTACTGGCGCACGCTGCCGAGCGACGCGGGTGCAGTCTTTGACCGTGAACTCACCATCGATGCGGAGCAGCTGGCACCCAGCGTCACCTGGGGCACATCGCCCGGGATGGTGACGCGCATTGATGCCACAGTACCCCTGCTTACCGATGCGCGCACTGAAGCAGACCGGAAGAGCTATGCGCGCGCTCTCGAATATATGGATCTGCAGCCGGGCGTCCGCATCGAGGAGATCGCCATCGATCGTGTCTTTATCGGCTCCTGCACCAACGGGCGCATTAGCGATCTGCGGGCGGCGGCCACCATGGTGCGCGGTCGCCACGTGGCCTCCAGCGTCCGGGCGATGGTCGTTCCGGGCTCACAGCAGGTAAAGCAGCAGGCCGAGGCCGAAGGCCTGGATCGTATCTTTCGCGAGGCTGGATTCGAGTGGCGCGAGCCAGGCTGCTCCATGTGCCTGGGCATGAACCCCGATATTCTCGAGCCGGGGGAACGCTGCGCCTCGACCAGCAATCGCAATTTTGAGGGCCGACAGGGACGCGGAGGACGTACGCATCTGCTCTCCCCCGCCATGGCAGCGGCTGCCGCCGTGACCGGCCACCTAACCGACATTCGCAACTGGCCGGCCGCCGGGCAGGAGCGCGCCCTGGCGCAAGGGAGCTATCGTTAGATGGAAGCGATCCGTACATTGACCAGCATCGCGGCACCGCTGCCGCTGCCTAATATCGACACAGACCAGATCATCCCCAAGCAGTTTCTGAAGCGCATCGAGCGCACCGGCTACGAAGACTTTCTCTTCTATGACTGGCGGCGAATCCAGGACGGTCCTCAAGCGGGACAGCCAAACCCTGACTTCGTCCTGAACAGGCCGGAGTACCGCGGCGCAAAGATCCTGATCGCCGAGAAGAACTTTGGCTGTGGCTCTTCCCGTGAGCATGCGGCGTGGGCGCTGCAGCAGTTCGGCTTTCGGGCCGTGATTGCGCCTTCATTCGCAGATATCTTCTACTCCAACGCCGGCAAGAACGGCATGATCCTGGTGCGGCTCTCAGATGCAGAGGTAGCCACTTTGCTGGAGCGTGCGACGTCAGACCCGGCACACACCATTACCATCGATCTGGAGCAGCAGACGGTGACCGACCGTGCAGGCTTTTCTGCGCGCTTCGAGATCGATCCGTTCCGCAAGGAGTGCCTGCTGAATGGGCTTGATGACATCGGGCTGACTCTACGCCATATAGAGGCACTGGACACCTACGAGAAGCGGCACGATGCAGATGTGTGGGCCGCCCCGAAAGCTGCGGCTGCAGCGGGGATGCAGTAGCCATGCCTATAGCTCACACTCCAGCAAACGGCGCCTATAACCCGAAGGCGCGCTCTGCAGCCCTGACCGAAGGCCCCAGCCGCGCGGCCGCGCGCTCTTATCTGCGCGGCGTCGGCTTCAGCAAGGAGGACCTGCATAAGCCAATCATCGGAATCGCGAACACCTGGACTGAGATTGGCACCTGTAATGTGCACTTGCGCGACATCGCGGAAGCAGTGAAGCAGGGCGTTCGCGAGGCGGGTGGGACTCCGATGGAGTTCAACACCGTTACAATCTCCGACGGCATCACCATGGGCACGCAAGGAATGAAGGCGTCGCTGATCTCCCGCGAGGTGATTGCAGACTCCGTGGAGCTGGTGGCACGCGGCAATCTGTTTGACGGCATCGTCTGTATCGCCGGCTGTGACAAAAACATGCCGGGAACCATCATGGCCATGTGTCGTCTCGATATCCCGGGGCTGATGCTCTATGGAGGTTCGATTGCGCCGGGCAAGCTGAAGAAGCCGGACGGCTCGCTGGTCGACATCACAATCCAGAATGTCTTTGAGGCCATTGGCTCCCATGCTGCAGGCCGCCTCTCCGATGAGGAGCTGGAAGCAGTGGAAGCGGCGGCGTGCCCCGGGCCGGGCGCGTGCGGCGGGCAGTTTACGGCCAACACGATGGCGATGGCAGGTGAGTTCCTGGGCATCTCGCCCATCGGGCTTACCGGGGTGCCGGCCATGGCACATGACAAAGCCGAGGCCAGTCGCAAGGCGGGACGGATGATCATGGAACTGTGCCGGCGCGATTTGCGGCCGTCGCAGATCATCACGCGCGAGTCGCTCGAAAATGCCATCACGGCGGTCTGTGCATCGGGTGGCTCGACCAACGCCGTGCTGCACCTGATTGCGATTGCGAGTGAGATGGGCCTACGCCTCACCATGGAGGACTTTGACCGCATTAGTGAGCGTACTCCATTCATCTGTGATCTGACGCCGGGCGGCAAGTATGTAGCCAAGGATTACCAGGAAGCCGGGGGATCTCGCGTGCTGGCGAAGCGCCTGCTGGAGCGCGGGCAACTGCACGACACCATCACGGTCAGCGGTAAGACGCTACATGAAGAGGCGGCAGAGGCGGTAGAAACGCCACAGCAGCAGGTCATCCGCAACTGGAACGATCCCCTGAAAGCGACCGGCGGCCTGGTCATCCTTAAAGGCAATCTGGCTCCCGAAGGTTGCGTGGTGAAGGTAGCCGGGCATGAGCGGTTGCACCACACCGGACCGGCCCGCGTCTTCGACAGTGAAGATGATTGCTTTGCGGCGGTAGAGGCAGGGCGAATCAATCCTGGGGACGTGCTGGTGATTCGCTACGAAGGACCGCGCGGAGGCCCAGGCATGCGGGAGATGCTTGCGGTGACAGCGGCTATCAAGGGCATTCCGGAGTTGTCCGAGACAGTCGCGCTGCTGACCGATGGCCGCTTCTCGGGCGCAACGCGAGGGCTGATGGCAGGCCATGTCGCGCCTGAAGCGCAGCAGGGCGGTCCCATAGCGGCGGTCAAAGAAGGCGACGCGATCACCTTTGATATTCCCGGCCGCACGCTGACCCTGAATGTTGCAGACGCAGAGATTGCGGATCGGCTGGCAGCGTGGACGGCGCCTCCCCCCCGCTTCAGGACAGGGGTGTTTGCGAAGTACGCGAACTCGGTCAGCAGCGCATCACTGGGCGCGGTCACGATCTAGCCACAGCCAGAATTACGTTTCGTGCAGGAGACAAGCATGACGGCACAGAGCACTGTTCTTAGCGGGGCGGAGATCCTTTGGGCGACGCTGGAAGGTGAGGGCGTACGTGAGGTCTTCGGCTACCCCGGCGGCGCCATTCTGCCCATCTACGACGCACTACGGAAGTTTCCCATTCGCCATATCCTGGTCCGGCATGAGCAGGGCGCGGCGCATATGGCCGACGGCTATGCCCGTGCCTCCGGCCGCGTCGGGGTGTGCATGGCGACCAGCGGCCCCGGCGCGACCAACCTGGTGACCGGGATTGCGACCGCGATGCTTGACTCCGTCCCTATGATCGCCATCACGGCCCAGGTCTCTTCAAAGGTGCTCGGGTCCGATGCCTTTCAGGAGGTCGACATCACGGGAATCACGCTGCCCATCACCAAGCACAACTTCCTGGTGACACGGGCAGAGGAGATTGCGCCAACGGTGCGCCTCGCGTTCCAGATAGCACAATCGGGCAGACCCGGCCCGGTGCTGGTGGACATCACCAAGGATGCGCAGCAGGCCAGCGCTGCATTCGACTTCGCTGCCGCCGCACCCCCGGCCGCACGGCCACACCCCATGCTGCGCGCAGACTCCACCAGTATCCGTGAAGCGATCGCCCTGATTCAGGCGGCGAAGCGGCCCATCATCCTGGCCGGACGCGGAATCACGCAGTCTGGCGCGGAGTCGCAGGTGGTCCGCCTCGCAGAGTCGCAGCAGATACCAGTCGCCTCCACCCTGCTGGGGCTGGGCAGCTTCCCTGCTGCGCATCCGCTGCACCTGGGCATGATGGGCATGCATGGAGAATCATGGGTGAACGAGGCCATCCAGAAGGCCGACCTGCTGCTGGCCTTCGGCATGCGCTTCGATGACCGGGTCACGGGTAATCTGGTTTCATACGCGCCGCACGCGAAGAAGATCCACATTGAGATCGATCCGTCGGAAATCAACAAGAACGTGCGCGCAGATGTCGCGCTTATCGGCGACCTGCGCGAGGTGCTGGAGACGCTGCTGCCACTGCTCGCGGTACGTAGCGACAGTGGATGGGTGCGCGAAATCTACGCATCGAAGGGCACGGCCGCAGTGCGCGACATCATCAATCTTCCCGACAATGGCCATCTCTACGCCGCGCACGTCATCCATGACATCTGGTGCGAGGTGAAGTCGGCAGGCCGGGAGCACGACACCATCATAGTTACAGATGTAGGCCAGCACCAGATGTGGGAGGCGCAGTACTTCAAGCATGAGGCGCCTCGCTCGCTGGTCACTTCGGGTGGCCTTGGGACAATGGGCTTCGCGTTGCCCGCGGCCATCGGGGCGAAGACGGCCTGCCCGCACAAGGACGTCTGGGTGATCGCCGGGGATGGCGGCTTCCAGATGACCGCCGCAGAGCTCTCGACCATCGTTCAGGAGCGGCTCGCCATCAATATCGCCGTCATCAATAACGGCTTTCTTGGCATGGTGCGGCAATGGCAGGAGACCTTTTACGAGAAGAACTACTCCGCCTCACCAATCCTCTCGCCGGACTTCGTCAAGCTGGCTGACGCGCATGGTATTGCCGGAACGCGTGTAATCAAACGCAGAGAGGTGACGCCCGCCGTGACTCGCGCCCGCACCTCAGCGGCCCCCTTTCTGATCGAGTTCCAGGTAGAGAAGGAAGATGGCGTCTACCCGATGATCGCGCCTGGCGCGGCGCTCCATGAGATGGTCTTCCGGCCGCAGCGCGATCCCCTGCTTGAGACTGCGGAGGACGATTAAGCCATGCTGCACACCTTCGTCGCACTAGTCGAAGATAAGCCTGGCGTCCTGACGCGCGTGGCCTCGCTCTTCCGCCGGCTGAACATCAACATCGTTTCGCTGACCGTTGGCGAGTCAGAGCGGCCCGACACCTCGCGCATGACCATCGTCTGCGATGCGCACGAGCATGCGGCGCACCGCATCCGCGCGTCGCTCTACAAGCTCGAGACCACGATCCATGTCGACGAAGTGGACCGTGCGGCAGCGGTGGTCCGCGAGCTCTGCCTGATGAAGATAGCGGTCGGTCCTGCGACGCCGCGTGGTCCGTCGTCCCGCTCGCAGATCTTCGAGCTGGCGACGGTGTTCAAGGCACGCGTGGTGGACCTGGCTCCGGAGTCAATCATGCTGGAGATGACGGGCAGTTCCTCAAAGATCGAAGGGCTGGTGCAGGTGATCACGGAATCGGGGTACGGCATTCTGGAGATCTCACGTACGGGCCGCATGGCGATGCACCGGGGCCATCACACCAGCCGAGTGCTCAGCGCACTGGGCGCGGGCAAGGCAGCACAGCAGCCGGAGCCGGATTATGCGGCCAAGCTCAACGCTGACGAGATCCTGCCTAATGAGTTTGAAGACGTACACGAAGAAGAGGCCTGACCGTCCTTGCCATCCTCTCTTCTATCAACAGAGCAGCAGTCACAGCAGCGCAGACACTCGCGAGCGGCAGACTTGATGCCGACTCAATTTGCTAAGGAGCAGACATGCCGAAGGTTTTTCATGATCAGGACGCTGATCTCTCGCTGATTCAAGCTAAGAAGGTCGCGGTCATCGGATACGGTTCTCAGGGCCACGCCCACTCACTCAATCTGAAGGATTCCGGGGTTGACGTCCGTGTCGGGCTGACAGCGACCAGCCGCTCGCGAGCCAAGGCGGAAAAGGCCGGGCTGAAAGTCCTCTCAGTCGCGGATGCGGCTCAGTGGGCCGACGTGATCATGATCCTGGTCCCCGACCAGACGCAGGCAGAGTTGTACACGGGCGAGATCGCGCCGCACCTGGGCAAGGGAAAGCTGCTGCTGTTCGCCCACGGATTCAACATCCATTTCGGGTTCATCCAGCCGCCGGCAGAGATCGATGTGGCCCTGGTGGCGCCCAAGGCTCCCGGGCACCGGGTGCGGGAGCTGTTCACAGAGGGCGGCGGCGTCCCGGGTCTGATCGCAATTCATCAGGATGCCAGCGGCACGGCACAAAAGCTCGCGCTGTCTTATGCGCGCGGCATCGGCTGTACTCGCGCCGGTGTCTATGAGACCTCCTTCCGCGAGGAGACGGAGACGGATCTGTTCGGGGAGCAGGCAGTGCTGTGCGGCGGCACGGCGGCGCTGGTCAAGGCTGGCTTCGACACCCTTGTGGAGGCCGGATACGCGCCCGAGATGGCCTACTTCGAATGCCTGCACGAGCTGAAGCTGATTGTCGACCTGATGTACCGGGGCGGCCTGAGCTATATGCGCTATTCCATCTCGGACACGGCAGAGTACGGCGATTACACGGCCGGCCCACGTATCGTCACTGATGCCACACGCGCGGAGATGAAGCGCATCCTCGCCGAGATCCAGGACGGGACCTTTGCGAAAGCATTCATGCAGGAGAATCGCACCGGGCGGCACCGCTTTGAGCAGTTCCGGACGGAGGAGCGCGCTCATCCAATCGAGCAGGTTGGCAGCCGGTTGCGTGCCGCGATGCCGTTCCTTGACCCGGTGACGGCCGAGTCACAGTCGCCCACCAAGCCGGAGCCCGTACCAACGCCGGGGTAGCGCCTGGGCCGGGAAGGCAGGCACGACGAGGCCCCATCCGATCGCCCTTTTCGTAAATGCAAAAGGGTGCGGAACATCCCCGCGTCAAATGGGTGATTCTACTGCTGTATGCGCCTCGTTTTGTTGGCCGCAGTACTGCTTGGCGGAGGACTGCTGATGCCGGATGCCCATGCCCCTTCAACGCTGGCCGCAATGCGTGATCACAACCGCGTGCTCCTCATCTTTGCCACGGATGCGCAGGACAGGCGGTTGCAGCGGCAGCTCACCGAGCTGGAGGCAGACCCTGCGGAGTTCCGCGACCGCAATATGATGCTGGTCCTGGTGCTTGAACATGGCAACGCCGCGACCGGTGGCAGCGAGCTTCCTACCGCGGTCCTGAGCAAGGAAGAGGCTGCCGCGACCCAGCACAAGTACAATCCGGGGGGCGGTTTTGCAGTCGTCCTACTGGGTAAGGATGGCGGTCAGAAGCTGCTGCGGCGTGAGGTCATCGAGCGCGCGTCACTATACGACAGCATCGACCGTATGCCCATGCGGCAGGCAGAGATGAAGGCGCGGCACCCGTAACCCTGATTACCACCCTGCCAGCCCCTTTGACGTTGCCACTACTGCATTCCGGCAAATTGTGGACGCCCGCCGCCGGGCGGTCGGCTACCATGGGACGCAGGGAGCATCCGCCATGAGCGAGAGCCTCATCGAAACGCCCGTCTGTACATCCAGCGACCGCATTCCCGCCCTGATGGAGGCGCTGAAGAAGGTCGGTCCGCTCTCCGGACTGAGCGAGGACGAGTTGCGATGGATGGCGACCTATGGTCAGGAGCGCTTCCTCGATGCGAACGCACTCCTGTTCCGGCAGGGTGAGCCGGCCTCGACGATGTCCATTCTGCTGAAGGGCGAGGTGCAGGTACAGCGTGACCGCAATAGCAGTGCGCCTGTCGTCTTCATCGGCCGTGCCGGGCAGATCACAGGCGTGCTTCCCTTCTCCCGCATGAAGACCTATGGCGGGCAAGGGTACACCACGGCGCCGACATGGGCCGTGGAATACCACAAAGACATCTTCCCCGAGATGCTGAAGGCGGTTCCGTCGCTGGCGCAGATCGTCGTCAACATTCTGCTTGATCGGACCCGTGAGGTGACACGTATCGAGCAGCAGTCCGAAAAGCTGAGTGCGCTCGGCAAGCTGGCTGGGAACCTGGCGCATGAACTGAACAATCCCGCCTCGGCAGCGCAGCGGGCGGCCTCCGGCATGCTGGCAGAGCTGAAGATCTTCGGCCGGGAGCACCTGCGCCTGGGCAGCCTCTGCTTCCAGCCCGATGAAGTGGATGCGCTGCGGGAGTGGGACCGCCACATGCGGCAGAGCTTGCAGACCGCGGAGCAGCTTACCCCCGCGCAGGTGTCCGAGCGCGAAGATTCGCTACAGAGCTGGCTGCAGGAGCGCCAGATCCCCAACGGCTGGCAGATCGCGCCAGAGCTGGCGGAGGCCGGGGTAACAGTCGACCATCTGAACGCGATGCCTGACTTCCTCAATCAGGAGAGCACTGCCCTGCTGCTGTCTCAGCATGCGTCTGCGCTGCGGACCGAGCGGATGGCAGAGGCGATGCTCGATTCGACCGCGCGCATCTTTGATCTGATCACGGCAATCAAGGACTACTCCTACATGGATCAGGCTCCGATCCAGGAGATCGATGTGCCGCAGAGCCTGGAGAACACCCTGGCGATGCTGCAATCGCGTCTACAGCATGTGACGATCGTGCGCGAGTATGAGCCGAACCTGCCGCTGATCTCCGCATATGGCAGCGAGCTGAACCAGGTGTGGATGGCGCTGATCGAGAATGCGCTGGATGCGATCCAAAACCGCGGCCGCATTCGCCTGACCGTTTGTCATGCCACCGACATGATCGTGGTTGAGGTACATGATGACGGGCCGGGGATCCCTGAGGAACTCCAGGGGCGGATCTTCGAGCCGTTCTTTACTACGAAGCCCCCCGGCGGCGGACTGGGCCTCGGCCTCGATACCGCCCAGCGCATCGTCCGCCTGCATCGAGGCTTCTTGACTGTTGAGAGCAATCCCGGCGATACCTGCTTCCAGGTCAGGCTGCCGCTGGAACAGGCCGGCGCTTACTAGCGAAAGGGCGAGTACCGCGGCTGTGCCCCGCACCGGAACGGTACGCGGCACAGACCGCTTGAAGTTCTCGATCCGCTGGCTGATGCTGCATGCCCACAGCATGCCAGTGCTCTGGCTTGCTAGGGTTAGTTCAGCCCGAGCGCTGCTGCGCACTCCGGAGCCGCTTCGTCTACTCGGCGCGCTTGCCCATGCGCGATCACGTAGGTGACCGTGAAATGCACCGGGACGGTGCCGACGTTGCGGAAGTAGTGCAGCCGCGTACCCTCGGTTAAGGCATCGCCAGCGTTGTAGACATGCCTCTCGCAGTCTGCGTCGTACCACTCCAGTGATCCGGAGATGACGCTGATGAGGAGAATTCCAGGATGCGAGTGCCAACCGGTGTGTCCTCCCGGAGCATACGTGCCATCCTGCACGATGAAGTCGCTGGGACCACTGGTTATCAGCTTCGCCGACCAACCATCGTCCTCGTCATGCTTGGTTGCATCCGGCAGTGGCACATGCGCCTTGACCACAGTCTCTTCAGTCGTGCTGCCGGTGGCCAGAATTGTGCCCAGAAATCCGACAATCGGGGTCGCGCTCGCTACCGCAGCAATACCGCAGCTTATCGCGATGACACCCACCCAGATTCGCGCTCGTGTACTCATCGGAAACGCTCCTTACCTGCTCAAGGTGAACTGGCGTGCAGAAATGGATGAATGCCCGGTTACAGAGCTCCACCCGTGGTCGCGTGTGCCTTTCCTGAGCCAGAGGAGGAAGATCGAATGCCGAGGAGTGGCAGTGCGATCGCAATCATGGAGTGGTTTCGCAACGCTGTCATCACCCGTATGGGTGGAATCCGTGTCGCGGTGTACATACTCGGAAGCAGCTACGTATTGTGAGAAGCGGGAGTCATCAGACCTGCCACCAGGCGGATCAACTCTCCCTGCCGCCGCGTTCCGGTCTTCTGAAAGACGCTCTTGATCTGCGTGCGGGCTGTCTCGCGGCAGACGCCGTGGATTGCCGCCGCCTCCGCTAGAGAGCTGCCGTCCAGCAACGTGATGGTTAGTCGTGCTTCGGCGGGGGTTAGCGCGAAGAGCGCTGCGAGTATTTCCTGGGGCAGCGCAGACTTCTGTGCGGGATCACTGATGAATACGATGGCTACCGCATCCGTAAAGATAGACGAAACCTGCTGGTATAACGGCGAGACCAGAACGTGCAAAGCAGTTCCGTCTCTGCGACGAATCAACATCGCCCGCGCAGGAGTCGCTTCGCGTCCTCCCGCTAAGGCGATCACAGACCGGATGAGTTGTGCCAGACTTCCGCTTTGCGGTGAGCTGCGGCTCGTCAGTCGTGACCGCTCCAGATGAAGCCCATCTCTCCGGTCCAGGATGCGTCTCGCAGTCTGGTTTGCAAACGTACATTTGCCAGCGGCGTCCAGCAGCACCACTCCGGCGCTCATTCGATCGAGAGCGGTCTCCATATCTGCCAGGCGGGCTTCCAGACCTGTCAACTTCGCCTGCACCCTGAGCGCGATCTGCAAGTGGGGAGCGAGCAGCTGAAGCGCATCGACCAGTTCCCGACTGAAGCTTTCCTCCCTGGGTCCCCTGTAGATGCTGAATGCTTCAAAACTGTCGGCAGAGCCCGCCGCAATTCCGACCATCTCGCAGGTGTCGAACGGCTTCAGGAACTCGTTGTAGAAATTACTCTCAAGCAAGCATTGCCTTGGCCAGAGATCATCTCCCAACACGACTTTGCTTTGGAAGCACCTCTTCGGAAAGCGCTCCGTCCACTGGTCGAAGTGGAAGTAGTGGGACTCATACAGCGGAACACTTTCCACAACCTCCGGGCCTAGCGTCGCCAGAAACTTGTGACGGTTCTGGGTAAGATCATGGGCGATGAGCGCGGCTTTGGAGATGCCAGTGATCGCCGAGGTCTGCTGCAGAAAGGTTGACCACAGCTCAGGCTGGAGTGGGGCAGAGTAAAGAGTGGGAAGCAGTTGCTCGATAGCATCAGGTCGACCCATGGCTGCGCCTCTCGAAAGCTGGAAGTCTGCAAGGGGAGTGCCAGGAGATTACTCCTATTCCATGAGCGTGGTTGTTCTCTTGAGCTGCTGATTGAAAAAAAGAGGCCCTCCCCGGTTAGGGAGGGCTTCTTGGTTATGCTGCGTCTGTCAGGTACTACGGGGTGACCTGAGCGATGCGCGTGCCCCAGTTGCCCAGGGGGGCGCGGGTGGCAGAGCAGGTCGGATCGGCAAGGTATTGAGCAACTGTGCAGGTCTGCCCGATGTACTCCTGGGCGAACCAAATCGAGTTGCCATCTACCTCAGCCGCGCCGTAGTCGCCCCAACGGGGCCGACCGTTGTATTCGGTAAAGCCGTCCTGCGCCCCGATGCCGGCAGTCGCAATCCGCGGTGCGCCAGCGCCGATCTTGTCGTCAAGCGACGCGTAACCGAGGCTGGGGTAATTGTTGGGACCGGTAGTTGTAAACGAGATAATGCCCCGGCCACTCTGCGTGGCAGCCACGGTTCCGTAGGTGAAGTCCACGTTAGGATCGGCAACATAGCCTTGCTGGTCCACGCTGGCCGTCGGCGTGCCGCCGGAGGCCTTGGGATGCAGGATGAAGTAAGCCAGACCATCGCTGGAGCTGGAACCGCCAAACGAGATACCGGTTCCGAGCGAGGCCCACAGCTTGCCGTTCGCGTAGTACACCTGCTGCATGCGGGAATCATTGCCTGCCAGCTCGCCGACCGGAGCGCCATGAAGCTGACCGTAAGGATAGTCCACATTGCCGCCACCAGGAGCCTTGCCAACGCCATTGGTATTCGTGCCCGGCTGACGTGCATTGCCGGGGATGCCGTAACCCTCGGTGTTGACCAGTGAACTGACCAGCGTCGGTGCCTTGCCGCTGTTCAGGGCGCTGGTATCCGTCAGAGACCAGAGCTGCAGCCGGTTGTCGACCCCGCTGTCCTGGAAGACGGCGAGCGAGCTGAGGAAGTACTCCGTACCGCCGAACTCGGACGGCGCACTGGACGCGTACTGGGCGGGCCAGACGGTGAATCCAGGCAGGCCGGATGCGGTCGGGGTGGAGGCGTCCCCGGTGTTGTACTGGAACAGGTCGATCCCGGTACCGGCCACGAGCTGCGCCTTCGGTATGGCGTAGATCTGCGCACCGATAAAGTTCGATCCGAAGAGCTCAAACTCGTTTGTGGTCAGGTAGACTCCGTTGCTGTCGGCGCCGATGTGCGGGTAGTCGCCCAGGCAGAAGCCACCGGCGCAGTGGTGGTCGGGCGTTCCTTGTGTGCCATTGTTCTGCACCGGGATGCGGTAGATGGTCCACTGCCCCAGTGGGTTGGAGGTCTGGCTGACCGCAAGGTCAAGGTGATTGGTGCCGACCAGGCCACCGTTGGCCGGGTTGGTATCGAGCGTCAGGATGACGTGGAAGAAGCGCTGCGACTGCGGATCGAAGATGCAGGTTGGATCCGTGACTGAGGGTCCGAAGACGGGCGGCTTGGCGGTACGCAGGATGGCGGACGGATAGCCGTAAAACTTGTTCAGTGAGATGACGCCGCTGGCAGCGGTGCCGTTGGTGTTGAAGACGCGCACCACATCGTTGGTCGACTCCAGGACGTAACCACCTCCGACGCAGAGGCCCTGATCCGGCGGCTCAACTGTGAACTGATTGCCACCATCGGCAACGATGCGCTCCTGGTACAGATTCAGTCCGTCGATGCTCTGCTGCAGCACCGGATTGGACTTGGGCTTCTGCTGGCCCGGCGCGTTCACATTGCCTACCTTGCCGGACTTCTTGATTGAGCGATTGATGGTGATCCTACCGGTCGCGTCGTTTCCCGAATCGGCATCGATCGCGAATGCCGGGTTCAACTCCGGGCCGTTGGTATTGAGGACGGTGTTGTCGGACGAGGTGAACGTGCCAACACCAGCGGCCGGGATATGCCGTGTGCTGGCGGTTTGCGCTAAGACTGGCGCAGCAATGCACGCCAGGACACAGCTGAATGAAAGGACAGAAAGACGGTGCGTGTGGGCCATGTTCAGAATTCCTTTAGGGGCAACACAGAAACGGAGACTGTATTCCGGGTGCCGATAAACCTACCACCACCTACGCCGTTTGCGCCATTGTGAAGGAGCAAAAAAAGTGCGTGGCATTTCAAGGCCACTGCTCCAGCGAATGTCTGGAGAAACTTCGCCAGGTATTCCCTTCTATCCGGTAAGATATGGCCGAAAAAAGGTCTTCTGCAAGACAGCCTGCAACCGTTATGGATACCTATACTGATGTCTCTTTTCGGGACGGCACTCCCGTCGCTTGCATTTGAGACAAGAAAAAGCCAGCGGTGGAGTGGCTCCGCCTGCTGGCTCTTGAAGACCTCCCAGCAACGATCCCAGAAGCAACTTGCAATTGTCCCCTCCTAGAACTGGAAGCGCGCCGCAAACTGCAGCTGCCGCGACGAACCCGCATCCCCAGTTGCCGTGCGTGTGGCACTGATCTGCCCGAAGGTGCTGCCGCCTGCCGTGAGGTTGGGATTGGCGAAGTTCGTGTGATTGAGCAGGTCGAAGGCATCCACGCGCAGCACCAGAGCAGCCGACTCCGCAATATGAGTCGTCTTCTCAAGCGAGAGATCCGTATCCGCAAAGCCCGGGCCGGTGAGCGCATTGCGCCGCAAAGTTCCGAACCCTGCGGGCTGTGCGTAGAAGACACAGCCAGGCGCAGGCGCCGCGCCGGTGCAGGAAGCGCCATTGATGAAGGAGACGTTGCCGTTCTGCAGGATGGGACCGCGCCCGGTGCTATAGCTGCCCAGCAGGGTAGGGCGCACGGTGCCAGACACTCCGTTGTAGACAGAGGTTGTGGTCACATTCAGCGGGTTGCCGCTCTGCAGTTGCGTGATGTTGGCCAGCAGCCAGCCTTCCACAAACCGATTCCCATGGAACGGAAGCTGCCAGGTGCCGGAGAAGACGAAGTGATTGCGCACGTCGAAGTCAGACAATCCGTAGTCTCCGCGTGGATTGTTGTTGTCCTGCAGGGTGTAACCGCCCTGGGAGCCGAGCGAGTTCACGTCCTGCGACTTGGACCAGGCGTAGGTGGAGTTGATCTGCAGTCCGTGAGATAGCGCCTTGCGAACCGTGAAGAAGAGTGCGTTGTAGTCAGAGAAGGAATCTGAGTCGATGTAGGCGATATTGTTCAACCCGGAACCAGGGCGAAAGGGGCTCACACTAGAGACACTTGGAAACGGGCGAATGCCGGCGGCGGGTGCACCGGCGGGATGGTTCGGCTGATTGATGTTGCGCTGGATGCGAAGGTGTCTGCCTACAGACCCGATATAGCTGATTTGGAAGATCAGGCCTTGGCTTACATCCTGCTGGAGGTTCAGGTTGTAGCTCTCCGTGTAGGCATTCGACAGGCGGGGATTAGTAGCGCTGGGAGACAGTGCGGCCAGCGACGCACTGGAGTAGAGCGTCCCCACTGGCAGCAGGCCGCCATTGGGCGCAGTCGCCGACGGTGTACCTGTCAAAGAGACGGGGTTGGCGTTGGGAGGATTGGCGGCAAGCCCGGTGACCACACCGCTAACCGGCTGATCGGCCTGAATGCCGTAGCCGCCGCGGAGGATGGTGCGGCCGTTGCCGCGCACGTCGTAGATAAAGCCCACCCGCGGTTCGTAATTGTAGTTCTGATTGAAGGCTTCGCTGACCCGCACCAGCGCACCGGTACTCTGGTCGAAGTTCACCAGGCGGTTGCCGCCTTCGGTCGGCGTGCCGTTCCACTCGAAGCGGAAGCCGAGCTCTGCCTGGAAGCGCGGCGTCACCTTGTAATTGTCCGTGATGAACGCGCCCACCGCATTCTCGAAGATGCGGCTGGTGACCTGGGTCGGCGTCACACTGAACGAGCTCGCCAGGCCGTTGATGAAGTTCTGGACAGAGCTGAAGACGAGGGTTCCCGGTGTCTGGGAGAAGGAGTCTCCGATGAACCGACGGAACTCTCCGCCAGTCCGGATTACGTGTTTGCCGCGCGTCCAGGAAAGCGTGTCGGACAAGACTCCGGTGGTATCGAAGCGGCCCTGCGGAAAGCCTGCGGGACCACCGAAGTTGAGATTCGGGCCCTGAATGGTGATCTGTGGCAGGGCGCTGTTGTAGGCCACGCCATTCTGAATACCGAAGTCGAGTGGATTCTCGGCCGTGTTTGGTGTGAAGGAAATCGCGATGCGATTGAAGCCGAGGCGCGCTTCGTTGACCAGTGTGGGGGAAAAGATATGCACCTCATTGAGAGTGCCTACCTGCCGGTGCGCGGTACGGTGATCGCCGAAACCCGGGATGGTGTTGCCCTGCAGGCTCGGCTCAGTGCGCGCATCCTGCTGCCAAGCATAGTAGGCGTGCAGGTTATCGCTGGTAGAGAGGGTGTGGAAGAGATCGCCGGAGAACTGGTCCGTCTTCACCGGTCCGGGCGCGGAGCCCTGAAAGACGCTGCCGCTCGGATCATTCCCGGCAGGGATCAGGTTCAGCAGCTGTGCATATGCTGGTCCAGCGGGTGTGGCGGCCAACTGCGCGCGTTGCGCCGGGTTCAGCACAGGGTTGTTGAACAACAGGCTCTGGTGCTGGCGTAGTCCTTCGTAGCTGAGGAAGAAGAACGTCTTGTCGCGGAAGATGGGCCCGGAGAATGCTCCGCCGAAGTTGTTACGGACGAACTGATTCTGCCGCTGCGGTTTGCGATTGAAGAAGTTTCGCGCGTCGAAGTAGTTGTTGCGCAGGTAGTCGAAGGCCTCTCCGTGAAAGCTGTTCGTCCCGGAGCGGGTCGCCACGTTGACGATGGCACCGGAGGAGCGGCCATACTCAGCCGAGTAGGTGGAGTTGGAGATCTTGAACTCGGCCGTGGTGTTGATCGACGGCTGGAAAGTGATCTGATTCTGCGATGCGTCGTTCAGGTTGATACCGTTGATCAGGAAGTTGACGGAGTCCTCCCGCTGCCCGGCAGTGTCGAAGGAGTTGGCACCCAGGCCGCGGCTAGCGCTGGTGAGATTTCCGGTGACCGGGGGCACGACCGTGCCAGGTGTCAGGTTGGTAAGGTCGAGAAAGTGGCGCCCATTTAGTGGAATCTTCTGCACTGTGGTCTGGTCGATGACCTGGCCGACAGTCATGGTCTGAGCGTCGATCAAAGGTGCCGCACTCTGCACCTGCACCACCTCGCCAGCGGAAGCCAAATCCATGCGCGCATTGGCAGTTACATTCTGATCGACCTGCAGGCTTAGACTCGCAACCTTATAGTCGGCAAATCCAGGCGCGCGGACCGTCACGCTGTAGTTTCCGGGCTGCAGCGAGGGAACAGTGTAGTTGCCCGCATCATCCGAGGTGACGGTGCGGTCAACCCCCGTTGAGAGACCGTGAACCATAATCTGCGCTCCGGGGAGCACTGCCCCCAAGGGGTCGCTGACGTTGCCGGAGAGCGTGGCGGTGGACTGAGCATGGACTGCAGTGGACCCGAGTGCGGCGACCAAGGCGGGTGCGACCAGGAACAGAGGGTTGAATCGATGGAATGCGGTCAAGGGGCCTCCAGAGTGCTGCCGAAACCAGGAAGTGGATGTGCCTTGCGTGGGCGTCCGCGAGTCGAGCCCACGGTAGTCCTCGTCGTCCGGGAGACACATGGCTCACCAGACCGAGTCGTGCAGATGGAACGGGATCGGAGAGGACCCCACATCTGCCGAAATGGTAAGACATGGACGTCCGTCAGTTGTCACGAATCGGGTCCAGGGAGCAACCGGCTGCGGCCATAACAAAACTAAGCAGCGATCCCGCCGGCCTGGGCTCCGTCTTGACGGCACAGGCGCTTTCCCCTAGCCTCGAAGGCTATGAGCTTTCCACGCGGCGGACGAATGCCTATGGCCATGCGTACCCTAGCTGGCATGCGATCTGCGCCCGCGCTCTGAAGCGCTCACCACTCTGAAAGACGCAGACCATCCGGCTAGGGAAATGCCCCTCGATCTGCCGACCGGTTTTGGGTCGGACGCTGTCCCCCTTTGAACCGCGCATGGAGCCTGCCTTGCTATCAGCCAAGCTGCACCTCTGCGGAGGTGAGTCATGAAGTTTGAGACCCTTCTGCTGAACTTCGATCCTGCACCGGGGGATAAGTCCCGGCCGGCAAACACTCCCATCTACCAAACAGCCACGTTCCGTCAGGACTCCGCCACCAGCTTCGGTGACTTCGACTACAGCCGCAGCGGCAATCCGACCCGCGCTGTGTTGGAGACACAACTGGCACTGCTTGAAGGTGGCACCCGGGCCTTCTGCTTCTCCACTGGTCTGGCCGCCATCACGGCGGTCACCCGCCTGCTGAAGCCGGGTGAGCAGATCCTGGCCTGTGACGATCTCTACGGCGGAACCTACCGGCTCTTCTCTCGCATCCTGGCCAACCGTGGCATCACGGTCCAGTATGTCGACTTCGCCGACGAGCAGGCATTCGCGGCCGCGCTGACGCCGGCCGTCAAGCTGGTCTACCTCGAGTCGCCCACCAATCCTCTGCTACGCATCCTGGATCTGCGGCGGGTGGCCGAGCTGGCGCATGCCCATGGCGCGCGCGTCTGCGTGGACAACAGCACCATGTCCCCCTACCTGCAGCGGCCGCTGGAGCTGGGCTGCGACCTGGTAATCCACTCTGCAACAAAGTTTCTGTGCGGCCACAGCGACGTAATGGCCGGCGCGGTGATCGTCAAGGAGGCTGCGCTGGGCGAGGAACTGTATCTGATTCAAAACGGCGAAGGTGCCGGACTGTCACCCTTCGACAGCTTTCTGGTGCTGCGCGGCCTGAAGACGCTGGCGCTTCGGCAGAACCAGCAGCAGGCGAACGCGACTGCGCTCGCCAACTACCTCCATCATCATGTGTTGGTCACGGAGGTCTACTTCCCTACCCTTGCATCCCCTGCCGCCATGACGGTCCACCAATCGCAGGCCAGCGGCCCCGGCTCCGTTCTGAGCTTTCGCACCGGCGACCCCGAGCTATCCCGCCGGCTGGTAGAGGCCTGTACCCTGCACACCATTACGGTCAGCTTTGGCGGTGTGAACTCGACCATCAGTCTGCCCAATTACATGTCCCACGCCAGCATTCCGGAGCATCTGCGTACACAGAAACAGATACCGCGGGATCTGGTCCGCATCTCCGTAGGGATCGAGGCGATCGAGGACCTGCAAGCGGACCTGGAGCAGGCGTTCGCGAAGGCCCGCGCTTAACGCCATGGGAATTCTGGGATTCCCGCCGGCCGCGGAGGAAATCTATTCAACTATCCGGTTGACTTCCGGCTGAAGCGAGGGCATCATTCGACCTTATGGTTAAGTCAAATGCTGCCCGCCTGGACGTACTTTTCCACGCGCTCTCGGATCGGACGCGCCGCGCCATCCTGGCAGACGTCGCAGCCGGCGACAAGACGGTAGGGGAGGTGGCCAAACCCCACCGCATGACACTGGCCGCGGTCTCCAAACATCTGAATGTGCTCGAATCGGCTGAGCTGATCGCACGCGAACGGCGCGGCAACTTCCAAATCGTGCGACTCAAGGGGCAGAATCTGCGACCGGCCGAGGAGTGGCTGGCCTTCTACGAGAAGTACTGGACACAGCGCCTGGACGCATTGAAAAGCTTCCTCGAAGAGGAGGCGATGGAACCGAGTCGCAAGGGCGCACGCGGAGAGACCCGGTGATGGAACTGCTAACAGAGATCGTGAATCTGCCGGAAGGCCCGTTTCAGGTGGAGTTCAAGGCTGCTCTGCGGATTGCGCAGCCACTGCCGATGGGCATGATCGAAGGCGGTGCAGTAGAGCGCGGCAGCAAGATCGCAACGGGCGGGGTCGCCACGGTACGCCTTCAGACGGACCAGTTGCTCCCCCAGGGGCGGCACCCAGAGCGACAGGGCGAAGAGAAATCGACCGCGCAGATGTGGCTCCTCGAACATGAATGTCATCTTGTCTTGCGGCAGCTTCTCCCCCATCTCTTCCCGGACGATCGTGAGGAAGGCGCGCTCCATCATGGCGATGGGGCTGCCGCGGTGAGGAGCCTCCGCCAGTCGCAGCACGATACGCTGGCCGAAGTCGCGGATGCTGGTCGAGAGCAGCTCTTCTTTACTGGCGAAGTAGCGGAAGAAAGTACGGCGCGAGACGCCGGCATCGCGGCTGATGGCTTCGATCGTCGTTCCGTCGAAGCCTGCGGTACAGAACAGATCCCATGCGGCGCGCTCGATCTCCCGGCGCACGAACTCGTGCTTGCGCTCCCGCAGGGACGCGCTGGAGTCCAGGCGGGAGCCGGCATCCTCCTCCGCAGATGTCGAATATTTTTCCAGCATTGTATGCAGTCTATGGCACCCAGTGCCAAATCATGAAAAAATGTGCCCTCAGGTGAGTCCACCACCCCAGGTGGCTCATCTACTCGCCAGATTGCAAACTGTCCAGCTGCCTCGAGGCAGCTCCACGCATTGTTTCCTGCGCCCCGGCGGCGCACCTTTCGGAAGGCTCCATGGCTCCTCCTATCTCTCTCTCTCGCTGTCTCCAGGGGAAACTCTCCCGCGCTAGCCTTGAACAGCAGGCACACTGCGATAGCGCTGCCTCCGGCGCCCTGCTGCTTCTGCTGGCCGGCCTGGCGCTGGTCGCCGGCTGCGCCAAGGCGGCTAAGGGCGGTCCCCCGCAGTATCCGCCACCGGATGTGGTCACCGCACAGGTCGAGCAGAAGGATATGCCGATCTATGGAGAGTGGGTCGCCAATCTGGATGGGTACACCAACGCCCAGATCCAGCCCCAGGTGACCGGTTACGTCATCCGGCAGGACTATAAAGAGGGCTCGGAGGTGCGGAAGGGCCAGGTGCTCTTCGAAATCGACCCCCGTCCGTTTGTCGCCGTTCTGGACCAGGCGAAGGGACAGTTGGCGCAGGCACAGGCGCAGCTTGGCCTCTCCGACATCAATGTAAAGCGCGACACGCCACTGGCCGAGGCCCGTGCCATCGCCCGCTCTCAGCTGGACAACGATCTTCAGACCAAGGCAGCCAATGAGGCCGCCCTGACGGCGCAGAAGGCCAATGTGGCCGCGGCTGAACTGAACCTGGGGTTCACCAAAGTGCGGTCGCTGCTGGATGGCATTGCCGGCATCGCGGCAATCCAGGTCGGCAGTTACGTGAAGACCGACACGGTGCTGACCACTGTCTCCCAGGTCCAGCCCATCAAGGTGTACTTCGCCATCAGTGAGCAGGAGTATCTCGCCCTGTCGAAGAAGGCCCGGGAGGGCGGCGCGGCAGACCTGCTGCACAGCTCCAGCCGCGTGCCGGTGGAGCTGACGCTGTCGAACGGCACCGTTTATCCCAGCAAGGGCAACATCGTCTTTGTCGATCGCGGTGTGAATCCGTCGACCGGCACCATCCGTGTCGCGGCAGCCTTCCCGAACCCGCAGAACCTGCTGCGTCCGGGGCAGTTCGGCAAAGTACGCGCCCAGACAGCGTTTGAAAAGAACGCGCTGCTGGTACCGCAGCGCGCCGTCACCGAGCTGCAGGGCACCTACTCCGTCGCCGTGGTGGACGACACCGACAAGGTGCACATCACCTTGGTGAAGGTGGGCCAGCAGATCGGTCAGGACTGGGTGATTACCGATGGATTGAAGCCGGGTGAGCGCGTGGTAGTTGAGGGGAACGGGAAACTGGCGGACGGGATCCCGGTCCATCCGCACCCTGCACCCGCAGAGCAGGCGTCGGCCGCGAGCCCCGCGGTCCCTCACAACCCAGGCCAAGGCAGCGAGGGCAAATAGCTCATGTCCAAGTTCTTTATCAACCGGCCCATCGTGGCCATGGTGATCTCCATCATCATGGTCATCGTCGGCGTGGTCTCGATGTTGAGCCTGCCGACCGCGCAGTTCCCGGACATTGTGCCTCCGGAGATCCTGGTCCAGGCCACTTATCCAGGTGCCGACGCCAAGACGCTGGAGCAGTCCGTGGCCACCCCCATCGAGCAGCAAGTGAGCGGCGTTGACCACGAAGACTACATGTACTCGACGAATGGAAATGATGGGACCACCCAGCTCCACGTCGACTTCGAGATCGGTACCAACCCGGACATCGATCAGGTACTTACTCAGCTCCGCGTCAGCCAGGCCACCCCACAGCTGCCGTCGCAGGTGAATACGGCCGGCGTGCAGGTGACGAAGTCTCTCTCGTCACCACTAATGCTGGTTGCGCTCTCTTCGCCCAACGGTACATACGACAGCACATTCCTGATCAACTACGCCTATATCAACATGGTGGATGAGCTGACCCGCGTGCCCGGTATCGCGCGAGCTCAGGTCTTTGGCGGGCAGTATGCGCTGCGTGTCTGGGTGAAGCCGGATCAGCTGGCCAAACTCGGGGTCACAGTTCCGCAGGTCATCAGCGCTATTCAGGTGCAGAACAACGTGAACCCCGCCGGCCAGATCGGTGGTGAGCCGGTGCCCAACGGCCAGGAGTTCACGTATACGGTCCGATCACAGGGCCGCCTGGTCACGCCGGAGCAGTTTGAGCAGATCGTGATCCGGGCCAATCCGGACGGATCGACGCTGCTGTTGAAGGACGTGGCCCGCGTGGAACTGGGCGCGCAGAACTACGGTCTGCTGGCAAACTACAACGGCAAGCCGGCAGCCGTGATGGCGCTCTATCAGCTGCCAGGCTCGAATGCGGTCGCTGCGGCCGCGGCTGTCACCAAGCGCCTGAGCCAGTTGAAGCAGAAGTTTCCGCCCGACCTGGCCCTCAGCATCCCCCTGGATACGACCAAAGCCGTAACCGCCGGCTTGCATGACATCATCAAGACGCTGGTCATCGCGCTAGTACTGGTCATTCTGGTGGTGTACCTGTTCCTGCAGGGCTGGCGCGCAACCCTGATCCCGCTTCTCGCCGTTCCCGTATCGCTGATCGGCACCTTTGTTATCTTCCCGGCGCTCGGCTTCTCCATCAATACGCTGTCGCTGCTCGGCCTGGTGCTGGCAATCGGTCTGGTGGTCGACGATGCCATTGTCGTGGTCGAGGCAGTCGAGAAGCATATCGAAGAGGGCATGTCTCCTAAGGAGGCATCCATCGCCGCGATGGAGCAGGTTTCGAGCCCGGTCATCGCCATCGCTCTGATCCTGGCGGCGGTCTTCATTCCGACTGCCGCGGTGCCGGGGATCACCGGCCGGCTCTACCAGCAGTTTGCCGTCACCATCGCCGTCTCGGTCATCTTCTCCGCCTTCAACGCGCTTACTCTCAGCCCCGCGCTCTGCGCGCTGCTGCTGCGCCCGAAAAAGCCCGCTCGCGGACCGCTCGGGAAGTTCTTCAACTGGTTCAATCGGCGCTTTGAGAATGCGACCAACGGCTACATCCGGACCTCCGGCTACCTGATCCGCAAGTCCGGTTTCGCTCTTGTGTTTCTGGTGCTGGTGTCGGTAGTTGCCTTCTTCGTGGCCCGCGGTATCCCTGGCGCATTCTTGCCGGAAGAGGACCAAGGGTATCTTTTCGTCGCCATGGTGTTGCCAAACTCTGCCTCGGTGCAGCGCACCAAGGAAGCCTCTAAGAGTATGGAGAAGGCTGTCCTTGGCATTCCGGGCGTCCAGTCCATCATCTCGGTCAACGGCTTCAGCTTGCTGAGCTTCACGCAGTCCACCTATAACGGCTTCTACTTCGTCACCCTGAAGCCCTGGGATCAGCGTAAGTCGCACGACCAAAGCTACGAGTCGATCAAGAACACGCTGGCGCAGCGCCTGGGCGGCATACAGCAAGGCATCGCCTTTTCGTTTTCGCCGCCCTCTATTCCTGGCGTCGGCGCCTCCGGCGGTGTGAACGCGGTGGTGGAAGACCGCTCCGGCGGCGATCCGCAGTTCCTGACCGACAATCTGAACAAGTTTCTGGGCGCACTGCACAAACGGCCAGAGATCGCCAACGTTCTTACCACCTACATCCCAAATGTGCCGCAGATCTACGTCGACGTGGACCGCGTCAAGGCGACCCAGGAGGGCGTGAACCTGGCCGATGTCTACCAGACCATGCAGACCTTCATGGGTGGCTACCTGGTGAACTACTTCAACCGCTTTGGCCGCCAGTGGCAGACATATGTAGAAGCGGAGGGCAGCTCGCGTACGGACATCAACAACATCGGCCAGTTCTATGTGCAGAACTCCTCTGGCCAGTCGATACCACTCAGCGCGTTGACCTCAGTGAAGCGGATCTCCGGTCCCGAGTTCACGCTGCGCTACAACGAATATCAATCGGCGCAGGTGATTGCGACGGCGTCTCCCGGCTTCAGCTCCGGCCAGGCCACGGCTGCTCTTGAGGAGGTCTTTAAAGAGACCATGCCGTCACAGATGGCGCTGGACTACCAGGGCCTCTCCTTCCAGGAGCAAAAGGCCGCGCAAGGTGTGTCGCCGTCGACCATCTTCGGCATTTCGCTGCTGTTCGTCTTTCTGATTCTGGCGGCACAGTATGAGAGCTGGTCACTGCCCTTCAGCGTTCTGCTAGCTACTCCCATCGCCGTGTTCGGCGCCTTCCTTGCGCTGTCCGCGCGCGGCCTTGAGAACGATGTGTATGCGCAGATCGGACTCGTCATGCTGATCGGCCTCTCCGCCAAGAACGCCATTCTAATCGTCGAGTACGCGCGCAGTGAGTACGAGGGCGGCAAGACCATCTACGACGCTGCGCTGGGCGCGGCACGCCTCCGACTCCGCCCCATCCTGATGACGGCCTTCGCCTTCATCCTGGGTTGTATTCCGCTGTGGACCGCAATCGGCGCCGGCGGCGTCTCCCGCCAGGTCATTGGCACGGTGGTCATCGGGGGCATGCTTGCCTCCTCGCTGATCGCTATCTTCATCATCCCGGTTACGTTTGCCGTGGTGGAGGGTCTGTCGCACCGCTTCCGTGTACGCTCCGCGCGGAGAGAGGAGCGCCTGGTGGAACCGGCGCAGAGTGGCGGACGATGAAGACATGCAGTGATCAACACCGCGTGAGGAAAAGCTCGATGAAGGCAGCAAGTGGAATCGGTTGGGCAGCAACGATGGGCGTGGCCACGTTGCTGCTCGCAGGCTGCAACGTAGGTCCGCGCTACAAGAAGCCCGTAGTCGACACTCCGACGGTCTTTCGTGGCGCAGAGGCGAACGGGGCCACGCAGACCAGCCACGAGCCGAAAGACCTGGACAACAAACCACTGGCGCCGGACCGTGCGGCCCAGACGGACAATTCTCTGTCCATCGGCGACGAGAAGTGGTGGCAGGTCTTTGGCGATCCGCAGCTGCAGGAGCTGATTCGCACCGCCATCAAGCAGAACTACGATGTCCGCATCGCGGCAGAGCGGGTTCTAGAGGCGCAGGCACAACTGGGCGTCACCCGCTCCCAGCAGTATCCGCAGCTTACAGGGGGTGCCGGCTATCAGGTGCAGCGCTTCCCCTCCGCGCAGTTTGGCGGCCTTGGATCGTTCGTATCGCATCTGGGCGAGCTGACCACTTCCGCCTCCTGGAATCTAGATTTTTGGGGTCAATACCGGAACGCCACGAAGGCGGCCCGGGCGCAGCTGCTGGCCAGCCGCTATGCACAGCGCGAGGTGCTCGACACCGTCGTGCTGAATGTGGCCGAGGGTTACTTCCAGCTCCGCACGCTCGATCAGGAGTTGGAGATCGCGCAGCGCACACTTGCCTCCAGGCGTGAATCTCTGCAATTGACGCAGACACTCGAGTCCGGCGGCAGCACCAGCCTTCTCGATGTCCGGCAAGCGGAGTCGCTGGTGGCAACCGCAGCCGCACAGATCCCCGATCTGCAGCGGCAGATTGAGCAGGAGGAGAACGCGCTGCAGACCCTGCTGGGCCAGAATCCGGGTCCGGTTGCGCGCGGTCTCAGCATCGAGCAGCAGCCGCGCATGCCGGTTGTACCCGCCGGCCTGCCCTCTACGCTGCTGGAGCGGCGGCCCGACATCCGCCAGGCGGAGGAGTCTCTGATCGCGGCCAACGCAGAGATTGGCGTGGCCAGGGCAGCGTGGTTCCCGCAGATCTCGCTGACCGGTGAGGTGGGCACAGGAAGCAACGCGCTGAACTCGCTGTTTACTTCACGCTCGTTTCTCTACAACTACGGCGCGTCCGGCGTGCAGACCATCTTTGATGCGGGCCGCATCCGCAACAATATACGGCTGACCCAGGCGCAGCAGCGCGAGGCCGAGCTGACTTATAAGAAGACCATCGCGCAGGCATTTCAGGATGTATCCAACGCGCTAGTGGCCTACCAGAAGTATCGCGAGTTCCGCGAGCAGGAAGAGCGGCTCGTGGCCTCCTCACGCAGTGCGGTGGATCTGTCGAACCTTCGCTACAAGGGTGGTTACTCCAGCTACCTCGACGTGTTGACGAATCAGACGACGCTCTTCTCAGGAGAGCTGACGCTAGCCTCTGCGCGGGAGCAGGAGATGTTGTCACTGGTGCAGCTCTACAACGCGCTCGGCGGGGGCTGGCAGCAGTAACCTGACTCGATCTGTCCAGCTGTAGTAAAGGGTAAACACGCGAAGAGGATCGTCTGCGGACGATCCTCTTTTTTTGCTGACTCTTAAGTTGTAGATGCTCGTGCGCCACCCACTAAGTGCGCACCCGCTGTCACTTTCGTGGCAGTCCTTATGCGGAATCGCCGCGCCATAATGACACAGCTGCGAGCGAATTTTTGATTCCCTCTTGACTCGCCGAAAGTTAAGTACTTTGCCTGAAATCAAGACATCGATTCGGGGCCTTCAAGTTCTATCCACTTGCAGTCCTTCCGGACTGCCGCAGTGCAGATTGACAACAGGATGGCTATGGCGCGCAAACCGATTCTCTCCCCTTGGACGATCGCTGCTGTAAGTTGCATCAGCATCACGATGCCGGCATTTGGCCAGGCGACACCACGCATCCAGAGCCAGGTGGAAGGCTCTGCAATGGTCGCAATCCCAGGTACAGTCAATCCCCTGGCCAGAGCGGAATACGATCGCGGTGCCGCTCCTGCTTCCTTGCACGGGCACATGCTGGTGGTCCTGAAGCGCTCTGAAGAGCAGGAAGCGGATTTGCGCGCACTGCTCGCCTCCCAGCAGGATCCGACCTCTCCCAACTATCACAAGTGGCTGACGGCAGAGAGCTACGGAAAGCGCTTCGGCGTGGCGGATGCTGATCTGCAGACAGTCACCAGCTACCTGGCCGGCCAGGGGCTGCAGGTAGGACGGGTCTACAAGAATCACGGCATGATTGAGATTGGTGGAACGGCTGAGCAGGTGCGAGCTGCCTTCCAGAGCGAGATCCACGCATATGCGATTGGCGGCAAAACCTTCTACGCGAACAGCACGCCACTGAAGGTGCCTGCTGCGATGCGTGGGGTGGTAGCGGGCTTTGCTTCGATCAGCAACTTCCACACCGCCGGGACAGCTAGCCAGGGCGTGAGCGCACAGTTCGACCCTGAAACCCACACACTGAAGCCGTTGTACAGCACGACCACCTCCACGGGTGCTGCCGTCTATGCGGTCACCCCCGGCGACCTGCGGGCGATCTACAGCATTCCGCTTCCCACCGCTCCGGGTGCGGGCGGCGCTGGAGTGAACGTGGGCGTACTCGGCGACTCGAACATCAACGTCAGCTACGTCAATAACTACCGCAGCCTCTTCGGCCTTATCAGCAACCCTCCCATCGTCGTCGTCGACGGCAACGATCCCGGCATCAACAGCGATGCTGCTATTGCTTACAAGCAGATTGAGCTGATCAGTGCAGTCGCGCCGAACGCGACTATTTACTACTACACCTCGGCTACGACAGACTATGACAGCGGGATCGACTTCGCATTGGGCCGCGCGGTTGAAGATGCGCAGGTACAGGTGCTGGTTAACGGTTTCCAGAGCTGCGAAACGGCGCTCGGCTCCAACATCGCGTACATCAATGCTGCTTATGAGCAGGCTGCGGCTGAGGGCATCACCGTAGTGGCCGCAGCTGGAAACTCCGGCGCGGCTGGCTGTGAGGTCCCGGGTGCTACCACTCCGGCCACAACCGGACTTGCAGTCAACGGCTACGCCACCTCGCCGTACGTTACCGCTGTGGGCGGCACCGACTTCTACTACGACGGTAACAATCCTGCGAGCCGCTATTGGGCTCCGGCACCCAGCGCCTTCACCTCCGCGACGACGTACATTCCGGAGCAGACGTGGAACGACAGCGTGCAGACCTCCGACGCGACTCCGGGAGCAGTCGTCTCGCTCGCCGGCGGCGGTGGCATCAGCACCGCAGGCGTCGATGGTGTCTCGACGGCTCAGCCCATCCCCGGCTACCAGGCCAGCAATCCGCAGGCGCTTGCCATCAGCAACAGGGCGCGTATGGTCCCCGACATCGCTCTGTTTGCAGGGACCGGTGCCAATAACAACTTCGGCTACAACGCCTCGGCTTACGCGTTCTGCATGAAGTCGACGGACTGCCAGACGACGAATACGCAGTTCACGTATGACGGTGGCACTGAGGCATCCAGCGCAGTGTTTGCCGGTGTCATGGCGCTGATCGATAACCGCGTCAACGGAACGGGCGCCCAGTTTGGCCTTGGGGCGGTGAACAATGTGCTCTACACGGTGCTGACTAACGGCGCTGTCATCAACCACGACATCAACAAGAACAGCAATGGCCTGACCAGCAGCAACAAGCTGGCCTGCACCAATGGCACCCCGAACTGCAGCGGCGGCACACTCACCGGCTATACGACTGGCGCCGGATACGACGTGGCCACCGGCCTAGGCAGCTTTAACATCGGAAGCCTCGTATCGGGCTTTACCTTCGGCACCAGGACTGCCAGCAATGTGACCATCAGCGTCACCGACCCGGCTACCGGCCTGCCTCCGTCCTGCACAATAGGCAGCGTCAAGACTCCCGACTGCACCGTCCACAGCACCTACCTCACATTCAGGGTGACCGCTACAAATGCCAGTGGACCAGGTACACCCACCGGTGATGTCTTCATCTACACCTCAAGCCCTCTTGAAGACGGCGAGGGCGTAGTGTCGCTGCCGCTGGTGAACGGGGTAGCCACGCTGCCCTCGTGGAACCTTCTGCCTGGCGGCACCTACCGCGTCTACGCACGCTACGCCGGCGATAGCACATTCGCGCCGAGCGTGACTGCGGCACCGTACAAGATCACGGTTCTTCCCGAGGCCTGCAAGTTCGATACGTTCTTCAGCAATGTCGGCGGCGGCTTCTTCACCTTCGGATCGCCCGTCAAGATCACGGCCCAGCCCTACAGCACCACGAATCCGAGCAACGTCGCTCGGGCCTCCGGCTCGGTCAACGTTCTCGACAATGGTTCGCTTCTAACCACGCTGCCCATCAACTCTGAGGGTTCGGTCAGCTTCATCTCCAACCAGCTGCCCTTCGGTTCGCACTCTCTCGTATTCTCCTTCGGCGGCGACTCGAGCTTCGGCTCATGCCAGTCGCAGGCCTTCCCGCTGAGCGTCAGCAAGGCATCGACCAGCATCACACTGGATCCGACCAGTGCAGATCTCAGCCAGGGTCAGATCAGCCTGACCGCAACAGTACGTCCGCAGTTGAGCGCCAATGGCACCCCACCGACCGGCACCGTAACCTTCACAATCACTCCGAATGGCGGCACCGCCACCACTCCCGCGCCAGTGCCTGTCGTAACCGGATTCGACGTGAACGGAAATGCAGTCGCGACCGCAAACATCCTGGTCGGCTCGACATTGACCGCCAACGGCGGAACCGTGACCGCCATTTATAACGGCGATTCGAATTACAACGCCTCTCCTCGTTCCTCGACATCGAACCTGGCGTCATCGAGCTCGATCTTTGCCCTCAACGTTCCATCAACCACAACCTTCACCATCACGGACACCGACAACACACCGGTGAACGGCAGCTTCCCGGCGCTTGACTCCATCACGCTGCACATCCACGTCGATACTGGCGTGGCTCCCCCCACGTCGGGTGGAACCTTCAGCGTCCTTGCCGACGGCATCCAGCTGGTCAGCGGCCTGGCCCCAGACGGAAATGGTAATGCTACCTACACCTTCGCCCAGCAGAACGGCTTTGTTGCGCTGCCCTCTGGACAAGTAGCCCTGACCGTCATCTACAGCGGCCACAGCTTCATCTTCTTCGTCAACGTAGCCGAGTCTGAGGCCTCCTCTGCAACGCAGAACATCACGATTGCTGACGACCGCACAGCATCCGACTTCGCTCTCTCTTCGGACAAGAACGTCAACCAACAGAACCCGCTGATATCCACGGGCAGCACGCAGGCGATCTACAACCTCCGGCTGACGTCGCTGGCGAACTTCCAGGCTGCCTATCCGAACACACCAGTGAATCTGAGCTGCGCCGTCGTCGGCTACGCGACGTTCAGCGGTGTACGCTCCACGCCAACTGGCCTGCAGTGCGGGTTCAGCTCTGCCTACGCAGCTACGGCGGCCCCGAATTTCGGTTCCAGCCCGTTCATCACCCAGCAGCTGTTCGTCGGTGCTGCTTCGACCTTCAGCATCGCCTCCACTCACACCACTGAGACGCCGGCATCCCGCTGGTGGATCGCAACCGGAACTCCCGCACTGGCCTGCGTGTTCCTGCTCTGTCTGCCAGGACGGCGCCGCGCCTGGCAGTCCACGCTGGGAGCGTTCTCGATCGTCGTCCTGGGTCTGACCATGAGCGGATGCGGCGTCAACGTTGCGAACGGGCCGGAGAAGTCGTACTATTCCCAGCTGCTTGGGGGCTCCGGTGCGCAGGGCACCTCCGGAACAGCAGTACCGGCGGGCGTCTACACAGTCATGGTGACGGGGACCGCGGCCACGAACACTACCGTGGTCCACACCCTGCCGATTCAGGTTGTGGTCGGGGTTCAGCCGTAAGGTCGCAGGCATCAACAGAGAAGGGGGGGGCGGGGGCGCCGGGGCCCGCCCGCGGGG
>CAXUMX010000008.1:70894-83207 GCA_964252395.1 uncultured Acidobacteriaceae bacterium | reverse complement strand
GCGCGGTTATGCCATGTTCATTAGGTGGTGGGTCACCATCACACTTATTGCGGCGCCACGCGGGGGGCGCAAGTCGGGACGCGTCCGGGTGGAGTCGCTGGATACGGCCGAAGAGCAGGAGGAGGAGTTCACACCCTTCCTGGTCGCAGACTGGCGGGAGATACCCAGCGAAACCCTGGAGCGTGAAGAGTTGACGACCAAGATCGAGCAGGCGATTGAGAGTCTTCCCCCTACCTACCGGGAGGTGTTTTTGCTGCGTGACAAGGAAGAGATGTCAATAGAAGAGATCGCGCAGCAGTTGGGCGTTAAAGGGAATCTAGTGAAGGTACGGCTGTTCCGCGCCCGCATGCTGCTGCAGAAGCGCCTCGCACCCTATCTGCAGCATGCATTGCCGCAGCGCCGCCGCTGGTTTTCCTGGATGGGAGGGCGCGCATGAAACTGGATTGCAAGCACGTGTGGCCCTATATCTCGGACTACATCGACGACTCGGTAAGGCCGGACGAGCGCGAGGCGATCGAGCGCCACCTGGAGCACTGCGAGATCTGCTCGGCCATCCTGGATTCGGTGCACAACATCCTGGTGCTGACGGCGGACGATCGCGTCTTCCGCCTGCCGCTTGGCTTCAGCGAGCGTCTGCATGCCCGGGTCAGTGAGGAACTGGTGAAGGTCGCACCGGGTATGTTTACGGATGCGGAGCTGGATGGATGATGGAGTGAGTCACCCACTCTGCCGCCAAGAAGAGAAACGTCAGCAGCGCGAGCACGATCTGCAGACGCTCACTGCGTAGCTGCTTCCCGGTGACCGGCGCCAGGCGCCACTGCGCAGCGGGGCGGGCGCGCAGCCGGCGCACATGCCAGATCACGAAGAGGTTCAGCACCGCACCTGCGGCGGCGATAGCCATCACAGGGATGCGAATCCAGTTCGCATGCCAGCCGGTGGCCGGCAGCCCGGTGCCGGCGGCGGCTGCCAGCGCTCCCAAGCCAATCAACACGCGCACCGCGCTGATGGCGATCACTGCGGGGCACAGCGCCTGCAACGCGGCAAACAACAGGGCAGAGAATGTGACATAGCGGGAGCCTACGATGCGCTCCAGCCGGCTCGGAGCGGCCATCGCAGCATCCTCGCGTGAAGCGCCACCCGGGAGAGCCGCTGGATCGGTGGTAGTCGCCTTGGTCGTTGTAGTCATCATCCTGATTCACTCCTGCCGCATGCAGACTGCTGTTAGACGTCGCCGCTTGCCAATTGACATGTATCGCTCCAATAACCGGCTCAGTGCATGCGCCGGCGGTCGTCCGGATCCACGTAGCGTCCTTCTTTGTCGAAGTGCACCTCGCGCCCCTGCTTGCCCATATACACCTGGAACTTGCGTGCTGCGCGGGCCCGCTTCCAGCGGTAGTAGCCGTTGCGGACACCGTAGAAGCGTTCACTGGCGGAGTAGGCATAGCCGCGGCGCGGGGAGAAGCGCGCGTACAGGTAGCCGCCCAGGCCGCCGCCGAGGTAGGCCACGGAGTCCAGCGGGTTGCCTCCGCTGAGCAGCATGACGAAGGCAATCAGCATGAAGATGATCGCCAGGTATTTGGCACGGATGGAGAAGGGCAGCGGGAACATCATGAACTGCTGCTCCCCAAAGAGGACAGCGAAGGCGGCCAGCAGTCCGAACAGAGCCGCCGAGGTGCCGCCAATCGAGGTCAGCGGCGTCATATGCAGCAGCCCGGTGAAGGAGAGGGCAACCGCCAGTACACCACCCGTCAGCGTAGCCACCAGGTAGCACTCCAGCAACCAGCGGCTGCCCTTGGCGTCCTCCAGGTAGTAGCCCATGAACCAGAGCGACAGCATGCTGAACAGGATGCCCAGCAGCCCCATAGCCGGCACGAAGCCGAAGGTGATTGGCTGCCAGAGGAAGAAGCGGTAGACCACAAGTGCGGGCTTCAACGCCAGCAGAGCACTGATCCAACCCAGCGGATGCAGGAAGCGGGTCAGCAGATCCGCCGTGAAGATTGCCAGGTTGACGATGATCAGCTTCCTGGTCATACCCGCAAAGGGCGGGAAGGACATCGTGAACGGTCCGGAGCGCGGCATGCAGCTATTATCCCCCTTCGGCCATTCCAGGCTCGTAAACGCCTTTGCGCACCGAAGCTCGCGACTAGCGCTCCGGCATCGGCGCCACAGCCGGGCTGCACTGGCGGGTCCGGCTGCAGGCGCGCACACCGAAGATGACATTGTCCTTCGAGACCGGCAGGGTGACCGAGCCGCGAGCCGCGTCAGCGGCCGAAACGGCTGCGTGCAACTGCCAGTCGGGCGCGCTGGTATCGCGCCACACCACATCGAAGGTGGCGTCAGGCGGCGTACCGGGACCGGGCTTCCACTGCAGAGTACTGTTGTTGTCCAGCTCTGTCGTCAACATGCGCACCTCTTCCGGTGCTGCGGGCGCGGTGGCCAGGGTGGCCAGCGTTGCCGCGTTCAGCCGGGCGACGTTCGCTACATAGCGGAAATCGACAAACTTCAGCAGGTCGCCGTACTCACGGCCGCCCTCAGTACGGACGTTCTGGTGCTGGTGGTCGAAGTTTTCTCGCCACTCTGTGAAGCGGACGGCGGCGAAACCCTGCTGGTTGAAGGACGAGTGGTCGCCGCCGCGCAGGTAGCGGTCCAGCCGGAAGACCAGCACTGGCCGCAGGGTCGCATCGGGAGCGGCGGCGTTGCGCTGGGGAAAGTACGTGCGATCGACGAGGGAGATCGTGCGGGCCAGCTCGCGGGAGGGGGAGTCGCTTTCAAGGCCCAGGGTCAGGGTGTGTTTGGTCTCCTCGGCAGAGGCGTTCGAGGGGATGCCTTGTGAGAAGACGCGAACCAGTGACTTATCCTGCCGGGTGTCTCCCGTAGCAGGTGTGCCGGGAGTGGTGTCCCCGCCGACGATGTCATTGTTCAGCACCCCGTCCAGGTGCCAGCCCTGCTCCCGCGCCAGCGTGGCCAGGTGCTTGCTTCCATTCAGGCCCTGCTCCTCGCCGGCGACGGCGACAAAGACCAGAGTGGCCGGAAAGCGATGCCTGCTCAGCACGCGCGCACACTCCAGGCTGACGGCTACGCCGCTGGCGTCGTCATTGGCGCCGGGCGCGGGGTCATGGGTGTTGAAGTTGTCCGAGTTACGGCTGTCGTAGTGGCCGGTCACCAAGTAGCGGCGCTCGGCCTGTGCCGGATCACTGCCCTTCATCACGGCGTAGACATTCGTAATCGTGGTAGGCACTCTAATCCGGCTGTGTGGGCCGTTGTCGCCCGGCTCGGTAAAGGTGTCCGTCTTTACCTCCAGGCAGCCGCCGCAGCTTTGTGCGATGGCATCAAACTGCTGCTCAATCCATTCCGCCGCCGCGCTTACGCCGGTATGTGGCGGCAAGTCCTTCTCCATGCTCGAGAGGGTGCTGCGGTTCTGAAAATCGACCAGTCTTGCGATGATCTGGTGAATGCGCTCGGCGGAGATATCCGCAAGCGCCAGGGTGATGGCAGGATCGGGCGGCGGCGCTGTGATGGGCGTGCCCGCCGGCGCCGCCGCTGCCACTACGGGGCATGTGGCGAGCGTGCCCAGCAGCATCGTGCGCAGCGCGGCTCGGCGGAGTTTTATATCGGAGAATCCGAGGCGATTTGCTGGCTGGAGCGCGGTCCAGGGCTTGGTCGGAGGCACGGTAGCACCCATGTTCGACAATGTTAACCCTACCCCAAGGTGGGACGCGTGGTGGCCGGCGGCGATGCCACCCTTGACGCTCGGGAAAGTTCGCCCTAAAACTAGCTCAGGGTCCCGGCGGGCACAGCCGGTTCGCTCCTTCGCAACAAGACGCAGACCGAAAGTGAATTCGTTGGCAGCCTTCGCACCTGCTTCTGCCATCATCACTGCAGGAAGAAAAGTCACACAGCATGTTTCCTGGCGCTGTGCTCAGCAGAGATTCCGCAAACGTGGCATCTTCGAAGAGAGACACACGAAACCTGGATTCTTGAGTACAGCGACTGTAAGCATGCTTCAGCCGGGAGGGCAGCAAATGCCAGTATGTCCTGAATGCGAAACAGCACTCGACGTCGACACCGAAGAGGTGGAGGAAGGCGACGTGATCGCCTGCGACGAGTGTGGCACCGAGTTTGAAGTGGTAGCGACCGAGCCGCTCGAATTGTCCCAGGTGGATGAAGCCGGTTACGAGGACGAGGACGAAGCGGTGAAGGAAGAGGAAGAGGAATAAGCATGAACAAACTCTGGCGGCGCATGCGCCGTAAGCGCTCGAGCGCGAGCAGGCGGTTGACGCACGTAGTCGCTCTGTCCACCCTGGGTTGTCTGCTGGCTGGCGCCGCCGTTACGCTGCTGCGGCCGCTCCCGGCATCGGCACAGGTTGCGGTGCAGCGCGTCGTCGAGGGGAAGGTGCAGTCGTCCAGCGGTGCTCCGGCGCAGGGCGCGATTGTGTACCTCAAGAATACGAAGACGCTGGAAGTGCGCACGTACATCAGTACTGCGGACGGCAGCTACCGCTTCGGTCAGCTCAGCTCGGACGCAGACTACACACTGTGGGCGGAGTACCAGGGGAAGAAGTCGAAGGAGAAGACCGTCAGCTCTTTCGATAACAAGAAGGTCTTCGAGATCACGCTGAAGGTCGACGCGTAAACGGCTCTCTTGAGCCTGCCCCGGCGGCCGCAACGCTTCAAGAAAGCAGCTAGTGACGGCGATCGCAGTTTGCAGTCACGCAAAGTAAAAGGGCCGCCCCAAAAGAGGCGGCCCTTGTTGCTTCGGCTGAAGGTGATTACTCGCCGCGCTTCCAGTTCATCAGATCGCCCAGCGTGGTGGTGGAGCCGGATGCTGCGGGAGCCTTATAGGCTTCCACGTCGGCACGGCTGCCCTCTTCGCCCACAGCACGCAGGCTGAGACCCACCTTCTTCTCTTCCGGGTTCATCTTGATGATCTTGAAGTCGAACTCCTGTCCGGCTTCGAGCTTCACCGGCTGACCCAGCGCATCGGTCGCCTCGGAGACATGGCAGAGGCCTTCGATGCCTTCTGCGATCTCCACAAAGGAGCCGAACTGTGCCGAGCGCAGGACCTTACCCTTCAGCACGTCCCCGACGCGATGCTGATCGAAGAAGGTCTCCCAGACATCGGGCTGCAGCTGCTTGATGCCGAGCGACAGGCGGCGGTTCTCTGCCTCCACGCCGAGCACAACCGCGCGTACCTTCTCGCCCTTCTTCAGCACTTCGGACGGATGCTTCACCCGCTTGGTCCAGCTCAGATTGGAGACGTGCACCAGTCCGTCAATGCCGTCTTCGATCTCGATGAACGCGCCGAAGTCAGTCAGGTTGCGCACCCGGCCTTCGACGATGGCGCCGGTGGGATAACGCTCAGAGAGGTGCTCCCACGGATTCTCCTGCAGCTGCTTCATGCCGAGCGAGATGCGGCGATCGTTCGGGTTCACGGCAAGCACGATGGTCTCAACCTCATCGCCCGGCTTGACCATCTTCGACGGATGCTTCATCCGCTTGGACCAGGTCATCTCCGAGACGTGCACCAGACCCTCGATGCCCTGCTCCAGCTCAACGAACGAGCCGTAGTCGGTGACCGAGAGGATGCGGCCGCGCACACGGGCGCCGATCGGATAGCGCTCCACTGCGTCCAGCCACGGGTCCGGCGTCAGCTGCTTAAAGCCGAGTGAAACGCGCTGCTTCTCACGATCGAACTTCAGCACCTTCACTTGGATCTCGTCGTTCACATTCACCAGGTCGCGAGGATGCGTCAGCCGTCCCCAGGACATGTCGGTGATGTGCAGCAGTCCGTCGATGCCGCCCAAGTCAACAAAGGCACCGTAGTCGGTCAGGTTCTTCACCGTGCCGTTCAGCACCGCACCCTCTTCCAGGTGCTCCAGGGTCAGGGTGCGCTTGCTGTTCTGCTCCTCTTCCAGCAGCTCCTTGCGGGAGACCACGACGTTGCCGCGCTTCTTGTTCAGCTTGATGACGCGGACTTCAATCTGCTGGCCGATGTAGGCGTCCAGATTGCGGACTGGCCGGATCTCCAGTTGCGACCCTGGCAGGAATGCCTTGATGCCGATGTCGACGGTGACTCCGCCCTTGACGCGGCCCAGCACCGTTCCGGTGACTGGCGCCTTGTCGTTGAAGGCCTTCTCAATGGTGTCCCAGACGCGGTGACGCTGTGCCTTGTCGTAGCTCAGGAGGTAGCCGCCTTCGGCCTCCTCCCGCTCCACGACCACTTCCACCTGGTCGCCCGGCTTCAGCTTCGACTGGCCGGTGTGGTCAACCACTTGCTCCAGCGGAATCAGGCCTTCGCTCTTCAGGCCGACGTCCACTACCACATGCTTATCGGTGAGCTTGATCACCGTTCCAGTAACGATGTTGTTCTCATCGCCCTGAGCAATGGCGGCTTCGGCTGCCTGCTCGCGGTCGAAGGACTCAAGTGCGGCCGCGAAGTCCTCCATGCTCATATCGTCATCTGTCTGCTCGGCAGTGGCGGTGTGAGCGGCGGTCGCGTTGGCTGCGCTGCCGGGGGCGCCTGTATAGGCTCCGCCCGTGCTCGGCTGGTGGTGGGTGGAATCGGTCGACGGCTGTTCCTGCTCCGTCGCGGCATCAAGCGTTGGGGTTTCCAGTTGGGTGTTCAGGGGTGTGCTCTCGGTGTGTTCGGAATATTGGGCGTCTGCCATAGCAAAGCTCCGGATTCGTCGGCGGTCCCGGGTACCGCCTCGGCCCCTTAGGCGACACGCCCTGGTGGGGCCCATCGTGCAGGTGCCGGCCAGGTGCGCCATGCCGGAGGTCAAGCCTTCTGCGGTGCCTACAAGACAACTCGGCAATCAGCCGGTGCCTTGCCCCGCTTCGGCTTCCTGAGGGTAGCGAACCCAGGGCGTTCACCGTGATCCTTGAGATCCGTGCCCGAAGGCGGTTCTGCCGGGTCCGCCCGCGATTCGCCAGCTACCTTGGCGAACGCTCGAGTGGACTCCAGGAGGAAGTCACCTTGGTATCGGAATGGGAAGGGATCGCAGTGGAAGCCGTCTCTGCGAATCCAGCAGACAGGGCTTCATAGGTGAGTGTAGCAACCGGGTAGGGGTGCGTCAAACGCTGGATGGCTGCGTGACAGGGCCGTCAATGCTCGATAAAAGCCGTGCAAACACGCATATCCCCGGGGCTGTGTTGTTCCTACGCAGCGGCAAGCGAGCGGTGTTCCTTTGCGGGCGATCATGCTGCCGCCCGGAGCGCTGCCTGGCACCTCCGTATACTCGTCCAGATGGATCAGTTGTGGACTCCCTGGCGTCAGGCCTACGTCACAGGCATAGACAAGAACCGGCCCGGCGTCCCACCAGCGCTGGCAGCGTGGCCGGGCGACCTGCATTGCGTCTTCTGCAACCTGCTTGCCTCTGCCAACTATGCTGTCGAGCGTGGCATGGACCCGAGTGCAGCAGACAAGGCGGCGAATATCGTGCTCCGGGCTGAGCAGTGCTTCCTCTGCCTGAATGCCTTTCCCTATTCCACGGGGCACATGCTGATCATCCCCTACGCGCACGAAGCGTCGCTGGCGCACCTGCCGCTTCCAGCCGCTCAGGAGATGATGGCTCTCGCACAGCGCGCCACGCGCGCGCTGGGGCTAACACACCGGCCCGAAGGCGTGAACCTGGGAATGAATCTCGGCCAGGCTGCCGGTGCGGGCGTCGCCGACCACTTGCACTTGCACGTGCTGCCGCGCTGGGCTGGGGATACCAACTTCATGACGACGGTGGCTGAGACCAGGGTGCTACCGGAAGACCTGTCCCAGACCTGGCAGCGCTTGAGTGAGGCCTTCGCGCGCGTGTGATCCTGCGCTGCATCCAACCGGCGAGAGACAAGGAGCAGAGACATGCCCGATCAAGCCCCTGAGAAGCAGACAAGCGTCAAGCCCGACCAGGCCACTACGCCTAACGCACCTACCTCCGTCGAGCACACGCCACCGGAGGACCACTACGCGTCTGGCGGACAGCAGGAGGAGCAGAGACAGGTGCTGAAGAAGAGCGTGAAGCAGGAGCAGAACGATGCTCCTGTCGAAGAGAGCGCCGGGCTCCATCGCACCGGCAGTTACACCGGTACAGCGGGTGGCGAGGGCAAGTCAGGCCAATCGTAGTCCGATCAGTGTGACGGCAAATTTACCGCGTCCTCGATGATCCCGATCACCGCCTGCGGCTTGGCCAGGAAGGGCAGGTGGCCGGTTGCCACCTCGCGGATGTGAGCGCCGATCCGCTCTGCCAGGAAGCGCTGTGTCCGTGGGCTCAGAGTGCGATCTTCCGTCGTGATCAGGTACCAACTAGTGCGCGTCTTCCACGCTGGCTCGGGTATGGAACCCGCGAACACCTCGGCTGCATACGGCTTCTGCACGGCGGCCAGCACCTCCAGAGTCGGGCGCGGCACATCCTGCGCCAGACCATCGGCGAGCGCGTCCATGCTCACCCACACCATACCGTCCTGATCCGGGACCAGGTCGAAGTTGGCCTTTGGCGGGTCGATGGCAAACAGCGAGCCGATCACCTCATGCGCCTCCGGCACAAGCGCAGTGATGTACACCAGCCGCTTGATCCGGGGCATGTCCGCTGCCGCCGCCGTAATAACGGCGCCACCGTAGGAGTGCCCCACCAGCGTGACTTCGCCCCGCGTTCGCGCCAGCACGCGCCGGGTCTCACGTACGTCTGCGTCGAAGGAAGAGAGCGGGAGCTGCACACCATGCACGGTGTGACCTGCTCGCTGCATGGCAGGGATGACCTCACCCCACGCAGATGCGTCAAGCCACGCCCCATGCACCAGAACAATGGTCGCCATAAGAGCCCTCGCAACGGCCCTATAGAACGGATTTCAGCGGCAGGAAGCAAGCGTTTGTTCCGACTCCGAAACTCAGGCTCCGCTTTCTGTGACGAATGGTCCAGGCGCGTGCTGAACTCTCTTTAATGGGGTTCTGGAGACGTAGTACGGTAAGCGCAATCCTCATCTTGCACAAGAATTGCCTTGTCCCGCTTATGCCAACCATAGCTCGCATTGCCGCGCTTCTCTGCCTGCCAGCCGCGCTGTCCATCCCGCTCCCGCCCAACAGACCGGCCCCAAGGACCCGAAGGCGCAGAAGACGTACGCGGAGGCGCTCGCCTGGAAAGGGCAAAACTTGCAGGAGGCGCTCGACCTCTTCCGCAAGGCGGATAAACAGGATGGTCACCACTGCATCGACTGCGCGCTGCATGCTGCGCGGCTGGAGATGAAGCTCGCAGACTTGAAGCACCTGCGAGAGGACGTGGCCGAGCTCGATACACTCTCGGCGCCCAAGCCAATCCAGTCGCAGGCGCACTACCTGCCGGGCGCATGTACACTGCGCACCGGCCAGCAAAGCCATAAGGAGCGCGATTTCACGGACGCCGATGCCGAACTGCAGAAAGTCATTGCGATGGAGCTGGCCGAGAAGGACGATGCGCTGTTCGCGGACGGCATCGCGCTCGCCAACCTGCACCGCGACGAGCAGGCGAAGGCGCAGTTTGCAGCCTTCCTGAAGGCGGCCGCCCCGGGCACTATCTCCTATCGGAGGGCGGAGCGCTTTGTCGAACGCACGGATCTGGCCCGGGCAAGGATCGCGCCTCCCTTCGCGATCACGACCATGACCGGGCGGCCGCTCGTACTCGATGACCTGACAGGCAAGGTTGTACTCATCGACTTCTGGGCTACCTGGTGTGGTCCCTGCCGGGAAGCCTTGCCGCACATTCAGAACATAGCCAAGAAATTCTCTGGCCAGCCGCTCGTCATACTAAGCATTAGCCTGGATAAGGATGAGGCGAAGTGGAAGGAGTTCGTCGCGAAGAACCAGATGTCCTGGGCGCAATATCGCGATGGGGGCTTCGAGGGACCGCTGGCTACGCGCTTCGGGGTGCGCGCTATCCCAGCAACCTTCACCATCGATGCGGATGGTGTCTTGCAGGATCAGCACGTAGGCGACGCCGCTATAGAAGGCAAGCTGAAGAAGCTGCTGGCTGAAGCCAGTGAGTTCCAGAAGAGACAGGCAGAGGAACGGCGCAGCGGTGGTCAGTAAAGCGCGTTAGCCGGTACGACGCTCGTCCACCAGTATGGAGTCGAGCAATCCATTCAGACTGCTGGTGCGGCTGCGCAGCGTGCTCTCTGCCTGGGTCACCGAACCACTGAGCGCGCGATGGCGCGCCTGCAGCGTCATCAATTCATCCGCGATGTTGATGGCCGCCAGAACCGCGACGCGCAGCGAGTCGACCGTGGTGCCCTGGGCAGCGACGGCGCGCATCTTCGCATCCACCAGCAGGGCTAGACGCTCGATGTAGTCGGCGTCCTCACCTCGCAGGTGGTAGGGCTGGTCGTAGATTTCAACGGTGACGCCCTGGCTGCTTTCGATCATCTGCTCCGGCTTCTTTCCTGCTGCATAGGTCTCTTGACGATCCCGCCCAGCATCGCTAAGCGGTGAACTCGTCCAGGTGCTTCAACAGTCGCTCCACGCGGCCGCGCACGTGATCGCGCTCCTGCTGCAGCTGGTGCAACTCACCCTGCAGTTGAGCGCCGTGCTGCTCCCGCTCGGCTACTTGCCGCTCTAGCTCTTCTACTCTGCGGGCGGCGGCGGCGTGTGCCTCGCGTTCTGCTTTCAGAAGCTCCACCGCACGCAGAACACGCTCTTCCAGGGCCTGAAAATCCGCGGCGCCCAAGGGCTCTACCATCTCCGCTGCTGCTGTAGCCATTACATCCTCACTGCTGCCACGAGTGGCCCGTTACTCACGCAGTATATCGCCGATGGCAACGACCGTTTGCGGATTCGCATTCGCCGCCAGTGGATTTGTACCGCACTCGGCAACGGCGGCGGAACCGCTTCGGGACGATCTAGCCGCGGAGCCGTCCGCCAAGCCGCTCCATCGCGCCGACGATGCGTCCGGACCACTCCTGCAGCTCTTCGTCGCGCAGCGTACGGTCTGGCGATTGGAAGGTCGTCGAGACCAGCAGGGAGTAGTATCCCGGAGGGATCGCCTTACCCTGAGCGTCGCGGAAGATCTCGGCCGGCCGATAGTCTTCCAGCTCGGCAATGGACAGGCGTTCGAGCGCCGCACTCACCGAACTCCAGTGCACGCTGTCTGGGAAGATCAGCGAGAAGTCGCGCCGGACGGCCTGATAGCGAGAGAGCTCATGAGCGGACGGCTGTCTCAACTGCTGCCGGAAGAGGCGTTCGAGAAAGATCTCGCCGAGGAAGACGGTCTGGCGAAGCTTGCGCCGAGCGCCCTCGACCGCGGCCAGCTCGCCGAAGTAGGCGACCGTCGACCCGTCGAGGACGCATCGGGCAGCACGACCCGGCTCGAGCCAGGCCGGCAGCAGGCCGGAGTCGGGAGGGAAGGCATCGTAGTAGACCGAGCGCGCCGCGAAGCGGCTGATGACAGCCTCGATCAACCCCTTTAGATCGTAGAAGTCGACAGGGCGGCTGGTGTGCAAGCCATCGACCAATGCGCCGGTCGCCCCGACTGCGAGTGAGGGCGCCTCGTCCACCCGCTCGGTCGAGCCGGTGAAGACCGTACCGAGCTCGAATAGTCGAACATTGTCCACATTGCGATTCAGGTTGTTGGCCAGCATGGTCAACATGCCCGGGACCAGCGAAGGCCGCAGCATGCCTGCTTCTTCACTCAGTGGATTGCCCATGGGGACGGCTTGGCCAGGCTGGCTAGAAAACGTATCCGCGTCAGTGGCAGAACAGAAGGTGCTGCTTACAGCCTCGTGATACCCGGCAGCCAGCAGAAGCGAACGCACGGTCGACCGCTTCGATGCGTGCGGAAGCTCCAGCACAGTGCCGGAGAAGGCAGGCAGCGTGTTGGCAAATCGGTTGTACCCGTAGACACGCGCCACCTCCTCGACCAGGTCGATCTCCCGCTCTAGATCCAAGCGCCAGGTGGGCAGCGTCACGGCATACTGCCCCTTGCCTGCCGGCTCAAGCATGCAGCCAAGTGCGCGCAGCACTCCGGAGACGACCTCGTCGGTGATACCAGGCCCATCTTCTGTCCGGCCCAGCAGGCGCGCCACACGCGCCACGGACAGGTCCACCGGCAACCGATGCACGATGCGCGCCGCTACCTCGGGAATGATCAGGTCGACGAAGTCTCCGACAATTTGTCCACCGCTGGCGAGGATGATCTCTGCCACCAGCGACGAAGCGATGGGAGGCGCCGCGAAGTCTGCTCCGCGTTCGAAGCGGTGCGAAGCATCGGAGTGGATGGCGTGGCGCCGGCTCATCCGCCGCACCACTGCAGGATCGAACCACGCGGCCTCGATCAGAATGTTGCGGGTGCCCGGGGTGATC
>CAXUMX010000008.1:62519-70878 GCA_964252395.1 uncultured Acidobacteriaceae bacterium | reverse complement strand
ACCGCCGCCGCGTAACCGGAGCCGGTGCCGACCTCGAGTACGCGCTCGACGCCGTCCAGCGTCTTCAGCCGCTCGCCTTTGCGTGCGCGCCGCACGATGATCGCGCCTTCCATCTTGTCCAGGTCAAAGGCGTGCGTGGGCTGACCCATGGCCAGCAGTACATAGTTGCTGGCATCCACCGCGTTCAGAATCTGCTTCTGGCCTAGCGCGGCGAACCTTTCTGCGACCAGGCCCTGCGAAGGGCCGATGTGCACATCCCGCAGCACGCGCGCGGTGAAGCGTCCGCACAGATCGGGAGCTTCGATGCGGACGGGATATCCTGCGCCCGGCTGCGACGCGGGGAGCTGCGCAGCGAGCGGCGCCAGGTGGAGGCCGTAGATAGCCGCGGCCTCACGCGCCACGCCGTAGTGGTTCATGGCGTCGACCCGGTTGGTGGTGATGTCCATCTCAAACCGCGAGCCGCCCACGGGAGCGAGAACATCAAAAATGCCTTCCACGGCGATGCCGCGCAGCGTCAGGTCATCGGCGAGCTGTCGATCGTCTGAGGCCACTTCAGGAAGGAAAGAGCGGAGCCAGGTAGAGAGGAGGTCCATAGCAAGTCAGCAAGTCAGCGAGTCAGCAAGTCAGCCTTGCAGAACCGCAGTGCACCGTTGTCCTTTCAGCGTCTGCAGCGTTGCCGATCCCAGGGCTACTTGCTTGCCGGATGAAGCACTCACGAGAACTGCTCCAGGAAGCGCACATCCCCCGAGTACAGCAGTCCGATATCGCTGATGCCGTACTTCATCATCGCAATGCGATCCAAGCCCATACCGAAGGCAAAGCCGGAGATCTTCTCCGGGTCGTAGGCGGGCTGCTTCTGGCGGGCAAAGGCGAAGACCGCAGGGTCGACCATGCCGCAGCCCAGCAGTTCGATCCATCCCGAGTGCTTGCACTTGCGGCAGCCCTTGCCGCCACAGAAGATGCAGCTGATCTGCACGTCGGCGCTGGGCTCGGTGAAAGGGAAGAAAGACGGGAAGAAGCGCGTCTTGACACTGGAGCCGAAGAACGCCTTCATCGCATAATCCAGCGTGCCCTTCAGGTCCGCGAAGGTGATGCCCTCATCCACACACAACCCCTCGATCTGATGGAAGATCGGCGAGTGGGTGGCGTCCGCCGCGTCATTTCGGTGCACCTTGCCGGGGATCACGAGGCGGATGGGCGGCGGTTGCTGCTCCATCGTGCGGATCTGCACCGGTGAGGTATGGGTGCGCATCAGCAGGCGCTCACGCAGTGGTTTACGGTCCTGGTTTGCCACCACCAGTGTGTCCTGGGTATCCCGCGCCGGATGGTTGGGCGGAAAGTTCAGCGATTCGAAGTTGTAGTAATCCGTCTCGACCTCAGGCCCGGTGCCGACGGAGTACCCCATGGCGGCGAAGATGCGCACCGCCTCATGCCAGACGCGCAACACCGGATGCTCCGCGCCATGGGCAGGCTTGGTTCCCGGCAGGGTCACATCGATGCCACCGCCGGCCGGATGCGCGTTGCGGCCGCCGCTCCCATCTGCGGCCTCCAGCAGCAGTGTCTCGATGCGTTCCTTCAGCGTGTTGAAGCGCTGCCCAAGTGCGCGGCGGGCCTCTGCCGGCGCGGTCTTCAACCAGGCATCGCTTACGGATTTCAGCCGTCCCTGCTTGCGCCCCAGCCACTCCAGGCGGAACTGCTCCACTGCCTCGCCGCCGTTCAGGGCAGCGGCGGAGCGCTCCAAGTCTGCGGAGAGGGAAGCGAACGCGTGATCGAGCGCGGCGTCGTCATAGCCGCCCAACTCTGGAATGGAGACTTCATGCATGGTCAGGGTCAGGATAAATCACGGACAGGACAGCAGATCCAGCCGGGGCGGACCGCGCGCTGCAGACGCCCTCTGGATCGGTCTGTTTCCGTATTGTTCCCGCAACGAGACCCGCGTATGCTGGCCCGCAAACTGGGAGGAACACCATGAGCTACCAGACGCTTACGCCCTATCTGACGGTGAGCGATGCCGCCGGCGCTATCGAGTTCTACAAGCGTGCCTTTGGCGCGACGGAGGTCGCGCGACACATGGCGCCGGACACCTCCAACCGCATCATGCATGCGCACCTGAAGGTGCTGGGCATGGACCTGATGCTCTCCGACGATTTTCCGGAGCATATGGGTCGCAGCCGCACGCCGCAGACGTTTGGCGGCTCTCCGGTCACGCTCCACCTGCAGACTGACGATGTGAATATGCTGTGGGCCAACTCCACTGCCGCCGGAGCCAAGGTGACGATGCCGCTGGCAGACCAGTTCTGGGGCGATCGCTATGGCCAGTTTACGGATCCCTTCGGGCATAGCTGGTCCTGCGGGCAGCAGATCAAGAAGCTGACGCAGGAGGAGTTGGAGGAAGGCGCAAAGGCTGCCTTTTAGCCTTGCCTACGCTACACGCAGCAAGGGCGCGGCGATGTACGCAGCACCCCTAGTTTTCTCGAGAGCAGGTTATGCAGCAAGGCTGTGGCTGTGGGCAGCGTTCGCCTCGTGTGAGCGGCGCACCATCGCTTCCAGGCTGAAGACTAGTCCGCTGACAATCACGGTCGCGATCAGATCATTGCGGTAAAACGGCAGAGCCGCGGCATAGCAGGCGCTCAGCCCGCCCAGGCTGTGTGGATACATGCCGGAGCCGGCCCAAACCGCATAGTTGCTGACTGCGAAGAAAGACGTGGGGGCCAGTAGCGCCCCGGTGGCGACACGGGCGATGCTGGTGCGCTCCCGCAGCAGTACCGAGCCCAGTATCAGCACCGCCGCATACCAGACCCAGCTGATCAGGTACTCCTGCGCATGGAAAGCGAAGCCGTAGACTGCGGTCGTGAGGTAGTAGTCAGTCGCCATCAGCGGAACCAGCGCCCAGGCAGCCTGGCGCATCGGACGCCGTGCACCGAAGTACAGCAATGATCCACCCACGGCGGTGAGGTTGAACCAGCCGGCGTGCGGCAGGATGCGGCTGAGCACCGCGACGACGATCAAAACAAAGGCTGCCATAAGTACCCCTCAAGGCCACGCGCGAGAAAATCAAGGAGGCCGGCGCGATTCCCTATTCTAGCGCGAGGCTAATTCTGGGGCCGGTCATTCATGTATGTCGCCTCGATCTGTCCATTGGGAGCGACGTACACCGAGCCGGAGAGTGGCCTGCGCCGTCGCCCATCGCCCCGCGCGCCATAGGCGCTGCGCCCAAACCAGTCGGAGTAGCCGTAACGCACGTCATGGAAGTCCACTTGCTCTAGATGGGGGTCCTCGGCACCGGTGCTGTGATCGCCCGCGGGTGGGCTGCCCGCACCCACATCCTCAACCAGGGGGAACTGTGACCAGTCCAGGTAAACCCGTCCCAGCCAGGACTGCTTCGCCGCAGCCACTGCGGGCGTCACCGGCGGCTTGTAAAGCACGTCCCTGGTCTCATCCGCATTCACAGTGTCGGTGCGGGTATCCACGTCCGCCAGCTGGTAGGCAAGATCCGTCTCGACGACACCCTGCCAGTGAAAGGGGTTGATCGGGAAGGGCTCCGCTGCTACCCGCAGCACTGGTCGCTCAGATCCCCCTACAGACCACGCAGACTGCTGTAGCAGCCTGACCGCGCGCGCATGCTCCGTACCGCGCCAGGCGTACAGCACGGCAACGCCCACCAGCGCCGCGATGGCCCAGCCGCGCCCGCGAAAGACCACACGCTTCTTGCTGATCTCACGATCTGCCAGGCCCAGCAAGCCCGGAACCACGAGCCCGCCCAGCATCAGCACGAACAGCATCGGCTCAAAGATGAAGACGATGTCCCAGGAGTACCAGCGTGGCTGGAATGGAAAGAATGGGCGCACGCCGTAGTTGTTGGTGAAGTCCAGCAGCAGGTGACTCAGCGTGGCCAGCCAGGCGTAGATCCACAACCGCAGCCAGTGCGGCGCGACGGATGGTGGCTGGCGGCGCAGACGATGTACCCCATAGCAGAACAGCGTCACCACGGCCGCAACCACCGGAGCAGCGATGAAGGTGTGGGTGATGCCGCGGTGATGTTCAAAGCCGGCGACGGGTCCGCGCCAGCTCCACAGCACATCCAGGTCAGGCGCCTCGGCAGCCAGCGTCATCGCCAGTGTGGCATAGGCCGCACGCCGGTTGAAGCCGGCACGACCCAGGCATGCGCCGGTAAGAAAGTGTGTGACGGGTTCCATGAGTTCGTCTGCTAACAAACTACACGTCGTTCGCCTCGCCTCGGTTGAGGCCGTTTTGCTTCCGGGTCGGAAGGGTCACGCAGGCTCTCTATAATTCACCACGATGGCGGAACGCGCGACGAAGCAACACACACTGGCGAAGACCGAGGCGCTGCGGGAGACGATTCGGCGGCATGAGCACCTGTACTACGTGCTCGACACGCCGGAGCTGGACGACGCGGAGTTCGACGCATTGATGCGTGAGCTGAAGGCGATCGAAGCGGAGCATCCGGAGTGGGTCACGCCCGATTCGCCGACTCAGCGGGTAGGCGGCAAGCCGAAGGAGGGCTTCGCCAAGGTAGCGCACTCCCGGCCCATGCTTTCGCTAGACAACGTAAACACGCCGGAGGAGCTGGCCGATTGGGACCGCCGCGTGCGCGCTCTGGCCGGCGATGCCGCAGTTGCCTACGTTACGGAGCTGAAGCTGGATGGCCTTTCACTCGCCCTGCACTATGAAGCTTCAAGCGGTGGAGCCGCTTCGCTGGCGCGTGCCATCACACGAGGCGATGGCAGTGTCGGCGAAGACGTGACCAGCAATGTACGCACCATCCGGTCGGTGCCGCTCTCCATCTCTGCCAAAACGCTGAAGCGGAGCGGATTGCCCGTCCCGTTTGAGGTGCGCGGTGAGGTAGTGATGCCCACCGCCGCATTTCTGAAGTTGAATCAGGAGCGTGAGGCGCTCGGCCAGTCCCCGGCTGCCAACCCTCGCAATGCCGCCGCGGGTACCATCCGCACCATTGAACCGAACATCGTGGCGCAGCGCCGGTTAGATTTCTACGCGTACTTTGCCTTGCAACTGGCGCCCGGCTCCGAGGGGGAGAGCGTCTTCGCGACTCAATCCGAGACGCTGGATCAACTGACGGCAGCAGGCTTTCGTGTGAACCCGCACCCCGGCCCGCTGCACACGCTCGACGAGCTGCAGGCGTTTGTGGCCAACGCAGAGGAGCAGCGCGCCGGCCTGGGGTATGAGATCGATGGTGTCGTGATCAAGGTGAACAGCGCCGCACTGCAGAAGCGGCTCGGCTTCACCGGCAAGGCACCACGCTGGGCTGTCGCCTACAAATTCACCGCGCGTGGCGGGATCACCCGGCTTGAAGACATCGCCATCCAGGTGGGGCGCACCGGGAAGCTCACGCCGGTCGCCGTGCTCAGCGCAGTGGCTATCGGCGGCATCACCGTTACGCGTGCCACGCTGCACAATGCCGATGAGATCGAGCGGCTGGGAATCAAGATCGGCGACTGGGTACATGTTGAGCGCGGCGGGGACGTCATCCCCAAGATCGTTGAAGTGGTGGAGGACAAGGACCACCCGCGCGGCGAAGGCACCTTTCACTTTCCCGCGCACTGCCCAGTGTGCGGCAGCGAGATTGTTCGGACCGAGGGTGAGGCAGACTACCGCTGCGTGAACGTGGACTGTCCCGCCAGGCTGCGCGAGAGCCTGCTGCACTTCGCCTCCCGCGGGGTAATGAACATCGATGGGCTGGGCGAGGCGGTCGTGACCCAGCTGATGGAGCGTGAGCTGGTCCGATCGATCGCGGACCTCTACTCCCTGCGTGCAGAGACGCTGCTGACGCTCGAGCGCATTGGACAGAAGACGGCAGACGCACTGGTCGCCGAGATAGAGCGGTCCAAGCGCGCACCGCTGGCGCGGGTGCTCTTCGGCCTCGGCATTCGCTTTGTCGGTGAGCGCACGGCGCAGCTGCTTGCCGAGGCGTTTGGATCCATGGATGCGCTGATGGCAGCGAGTCCGGAGGAGCTGGAGCGCGTTCACGAGGTAGGACCGCGGGTTGCAGCCGCAGTGCATGAGTTCTTTTCCGAGGCGCGCAATCGGGAGCTCATTGGACGGCTGCGCGCCGCCGGGCTGCCCTTTATAGCGGAGCAGCGCAAGCGCTCCGCGCGGCTGGAGGGGCAGACATTCGTGCTGACCGGCACGCTGCCGAATCTCTCCCGCGAGCAGGCCAAGGAGCGCATCGAATCAGCTGGTGGGCGCGTGTCTGGATCGGTGAGCAAGAAGACCAGCTACGTGCTGGCGGGCGACGATGCGGGATCGAAGCTGGACAAGGCGCGCGAGCTGAAGGTCCCCGTGATCAGCGAAGCAGAGTTTCTGGAGATGCTGGGATGAGAGGTTCGAACTGGATCAGCCGGCTGTTGCTGGCAACTGTGGTGGGCACCTTTTCTGCTGCTCTGCTGGCAGAGCAGCTGCCTGCGGGCCTGGACGGCTACTGGCGCATTACGCGGCAGTGGCCGCGTAAAGACGGCTCGCTGAGTACTCCATGCGAAGCGGGACCGGTGCGCCGCGACTCCTCCGTCATTCGCACGCGCGTGCTGTTAACCGAACACGAGATGAGCTGGGGCGCCGCGACCGCACACGACCCTGCTACACGCGTTCGTAACCTGTCCCCGGCGGAGTTCGCGGGCCGCTATCTGCGCGGGGGTGTGACGCTGAAAGACCTGGGGCTGAACACATCGAAGATCACAGTGATCGAGCTGGGCGCGCCGGGCTCGTTGCCTTTCGATGCCATCGTCGTCAAGGATCCGAGCACGGTCTACTTCACGCGCTGCGGGCTATTCAGCGAAGCGGTTCACGACAGCGGATTTGTCGCTCCGCCGTTGCCGGACAGGCCCTAAGGCTGCGTTATCTCGGGGCAAAGTAGCCAGTGCGGGTGTGCACCACATAGCTGCCGCGCAGTGCCGTCAGGTAGATAGTGCGGAACGATCCGTCCACCTTGAAGTCGGCAGGCTTGTAGGCGATCTGATACTGCGACCGCAGCTCCTCTTCCACCTTGTGGAATTCGTTCGCGATGTCTTCCAGCCTTTGGGGATAGAAGGCGGAGCCGCCGGTCGCAACGGCCATCTTCTTTAGTGTTTCGTCCCCGCGCTCCCGGCTGGGGCTGGTGTTGGTGCTGATGGTGAAGATGGTGGTCTCGGCGCGCTGGCACATCTTGATGGCGTCATCCAGGTAGGCGCGGCTCTGGTTGTCATCTCCGTCTGAGACCAGAATGAGCGCCTTGCGCACCTCAGCCTGCTGCGGAATGCCATTGAGCATCTGGTCGCGGCAGGCGTGGTACACCGCGTCGTAGAGCGCGGTGCCGCCGCCTGGCTTCAGACGCGTCAGTCCGGTCTCCAGCAGGTCGGGATTGTTGGTGAAGCCCTGCGTGACGTACGACGTGACATCGAACCCCATGATGAAGGCGCGGTCCGTGCGAGGACGCAGAATATCCAGCAGAAACTCCGTCGCTGCCTGCTGCTCAAACTGGAAGCGCGAGCGGATGGAGGTGCTGGCGTCGATCAGGAGTCCGACGCGGAGAGGCTGATTCGTCTGCTGCGAGAAGCGATAGACCTGGGCCGGCGCGCGCTGATTGTCCAGCAGCGCGAAGTCCTGCTGCTGCAGGTTGTTGATGAACTTGCCGTGGTGATCCGTCACAGTGAAGGTCAGGTTGACCTCGTTGACGTCGCGCTTGATGGTGTAACCCTCATCCGTCGCGCTGGCTGCGTCGCCTGGCGCCGCTGCTCCCTCCTGCGGAGTTCCCGACGCAGGTGCAGGGGAGGTCGAGGGTGCCGTCCCGGCGGTCGCCGGGCTGGGGGCCGCCGCTGTTGGCGCCGGCGCTGAGGGGGTCTGTGGCGGAGCAGCAGGTGCCGATGCGGGCTGCGGCTTGGGTGTTCCTGCGTCCGGAGCCGACGGCAGCGCCTGAGCACCGTTTGGAGCAGGCGATGCGGCTTGCGTCGCAGTGGACTGCGCAACCGCGGGCATTGCCAGGCTCGCGAGCAGCAAAAGCGCGCAGGCTGGGGGAGTGAGAGAAAGGCGAGGGCTCATGGGCGCTGGGCTCATTGTAGTCGGTCGGCTACCGGGGGTAATGACGCGGAAGTGTCAGTCAGTTGAATGAGAAACAACGCCAGCTCTGCGGGCAATGGAGCGCGGAAGGCGAGCGGCTTTGCCGTGGTGGGATGGGCCAGCTCCAGTTCAGCAGCATGGAGGAAGTTGCGGGGCAACTGAAGTGTGGGCACGGGCTCGGCTGTGGCGCGGCGTCGCGGCGTATGCTGGCGGCCCGTCTCGGGTGCCAGATGAATAATGGCCGGCGCGCCGTAGAGTGTGTCGCCAACGATGGGATGGCCCAGGGATGCCA
>CAXUMX010000008.1:0-62509 GCA_964252395.1 uncultured Acidobacteriaceae bacterium | reverse complement strand
CAGGTGCACGCGGATCTGGTGCGTGCGCCCGGTCTCAATGCGCACCGCCAGCAAGGTGAATCGGCCAAAGCGCGACTCTATCCGCTCCAGCACGCGATAGTGGCTGACTGCCGTGCGGCCGTCATCGCGCCGCGTGGTCATCCGAGTGCGGCGAACCGTATCGCGGCTGATGGCGGCATTGACGGTGCCGGTCTCGGCAGCAACCGCGCCGTGGACCAGCGCAATGTAGCTCTTGCGCACCTGCCGGCGCGCAAACATATCCGCCAGCTTGGCGTGGGCTTTGTCATGTTTGGCCACCAGCAGCAGCCCGCTGGTCTGCTTGTCCAGCCGGTGCACGATGCCTGGGCGCAGAGCGCCTGCGTGGGAGGAAAGCTGCTCAAAGTGGTGGAGCAGGGCGTTCACCAGCGTGCCGCGATTGCGCTCGTCATCGGTGGAGCCGGCGCCCGCATGCACCATCATGCCGGCAGCCTTGTTCACCACAGCCAAGTCGCCATCCTCGTACACAATGTCGAGCGTAATGGCCTCGGGCTGTGCCTTCAGCGGCCGCGCTTCCGTCTCACCCGTAATGTGGAGGCGCTCTCCTCCGCGCAGCTTCAGGCTTGGCTTCGGTGACTTCGCATCGAGCATCACCTTGTCTTCCGACAAGAGCCACTGCACACGCGCGCGGCTGACGTTCAGTGCGTCTACCAGAAACTGATCCAGCCGGCGTCCCGCAGCGTCGGCCGGAACCTCCAGCCAGCGCTCGTCTGTAAGCTCGGCATCCTCGATCGGCGGCGTATCAGACATGGGCAGCTACCTGGGCATCGTTGTGCTGCTTACGCCGCAGCCAGAACGCTCCGCCGATTGCCACCATCAGCATGCCCGTCGCCTGCTGGGGTGTAACCACGTGCAGCAGCGCGGTTGCGTCTGCGTAGGTGCCGTGCAGGGGTGCCAGAAGAAAGCGCAGCGCGCCCTCCGCGAAGAGCCCGATGCCGAAGACCTCCCTCGAGCGTCGCCCTTGCCGCAACAGTGCGATTAGCAGAACAGCCATGGAGAAATGCGCAAGCGCAGCGTAGATCTGCACCGGATGCAGCGGCACGCCCAGCGGCACCCCGGTGGTGCGGGCGGCGAAGCGGCTGGTATAGGTCACGGCCCAGGGCAGCTGCGTGGGCGAGCCGTATTGCGAGCCGGCCGCGAAGTCTGCCATGTCCAGCACCGCGGCGGCAACCGCAAGCGCAGGCGCGGCAGCGTCGAGCGAGGGTAGCAGCGGAAGGCCGTCGTTGCGTAGGGAGAGGCATCCGGCCGTGATGGCCAGCAGCAGTCCCCACCATGCCGCAGAGCCGGTGTGCAGTGTTCCAGCCAGCAGCACAAGCAGCGGCGCCTCCAGGAAGGTGCGCCAGTTGGCGGCGACCACGGCGATCCGTGCTCCCACGAAGAGCGCAGTCACGCTGAGCAGTGCAGTGGTGTGGAGCTGAGTCACGATCAGCGATGCGTGTTCGCCCGCGGCGAGACCGGTGCGTCGCGCAATCCGGGTCCAAAGCGATGCGAAGCACAAAGCCGCCACCAGCGCGAGAACACCGTAGGTGGAGATAACCAGCAGACCGAACTGTAGGAAGCGAGGGTACATGCTTAACGCAAAGGCCTCGCGAGCGAGAAGGCAGGAAGAGGGGAAAACAAAACCGACCCACGGGGCCGTGCAGTGCGCGCTGGTGAACCCGTCCTAAGACGGTGGGACTCTCCGCAGCTCTTTAGGCATTCCGGACTGGCGGACACTGCACACCGAGCCAATTATTCGAGTCGAGTCCCTGTTCAATGAGTATAGGTTCTACCAGCGTTAGCTCCACACCTGCTTTGCAGGCCGGTTTCTATTCGCGATGCTACCGAGCCGGAGCCCGCTTGGCAAGCCACCTTCGAGGGATGGCTTGCGCCGGACCGTGACGGCCATAATCCGCGGCCGCTCCAACGCAATGCAATGCGAAAGGTCACTCGCACACTGTGCGCGTTCCGTCCGCTGCCTCTTCGCCTTCAACCAGGGGTAATGTTTCCTTCACAACCCCATTTCTCCATGCGCCGTCATCCTCTGCTCTCTGCGTCAGTGCGGATGGGAGATCCTTGGACGGTTGAACGCCCAGTTCGCGCAGCATCTCCGCCTGCCTGACCAGGTTTCCACGGCCGCGGGTCAGTTTGTCGAAGGCAGCGTCGTAGGCGCTGCGGGCCTGCTCCAGTCGCCCACCCACTTTGCTGAGGTCGTCGACGAAGCCGGCGAACTTGTCGTAGAGCTCTGCACCCCGGGCGGCAATCTCCTGCACATTGCGCGCCTGCTCCTGCTGCCGCCACAGGTGCGCAACCGTGCGCACCACGAACAGCAATGTGCTGGGGCTGACCAGCAGAATGTTCTGACGCCATGCGTCCACCCACAGTTCGCTGTCGTGCTCCAGCGCGAGCATGAATGCCGGCTCGATGGGCACGAAGAGGATGACAAAATCCAGCGTCTCCAGGCCAGGCAGGCGATGGTAGTTGCGCCCCGCCAGGCCGCGGATATGTTCCCGCACCGATGCGGTGTGTCGTGCCGCTGCCGCCTGGCGCGCCGGCTCGCTCTCTGCGGCGCAGTGCGCCGTGTAATCCACCAGCGATACCTTCGCATCCACCACCAGCGTTCGCTGGCCGGGCAGAAAGACGATGACGTCCGGCTGCGCGCGCGTACCGTCGCCGCGCGGAATGTTCTGCTGCATCACGTACTCGTGCCCGGGGCGCAGGCCGGCGGACTCCAGAATGCGCTCCAGCACCATCTCGCCCCAGTCGCCCTGGCGCTTGCTTGATCCTTTCAGCGCCTGGGTCAGCTCGCGTGCCTCCTCCGCCAGCTTGTGGTTCATCTCCAGCAGTGTGCTGACTTGTTGCGCAAGTGCGCTGCGGTCCTTGCTCTCCTGCACATAGACGGCGTCAACCTTTTCCTGGAAGTCTTTCAAGCGAGTCTTGAGGGGGTCCAGCAGTTGGCCCAGGCTGGTCTGGTTCTGCTCGGCGAAGCGCCGCGACTTCTCCTCCAAAACGTCATTGGCGAGCGAGCGGAACTCATGGCTCATGCGGTCGCGCGCATCGTCAAGCAGGGCCAGCTTCTCTTCCGTGGCCGCCCGCTCGGCTTCGAGCCTCGCCTCTGCTGTGGCAGCTCGTGTCTGCGCAGCCGTTAGCTCATTGCGCAGAACGTCCAGCAGCGTACCTCGGCGCCGCTCAGCCAGCAAATAACCGAAGGCCAGACCGAGCGCCAGACCCAGGGCAGACATCGCGAGCAGCAGCAGCAAATGCATGGTCGATGACTCTTTCTGAATGTACCGGCAGCGTCGACCGCCGCGCATGGAAACCAGGGCGCCGCGCCTGCCTTTACACCCCCTCAGCCCCTCAGTAGACTTGGAGATTCTGGGTGATTATCTGCCCCGCGCGGGGTCAGGGGCACGTGTGTGCTTTCATCGGGTGCTGATAGTCTCAAAAGGATGCATTTTCAAGTTCTTTGTTTGAGGGTGAGGAGACGCGCATGGCAGCAGTGGACGAGAAGGTAAAGCAGATCATCGTAGAGCAACTGCAGGTGGATGAGGCCGAGGTCACCCCCAGCGCCTCTTTCCAGGAAGACCTGGGCGCGGACTCGCTCGATGTCGTAGAGCTGGTGATGCAGTTTGAAGAGGCTTTCGATCTGGAGATTCCGGACGAGGATGCCGAGAAGATCAAGACTGTGAAGGATGCGACCGAGTACATCGAGAAGCATGCGAAAGGCGGCAAGTAAGCTTGCGTTGCGATCGAAGAGTCGTGGTGACGGGACTGGGGCTGATTGCGGGACCGGGGAATACGGCTCCTGAGCTCTGGACCAATCTGTTGGCCGGAAAGAGCGGGATGGCCCCGATCACCGGTTTTGATACAACGGGCTTCCCTGTGACCTTCGCCGCGGAGGTCAAGAACTTCGACCCACTGCAGTTCATCGACAAGAAGGAATCGCGCAAGATGGCGCGGTTCATTCACTTCGCTCTGGCCGCCACTGCGGAAGCCATGCAGCACAGCGGCATCGTCGTTACCCCGGAGAACGCCGAGCGCATCGGCGTTCATATCGGCTCCGGCATCGGTGGATTCGACATCATCGAGCGCGAGCACAGCAACATGCTGAACGGCGGCCCGCGTAAGATCTCTCCCTTCTTCATCCCTGCAGCAATCGTGAACCTGGCCGCTGGCCAGGTCAGCATTCGCTACGGCGCCAAGGGGCCGAACGAGGCTACGGCGACGGCCTGCACCACCAGCGCGCACTCGGTTGGCAATGCGTACCGCACCATCGAGCGCGGCGACGCGGACGTCATGATCGCGGGCGGCGCGGAGGCTGCCATCACGCCGATGGGCGTCGGTGGATTCGCCGCCATGAAGGCACTGTCCACGCGCAACGACGATCCGGAGCACGCCTGCCGGCCTTTCGATACGGACCGTGACGGGTTTGTGGTGGGCGAAGGCGCCGGCATCCTGATCCTCGAAGAGCTGGAGCATGCCAAGGCGCGCGGCGCGAAGGTATTGGCAGAGATTGTGGGCTACGGCATGAGCTCGGACGCCTATCACATGACTGGAATGGCGCCCGAGGGTGAGGGCTGCTTCCGCGCGATGCACAACGCGCTCAAGTCTGCTGACCTCTCCCCGGACAAGATCGGCTACGTGAATGCACATGCCACCTCGACCCCACTGGGCGATGCGCTGGAATCAGCGGCCATGAAGACGCTGTTCGGCGAGCGCGCGCTTCGGGGAGAGATGCTGGTCAGCTCGACCAAATCTATGACTGGCCACTTGCTGGGTGGAGCAGGCGGGCTGGAAGCCGGCATCACGGTGATGGCGCTACAGAATCAGCTCGCCCCGCCGACCACCAACCTGGTCAACCAGGATCCGGCCTGTGAGCTGCACTATGTGCCCAACACGCCTCAGAAGATAGACACCGAGTATGCGCTGTCGAACTCCTTTGGCTTCGGCGGCACCAATGGCTCACTCATCTTCCGCCGTTGGTCAGAGTAAGTTCCCGCAAACGGATCAGCGCCTCAACCTCGCAGTCCTGCTACGCCCTTAGAAAGTAGCGCGCAGCAGGAACTGAATCTGACGCGGTGTTCCCGTGCCTACCGGGCCGGTGTTGACCGGGGCGATGATCTGCCCGAAGTTCCCGGCCGAAGAGACGTCCGCCAGCGGCAGCCCGTACTGGGCACGATTAAACATGTTGAAGAACTCTGCGCGGAACTGCATCTGCAGTTGCTCCGTCACCGGGAAGCGGCGGCCCACGCCGAGGTCTGACTGCCATAGCCCGGGACCGCGTACCGCATTGCGGCCGAGCGTGCCATAGCTGCCATTCGCCGGTATCGCGAACGCGGCAGGGTTCAACCAGTGCTGCACGGACGAACCCGCGGCAGGATAGAGCGGAACCCCAGCCACGCGGTCCGGACGCTGATTGATGGTGTACCCGGTCGCGATGGATCCGCTGGATCGATCGATCGTTACATTTACCGGCAGCCCAGTCCGGGCAGAGAGGATGGTAGTCACGTCCCAGTTGCCGAAGAGCGCGCGCACCGGCGCCGCGCCTCCGCGCCATGAGCGCTGGCTGCCATAGGGCAGCGAATAGAGTGCGTTGGCGCTGAAGGTCTGCCGCGCGTCGAAGTCGCTGGAGGCGCGCTCGCATGCTTGGCATGCGGGGTTTTGCGGGAAGTCGGAGTCGCCACCACCCGCCGCGCCTTCATCGATGGCATGGGCCAGCATCCAGTGCGACTGCAGAATTAGCCCGCGGGTAAAGCTGCGCTGCACACTCAACACTATTGCCTGGTAGCTGCTGCTGTTGCTGTTGCCGCGATACTCCACCTGGCCGAAGCCGGAGTAAGGGCGCAGCCCGGTGGCCGGGTCGATCAGGTTGATGTAGGAAGTGGTCAGCAGGTCTGTGCCCTTGCTGCCTACATAGCTGATGGTGCCCAGCAGATCGTGGCTCAGCGGCTGCTCGACTGATACACCCCACTGCAATACGTAACTGTCGCGACGACGACGATCCTGCTCGCGCGGGCTGACGATTCCGGGCGTGTTCGCCAGATAGGGCGTAATGGGAAAGCTCAGCCCGGAAATCGTCTTCGAGCTCAGCGAGTAGCGAGCGACTTCATTGTTGATGGGTAGGTTCTGGTCGTCCAGCTGGCCGTCTCCGTGGTACAGGCCGAAGCCTGCACGTATCACCGTCTGCCCGCCGAGCCACGCCGGCGACCATGCCACAGCGACACGCGGGTCCACGTCGAGCAGGTTTGGCAGGCTGAACTCCGCGCCCGCGCCGCAGAAGCCCTGCGGCCCGCAGGTAGCGAAGTCAAACGGAATGGCGCGACCCAGCACCTCGTGGAAGCGGTTCAGAAAGGAGTAGCGCACGCCCAGGTTCAGCGTGAGATTGCTGCGCCAGCGCCACTCATCCTGGGCAAAGGCGTACACCGCCGTCTTGCGCAGACCGTTCACCGGCAGCTCTGCGGCATAGCTGGCAGAGCTGACCTGATTCGCTGCGAAGGCAGCTGCGGACGCGTAGCTGACGCTGCCGCTCGCCGTATTTCCCTGGTTCAGCTGGATGCGCCGCACCTCGCCGCCCAGCTTCAACGTGTGCGCGCCGTGCACCCAGGTCAGGTTGTCGATCCAGGAAAAGGAGTTACCGACGCCCAGCTTGAACTGATTGTTGTTGAGCGTGGTGAAGCCGGAGACTGCGACAGTGTAGGGCAGCTGTGTCCGGCCCAGGTTGGTGGTGTATACATTGCCGCGATTGAAGCCGAACTTTGCTTCATTGATCAGCGAGTTTGAGAAGATGTGCAGCCACTGCATAGCCCCGTTCACTGGACGCGAGCGGATCTGCTGCCGGTCTTCGAGGTATGCTCCGCTCCCGGCCAATGGAATCTCGCTGAGTGCAGCATCGAAGTTAAACCGGATGGTGGCGGTGTCGCGTACGTTGAAGCGATGATCCAGGCGCACCATGCCGGAGTCTTCCTGATCCCGCTGCGTGCCCTGTCCAACGAACTCGGCTACGTTTGCGCTGACGGCGCGCTGCCCATGCGGATACGCGGCCAGCACCGGCGCCAACGCGGGCGAGGCGGCCGCCACCGCAGCACGGAACGCGTCGCTGGGCACAAAGCCGGGCAGCGTTTGCGCCAGGGACTGCAGCAGGCCTTCGTAGGTGAAGAAGTAGAAGGTGCGGTCCTGCACCAGCGGTCCGCCCAGCCGCCCCCCAAATTGATTCAGCGTGAAATCCGGCTTGTTCGGGTTCAGCTTGTCAATCGGCTCGCGCGCATCGAGCGCGCTGTTGCGCACAAAGTCGAACAGTCCCCCGTGCAACTGGTTGGTTCCGCTGCCGGAGACGACTGCTACCTGACCGCCTGGCGTGCTGCCATTCTCTGCTGTGAACAGCGCCGTGCTGACGTGAAACTCCTGGATGGAATCCGTGGGGATGGCCAGCCGCACGAATGGCTGCTGCGCCTGATTCACGATGTTCGTTGCGTCCACGCCGTCGTAGGTGAAGTTGTTGTCGTCCAGACCGCGGCCCGCAAAGCGGATGGTGCGCTGGTTGCTTCCACCGGTGTCGACCGCGCCCGGCACCAAGGCTGTCAGGGTGGACCAGTTCCGGCCATTCACCGGAAGCTCATCGATCTGTTTGCGCTCCACATGCGCGCCCAGCGTATTCGAGGTACGGTCCTCATCCACCACCGCGGCCGAGACTTTGACCTGCTCGACGCCTGCGGAGGCGGCACGTAATGAAGCGTTCAAAGTACTGGTGTGTCCGCTGGTTCCGGGCACACTCGAGAAGCGTTCAGCCTCGAAGCCGGCGTGGCTGATAGTGACCGTATAGCTGCCCACAGGCAGCTCGGGAATCGAGTAGCGGCCGTCAGCGGAGGAGACGGTCGAACGCTCGAGCCCGGTGTCCTGTTGCTGCGCGACGATGCGAGCCTGGGGCAGGACCCGCTGCTGCTGGTCAGTGACGATGCCGCTCAAGGCGGCGCGGTCCACCTGCGCATGCGCAGTGCTGGCCAGGCAGCAGAGCGCGGTTGTGGTGGCAATCGAGATTGGCAGATGGCATAGCGAGCGGCGCGCGAGCATTGGGTCGCTTTCGTTTTTTTGCGTGATAAGACAGCGGGAACTTACCTGAGTGGGTAAGTTCCCGCTGTGTGCTGAGGAAGCGTGCTGCCTTTATTCTCCCGCGCCGCGTGTCAGGCCGTTGCTGCCGGCACGCTGCGTGGCATCCTGGCGGACGCGCTGGAGGAACTGCTGGCGATTGATCCGCAGATCCGCCCCGCTACGCTGGGACGGGTATGGCACATTGCCCATCGTGCCCTGCCACAGAACACGATTGAACTTCGGCGTGTCCAGGTGATCTTCCACCTGGAAGTCCATGCCTTTGGTCTGGGCAGCCCACCACGCCCCATCGTGCAGCGGCTTCAGGGTGGCTTCCGCGCTGTTGGTTGCGTCGAACTTGATGGGCAGTGTGGTCTGCTTCAGGTAGTCCGACGGGATCGCCTTGAACTTCCACGAACGCTGCTCCGTGTCGAAGGCATTCGCCATCGGCACCGCGCTGTCGTCGTTGATGTTCAGGTGGCCGATGCCGAGGATGTCTTCCATGGTGCGCAGCATGTCCACGGTGTTGTAGCGGGTGGAATCAACTGAGCCATGTTTCACATACGGCCCTACGATGAAGGCCGTGCTGCGGTGCGCGTCCACGTGGTCGCCGCCATCCTGCGCGTCATCCTCGATGACGAAGATCAGCGTATCGTCCTTGAACTTGCTGTTGGCGATGGTCTCTGCCACCAGGCCTACCGCATAGTCGTTGTCAGCGATCTGCAGCTCCGGCGTATTCACGCCGTTGATGGCGATGGAGAAGTTGCCGAAGTGATCGTGGGGCAGACGCAGCAGCTCCAGGCTGGGCAGCTGGCCGCTCTGCTCATATCCCTTGAACTCGCGCAGCCATTCCTGGTAGCGGAAGTAGTCAGGGAAGGTCTGATCGAAGCCACGGAAGTACTTGTCCGTGTACTTGCGCAGAACCGGATTGCTGGAGAACGCAACCTGCGTCTTCGTCGCTGCCGGGTTGGGCAGCTCGGGAAGGCTGAGTGCCGTGTACGGGGCAGGCAGGTTGTAGCGGGAGATATCCAGGAAGAAGCCGTAGTCCCGGACGGTAAGTCCGGCACGCAAGGCCTGGTTCCACAGGTAGCCCTCGCCCTTGCCCTTCTCATCCTCGGCATCGGGTGCAGCCACGTTTGCGGTGCCGGGCAGCACGTTCGGGTCAGTGCCATCCAGGGGGTTGGCGGCAGCCCGCTTGGCGATGTTGCCGTAGCCCACGTTCAGGTTGCGGTTCGTGCCCTCTGAGTCGTTGTCCAGACCACGGCCGGCGTAGTTCGGCGGGATCTCCTTCTCGATCACGTCCGTGGTGCGGGCAGAGGTTGACCAGGGCCAGCCATCGCCACTCACGTCGGACGTGTCATAGAAGTTGTCGAAGTCGACGAAGTTGCGCGCGAAGCGATGGAAGTTCGGCGTGTTCGCCTCAGGGAATTGGGTGAGCGTGGGATCGCCGTTACCGACTTCCAGGTCGCCCAGGATCTGATCGTAGGTGCGGTTTTCCTTGATGATGTAGATCACGTGCTTGATGTGCTTGTGCAGGAAGGCCATCGTATCCTGCTGCTCATCATTCAGATCGCGATCCCAGTGGTTGTTCTTGGCCACCCGTCTGGTCAGCTGGCGAAGCTCACCGTTCGACGGAGTGGGCAGGCTCTGGAATCCGGCCTTGGTCAGTTGCCAGATGTAGAAGTCGCCGTTGTTGCAGCCTTCCACCTTGATCTGTGCATTGCCGACGCAGTTCAGCGGGTTGGGGCCGGTAGCGCTCTTTCCGTTGACGATGTAGAGAAACTTGCCGTCGGCGCTGGTGCTGATGGAGTTGGGATAGAAGCCAGTCGGGATCAACCCTTCGACTTCGCTGTTGCCGGCGACGTCGCTCAGCTCAACCACGGCCACGGCATTCTCGCCGCCATTGGTGACATAAAGCGTCTTCTCGTCTGGCGAGAGGGTCAGACTGTTGGTGTTCGCGCCGTGGAAGCCCTTCTTGTTCGGATAGACCGAGGTAGGTGCGGTGACCTTGATCTCGTCCTCCACCGCATTGGAGGCGGTGTTGATCACGGCTACGGAGTCGCTGTTGTCCTGGGCCACGTACAGCTTGCTTCCGTCGGCCTTCAGGACCATGCGGTTGGGGCTGCCCGGCAGCTTGATGCGGGTCACTACGGACGGCGTCGTGCCGGCAATGTTGACCACGACCACCTCGCGGTCACGAATGCTGGTGACGTACGCGGTGCTGTTGCCTTTGATGGTGACCCAGTAGGGGAACTCGCCGCCCGGAACGCCGGTGGCGTTTGCGGCATCGATCACGCCGGGGCGCAGATCCAGCTCAGCCGTCTTGGACCACGCGCCATTCACACGGGTCAGCACGCTGATGCTGTCATTCTCGTAGTTGGCAATCACCAGGCGGTCGCCGGATGCGGTTACAGCCAAGCCTGCTGCTTCCGGAGGCGTGATCAGGCCGATGCCGGCCTTGTGTCCCAGGGAGACGCCTGTACCCACCTCGGCCCATTTGCCGTTGGTCACCGCATAGCTGTGCAGGGAATCGTTGACGCCGCCGCTGACGTAGAACTCTTTTCCGTTGGGGTTGAACACGATACCGCTGTAGGTGTTCGCAATCGGAATGGCCTGCGTCTGGATTGGATTGCGGCCGGTGATGTCGAATACGAAGATCCACTCGGAGGAGTCGGCTGGGTTGGTCTGACCCGCCTGCGCGCCGGTGGTGAAGTTCGAGAGGTTGTAGCCAGTGGTCAGCACCAGCAGGGTCTTGTGGTCCGGGCTGACGACCGTCGTCACGGCCTGGCCGACGGTGTAGGTCTCATTGTCGGCCAGTCCCGTTTTCAGCGGCTCATAACGCGCTTCGCGGGGTGCTAGCGGCGTGATCGTCTGCCCGGTGCTCAGCACCTGCGGAAGCCCGGTGTTGATCTGGGCGTGGACAGGAAGTGCGTTCACGGCGAGGACTCCGGCAAAGATGCTGGCAGACAGGGCGCTGCGTCCCATTCGCCTGCGGCGAGAGATGTGCTTCGAATTCATGGATGGATCTCCGTTCCTACGGTGTGTGCGGGGACTGCGACCACGCCGGAGGGCCCGGCGAGCCAAGACGCGCGGTACGCGCCGGCGCACGCAGACTAAGCCTTGCTCATCCAGAGAAGGCGAGACCACGGGCGCCACATCGCGACCGCACCCGTTGTCTCACGCGCGCTGTGACGACCCGGAGAACCGCTTATGAATTTCTCATGACCAAGGGAATCTTCCATTCGCATCAACAACAGCCAGTTGCCGATAGGCTCGGCGCTGCCTCGCGATGGATCGTTTCCGATGGCCACATCTTCCGTAAGATCAACGGCCGAAGCTCAATTGGGAAGCAGACTTGGCCGAGCGCGCACAGCGGCGGGAACGTTTGTCTATGATGGTGCCACTGAAAACAGGACGGGTTCTCTCCTCGACATGATCAAGCCTTGTACTCTGCTCCTCCTTGCCGCCTCCCTCTGCAGCAGCTCTCTCGCTGCCCAGCATCGTGTACACAACCAGCCAGCTCCGGATACGCAGCCCCCAGTCCAGCAGCCCTGGACGCAGCCGGGGCTCTCGCCCGACGAGCGCGCGGACATGGTGCTGAAGCAGATGACACTTGCGGAGAAGATCGAGCTGATGCACGGCAACGGCATGCCCGGGTGGGGCAAGCCCCGACCTAACGCCTACCTTGGCAATGGTGGGGCCGGCTTTGTGCTGGGGGTGAAGCGGCTTGGCATTCCGATGATCCAGATGAGCGACGCAGCATACGGCGTGCGCAGTAGCGCGGAGAACGGTCGCTATTCGACGGCGCTGCCCTCCAATCTGGCCTCCGCCTCCAGTTGGGATCCGCAGGCGGCCTGCGACTACGGCGCGCTGATTGGCCGCGAGCTGCGCGCACAGGGCTACAACATGACGCTGGGCGGCGGTGTGAACGTCACGCGCGAGCCGCGCAACGGCCGCACTTTCGAATATATGGGCGAAGATCCCGTCCTGGCCGGGACGCTGGTGGGCAACCGCATCCGCTGCGAGCAGGCCCAGCACGTCATCGGCGATATTAAACACTACGCCGTCAATGACCAGGAGAGCGGGCGCAATGAGGTGAACTCGATCATCAGCAAGCGCGCGCTGCGCGAGAGCGATCTGCTGGCGTTTGAGATTGGTCTGAAGCTCGGCGATCCCGCCGCGGTGATGTGCAGCTACAACGCGGTAAACGGCGACTTCGCCTGCGAGAACAAGTACCTGCTGACGGATGTGCTGAAGAACGAGTGGAAGTTCAAAGGCTTCGTGCTCTCTGACTGGGGTGGGACGCACAGCACGGCCAAGGCATCCGCCGCCGGGCTGGACAATGAAGAGCCGCTGGACGACTTCTTCGGCCCGGCGATGGGGAAAGCTGTCCAGGCAGGCCAGGTGCCGCTCAGTGCCATCGACGACCACGCGCGCCGCGTCCTCCGCGCGGAGTTCGCCGCCGGCCTGGTCGATCACCCTGCCCAGAAGAGCGTGGTCGATGTTGCGGGCGATCTGGCCGTGGCCCAGCGGATCGAGGAGCAGAGCATCGTGCTGCTCAAGAATCAGCCGCAGCTCCTGCCGCTCGATCCGGCGCGGGTACACTCCATCGCCATCCTTGGGCTGAATGCCGACACCGGCATGATCTCCGGCGGCGGGTCCGCCCAGGTGGATCCTCCCGGCCAGCCGCCCGCCAAGTGGCAGGCGCATGTCTGGTTCCCCACATCGCCGTTGAAAGCGATCGCGGCCAAAGCCCCGGGCGTCACGGTGCGTTACGGGGGGAGTGATCCGGCGCAGGCTGCGGCTGCGGCCAAGGACGCGGACGTCGCCATCGTCTTCGCATATCAGTGGGAGAGCGAGGGCATGGACCTGTCCGACCTGACGCTGCCAGACAATCAGGATGCGCTGATCGAGCAGGTCGCCGCAGCCAATCCGCACACCATCGTGATGCTTGAATCCGGCACGGCCGTCACGATGCCCTGGCTGGACAAGGTGAGCGGCGTGGTGGAGGCCTGGTATGCAGGCAGTGCCGGCTCTGACGCGGTGGCGAATGTCTTGTTCGGAAGCGTCAACCCGAGCGCGAAGCTGCCCATGACCTTTCCGCGCAGCGTGGCCGACCTGCCGCATCCGAAGCTGGTGATGCCGCCGGACCGGAGCGGACGAGACGCGGTTGCGCACGAAGTGCTGAGCGCACCCACCTTCAGCGTCCACTACGACGAGGGTCTGAAGGTCGGCTACAAGTGGTACGACGCAGAGAACAAGCCAGTCCTGTTCCCCTTCGGCTTCGGGCTGTCGTACACCAGCTATCGCTACTCCGGGCTGAAGCTGGGTCAGGGTGACCACAATAACGTCACTTTTACAGTGACCAACACCGGCCAGCGCGCCGGCACAGAGATCGCGCAGGTGTACGCAGCTCTTCCAGCTGCCGCCGCCGAGCCTCCGAAGCGGCTGGTGGGCTGGAGTCGCGTCGCTCTCGAGCCCGGCCAGAGCAAAGAGGTGACCGTCAGCATCGATCCCAAGTACCTGTCCATCTACGATGAGCAGCAGGGCTGGAAGCTGCTGCCGGGCGCCTATACCTTCATGGTCGGTGGCTCTTCCAACGACCTGCCGTTAAAGCAGGAGAGCAACATGCAGTAGCGCTTCTAGGATTTCAGACGATTGGTCGCTGCTACCTGGCCGTACCAGAGTCCGGAGTCCTTGACCGTCCGCTTCTGGCTGCGAAAGTCGACATAGGGTCAGTCCGTAGCGCTGCGTGTAGCCATCCGCCCACTCGAAGTTATCCAGCAGGCTCCACGCGTGATAGGAGCGAACCCGCGCACCGTCCTGAATGGCGCGTGCCAGCTCGGCCAGATAGCTGCGGAAGAACTCGATTCGGCGGGTGTCCGGAACCCGCCCGCTCTCGTTCGGTGTGTCGAGGTAGCTGCAGCCGCTCTCCGTAATCTCGATGATGGGATGGTCGTACTCGGCGGAGATCTGCATCACCAGATCGTGGATGCCGCGCGGCCACACCTCCAGGCCCGCATCGGTCAGCGGACCTTCGGTCGACATCTCCGCATGGAAGCGCGTGTAACGATCACGGCTCCCGGCTCCGCCGCCGTCAAGCTCTGTCTCTGTGCCAAACTGTGCGCCTCCTGCAGTGCCCGCGCCGCCAGGGTCGGAGACGATGCGACGTGTGTAGTAGTGAAAGCCCACCCAGTCCAGTGGTGCCTTCAGCCGCCTCTCGTCGCCCGGCTGAAAGCCCATCGCCTCATAGGGCGTGCCGCCTACAAAGGCCTTTGGATACTCGCCGTGCATTGCGGCGTGCAGGAAAAAGACATTGTTCATGGCGTGGTACCGTGCCGTTGCCGCCTTATCTGCTTCGCTATCCGTCTTCGGATAGGCGGGAGCCATCCCATATGCGCTCCCGACGGTCGCCTTCGAGGATGCTGCTTTCATCGACCGCAGCGCATCGCTCTGCGCCAGCGCGATGGTGTGGGCTGCGCGGAGAAACTGCTCATAGCTCGCTTTGCCCGGCGGGAACACACCGGCACCATAGCCCAGGTAGGCGAACGTCCACGGCATATTGAAGGGTGCCCACACTGTCACGCGGTCGCCCAGATGCTTGGCAAGCATGCCGGCGTAGTCTGCGAAGTAGCCGGCAAGGTCGCGATTGGGCCAGCCGCCGCGATCTTCCAGCGCCTGCGGGAGGTCCCAGTGGTAGACCGTGCAGAATGGGCGGATATCTGCGGCCAGCAGCGCATCGACCAGCCGGCTGTAGTGGTCCAGGCCCTTCTGATTCGGTGCCCCGGTGCCGCTGGGCTGAATGCGGGACCATGCAATGGAGAAGCGGTAGCTGCGCTGGTGCAGCTGCTTCAGGATGGCGATGTCTTCCGGGTAGCGATGGTACTGATCGCACGTCACGTCCGCCGTGGCCGCTCCTTTGACCTTCCCCGTCGTATGCGAGAAGCGATCCCAGATGGATTCACCCTTTCCATCCACGTTCCATGCACCTTCGACCTGGTACGCAGCCGTGGCCATCCCCCACAGGAAGCCATCCGGAAAGCGCGCGGCTTCACTCACATCGGGCGCCGTTTCAGGAACGCCTTCGTCCGCCAACATAATGCCGCGCGCAAGAGGAAGCGCCGCGGCCATCCTTATAGTGCGGCTCACAAAATCCCGACGATCCATCCGCTGCCTCCTGTCCGGAGCACCATACTCGACCATCGAGGAGCAAATCACAATCGTTTGTTCTGGCAGTTCCCGCGGCCAGAAGCTGTCGTTGCATCTGGCACACGCAAAGACCCGTGGTGTTTGCTCCACCTTCACATCCACGGAGCAAAATGGCGTCGCGGTTACGAATCAAACTTCAGGAGTCCCCCATGACCAAGCGACCCACACAGACCCAGTCCGCAAAGCACCCCACCCAGCGACGCGGGCATAAGCCTGCTCCTCCAACATCACCGCAGACGGATGGCGACCCGGTCTTCGCGGAGCCGATGCCCAGCCCGGATCCGACCAACTTTCGCAATCCGGTCACCGACCAGAAGCTGCGAGAGACAAGCCAGGTCGATTCCTTTCCCCGGCCCCGAGGCACCACCGCCGAGCCCAGGATGCAGTTGGCCGATGCTCTCGGTTCGCAGGGGGCTTCGCGTGTCGCGGCTATCCAGGCCGCAGGGCAGATCGTCTTCCATGCGCTGGGCGATTCAGGCAGCACCAAGGGCCCTTCGACGCAGTCGCTGGTCGCAGACAAGCTGGTAGCAGACTTCGATGAACACAACCCGGCTGATATTCCGTCGTTTCTTTATCACCTGGGCGACGTGGTCTATAACTTCGGCGAAGCAGCGTACTACTACGACCAGTTTTACGAGCCGTATCGCAACTACCCCGCGCCTATCTTCGCCATCCCCGGCAATCACGACGGAGTTACGTATCCGAAGGAGCCCGTCGCGACGCTCGATGCCTACCTGCGCAACTTCTGCAATACCCAGCCGGTGCATACGGACGAGGCCGGCAACTTGACCCGCACAGCCATGACCCAGCCCGGCGTCTACTTCACGCTCGAGGCTCCGTTCGTGCGCATTCTCGGCCTTTACAGCAATACTCTGGAGGATCCCGGCGTCATCTCGACCGAAGGCGGTACGCGCCCGACACTGAACGACGACCAGCTGACCTATTTAGCGACCGCGCTCGCTCGCGCAAAGAGCGACAAGTACACCGGCGCCGTCATCGTCGCGGTGCACCATCCGCCCTTTACCGGCGGCGTCAACCATGGCGGGAGTCCTCGCATGCTGCAGGATATGGATGATGCGGCGACCAAGGCCGGCTTCTGGCCGCACGTGGTGCTCTCGGCGCACTCACACAACTACCAGCGTTACACCCGCGTCGTCGCAGGGCAGACTATCCCCTACCTCGTCTCAGGCATGGGCGGTCATGGACTGGTGAAGATGCGCACTATGCCCAGTGGCAACGCGATCCGCACGCCAATGGCGATGGATGATTCGCTGAGCCTGGTGAGCTATGACGACACCCACTTCGGCTACTTACGCATCGTGGTGAACGCAACCACACTGCGGCTGGAGTTCCATCCGGCCGAAGACGGCAGCGCAACCAAGACTCCGGATGATGCCTTCACCCTGGACCTGAAGACCCGCACGCTGTCCTAAAAAGCGCGGAGGGGGCGCAAGCCAGCTCGGCCTGCGCCCCTCCGGTGTTGGCGCTTGTTGCTAGAGCCGGTATCCGCCGGCCTCCAGCTGCCGCGCGGCTACCATCCGGCTCAGCGCGATGGTGTCTGCCGGGGTGTGCTTCAGCAGCCGGCGAAGAATCGCCAATTGGGTGCGCAGCATGTCGCCTTCGGCAACGGCAGCCAGCACGCGGCGCGCCGCCTTCTCCGCCACTGCAAGCGCATCCGCAGCGTAGAGCGTCACCATTGCGCGCGCGGTCTTAGCCTGGGTCTGGCCCTGCGGAGTGGTGCCCAGCTTGCGCGCGCGGAGCAGTGCCGATTCAAGCGCGAAGACCGCCATCGTGATGTCCGCCAGATCGCCCATGATCTCCTGCTGATCGACCAGCGCCTGCATGTACTTCTGCGAGGCTGCGCCGGAGCAGAAGAGGGCGATCTTCTTCAGATTCGCGAGCAGTGCCGTCTCCTCTGCCAGCGGATCGTCGGAGGTGTCTGCGCCGTCAAACGAAGGCGGCTGCATCACATCGCTCATCAGCTGCTTGATCGCACTCATCAGCGGCAGCTGGCCGGTGGCGGCGCGCTTCATCAGGAAGCCGGTAATGATCAGCCGATTGATCTCATTGGTGCCTTCGAAGATGCGGTTGATGCGCGAATCGCGATACGCGCGCTCTGCCGGATACTCCTCGACATACCCATAGCCGCCAAAGATCTGCAGGGAGTGGTCAACGACCATGTCCAGCATCTCCGACCCCCAGACCTTCAGCATGGAGCACTCGACCGCGTACTCCTCGATTTTCTTTTGGATCTCGCGCGGGTTCGTTGCCGCCTCTCCCTCGAGCGTGGCCAGGGCGGCGTCGATCATGCCTACAGCCCGGTAGGCCATGCTCTCTCCCACGTAGATGCCGGTCGCCGACTCCGCCAACTTCTGCTGAATCAGGCCGAATTCGCTGATCGACTTACCGAAGGCCTTGCGCTCCTTGGCGTAGCGCACCGCGTTGGCGAGCGAGTGTTTGGCACCGCCGATGGCGCTGGCTCCCAGCTTAAAGCGGCCAATGTTCAGGATGTTGAACGCGATGTGATGGCCCTTGCCGATCTCACCCAGTACGTTGGCTGCCGGCACCTTGCAGTCGGAAAGGATCAGCGGACAGGTGGAAGACCCGCGGATGCCAAGCTTGTGCTCCTCTTTGCCGATGGCGAAGCCAGGCGTTTCCCGCTCGATCAGGAATGCTGTAAATTTCTCGCCATCGATCTTCGCGAACACGGTATAGAGGTCCGCAAATCCGGCATTGGTGATCCACATCTTTTCCCCGTTCAGGATGTAGTGCTGCCCATCCGGGGAGAGCACGGCGCGCGTGCGCAGGCTCATCGCATCGGAGCCGGACGAGGCCTCCGACAACGCGTAAGCGCCTACCCACTCTCCGGTCACCATCTTGGGCAGGTACTTCTTCTTCTGCTCCGCGGTGCCGTACCAGATGATCGGCAGCATGCCGATGCCGATGTGCGCGCTGAAGGTGGTGGCGAAGCTGCCGTTGACGGAAAGCTTCTCGCCTACGATGGCAGAGGTCACCTTATCCATGGCCAGGCCGCCGTACTCCTCCGGAGTGTCGGTGGCCATCAGGCCCAGCTCGCCCGCTTTGCTCAGCAGCGCGCGGCTCACTTTGTAGTCCTTCGCCTCGATAGCGTCCGCAACGGGCAGGATCTCTTTCTGCGCGAACTCGGAGGCGGTCTCGGCGATCTGCCGCTGCTCGTCCGTGAAGTCCTCCGGGGTGAAGACCTCCTGCGGGGTGCGCTCCTCCAGCAGAAAGCTGCCGCCGGCCGCGGCCTTGATGCTGCTCGTAGGTTGGGTCGCAAGTGTTGCCATAGTTCGCTCTCCTCAGGTACGTAACTGTGTTTGCTCGGATCGTCAGTTCAGGTTCTCGAATATGCCCGCAGCACCCATACCGCCGCCCACGCACATGGTCACCAGGCCATAGCGGATATTGCGCCGGCGCATTTCGTGCAGCAGCGTGGCGGTCAGCTTGGCGCCAGTGCAGCCCAGCGGATGTCCCAGGGCGATGGCCCCGCCGTTTACGTTGACTATCTCCGGATTCAGACCAAGCTGGCGGATGACGGCCAGGGACTGCGCCGCGAAGGCTTCGTTCAACTCCACCAGACCGATGTCTTCGAGCTTCAGGCCTGCCAGCTTCAGCGCCTTCGGTACTGCATGCACCGGGCCGATGCCCATGATCTCCGGCGAGCAGCCCGCAGTGGCGTAGCCCAGAAAGCGCGCCATGGGCTTCATGCCCAGCGAGGCGGCACGCTCACTGCTCATCAGGATGGTGGCCGCCGCGCCATCGGAAGTCTGGGACGAGTTGCCGGCAGTCACTGTGCCCTTCGAGTGGAATGCAGGTTTCAGGTTGCTCAGCGCCACTGCCGATGTGTCCGACCGCGGCCCTTCGTCCACGCTGAAGCTGCGCTTCTGCTCCGCTACTTTGCCGGAGCCATTCTTCGGCACTCGTTCGGTCCACTCGTAGGGAACAATCTCCTCAGTAAAGCGCCCGGCGGCAATCGCCTCGACAGCCTTGTTGTGGCTCGCCAAAGCGAAGGCGTCCGCATCTTCGCGAGAGACACCATACCGCTCGCTCACGCGCTCCGCCGTCAGCCCCATCGAAAGATAGGTGGCGGGCAGATGATCCACCAGCCAGGGGTTGGCGCTGATCTTATGCCCACCCATCGGGATCATGCTCATTGACTCGGTCCCGCCCGCGACCACCACCGAGGCGCCACCGCCACGGATACGATCGGCTGCTTGCGCAATGGCCTGCAGGCCGGATGCGCAGAAGCGGTTGACCGTCATGGCGGAGACCTCAACCGGCAGCCCGGCGCGCAGGCTCGCGATGCGGGCCACGTTCATCCCCTGCTCCGCCTCCGGGTGCGCGCAGCCCAGGACCACGTCCTCGACTTCGCTCTTCTCGAGCTGGGGTACGCGTGCAAAGGCGCCCTCAATCGCGGTGGCGGCCAGGTCATCCGGCCGCGCCGTGGCCAAGGTGCCGCGGCCGGACTTGCCGACCGCCGTACGCACGCTGCTGACAATCACTGCATCCTGCATGGAACTCTCCTGCCGCACGCTAATTGCGCAGCGGCTTGCCGGTATTCAAGGTGAAGGCGATGCGCTCCTGGGTCTTGCGCTCGCCGCATAGGGACAGGAATGCCTCCCGCTCCAGGTCCAACAAATACTGCTCCGTAATCCGCGTACCCGGGGCCACTCGCCCGCCGCAGAGGATGTTGGCGACGTGTCCGGCAACTTTCACGTCATGGTCGCTGGCGTAGCCCGCCTCGCGCATGGTGTAGGCGCCCAGCTTCAGCGTGGCCAGGATGCTCTCTCCGGCCGCGGGAATCTCGGTGCGCGGTACCGGAGGCTGATAGCCGGCATCGGCCAGTGCCTGGGCCGCAGCCTTTGCATCCAGCAGCAGTCGCTCGCGGTTCAGCGTGATTCCATCATCCTCATCCAGCAGGTGGAGCGCCCGTGCCTCGGCGGCAGAGGTGGAGACCTTCGCCAGCGCGATGGTCTCAAAGGCCTGCTTCATAGTGTCCATCAACTCAGTCGAGATGGTGACGCGCGCCGCGTCGCCAAAGGCTGCGATGGCTCGATCCGTCGCCTTCAACGCCAGCTCCTTGGTGCCGCCACCCCCGGGGATCAACCCCACGCCGGTCTCCACTAACCCCATGTAAAGCTCGGCATGCGCCTGCCGCCTGGCGCCGTGCAGGGAGATCTCCGTACCGCCCCCCAGGCACAGCGCGTAGGGCGCGACCACGACCGGGCGCGGACAGTACTTGATGCACTGCGTCATCCGCTGGAAGATGCGGATGGTCATGTCCACGTCCTCCCACTCTCCCTCCTGCGCGGCCAGCAGCAGCTGCACCAGGTTCGCGCCGACGGAGAAGTTCTCCGCATCGCTGGCAATTACGAAGCCGCGGAAGTCGCGCACTGCGGTCGAGGCCGGCTCAAGGGTCGCAGTAATCAGCCGCAGGATGTCGTCCCCAATCGCGCTCTTCTTCGAGTGCAGCTCAATGCAGCCGATGCCATCGCCCAGGTCGAGCAGCGACGCCCCAGGGTTGCCGCGTACAATGCCGTGGCTCTGGCGGAAGCTGGACACCCGGGCAATGCCGCGTGGCCGGCTCTGCGGCTGGTACAGCCGGGTCGCGGGGTCATAGCAGGCCGCGCCGTTGCCGCGGTACCAGCTCTGCGCACCGCTTGCGAGCAGTTGCTCCACCACTGGGCTCACCCGCTCTCCCTGCACCTGCATACGCTTCACCGTGTCCGTGACCCCGGCAGCATCCCACATTTCAAACGGGCCCAGCTGCCAGTTGTATCCCGCGCGCATGGCCGCATCGACGCTGGCGACACTGTCCGCAATCTCCGGCAGGCAGTCCGCGGCATAGTTCCAAAGCCGGCTCAGCAGCTTCCAGTGAAAGCGCGCGGCTCTGTCCTTCTGTGCGTCGCCCTGCAGCAGCAGTCGCAGCCGCTCCGGCAGCGACTCCACTGCCTTGGCCATTTCGAGCGATGGCAGCTTCGGCTTAGACACCGGCTGGTACTCGAGCGTCTTCAGGTCCAGCACCAGCCGCTCTTCCTTGCCATCGGCGCCGCGCTGCTTCTTGTAGAAGCCGCCGCCCGTCTTATCGCCCAGCCACTTGCGCTCCAGCATGGTTTCGAGGAACGACGGCAGTGAGGCTTGTCCACCTGCGTCCTTGTCCGCACTGGCGCGGGCGAAGTTCCGCGCCACATGTGCCAGGATGTCCAGGCCCACCATGTCGCCCAGGCGAAAGGTGCCGGTGCGCGGCAGCCCGATGGGGGTGCCGGTCAGCGCGTCCACCTCTTCTACCGTCAGCCCCTCCTCCTCCATCACACGCAGGGTCTCCAGGATGAAGTAGGTGCCGATGCGGTTGGCGATGAAGTTAGGTGTATCCCGCGCCGCAACCACCTCCTTGCCCAGGTTCTGATCGAGGAAGCTCGATAGTGCGCTCAGTGCGGCGGGGTCCGTCTCTGGCCCGGGGATGACTTCAACCAGCCGCATGTAGCGCGGCGGGTTGAAGAAATGTGTGCCGAACCAGCGCTGCTTCAGCTCTGCCGGCAGCACGCTGCCCACGGTGCCGACCGGGATGCCGCTGGTGTTGGTCGTCAGGAAGGCTTGCGGATGCACATGCGGGGCCACGCGGCTGAGCAGTTGCTGCTTGATCTCCAGATTCTCGGCCACCGCTTCGATAATCCAGTCGCACTCCGCCAGCCGCGCCAGGTCGTCATCGAAGTTGCCGATGCGGACCAGTGCCGCTGCGGCAGGAGAGTAGAAGGCCGCCGGCTTGCTCTTCTTGAGCGCGTCCAGGCCTCCGGCCGCGATCGCGCTGCGGTCGCCGGTAGCGGAGGGCAGATCCAGCAGCAGCACCGGAACGCCTGCGTTGGCCAGGTGCGCGGCGATGCGGGAGCCCATGGTGCCGGCGCCCAGCACGGCGGCGCGGCGCAGCAGCAGTGGCGTGGCTGCGGAAGTTGCGGGTTGCTCGGCAAGGGCTGACATCGAAATCGTTGCGCTCCTTCTTGGGATCCTTGCTTGATCCCTGCTTGAAACTCTTGGGTGAAGTCGCGGGGCGCGCCTACTCGAGCATGCGCACGGCGGCCCCGGTATGCGACAGGGTGGATGCGGGGGAGAGGTCGCTGTCTCCGCACAAGCCGGTCGAGAGCAGCCGGATGTACTGCGAGGTAATGGCATCGATGTTCATCGGCCCCCCGGGCTCATACCAGCTGGCCATCCAGTTCACTGCACCGGCCAGGATGAAGGCGGCAATCTTCGGATCGCAAGCCGCGATCGACCCGTCCGCGATACCGCCGTCGATAATGGCGCGCAATCGGTGATCGATCTCGCGGTTTCGTGCCCGGATCTCCTTGCGCGCGCTCTTCGATAGTTCGCGATCGTCCAGACGAACTACTGCCCGGCCAAAATCACCCGAGATGATGCGGATGTAGGCGGCCAAAAAGTCTGCTACCTTGTCCAGTCCGGACTTTTCATCCGCCTCGATCGCATCCAGCATCCCATCGATCAGGTCGGTGCCCAGCCTGTAGATCTCCACCAGGATCTCTTCCTTGTTGCGGAAGTAGTGGTAGAGCGCGGGCTTGGTGATGTTCAACTGGGTGGCCACATCGTTCATCGATGTATGCGCATAGGAGCGCTCGAGGAACATGCGAACCGCCGTATGCAGCACCGCCTCCCGCTTGCCATCCGGATTGCGGCGGCGATCGGCAAACAGCCGGCGATGCGGCTGCAGGGCGGCGGACTGCTTCGGCATGGCGGCACTCCGGGGGCGGTTGACAGCGTTTCGAACCGGTTGATATCTTACTCGCCGGTAGGATTTGCAATACTCGTTCTACGCGCTTGCGGTTGGAATTGGCAAGCGAATTTTCGGAAAAACCAGGAACGGGAGAGGCGGGCGCAGAGCACATCATGATGATTCACCCCGGCCCGCTGCAGCTATGTGCGTCTTCGCTCAGATACGCGGAGCCGCCCACCTTCTCCACGCTCGAACTGGCGCTGCTGGCCTTGCTTCTGGTCGCCTCACTTGCAGGCTTCTTCTGGCGCTTCTCCAGCGTGCTGCGCAACATCTTCACGGCGAAGCGGGACCCTGACTTCCGCCTTTTGCCGGTCGGCAAGCGGGTGTGGGACTTCTTCTGGGAGGTGCTCTGCCAGGCAAAGGTGATTCGGGAGCGGCCTCTGCCCGGCCTCGCCCATGCCTTTGTCTTCTGGGGTTTCCTCGCCTTTGCGCTGGTCTCGCTCAACCACTTCGCAGCCGGCTTCCGGCTTGGGTTTCTCGATGCCGATGGCTGGCTGGGCGGCTTCTATTTCTGGTTTGCCGCGGTCTTCGCGCTGCTGGTCGCCGTCTCCATCGCCGGGCTGTTCGTGCGCCGCTTCTTCGTGCGGCCGATCTGGCTGGGGCGCAAGGTCTCCTATGAGTCGGGCTTCATCGCCTTCCTGATCTTCGCGCTGATGGTTACGTATCTGGCGGCCTTCGCGGTGCCGCCCACCTCTGCCACCGCGCGCGGGCTGTGGTGGGCGCACGCGCTCTGCATCCTGGTCTTCCTCCCGCTGATCCCGCACACCAAGCACCTGCATCTGGTGCTCAGCCCCATCACCATCTTCCTGTCGCGCGGAGAGTTCAGCCGCATCCCGCCGCTGGCCGGGGATGAAGACTTCGGCCTGGTCGCCGGCAAGGACGTCACGCAACTCGTCGCGTTGCAGGCCTACTCCTGCGTAGAGTGCGGGCGTTGCAGCGAGCACTGCCCGGCCACCAACACGGGCAAGGAGCTGAACCCCAAGCAGATCATCCTCGGCGTGCGCGGCTACCTGAACGATCTGGGTCCGCACTCGGAGGAGCCGCTGCTTGGCACCTACAACTCGCAGGAGGCCGCATTCCAGTGCACCACCTGCGGCGCCTGTGAGTTTCAGTGCCCGGTCGGCATTGAGCATCTGCCCATCATCGTCGGCCTGCGCCGCGGCGCCGTGAACACTGGCAGCTACGAAGACGACCACGGCACCAAGTTGTTTCTGGCGCTCGAGCGCAACGGCAACGCCCTGGGCATGAGCGCGAGTGAGCGCGACAAGTTCATCAAGAAGCAGGAGCTGCCCATCTTCGACGGCTCACAGGAGTACTGCCTGTGGCTGGGCTGCATGGGCGCCTACGACCCGCAGGGCCGTGAGATCGTCGCCTCCTTTGCCAAAGTCATGCAGTACCTCGGCACCAGCTTCGGCGTGCTCAAGAAAGAGAAGTGCACCGGTGATCCGGTCCGCCGGCTCGGCAACGACCTGGTCTTTCAGCAGCTGGCCGAGGCCAATCTCGAGATCATGAAGCAACAGAAGGTAACGAAGATCGTTACCATTTGTCCGCACTGCGTCCGCACCATCGCCAAAGACTGGAGAGACTTCGGCGCCTCGCCAGAAATCGAGCACCACTCCGAGTTCATGGCGCGCTACCAGGACAAGCTGCCCAAGACCGCCGATGGACCGGAGATCGTCTACCACGACCCCTGCTACCTGGGTCGCTATCGCGGCTCCTACGATCAGCCGCGCCAGGTGCTGGCGCTCTCGGGCAAAGTCATCGATCCCCCCCGGGCGCGCGAACGCTCCTTCTGCTGTGGCGCGGGCGGCGGGCTAGCCTTTCTGGGTGAAGAGACCGGCAACGAGCGGGTCAGCAACGTGCGCGCCAAGGAGCTTGCCGCCACCGGCGCCAGCGTCATTGGGGCAGCCTGCCCCTTCTGCAACACCATGTTCCGCGACGCCCTCGCCGCCACCAGCGGCGCCCCGCCGCAACTGCTGGACATCGCGCAGATCGCCGCGCAGTCTATCGCTAACCACGCGGCTACAGAGACCCCGGCCGGCTAAGCCGGCCTTGAGCGAGCTATAAGGAGAGTATGAAGATCATTGTCGCTATCAAGCAGGTGCCGGTGCGCGACTCCACCCTGCACATCGACTCGAACGGGCGCTGGATCGACGAAGACGACCTCAGCTATGAGATCAATGAGCCGGACGCCTACGCGCTGGAAGCCGCGCTGCAGTTGAAGGAGAAGCATGGCGGCGAAGTTGTGGCGCTGCTGGCCGGCCCGGAGCGGGGCGCGCAGATCCACATCGAGTGCGATGATCTGGCTACGCTCGATACTCTCAGCATCGCCAGTCGCCTCGCCGCAGCAATCAAGGAAGAGTCAGCCGACCTGATCCTGACTGGCCTGCAGTCGGATGATCTGGGCCTCGGCCAGACCGGCGTCGTGCTGGCAGAGCTGCTCGGCATCCCGCATGCCACCATCATCATGCACGTCGAAGTGGGCGATGGCTCCATTCAGGTGAAGCGCGAGCTGGAAGACGGCTGGTACCAGAACGTGGAGATGCCGCTGCCTGCTCTGCTCACCATCCAGTCCGGCATCAGCAAGCTTCGCTACGCCACGCTGATGGGCATTAAGAAGGCGAAGACCAAGGAGGTGCGGCGCGTCGCTGCGGCTGACCTGCCGGCTGCAGCAGGTGCGACGGTCACGCTCGATCGCGTGTATTCGCCGGAGAAGAAGAAAGAGACCCAGATGCTCGACGGCACGGCCAAAGAGGCTGCCGCCAAGCTGGTGGAGAAGCTGAAGTTTGAGGTGCGGGTGATATGAACGGAGTCCTGGTACTGCTGGAACATCGTGGCGGCGCGTTTAACCGCATGTCGTGGGAGGCGCTCGCCGCCGGTCAGGAGATGGCCACTGCTCTCGCCCAGCCGCTCTCGGCCGCCATCGCCGGGCAGGATCTCGAACCGCTCAGCGCGGAGCTGGCGCAGAAGAAGCTCGACCATGGCTATCGCGTGGAGCATGCGCTGCTGAAGGACTACACCGCGGACGGTGACGTACTTGCCTTTGAGCAGCTCATCCGCAAGCTCGACCCAGCCTATGTCGTGCTGCCCCACACCTATCAGGTGCGCGACTTCGCACCCCGCCTTGCCGCGCGCTTCGGGCAGGTGCTGCTGGCAGACCTAGTCGGCTTGCGCAAGGAGGGCGGTGGCTTCGTCTTCGTGCGCCAGCTCTTTCAGGGCAAGCTCAACGCCGACTACCGCCATCAGGGTGCAGGTCCGTGCTTCCTCTCCGTGCAGGCCGGCGCCTTCCGGGCAGAGTCGCTTGCGTCCGGCAGCAGCCCGATCGAGGTCTTTGCTCCGCAGCTCGATGCGGGTGCTATTCGCAACCGCCCGCAGCCGCCCTTCCGCGAGGCTGCGCAGACGGTCGACCTCGGCTCCGCCGGCATCATCGTCTCGGTGGGTCGCGGCATCAAGGAACAGGACAATCTGCCGATGATAGAGGAGCTGGCCGCCGCGCTGGGTGGGGAGCTGGCTGCCTCGCGCCCGATCTGCGACAACGGCTGGCTGCCGATGGAGCGGCAGGTGGGCAGCTCCGGGCAGACGGTCTCGCCCAAGCTCTACCTGGCCGTTGGCATCTCGGGCGCCATTCAGCACCTGGTCGGCATGAAGGGATCGAAGACTGTCGTCGCCATCAATAAGGATGAGAACGCACCCATCTTCGAAGTGGCAGACTACGGCATCGTGGGCGATCTGTTCGAAGTAGTGCCAGCCTTGACGGAGGCCGTAAACAAAGCCAAGGGCGCGTAATCTATTCTGGTACTTCGGCAGCAGCTGCCGCATTTTTCGTGTGGAGGACAGAGCAGGCATGGCGCAGGCAGAGTTGCGGGAGGCGGAGGCGCAGTCGAAAGCGTTTATTGGGGATGACCTGCTCCCTCTTGGACGCGCGTACCACTGGGAGCGTGTGCGCGCCGCCGAGCCGTACCTGGTACAGCCGCTGCCGGATGGTACCGTGCTCACCTTCACCTGGCGCGACACCATGGATCAGGCACGCCGCGTCGCCAGCTTCCTCGGCTCGCGCGGCTGGGAGCCGGGTAGCCACATTGCCACGCTCTCGCGCAACAGCGCCTGGTGGATCATCGCGGAGCTCGGCATCTGGATGGCCGGTATGGTCTCCGTGCCGCTCTACCCCTCGCTGCGCGCTGACTCGATCCATACCCTGCTGCAGCATGCTGAAGTGAAGGCCTGTTTTCTCGGGGCAATCGACGACCGCGAAGCGATGGAGCTTGGGGTGCCGGTCGGCGTGCTGCGCATCGGCATGCCGAACGCTTCCTCGGCAGTACTGCGCAGTTGCGACCTGCGCTGGGACGCCCTGCTGGCAGAGACCAGTCCGCTGGCGGAGTCGCCCACCCGCGCCGGCGACGAGCTGGCGACCATCATCTACACCAGCGGCACCACCGGGACGCCGAAGGGTGTCATGCATCGCTTTTCCATCTTCCCGCGCATGGGAGAGAGCATCGCGCAACTGGTGAATATGGACAGCGGGGAGCGCTTCTTCTCGTATCTGCCGCTGGCGCATATCGCGGAGCGCGGCATCATTGAAGCCACCAGCCTGCACCTCGGCTGCACTGTTTACTTCAGCGCCGGCCAGGCCAGCTTCCTTGCAGACCTGAAGCGCGCTCGCCCCACTCTGTTCTTTTCTGTGCCACGGCTCTGGTTGCGATTCCGCCAGGGCGTACTGGAGAAGGTGCCGCAGGCTCGGCTGGCCCAGCTGCTCCGCATACCTGTTCTACGCAGCTATCTAAAGAAGAAGATCGTGCGCCAGTTGGGCCTGGGGCACGTGCGCCTGGCCGCCTCCGGCGCTGCGCCACTTCCGCCGGAGGTGCTGACCTGGTATCGCGACCTGGAACTCGGCCTGGTGGAAGGCTATGGCCTGACCGAGACCGCGATCACCCACGCAGTGCCGCCGCAGGAATTTCGCCTGGGCTCGGTCGGCCGTGCGCTGCCTGGGGTGGAGGTGCGGCTGGGTCCAGAGAACGAAGTGCAGATGCGCAGCCCCATGAACATGATGGGCTATTACAAGGATGAGGAGGCGACGCGTGCCTGCTTCACCGAGGACGGCTTCTTCCGCACCGGCGACATCGGCCAACTGGACGCCGATGGACATCTGCGCATTGTCGGCCGGCTGAAGGAGCAGTTCAAGACCAGTAAAGGAAAATATGTCTCGCCCGTGCCGATCGAGAAGCGCTTTAGCATTCATCCCGCGCTTGAGGCTACCTGCGTCATGGGCAACGGTCGTGCACACCCCTTCGCCCTGGCCGTACTCTCGGAGGAGGCGCGCCGCCGTTGTGAGGAGAGCACCTTCGAAGCCGAGCTGGCGCATCGCTTGGAGGCTCTGCTGCACAGCATCAATGAAGAGCTGGATCCGCATGAGCGTCTGGAGTTCCTCGCAGTCGTCGACGGACCATGGGATATGGAGAGCGGGCTGGTAACGCCGACGCTCAAGCTGAAACGGCACGAGCTCGAGCTGCGCTACGCCTCTCGAATAGATGACTGGGCGGCAGAAGGCAGGCAGGTGCTTTGGGCGCGCGGCTTATGACTGCTCCGGTCGAGTGCATCTCGATCGCAGGCCGCATGCTGGAAGCGCAGTACCTCACGGTTGACAATCCGAAGGACACCATCGTTCTGCTGCATGAGGCGCTCGGATCGATCTCGCACTGGCGCGACTTTCCCTCCCGTCTCGCCGATCGCTGCCAAGCCAATGTGCTGGTGTACTCGAGACTGGGCCATGGCAACTCCGAGGGGCCGCCAGAGCCGCGCACCCGCTACTACTTCGAGCGGCAGGCACTGGTCGCGCTTCCCGCGATCATGGAGCACTTCCGCATCCAGCAGCCGGTGCTCTTCGGGCATAGTGAGGGCGCCTCGATGGCGCTGCTCTTCGCAGCCAGGCATCCCGGCCAGGTACACGCGCTGGTGCTGGAGTCGCCCATCCTGCAGCTTGAGCCCGCCTCAGCCAAAGGCATGGCGCTGGCCGAGGTCGCCTGGCGCGAAACCGACCTGCGACAGCGCCTCGCCCGCCACCATCGCGATCCGGATGCCGTCTTCGCGGCGTGGCTCAGCATTCGTGATGCGGAGGGTCTGTTGGTCGCTCCACTGGAGAAGCAGCTACCGCCGGTCTCCATGCCCATCCTGATGCTGCAAGGCGAGCACGATGAGTACGGCACGTCGCTGCAGGCGGAGGTGCTGCGGCCGCTCGCGCCGCACATGGAGTGGTGGCAGCTGCCGGGCGCCGGGCACACGCCGCATCGCGAGCAGCCGGACGCCGTCCTCGCTCGCGTCTCCAGCTTCCTCGATGCATTTCGTACTCAGGTGGATGCCGCGGCGGCGGAGTCTGGAAATATCTGACCGGCGAGTAAGAATTCGTTTGCCAAGCGTGCCGCGTGGTGATTACTCTTCGGCTGCTCTCGGGATCGATCGCCGCGCCGCGGCGTACTCCCGGCGCACGGAGGACCTTTCCTGCGATGCCGCGCACATTCCGCTTCCCCCTGGTGTCAACCGCCTTTTTCTTTCTTCTCCTCTGCTCAGCATGCCCTGGTCGCGCCTCTGCACAGGACTATGTCAGCCAGTATGACGTCTTCAATGGCTTCAACACGCTCGATACACCGGCGCTGAATCTGGTCAACCGTGGTTACAATCTGCAGGTCGGCCGCCGCTTCAAGAGCTGGGAGTCCATCGGCTTCGATTACACCATCACTACCGGACACAACACGCTGGTGCCCAAGTACCTGCCCGTCGCCTTACAGCAGCAGCTGGAGCAGCAATTGCTACCCCTGGTACTGGCCGGCGTCATCCCGCCCACCTTCCAGGTGCAGGTACCCACCGACTCGAAGACCCAGACCTTTGCCTTCGGGCCGCAGTTCACCTATCGGCACTTTCCCCGTGTGCCGCTGTTTATCCGCCCATCGTTCGGCGCAGTGCGGGAGACAGCTACGCCGCATCCGCGCGACCCTATCAATGCAATGATCGCGAAGGAGCTGGCCCCCGCCGGACATAAGACCGACTGGACCGGCTTCTACGGATTCGGCGGCGGCTACGACGTCAACGTCACCAAGCACTTCGCGCTCCGCATGCAGTCGGACCTGACCTACTACCACCTCTTCAACGATCTGTTGCGAGACGGCACCTGGAATATTCGCTGGTCCGTCGGCCCGGCATTCAACTTCGGCCGTAACATCCGCGTGGCAAAGCGCGTCCAACCCACTACAGCTGCTCCCGTTCCGTAAGGGCAGTCGAGGAACAGGCTGCAGCATGCGGTGACCGCCCCTGAGGCTTAACCGTGGGTCGCATACACTTGTGCGAGCTCTGCAGTTGTCGTCATCGGCACGACCGACAATCGCTCGCTGGCAGGTTGAATACCGCCACACAGGAGATCGAAACGCATGGCCATCCTCCGGCACAGGGCACCTGCAGTCTGCGCTCTCTCTCTGATTGCAGTCAGTGCCGCCTGGGCCGCGGGTGCGCCGGCCACGGGCGATTGCACGCTGACTATCCACGTCACCGGCTTCCGCAACAGCAAAGGCCTGCTCGGGGCGGAGCTCTTCACCTCCTCTGCAGGCTGGCCGGAGGCGGTGGATCACGCCTTCCGCCACGAGTCGTTCCCGATTGAGGGCGATCACGCGACCGCGGTCTTCCGTCAACTGCCGGCAGGCAAGTACGGTGTCGTGGTGCTGCACGATGAGAATGAGAACAAGAAGCTGGATCGCAACCTCCTGCAGGTGCCAAAGGAGGGCTTCGGCTTCGGCAACAATCCGCATGTGCTGCTCACCGCGCCGCCGCTGGACCGTGCCTCGGTGCCGGTGACCTGCCCTTCGACCACCACCAGCATCAAGCTCATCTACAAATAGCCGCGACGTAGCTGCGGCGAAGTCGCTGGCCTGGTCCGCGGACCAGCGAACCTGTCGTAAGAGCGAGCCGCGCTACGCGCGCTCGAGTGCCCCATCGCACATGCACATTCTCCCGGCAGGTAACCAGGTTGATGTCTAGAGGGTCATTGGCAGTTTACTTTCCAGATGCGCAACGAAGTGTGCAAGTCTACTATCAGTCTTCATCCTGATCGACTGTGGAGACGCATGCCACGCAAGACTCCATCGAAGCTGCCCGCGGCCAAGCCGGCCAGCCTGAAGACGCTGGCTGAACATCTCGGGCTGAGCCCCGCCACCATCTCCGTGGTGCTCAACGATGTTCCGGGGCGCTCCATCCCGCAGAGGACTCGCGACCGCATCAAGGCCGCGGCCAAGGAGATGAATTACCAGCCCAGTTTGCTGGCTCGCTCCCTGCGCAGCCGTCAGACGCATACCATCGGCATCCTGGTTCCGGAGCTCGGCGAGGGCTACCACACCCAGGTGCTGAGCGGGGTCGGCGACCAGCTGATGCAGGAGGGGTATTTCTACTTCACCGCCCACCACCGTCATAAGCCGGAGCTGGTTGAGGAATACGCCCGCATGCTGGTGGGCCGTGGGGCGGAAGGGCTGCTCGCGGTCGATACCCGGCTGGAGCATCCCCTCTCCGTACCGGGGGTTGCCGTTGCCGGCCATCGCGTGATCGATGGCGTCACCAATGTCATCCTGGACCAGGCCAAAGCGGCCGAGCTTGCCCTGGGCCATCTGCATGCGCTTGGCCATCGCAACATCGCCTTCATGCGCGGGCAGCCCTTCAGTTCGGACTCTGCCGAGCGCTGGCGCAGCATCGAAGGCGCGGCCAAGCGCCTGGGGCTTCGCATCGATCCGGAGCTGGTGGTGCAGCTGGACCGCGATCTCACCTCGCCGGAGCTGGGCTACCCGGCTGTCAAGCCACTGCTGGCCGGCGGAAAGCGCTTCACGGCGCTGTTTGCTTTCAATGACACCTCCGCCATCGGCGTCATCCGCGCCCTTCAGGATGCGCATCTCCGGGTGCCCGAAGATGTCTCGGTCCTGGGCTTTGACGATATCCGGGCAGCCGCTTTCAACAACCCGAGCTTGACCACCATACGTCAGCCGCTTGAGGATATGGGACGCAAGGCAGCTCGCATCCTTTTGGGCCGTCTGCGCCAGACCGAAAGCTATCGTCAGGAGGTCGCCGTGGAGCCCGAGTTGATCGTACGAGAGTCGACCCGCGCGCTTACCGGCAAACCTGCATGAGTGTTGCCGTAACGGTCCAGGCGCCTGGCCGGGCCCGTGGACCGGCTGCCCTGGGCTCCGTTCTCCTCATAGAAGTACTTACCGGCATCGGGACCACGCTGCTCGGCAGCATGCTGCCCGCGCTGGCCGCGCTCTGGGGGCTGGACGATGGCCGCTCCGGCACACTGCTGCTGGCGCTGTTCGCCGGCTCCGCCTCCGGCGCACTGCTGGTGCGCGCGCCCTTCCATCGGTCGCTTGCGGCGGGGCTGCTGCTGATGTCCGCCAGTATGGTCGCGCTTACCCTTTGCGGCGGCCATCTGCTGTTCCTGTTGATGCTGATCTTCGGGTGGGGCCTGGGCCTGACCATGACCAGCAACAGCCTGATCGTTGGCGTGCAGTTTCCGCGCCGTCGTGCGGCCATGCTGACCGTACTCAACTTCGCCTGGAGTGTGGGCGCAGCCGCATGCCCCTTTGCCGTGCAATGGATGATCCGGCAGCGCGGAGTGCGCGGCGTCTTCTGCGTACTGGCGGCCCTCGCTGCCCTGGGCATCGCGCTGACGCTGCGCTATATCGCCCGCATCGCTCCCGCTGTCCCGGACTTTGAACTGGCCTCCACCTGGGGCGGCCAACTGCTGGCGCAGGAATTCAACTCCTTCCGCATCGTCGCCTTCTTTGCCATCTTCGCCATGCTCTACTGCGGCGTAGAGTGCTCCATCGGCGGCTGGGTGCTCACCTATGTGCAGCGCCTGGGATTCCGGGCCGCCTCGGTGCCGCCGCTTGCCACCTCCTGCTTCTGGCTGGCGCTGCTGGTGGGCCGGGCGCTGGCTCCGGCTATCCTGCTGCGCGTGCGGGAGGAGCGGCTGTTGGCCGTCTCTCTGGCTGGGGCGGTATTCGGGGTGCTTTTGCTGCTTTCCGTGCGCCGTATGCCCGCAGTCCTGGTAGCGGCCTCGCTGGCGGGCTTCTGTCTGGCGCCTATCTTCCCCATCTGCGTCTCGATTCTGATGGGCCTGGCGCGCGATGCGGCCCAGGCCCGCTGGCTGTTTGCCATCGCCGGACTGGGCAGCGCCGGGCTGCCCTGGCTGACCGGAATTGCCGCGCAACGTACGCATTCGCTCCACACCGGCCTGCTGGTACCGCTGGCTACTCTGCTGATCATGTTCCTGATGGTCCGTTGGCCCCGCGGCGGGGTGGAACTCTTCCGCCGCATCCTGTCCCTGCGCTCCGGCGAGTCGCTCGACGCAAACGCGCTGCCCTCCACCTGAAAACCTGTCGCGTCGCGTGCTGCCAGCCGGCATCGAATGCTAGAGAGCGCGCCGGCGCGCCGGCCGCGCGCAGGTTTGGCCACATTATGAGTTACGTGTCACACACGATCATCAACATCGGTTGAAGAGGGAGAGTCCATGCCGCGTCTGAAGGATCGCATCGCCGTCATTACCGGATCGAGCTCAGGCATCGGGCAGGCCATCGCCGAGCGCTTCGCTCAGGAGGGCGCCCGCGTGGTCGTCGACTACATCGGGCATGTCGAAGGTGCCCAGCAAACGGTCGATGCCATCCACAAGGCCGGCGGCCAGGCAGTGATCTGCCAGGCCGATGTGACCAAGATGGAGGACCTGCACAAACTGATCGATACCGCGTACTCCAGCTTCGGCAGCTGCGACGTGCTGGTCAATAACGCGGGTATGGAGAAGAAGGCCGAATTCTGGGAAGTAAACGAGGCGGACTACGACAAGGTGCTCGCGGTGAACCTGAAGGGCCCCTTTTTCCTGACCCAGTACTTCGTGCAGAAGCTGATGGCGTCCAATCGGCCCGGGCGTGTGATCAATATCTCGTCCGTGCATGAGGACATGGTTTTTCCCGGCTTCGCCAGCTACTGTGCCAGTAAGGGCGGCCTGCGCATGCTGACCCGTGACCTCGCAGTGGAGCTCGGCCCAAAGAACATCACCGTCAACAACATCGCTCCTGGCGCCATCGCTACGCCCATCAACAAGAATCTGCTGGGTAACAAGCAGGAGCTGGATGCGCTGCTCAAGAACATTCCGCTTGGCCGCATGGGCTCACCCGCCGATGTCGGCAGCCTCGCCGTGTTCCTGGCCTCCGAAGAGGCTGCCTACATCACTGGTTCTACCTACGTCGTGGATGGTGGCCTGATGCGCAGCTACCACGAACAGTAGCCGACCAGGCAGGGGAGGAGACGAACTCCCACCCGCCCCCAGCGAGCCTCTGCCCGGCGGTTTGTGTTAGTGTCCTCACGAGGTTTCCAGGACAAGAATCGATGGCTCTCGGCAGCGCAGCAGGACAAACAGTTTCTGTATCGGAGAGCGGCAGCGCGCATCACGGCCGGGCACTCGCCATTGTCACCACTCTGTTCTTCATGTGGGGCTTTCTCACCACGCTGAACGACACCCTGATCCCGCACCTGAAGCAGATCTTCGAGCTCAACTTCACTCGCGCCATGCTGGTGCAGTTCGCCTTCTTCGGGAGCTACTTCATCTTTGCCATACCGGCCGGTAAGTTGATCGAGGCGATCGGCTACAAACGTACGATGGTCGTCGGACTCGCCGTCATGGCGCTCGGCGTCTTTCTCTTCGTGCCCGCCGCCAGCATTCCGTCCTACTACTTCTTCCTGGCTGCGGAGATTGTGCTCGCCGCCGGCATCACGGCGCTCCAGGTCGCGGCGAACCCCTACGTCACCGTGCTAGGTCCGGCCTCTACCGCCTCCAGCCGCCTGAATCTGACGCAGGCCTTCAACTCGCTCGGAACCGTCATCGCTCCACTCTTCGGCAGCGCCTTCATCCTCGCGGGCGCCGAGGCCCTGGCCCGCATGACCAAGCTGGAGCAGGCGCGCTCACTCAAGCTGCCCTATGCCGGCATCGGTATCGTGCTGGTGCTGCTCGCCATCACCATCGCCCTGCTCCATCTGCCCCGCATTCAAAGCACGCGCGAGTTCCGCACCAGCGGCGATCCGGACAACCCGATGGGCTCGATCTGGTCCCACCGCCATGTCTGGCTGGGCGCTATTGGCATCTTCGTGTACGTCGGGGCGGAGGTAGCCGTAGGCAGCAGCTTGGTCAATTACATGGAGCTGAAGGACATCGCCGGCTTCTCCGCACAGCGCGCCAACGCCTACCTCATCTTTTACTGGGGCGGGTTGATGGTTGGGCGCTTTGTCGGGTCTGCCGTGCTGCAGCGCGTGCGCACTGGGCCGTTGGTCGGTCTCTGCGGGGCCGTCGCAACGCTGCTGGTCGTCACCTCCATGCTCAGCACCGGCCACGTCGCGATGTGGTCTATCCTGCTGGTCGGTCTCTGCAACTCCATCATGTTCCCGTCCATCTTCACCCTGGGAACCGCGCAGATGGGGCCGCTTACCGGCAAAGCCTCCGGCCTGCTGGTGATGGCCATTGTGGGCGGCGCTGTGATTCCCGAGGCCCAGGGCGCCATCATGGACAGGATTGGAATCCATCACGGATTCATCCTGCCCGTACTCTGCTACCTGTTCGTCGTCTTCTACGGCTTCGTCGGCAGCCGCCCCACCGGAGCGAGGGCGGAGCTGGTCGCGACCGAAACGTAGCCCTCGCGCAAGCCGCAAACACAGAAAAGGCCGGCGCGAGCCGGCCTTTCATTCTCTACATCAATTAAAGGCTACGCCGCGTTTGGCGTATCCAGAGTCAACGCGGCGATCTCTTCTTCGGAAAAGAACAGCTTCGCGCCGCTGGAGCGGTCAAGCACATGCATGGCAACGCCTGCCTGCAGGGTGCGCTCCATGGCCTTACGCTGAAACGGCGAGCTGCTGACCAGCGAGCACAGGCGTTCGAAGATGGGCAGCCACTGCCGAGACCGCGTGCTGATGGGCGCCCCCGCACCCTCCGGCTGCGCGACGATCTCAAGCTCCATCACTCCGGGTGTCGCATGTGCGGACATCTCCACAGGGCGGAACTGCAGCGAGTAGCGGGTCATCTTGTTTGCCATAAAGCGGGCTCCTCAGGAGTACCTTACTCAGAGTCTGTCAGCGCAGAATGCGTTGCTTTGTTGATCCGTGTGACCAACCAATCCGCTTCATCGAATCCTTAGTCTACCTGCGACCCCTGCGTTGATTTGTCAGATGTTTGTTGCATTCTCGTCCATCAGTGTTCAGGCGCGGGTTACCGCACCGTTACCATCTGGTGACGAACCGTGTGTTATCACCATAGCCGCGCGCTACTCTTGGCTGACACGCGCAGGCATTCAAGATCTGCTCGCGACCGAAGGAGGGCGTCCGCGTCCGTGCAACTGCACCCCGTCGATGTCCTCGTCATCGTGCTCTACCTGGTCGGCATCACCTGGTTCGGTCTGCGCTTCCGCGGCAGAGATCGGTCCATGCGCTCCTATTTCCTCGCCGATGGCGACGTACCCTGGTGGGCCATCGCGCTCTCCATCGTGGCCGCGGAGACCAGCACGCTCACCATCATCAGCATCCCTGGCCTTGCCTACACCGGCGACTTCGGCTTCCTGCAGATCGCGCTTGGCTATCTGGTGGGTCGCGCCGTCATCTGCCTGCTTCTGCTGCCGCGCTATTTCGATGGCAAGCTGATGACCGCCTATCAACTGATAGGCGCACGCTTCGGCGTGCTGCTCCATCGCGCCACGGCTGGCCTTTTCCTGGCCACCCGCGCAGCCGCAGAGGGTGTTCGCATCTTTGCCGTCTCCATCGTCATCACGGTCGCGTTCGGAACCCGCAGCGTGCTCTCGATCACACTGCTCACCGCACTCACATTGCTCTACACCTTTGAAGGTGGCTTCACCGCCGTCATCTGGACCGATGTGATGCAGATGCTGCTCTACTTCGCCGGTACCCTGCTCGCCCTATGGACGCTGGGTACGCATGTGCCGGGCGGCTGGCACGCCATCCACACCGCCGCCGCTGCCGCGCACAAATTCACCATCTTTCACTTCGCCCTCTCGCTGGGCCAGACGTATACATTCTGGTGCGGGCTCATCGGCGGCTGCTTCCTCACCATGGCCAGTCACGGCACAGACCAGCTTGTCGTCCAGCGCCTGCTTGCGGCGAAGAGCCTGACGGAATCGCGCATCGCGCTGATGGCCTCGGGCGTCATCGTCTTCATCCAGTTCACGCTCTTTCTCATCATTGGCGCCGGACTCTACGTCTACTACCCAGCCGGGACACTTGCGCGAATCTCCAGTGCAGACCGCCTCTTCCCCCTGTTCATCGTCCAGGTCATGCCGCACGGCATCGCCGGTCTGGTGATCGCGGCCATCCTCGCCGCCGCGATGTCCAACATGAGCGCCGCCCTCAACTCGCTTTCTTCCACCACGATGGTCGATTTCTATCTGCCTCGGCACCCGCAACTGGCAGAGCGCGCACGCACCCGACTCTCCCGCCTGCTCACCGTGCTGTGGGCTGCTGTGCTGCTGGTTCTGGCCATCCTCTCCCGCACCGGGGGCCATGTGGTCGAGATCGGCCTCGCCATCGCTTCGGTCACCTGGGGCGCTATGCTCGGAGTATTCCTGCTGGGCACGCTCACCCGTCGCGCCAATCAGGGTGGCACGCTGGTGGGCATGGTGGTTGGTCTGCTGGTCAACCTTGTGCTGTGGCTGCGGCCCAGTCTGCTTTCTCTGCCGCACGTAGCCTTCATCTGGTACGTGTTGATTGGCTCTGCCATCACCGGCCTGGTGGGCTACACCGTCAGCCTGGTCAAGCCCGCCCGGGAAACGGTGGTCGCCACATGATCCAACGCTCGAGTATCCATCGCGCGACGGCCGGCCGCACAGCCGCTTCCATCTTCTTTGCACTCACGATGGCAGTGTCACTCGGCGCGCAGGCACCCCTGCCTGCTGCGGCTTCAGGCGCTCCTGATGGCTACGCGCCGATCGACAGCATCCTCAACGAAGCCATCGCACACCATGAGCTGCCCGGCGCCGTCGTCATCATCGGTCACGCTGGTCAGGTCGTCTTGCATCGCGCCTACGGCATGCGCGCCCTTGAGCCCGCCCCGGAGCCGATGACCGAGGACACCATCTTCGACATGGCTTCGCTCACCAAGCCAATGGTCACCGCGACTGCGGTCATGCAGTTGTTTGAGCAGGGAAAGATCCGGCTGGACGATCCGCTGGCGCACTATGTCGGGGAGTTTGGTGCCGCGGGCAAGCAGGACATCACCATCCGCCAGTGCCTGACCCACTACTCCGGTCTGGCTGCAGACCTGGACCTGAACGCGCCTTGGCGTGGACGGCAGGAGGGATACGCGCGCGTCTTTGAATCGCCGCCCGCGAGTCCGCCCGGCGTGGTCTTCCGCTACAGCGATGAGAACTACATCGCGCTTGGTGCGCTGGTGGAGCGCGTCTCCGGACTGCCCCTTGAAGTCTACGCCGCACGCAACATCGTCGCCCCACTCGGCCTTCAGGACTCCGGTTTTCTGCCACCGGCTGCGAAGCGCACGCGCATCGCGCCCACCCAATATGTCACGGTCGACGGTACACTATCGAACAGCGGGACCATGCTGCGTGGCATCGTGCATGACCCCACCGCGCGCCGCATGGACGGCGTTGCTGGCGACGCCGGCTACTTCAGCACTGCTGCGGATGTGGCCGTCTATGCGCAAGCGCTGCTCGACCGCCTGGCTGGGCGCACTAGCGCCTTTCCTCTGAAGCAGCTCACGCTGGCGAAGATGGTAGAGCCGGAGCAGCCCGCGAACGGCACATCCCTCCGCGGCTTCGGTTGGGACATCGACTCGCCTCTGTCCGCCAATCGCGGCACCCTGTTTTCCGTCGGCTCCTTTGGCCACACCGGCTTCACCGGCACCTCGCTGTGGATCGATCCTGCCAGTGACAGCTATGTCGTCATCCTCACCAACGCGGTGCATCCTGCCGGCGGCCACAACGTGATTGCGCTACGCTCCCGCATCGCAGACGCAGCAGCGGAGGCCGTCGGCGTCTCCATCCAGCAGGACGGCAGGCTGGCGCAGTTGACCGGCTACAACGAATCGCTGACTGGTGCGCGACGCTGGACTGCGCGCAATGGCGACGTGATGACTGGCATCGACGTGCTTGAGGCGGAGCGCTTCGCCACCCTGCAGAGCCTGGCCAAGAAGCACGGCGGACACCTGCGTCTGGGTCTGCTCACGAATCAGACCGGTTTGGACCGCACCGGCCACCGCACCATCGACGTGCTGGCGCGGGACGCTCACCAGGCGTCGGCCGGCATTGTCCTCACCTCAATCTTCAGCCCGGAGCATGGCATCGCGGGCATGGCCGACAGTGAATCAATCGCAAATGCAACCGACACGGTGACAGGCCAGCCCATCATCAGCCTGTACGGAGCGACGGACGCGCAACGCCGCCCCTCAGCCGCAGCGCTCCAGAGCCTGGACGCCATCGTCATCGACCTGCAGGATGCCGGGGTTCGCTACTGGACCTACGAAGCCGTCACCGGCTACTTCCTTGAGGCAGCGGCTGCCGCGCACATCGATGTCGTCGTGCTCGACCGCCCCAACCCGGTGAACGGCGCCTTTGTGCAGGGACCTGTCTCCGACATCGGCCGCGACAGCTACACCAGCTACACCAGCTACATGCCCCTGCCGGTGCGGCATGGCATGACGCTGGGTGAACTGGCCCGCTACTTCAATGGCGAGAAACATCTGAACGCCGCGCTCACCGTTATCTCCATGCGCGGCTGGCAGCGGGGCGACTGGTTCGACTCCACCGGACTCACCTGGGTCAATCCATCCCCTAACCTCCGCAGCGCGCGGGCCGCGCAGCTCTACCCTGCGCTCGGGCTCATCGAAGGCACTAATGTGTCCGTGGGCCGTGGCACAGAGACACCATTTGAGGTGCTGGGCGCGCCCTGGGTCAGCGGTCGTGAGCTGGCGCATGCACTCAACTTGCGGCTGCTGCCCGGGGTGCGATTTGTGCCGGTCGATTTCACGCCCTCGGCTCCGTACCCCTACGCTGGGCACTTGTGTCATGGTGTCTCGCTGATCGTGACGGAGCGGAATACCCTTGATGCGCCAGAGCTCGGCATCGAGATCGCGGCTGCACTCTGGCGGCTGTACCCCAAAGACTTCCAGCTCGAGCGGATGGACCACCTGCTCGCGAATCGCTCGGTGCTCCAGGCGCTGCGCGCCAACGAAGATCCACAGCGCATCGCCGGTGACTGGCGGCTTTCCATAGAGGCCTTCCTGCAGCGCCGCGCTGCGTATCTTGAGTACTGATTCTGCCTGCGCCCCCACCCCCCTCGTCCGGTCGCGAGGGCTCGCCTTCGACTCTCCGCAGGCAAAGTGGCGGGAAGACGCCGCATCGAATCGGCGTGCAACGAATCCTCCTCACGCTCGCGCTGTTTCTCATCTCCACGCTCGCCGCTTCTGCCGACGCGGGTCCCCAGCCCATGCCACTGTGGCCCGGTACGCCCCCTGGTGCGCCAAACGTGGCCGCCGGCCAGCAGGAGCACGACACGACGACCCCGGAAGGAGACCTGATCGCGGGCCGCCGCGTGGCCCGCATCGGATTTGTGTTCAAGCCGACGCTCACCTTCTACCCCGCGCCGGAGGGGCATAACACCGGTGCAACGATCGTCGTCTTTCCCGGCGGAGGCTACGAGATCCTTGCCTATGACATGGAGGGTTCGGAGGTCTGCGCCTGGCTCAACGGCATCGGCGTGAACTGCGCACTGATTAAGTATCGAGTCCCCCACGCCGGCCCCTTTCCCGAGCAGACCCAGGATCTGGCGGACGCCCAGCGAGCCGTCCGCCTGGTGCGCAGCAATGCAGAGAAGTGGCAGCTGAATCCGAAGCGCGTCGGCGTGCTGGGCTTCTCTGCAGGCGGCCACCTGGTAGCAGCGCTCGGCGTGCACGCAGGCGACGCCATCTACCCGCCGGCCGATGCCGCCGACCAGCTCAGCGCGCGGCCGGACTTCGCGCTGCTCATCTACCCCGGCCTCCTGACCCAGGAGCAGGATTCAATGGCCGTCAGGGACGCCATCAAGCCCGTCGCGCTGACGCCGCCCAGCTTCCTGGTGCAGGCAGAAGATGACCCGGTGAAGGTTGAGAACGCGCTTGCCTACTACGAAGCTCTCAAGCAGGCAAAGGTGCCGGCAGAGATGCATCTGTACGCGCATGGCGGCCACGGCTACGGCCTTCGCGAGACCAAGCTGCCCGTCACCCACTGGACGGATCTGGCGACAACCTGGCTCCGCACGATTGCTGTCACCACGCCGTAGTCGCAGAAAAGCGGCCAGCAGAAGAGACTCTGCGGACCGCTCTCTCTGTGCTGCCTGGTAACTGCTCGCGCTACATGTTCGTGTGGCCCGAACGCATCTCTTCGTTGAACTCCGGCTTGGTCAGCAGCAGCGCATGCACCAGTTGCGCGCGGAAACGCTCTCCCTGGGCGCCCAGCTTCTCCGTCGCCGCCGCAAACTCGCCGTCCAGCGTCAGCAGTCCATCCTTCGCCAGCGCGGCCGCTTCAGCCAGCAACTCCTCCGGCGTACTGTTCAGGTACTGCGCATCGTACGGGTCGGCGATCCAGACCGGCTGATAGCCGCCCAGTGTGGCGGAGAGCCAGAAGACCTTTGCGGTCACGAAGTCGCGACGCAGCTCCGGCGTGGTGTCCGCGAAGACGAATTTGTTCTGCCAGCGACTGTAGTAGCGCGTCGTCACCGGAACTGGCTGGCGGTTGCCAGACTTCAACAGCTCCAGTTGCCCCTGGTCCAGCGTCTTACGCACGGCGTTGTAGATAAAGCTCTCTGCGAAGGGCTGCTCCGGTGCTGGCACGATCTCCGCAAAGGTCACAGTCATGCTCGCCGATACCTTCGTGTGCAGCGGTGAGCCGCTGCCGTCCTCGAGGCCGACCACGCCATGCACCAGGTACGTGTCCGCACCGCTGGTCGACAGATGGAAGGGCCACTTGAAGTCGCGGTACACCACCGGCAGACCAGCCAGCGTCACCGCCGCATTCGGGTTTGGATTACGCAGACGCCGGGCTGCATGCTTCAGATAGACAGCCAGTCCGTCCCGCAGCTCCTGGGTCGAGGGAACAAAGCTGTCGCTCAACTCGAGCGTCAATGTTCGGTCCGCGGCGCTGTCCGCGCCCAGCCCAAGCCGAAAGATTGAGGTCGGCTTGCCGTGGAAGTCGGCGCCCTCCGTCACCTGGAGCACCGAGAGCCCCGCAGTCTGTGCAGCCTCTTCCATCGTGTGTTGCAAAGTCTCAGATGCCAGCGTCATTCCCAACCTGTCGTGCGAGAGAGTACGCGGAGACGCGCCATAACCAGCGTCACCCGCCCCCCATTATTGTACCGGCCAGGAAAGATGCCGGGCCGCCCTCAGGCGTGCGCAATAGCGGTCAGCGCGCATCCGTCGCCCGCGTGATGCCCGCGGGCGACCCAGGACGCCACCGGCTTCTGCGCGGGCTGGCGCAGCAGCGTCTGCACCAGCCTGCGCTCTGCGTCGATGCGCTCGCGTGTCGCCGCCCATCGGCCGGCCTCGGCCAGCAGCCGATCTGCCTCCTTCAATCGGCCATCTTCCCGCGCCAGCACTGCCAGAAGGAACAGGGCATCGGCGTTCCGCGCGTCCAGTGCCAGCACCTCGCGGTACAGGGATGCTGCCTCTGGACGTCGTCCTGCCCGGTGGTGTTCGGCGGCCATGCGCAGCACAGCAGTCAGCAGTTGGGTAACGGGCGTACGGGGGAGGGAGTGCGTCATGGAAGAGTGCCTCTACTTTCGCGAGTTCCGGGAGTGCCTGGAAAGCGATAACTTCCGGGTTGCTGGGCAAACCATAGCGCGTGGCTTCTGTCTGCTTCACGCGAAAACGTATGACAAGCGTGGTGCCCGTCCGGGTTTGAGACGGCAGTCCTTCGCTGAATCTTCCCTATGACGAAAGTGTTCAAGGGCCGGACTTCTCTATTGCTGGACGGCGCAGAATGGGCGTGCTACCAGCCCCGCTCGGGTACCGGTACCATGGAAGCGATGCGTCTCACCAAGAACAGCCGCGCTACTACCCAGTCCGCTCCAAATGCCACCCCGCTGATGATCGCCGGCAATCTGCGCAACACGGAGGCGACGCAGGAGGTGCGCAGCCCCTACGACGACCACCTGGTCGCCTCCGTCTGCCAGGCCACGGAGCAGGACGCAATCGAGGCGGTGAAGGCCGCCGAGCATGCCTTTGCAGAGACCCGCTCGTTACCTGCATGGCGTCGTGCGGCGATTCTTGAGCACATCGCGCATCGCATCCGCCAGGATGCACTCGACCTGGCGCGTGGCATCGCTCTTGAGGCGGGTAAGCCCGTCTCTGCAGCACGCAAGGAGGTGGAGCGCGCCGCCGACACCTTTCAGGTAGCCGCTGAGGAGACCAAGCGGATCGGCGGAACCCTGCTGCCGCTGGACTGGACTGCTGGGAACGACGGCCGCGCCGGCCTGATCCGCCGCTTCGCCATAGGCCCCATCCTCGGCATCACGCCATTCAATTTTCCGCTGAATCTGGTCGCGCACAAGCTGGCCCCCGCCATCGCCTCCGGCAACCCGATCATCATCAAGCCCGCGCCGCAGACCCCGCTTACGGCGCTGCGTCTGGGAGAGCTGGCGGTGGAGGCCGGTTGGCCACGCGGCGCCATCAGCGTGCTGCCTTGTTCCAACGAGGTGGCTGCCACCCTGCTGCAGAGCCCGCAGCTGCGCATGCTCACCTTCACCGGCAGTGCCGAGGTGGGCTGGCGACTGAAGGCGATGGTGCCGCGGCTGCGCTGCACGCTGGAGCTAGGCGGCAACGCCGCCGTCATCGTCCACGATGATGCGGACCTGGAGCTGGCCGCGCGCGCCATCCTGACCGGCGGTTTCACCTACTCCGGGCAAAGCTGCATCTCCGTGCAGCGGGTCTTTGTGCACAAGATGCGCTGGCAGACGCTGGCCCAGCGGCTAAGCGAAGGCATTGAGCAGATGGTGGCGGGCGATCCGCTGGATGAGCAGACCCAGGTAGGCCCCATGATCTCGCTGGCTGCTGCCGAGCGTGCCTCCAGCTGGATCGAGAAGGCGGTGGACGAGGGGGCTCGCCTGCTTACCGGCGGCGAACGCCGGCGTGCGCAGCTCAGCCCGACGCTGCTGGCCAAGGTCCCACGCACGACTGCGCTCTTCAAGGAAGAGGCCTTCGCGCCGATTGTCTTCCTCAACCCCTATGACGAGTTCGAGGAGGCCATCGCGGCTGTCAACGACTCGCGCTACGGTCTGCAGGCGGCTGTCTTTACCCGGGACTGGGGCCGCATCACGCAGGCCTTCCGCGAGCTGGAGGTGGGTGCCGTGCTGGTGAACGAGTCCACTGCCTGGCGTGCGGAACATATGCCCTACGGCGGCGTGAAGGACTCAGGCACTGGCCGCGAGGGCATCCGGGCGGCGATCGAATCGATGACCGAAGAGCGCATGCTGGTGGCCCGCTTCTAGCGCTGCAACTAACGTTTCACGAACCTTCGACCTCTCGAATCGGGCTGCAACGAAAGCCGCAATCTGCAATCTGACCGCGCTCTGCAAGGGGATCGCCTGTCATCATGACGGACAGCGAGCAACCAGACTCGCGTCAGTCTGCAGGAGACGGTCCGGTTCATGGAACAACTGATACGCCTTGGTCGAACGCTATGTGCACGAGCACTTCCTGTCGGTGCCGTGCTCCTCTTCCTGCTGCCCGCGGCACAGGGGCAGCGGCTGCTCGTCCGGCTGCTCAATGCAGAGACGGGCGGACCGATGGGACATGAGAATGTCACCGTCTCCTGGGACGTCGACTCCGAGGAGTCGACCGTTGCCATCGGTGGCGACGGCCTGGGCACGGTCCAGGTGCCTCCCGGCGCGCAGGCGTTTCGCCTGTCCGCGGGTCCGGCTACCGGCCCGGAGCCTTTTCGCATCCCCTTCGTCACCTGCAATGCGGAGGCCGATACATCGTTCACTGTAGAGCAGGCCGGCCGCTATGGAGCAGTGCCGGCGAACGGCTGCACGCAGAGGGTCACCCGGTCGAATGCGGGCGAGATCGTCTTCTGGGCCAGGCCCGCGATCTCCTACCGGGCCGACTTGCCTCACATTCCTGGCACTGCGGTCGCGCGCCGTTAGGCAGTAATCCTAGGCTGGGGAGACTGTCCCCCGGCACTCCCCGAAGCCGATGCGGGCCGCTCCCGCGCGCTCGCAGTAGCCGCGCAGCACCACCGTGTCGCCATCCTCCAGAAACCTGCGCGTCTCTCCATTGCGCAGCAGCACTGGCTGGGCGCCGCGTGCGGTAATCTCCATCAGGCTGCCGCGCGCCGTTGTGTCCGCCCCGGATACGGTGCCGGTGCCCAGCAGGTCGCCCGGCCGCAGGTTGCAGCCATTGCTGGTGTGGTGGGTCAGCATCTGGCCCAATGTCCAATACAGCTCGCGCAGGTTGCTCCGGCTCAGCAGGAAGGCGGGCTCGCCGCGCTCCCGCATCCGCGCCGTCTCCAGGTACACCTCGAGCTTCACGTCGAAGCCGCCCCGCTTCTCGTCCTCGGGGTGGCTGAGATAGGGCAGGGGCGCAGGATCCCCGTCCGCGCGTACGAATGCTGCGCTGCGAAATGGCTCCAGCGCATCCAGCGTCACCACCCACGGCGAGACGGTCGTGGCGAAGTTCTTCGCCAGAAATGGACCTAACGGCTGATACTCCCACGCCTGTATATCGCGTGCCGACCAGTCGTTCAACAGGCAGAGCCCGAAGATCTGTTCGCGGGCCTGCTCCAGTGGAACCGGCCGGCCCAGCGCATTCCCCTGGCCCACATACGCGCCCACCTCCAGCTCGTAGTCCAGCATGCGCGTCGGCGCCATCGAGGGTGCCTCGCCCGCTGCTCCCGCCAGTTGTCCCCGGGGACGCGCCACCGCCCTTCCGCTGGGCACGATCGAGGAGGCACGGCCGTTATAGCCAATCGGCACATACTTGAAGTTAGGCAGCAGTGGATTGTCAGGACGGAAGAGCCGGCCCACATTGGTGGCGTGGAAGATGGACGCGTAGAAGTCGGTGTAGTCGCCGATGTCCGCCGGAACCAGCATCGTGAGCGAGCGCTGCGGGCGCAACGCCGCTTCCACGAGAGTGCGGTGGCGCAGCGCATCGACCCGCGCCTCCTCGAGCAGTGCGCTCAACCGTTCGCGCAGCGCACGCAGCAACTCGCGCGGCAATGCCATCAACGCATTCAGCGTCGGCTGCTTCAGTGCCGCCAGTGTCTCTTCCGCTAGTGCGGCTAACGTGGGCGTTGTCGCCAGGGCGGCCAGGTCGAGCGCCTCATCACCAATGGCGACCACAATGTGCGCCGCGCCATGACTCTCCGCCACACCGTAGGGCAGGTTCTGGATAGGGAAGTCGGTGCCCGGCGCACGCGCCGACTTCACCCAGCTGCGCAGCCCCGGGTCGCAGGTGTTTACAGCCATCTCAGCGCCCTCAGGTCAGCCGTCGGCTCCAGGAAGGAGCACGATCCGAAGCTGATGGCGAAGTGCTCCCGCGCCATTCGGATCTGCTCCGCACTCAGGGAGATGCTGCTGTTATGCCAGGTCATGCGCTCGCCCTCGACGCTTACGGCGTCAGGGTCGCGCTCGGCCAGGATCCATGCGGCCTCCTGGCTCATCTTCGGCTCATGCCACAGCAGCGTTGCCGCGGCGAAGACGTTCACGAAGCCATGCATCATGGCCGTTGGGCTGTCCGGCGCATAGGTCAGCCGCTGCACACTGCGGAGGGGATGGTGCAGCCCCGCAGTGGCCTTGAAAGCGAGCCGCCGCTCGCTCGCCAGCCGCAAAAACTCGAGCACGCTGCCCTCCGGCGGTATCGCCGCAGGCGCCTCGCCGCCGGTGCGGATTTTGGCGCGACCGTGGGCCACGCCGACATTCTTCAGCAGCGACTTCCAGTTTTGCGGTGGAATCTCGTAGTACAGCTGATACCGCCCCTCGAACGCTGCCGCCGTCTCTTTGATCTCTTCCGCGGTCGCTGCGCGCACCTCCAGGCTCTCAACGCGGGCCCGGCTGAAGCTCTCGATAATGTGTCGGTCGGCCGCAGTGGCCAGCACACTCACTCGCCAGTGACTCGCATCGGCCCCGGTCTGATCCACGGCCTCGCTGAACTCATGCAGCCGTGCCGCCGGCAGCACGAAGCGCCCCAGCATCCACGCATCTCCGGAGTGCTCCCCCACAACGTAACTGTGATAGTTGCGCACCGCATCGTGCATCCCCAGACCCGCCGGCGGAAAGAGCCCTGCGTAATCGATCAGCCCGGTCAGCAGCGCGCGCAGCGCCGCTCCTACCGCTGGTGAGTGGGGCTGCGTGCCCGCCGTTGCCGTTCTGGAAGAGCTCTCGCTCACGACTGCTTGCCGGGAGGTGTGAAGCGCCGGTTTAGCCCCTGCCACACCTCGAAGTAATCGCGCTGCAGAGTGGTGCTTTCCAGCGCATGCTTGGTGGTCTGGATGGGGAATCGCGTCTCGAACATGAAGGCCAGCGTGTTATCCAGCCTTACCGGGCCCAGCTCTGCGTTCGTGGCGCGCTCATAAGTCTGCGCGTCCGGGCCATGGCCGCTCATGCAGTTGTGCAGGCTCGCACCGCCTGGCACAAAGCCCTCCGCCTTGGCGTCATACTGCCCAAACACCAGCCCCATGAACTCGTTCATCACGTTGCGGTGAAACCACGGCGGACGGAAGGTGTGCTCCGCCACCATCCAGCGCGGCGGAAAGATGACGAAGTCGATGTTCGCGGTGCCGTGAATCTCACTCGGCGCCGTCAGCACCGTGAAGATAGAAGGATCGGGATGGTCGAAACTGACCGTGTTGATGGTGTTGAAGAGTGACAGATCATATTTATATGGAGCGAAGTTGCCGTGCCAGCCCACCACATTCAGCGGCGAGTGCTCCATGCCGCTGCACCATAGCACCCCCTGGTATTTGGTGATCACCTCGACGTGCTCCTGCAGGTCTTCATAGGCCGCTACCGGCGTCAGAAAGTCGCGCGGATTCGCCAGGCCATTCGCGCCGATCGGCCCCAGGTCGGGCAGGCGGAACTGCGGGCCGTAGTTCTCGCAGATATAGCCGCGCGCCTCCTTGTCCAGCAGGTCCACCCGGAACTTGATCCCGCGCGGCAGCACGCAGATCTCGCCCGGCGCCACGGCCAGCTTGCCCAGCTCGGTAAAGATCAGCAAGCGCCCCAGCTGGGGCACAATCAGCAGCTCGCCGTCCGCATTCCAGAAGAAGCGCTTCACCATGGAACGGGTCGCCACATAGATATGGACTGCGGCGCCGGTCTGCAGCATCGCGTTGCCATTGCCGCCCAGCGTCATCATGCCATCGACGAAGTCGACCGCACCGTGCGGGATCGGCTCCGGATTCCACCGCAGCTGGTTGGGTGTGGCCAGCGCATCCTGGCAGGGCCAGGTCTTGATCAGCCGGCTGCGCAGCTGCGCGTAGGGCTTGTGTACCGTCGAGGGGCGGATGCGGTACAGCCAGGATCGCCGGTTCTGCCCCCGGGGTGCGGTAAAGGCAGTGCCGCTGAACTGCTCCGCGTACAGGCCCAGCGGATGCTTCTGCGGCGTATTCTGTCCCACCGGCAGCGCGCCCGGCTCCGCCTCGGTAGCAAACTCGTTCAGAAATCCCGACTGGTACAGAAGCTCTGCCATCGCACACTCCTCCAAAACAGCCGTTTATACACGAAAGTGTATGACAGCGTCCTGAGAGGGTCTTTACGGTAGTTCCTGGCCAGTCTGAATGCCAGGGCAACCATCCGCCCGCAGCTATCCTCCGAAGCGACCTTCAGGCAGCACGCACTCCGGATCCGTTCCGGCAGGGCTATAGTCGTCACCAATTCTGCAGGGCTCGCATAGCTACACTGTCACAACAATTTTTCCGATGTGCGCGTTCGACTCCATGTGACGATGCGCTTCCACGATGTCGGTCAGAGGGAATGTCTTCGCAATATATGGGGTATAGCTGCCGTCGCTTAAGCGTCGCAGGATGTATTGACGTGCAATTTCCAGTTGCTGAGGCAGGCTGAATAGTTCATGTACGTCATACGCTTTGATCGTCAGGTACTTGACCAGTGCCGTAAAGAGTGGAAGGACAGTAGGTTCACTCGCAAGCAGACCATACTCGATGATCGTCGCGCTTCTGGCCGAAGCCGTCACAAGCGCTTCTAACTGCTTACCTCCAATGGGATCATAGACCAGTCGTGCACCTCGGCCCTCCGTTATCTCCAGCACACGGGAGACGAGATCTTCTTCATCCGTAACGATGACGTAATCGGCGCCCAGGGCGAGCAGTTCATTCCGCTTGACTGCCGTGCGTGTCGCCGCAATGGCGATCCCGCCCTCCGCTTTGACGGTCTGGATGGCCGCAACTCCTGTACTGCTGCTTGCCGCGGTAATCAGCACAGAAGCGCCCTTGATCAAGCCTCCGAAGTAGATCAGGCCTCCCCACGCGGTAAGATACTGCGACCAGATCGAAGCTCCTTGCTCGAATGAAAGTCGCTCCGGGTACGTGCTCATCGCGGATACCGGGAGTATCGCCACTTCCCCATAGACACCGTAACGATCTGGCGGAAACGTCGGCATGCAACTCGCAGTCTTGCCCAGCCATGCCAGATCCACACCTTCTCCAACAGCTTCTACGACGCCTGAAGCCTCAAACCCCAACATTGAAGGCAGCTGACCTGCGTGCATAACGTACTTGCCTTCGCGAAGCATGACCTCCGCACGGTTCAGGCCGATGGCCTTCACCCGTAAACGCAGCTCACCCGGGCCAGGGGACGGCAAAGGAAGTCGATCCAGCTTCAGAACGGAGGCATCTCCAAACTGATGAAAACGAATGATAGTTACGGTATCCGGCATGGGCCTCCATGGTTGCGGCGTCCATCGTTTTGTCAGCAAAGGTACGACTGCTCAGCCCCGGTTCGAACGGAAATGCCGCACGATAGCGCCCCAGAACTCCTTTTGGCCTCGCCGCGCGATCTCCGTGTCTGCCCCCCATGCTGTAAAGCCGTGCGGGGCTCCGGGATACACATGCAACTCTGTAGGGACTCCGTCGCGGATGAGTTGTTGAGCAAAGCGCAGAGTCTCTCCGATAAACAGATCCACGTCTCCGACGCTGAGAAACGTCGCCGGCATTCCGGCAAGGGTCTGCGCCCTTGCAGGCGATGCGTAAAACGGAATAGTTGTTTCGTTCAGGAGCTGACCAAGCACGGCCTCCCAGCAGAAGCGATTGCTGGATCGGTGCCAGGCGAACTCTCCGGAGAACGGCATGGGAGTAGGATCGGCCGGTGTTCCAGTCCGGTCGTCGAGCATGGGGTACATCAAAAACTGCGCTGACACCGGAGTGTCTCCACGATCGCGCGCGAGCAGACTTATGCCCGCACACAAAGCTCCACCGCCGCTCTCTCCAGCGATGGCGATGCGGTCAGGCGCTATGCGCAGGGCCGCCGCTTGCCCATGCATCCACTGAAGCACGTCATAGCAATCCTCGAAACCTGCCGGATAGGGCTCCTCCGGGGCGAGACGATAGGCTATGGCAACAACGACGCAACCCGCCTGCTGCGCGAGATAGCGATTCGGCGCATCGTTCATCTCCGGTGAGCCCATCACCATCCCGCCACCGTGAATCCAAAGCAAACCACCCGTAGGGTTCCCAGACATCGGTGTGTAAACAAGGATGCGTATTCGCCGACCATCTCGCGTCGCAACGAAGCGCTCCTCGCAAGCAACCCCAGCCGCCTCCGGAGCGGGCAGCGTCCACTTGCTGAGGACCTCCCGCATACTTGGAAGGGTGTCTGCGGAGGTCTCAAGGGAAGGCATCTGCTTCAGGATTCCCATCAGTTGCGCATCAATCAGGTATTCACTTTGCACGCGAGATCGTCCTTGGTCGAGGATATGGGCGACCACGCCATAATGGAGCGATCGCTCCTATAAGATGAGCTTCTCCCCAGCGCGGATTCACAAGCGAGTATCTTTTTATGGGGCGAACGCTCTAATACTCAGGAGTACGCTGATGGCGACGAGAGGCAGACCGAGGTCCTTTGACGAATCCGCCGCACTGGATAAAGCGATGCGAGTCTTTTGGGAAAGGGGCTACGAAGCTGCGGGGGTCGATGACCTGGCAGAAGCCATGGGCATCAGTATGTCCACCCTTTACTCCAGCTTTGGAGACAAGGAGGCGCTCTTTCGTTCCGCCCTGGACAGGTACGAGACAGAGAAGCGGGGCTATGCCGGCGCCATTCTCGATCGTGTCCAACCAGTCGCTGTCGCGTTCCAGGAGCTTTTTGAAGAGGCCGCCCACCAACTCACCCGTGAAGACCAGCCACATGGCTGCATGCTGACCCTGGCTCTGCACAACTGTTCGCCCGAGCTGGAGCCGTTGCGCGACGAACTCAATAAGCGACGCACCGCCGTGGTAGATGCGTTTGAGTCGCGGTTGAAAGTAGCCCAACAATCCGGCGAACTCAGCGCCGAAATAGAAGTACGCGGGCTCGCCTGGTTCCTGGCCAATACCTTGCAGGGAATGTCGCTACAGGCGCGTGCCGGGGCGACGCGAAAAGACTTGATCAAGATCGCGGGCTGGGCGATGCGGGCTTGGCAAACCACACTGGAACAGGCATGAGCTGACCCGATCAGATTGCTGGATCGGCCCTCGAAGAGGCATTTGTCTGGAGCGACGGCAACGGCAGTACAAATTCTGCGACTGACCCACTACCTGCATCGCTCAACCCCCACTGCCGCATCTCAACCCGCAATAGTCTTGCTGCGTGAATGCGTCACAATGTCGTGGTGCACTGCTTTCGGCTCGCCTCTCGTCGCATCACTCTCCTTCCTGTTTGCGTGCATGCCGCCGCTCTGCTGCTGTTCAGCACGGCGGGTGCGTTCGCACAGCCCGGGCTCAAACTCATCCCCATGCCGCGCGAGGTGAAAGCCGGGAGCTTGCTCCCGCTCGACCATGGCCTGCAGGTACGCACCGCCTCCACTGACGCCGACGACCGCTTCACCGCGGAAGATCTGCGCACCGCCCTTGGAGACCGCGGCATCGCTATCCGCCTGGGCGGCGTCATGATTGAGCTGACGCGGGCCGGCACACCGGCGGCGCGTGCGTTGCTCACCACGGCGCACCTCACGCTCGATCCCGCCATGGCCGAGGAAGGCTACGCCATCCTGCCCCAGCCGCATGGCGTCGCTGTCATCGCCAACACCAGCACCGGCCTCTTCTACGGCGCGCAGACGGTGAAGCAGCTGGTCACCGGCAACGGCGACGATGCGCAGCTCGCGACTGCGACCATCCGCGACTGGCCGGCTCTGGCCCATCGCGGTCTCAATGACGATCTTTCGCGCGGCCCTGTACCCACGCTTGAGTTTCAGGAGCGGCAGATCCGCACCCTCGCCGCCTACAAGCTCAACATCTACTCTCCTTACTTTGAGCACACTCTGGCGTATGCCGCCTCACCAGTGGCAGCCCCGCCAGGCGGATCCATGAGCTCCGCCGATGTGGCGGAGCTGGTCCGCTATGCGGCTCAGTACCACGTCACCGTGCTGCCTGAGCAGGAGGCCTTCGGGCACCTGCACCATCTGCTGAAGTATGAGCAGTTCGCACCGCTGGCAGAGACACCGCACGGTCACGTGCTCGCCCCCGCGCAGGCCGGCTCGCTCCCGCTGATTGAGCAGTGGTTTAAGGAGATCGCCGCCGAATTTCCCTCGCCCTGGGTGCATATTGGTGCCGACGAGACCGTTGAGCTGGGCCACGGCCAGAGCAAAGATCTGGTGGGCCAGCAGGGCCTCGACCAGGTGTACGTCGACTTTTTGCGCCGCATCCATGACGGGCTGCAACCTACCGGCAAGAAAATCCTGTTCTGGGGTGACCTCGCCTGGCATAACCCTGAGCTGGTGGCCACCCTGCCCAAGGACATGATCGGCGTCCCCTGGGTCTATGAGGCGCTGCCCAGCTTCGACAAATACATACAGCCCTTCAATCGCGCCGGGCTGGAGGTCTGGGTCGCGCCCGGGGTCAACAACTGGCGCCGCGTCTACCCGGATGCGAACGTCGGTCTGGTCAACATTCAGCACTTCGTGCGTGACGGGCAGCGACTGGGCGCCAGAGGCATGCTGAACACTGTGTGGAACGACGACGGCGAGGGCATCTTCGACGAAGACTGGTATGGCGTACTGTTCGGTGCCGCCGCCTCCTGGCAGCCGGGCGAGTCCTCGATCGCACAGTTTCAATCCAGCTTCGGCGTGGCCTTCCATGGCGATGCCACCGGGAAGGTCGACCAGGCGCAGGCCGAGATCATGTCCGCACAGCGCCTGCTTACAGACCATGGCTTTCGCTTTGGCGCGGCGAACGCCCTCTTCTGGGAGGACCCATGGAGCGAGAGTGGTCGCCTCGACAACGTGACACTGCAGCCCATCCTGGCAGAGCTGCGCCAGCATGCCGAGCGGGCGCTGACACTGCTCGCACAGGCCCGCGCCGTACCACTGCGTGAAGAGCATGCGCTGGACGCCATGGCGCTGGGCGCGCGCAGGATCGATTTCATCGGGATGAAATTTCAGCTTGCCGATGAGATGGCGCACAGTTATGCCGATGCCTACAGCGACCAGGCCTCCACGCCGCACTCCCGCGCCACCAACGATCTGCTGGAGATGAGCGGAACCAACGGCCGCTGTCAGGACCTGCGCGACGGCTACACCCTCACACGCGAGCTGTTTCAGCAGGCTTGGCTGCGCGACAATCGTCCCTACTGGCTCCAGAACGTGCTGGCGCAGTACGACCTCGCCATTCAGCTCTGGATCACGCGAGGCCGCCAATTCGATGCCTTGCGGGCGCAGCAGGCGCGCACCCACACTCTGCCCCGCGCCGAAGAGATTGGCCTACCCGTCATTGATAATGATTGAGGCGCGGCCGCTTGCCGTGCGCACTTGCCACGAAGCAGAGTTGCTGCATTGAGAAAGAAGCCACATGCGTAGTGTGTTGACCGCAGCCGCACTGGTTCTGCCGGACCGCGTGGTTGAGGATGCGTGGGTGTCGGTTGAGGACGGCGTGATCGCCGGGCTGGGCCAGCGCGGCGACGGGCTGCCGCAGCACCAGCAGCACCATGACCTGCCAGGCGCAGTGCTGGCTCCGGCCATGCTCGACATTCACGTCCACGGCGCAGCCAACCACGACGTTATGGAGAGCACCGCGTCGGCAGCCGCCGTCGCTGCCTTCCTCGCCACTCGCGGCGTGGGTGCCTTTCTCCCTACTACCGTCACCGCGCCGATGGACCAGACGCTGCATGCGCTCGAAGGGCTTGCCTCGCTGATTGAAGAAGCGGATCGGCCGGATCAACCTGCGCCCGGCCAGGGTGCACAGCCGCTTGGCATTCATATCGAAGGCCCGTTCCTCTCGCACGCCAAACGCGGCGTGCATCCGGCGGAGTCTCTGCAGCCGCCCTCAATCCAGCTCTTCGACCGGATGTGGCAGGCTGCGCGCGGCACTATTCGCCTGATGACGATCGCTCCAGAGCTGCCTGGCGCGCTTGAGCTCATCGCGCATGCGGCGGCACTCGGTGTGCGTGTCAGCCTCGGCCACAGCGATGCCACCGCCGTGCAGGCGCGCAGCGGCATTGCCGCTGGCGCCCGCTCCGCCACCCACACCTTCAACGCCATGCGCGGCCTCGACCATCGTGAGCCCGGCATGCTTGGCGTGGTGCTCGATGCCGAGGAGCTCTTCGCGGAGATCATCTCCGACGGCATCCACGTGGACCCGGTGGCCATTCGTCTCTACTGGAAGGCCAAAGGCCCGGCGCGCGCCATCCTGGTGACGGACAGCCTCAGCGCCGCCGGTATGCCGGACGGCCGCTATCGCCTGGGCGAGATGGACGTGGAGGTAGTCAATGGTCGCTGCACCCACAACGGCGTGCTGGCCGGCAGCGTGTTGACCCTGGATCGCGCGGTGCGCAACTTTACCGGCTTCACCCACGCTCCACTGGCCACGGTAACGCAACTGGCATCGCGCAACCCGGCGGCGCTGCTCGGCGTCGAGCGGACGCACGGCGTCATCGCTGTAGGGCGGCGCGCGGATCTGGTCTCCTTTTCCGCAGATGGCCAGCTCGCAGCTACCTGCATCGCAGGTCGCTTCGAGCGCACTTCATGACCGCGAAGACCGCCGTTATCATCGGTGCGGGGCCGGCCGGCCTCACGGCCGCGCTGGAGCTGTTGCGGCGCTCCGGAAAAGATGTCCCCCCGGCGATCCAGCCCATCGTGCTCGAGGCCTCCGACAGCGTCGGCGGCATCTCCCGCACCATCCGCTATAAAGGCAATCGCATGGACATCGGCGGCCACCGCTTCTTTTCGAAGTCGGACCGCGTCATGCAATGGTGGCTGGACCTGATGCCGATCGCGGATGAGGGTGCTGGGCACGCCGTCATCTCCTACCAGAATCGTCACCGCTCGCTGCAGACGCTGCATGCGCGCTCCAGCCCGGACGCCAATCCTGACCTCGTCATGCTGGTCCGCCCGCGCCGCAGCCGCATCTACTTCCTGCGCCGCTTCTTCGACTACCCCATCACCCTCACGCCGGACACGCTGCGCAAGCTTGGCCTGGCGCGCACTGCCCGGGTCGGGGCCAGTTATCTCGCCACGCGCCTGCGCCAGCGCCGCCCGGAGCGGAGCCTCGAAGATTTCCTCATCAATAGATTCGGCCGCCAGCTCTATCTCACCTTCTTCAAGTCCTACACAGAGAAGGTATGGGGCGTGCGCTGCGACCAGATCAGTGCCGAGTGGGGTGCGCAGCGCATCAAGGGCCTGTCCCTCACTAGCGCAGTTGGCCACTTCCTCAAGCGCAGCCTCAGCACCCGCTCCCGCGCGGACCTGGCGCAGAAGCACACCGAGACATCGCTGATTGAACAGTTTCTCTATCCCAAGCACGGGCCCGGCCAGCTGTGGGAGCACGTCACCGACCTCATCCGTCAACAGGGCGGCGAGGTGTTGACCGGCTGGCGCGTCGACCGTATCCACACCGACGGCGTCGATCGCGTCACCTCCGTTGAAGCAGTTCACAACAGCGGCGACCGGCGCACCTTCCCGGCGGACTATTGCTTTTCCACCATGCCCGTTACGGAACTGGTCGCCTCGCTCGACCAGAGGCCGCCCGCTAACGTGCAACAGGTGGTCGATGGCTTGATGTATCGCGACTTCATCACCGTCGGCCTTCTGCTTGACCGGTTACGCGTCACCGAGCCCGATGGCTCGCCGCTGCAGGACACCTGGATTTACGTGCAGGAGCCCGATGTGCTCCTAGGTCGGTTACAGATATTCAACAACTGGAGCCCCTACATGGTCGCCGACCCCGGCCGGGTGTGGATCGGGCTTGAATACTTCTGCTATCAGACCGATCCGCTGTGGCGAATGTCCGACGAGGAGATCCAGCAGTTCGCCATCGCGGAGATTGCGAAGATCGGCCTCGCCCACGCTGAAGATGTTCTCGACGGCCACGTGGTCCGTGTCCCTAAGACGTACCCCGCTTACTTCGGCACCTACGATCGCTTCGACGAGGTGAGGACATGGCTCGATCGCTTCGAGAACCTCTTTCTCGTCGGCCGCAACGGCATGCACAAGTACAACAACCAGGATCACTCCATGCTCACCGCCATGACCGCGGTCGATAACATCCTGGCCGGCATTACCGATAAGGCGCCGCTGTGGGAGATCAACACCGAGCAGGACTACCACGAAGAGCATCAGCAGCCCGAACAGGAGAAGGCGGAGGCGAAGTAGGATCCGGGCGGCCCTGTGGGGTCAGGTCAGCCGGACATTCTGCTGGAGTGAATTGTCCATGCATTCATGGGCAGGAGAGTAGACTGAGCCGCGCGGGCCTCGGACCGCATCCTATCCCACGCGGTCGGCCGCCCCCGCATGACCATCCTCACCTTCACGCTCGCCCTCTTCGCCACCTCGCTGGTGGCCGGGCTGCTGGGTGCGCTCACCGGCCTCGGCGGCGGGGTTGTGGTCGTCCCCGTCCTCTCGCTGCTCTTTCACGTCGACATCCGCTACGCCATCGGCGCCTCCTTGGTCTCCGTCATCGCTACCTCCTCCGGCGCAGCCGCGGCCTACGTGCGGGAGGGCTTCTCCAACATCCGCATCGGCATGTTCCTGGAGATCGCGACCACCCTGGGTGCACTGGTGGGCGCCTACCTCACGGCGAAGGTGCCGACTCACGCCATCGGCGTCGTCTTTGGCCTGGTGCTCCTCTACTCCGCTGTCGCAAGCTGGCGCACGCGGGAGGACGCAGCTCCCGGAGTGGAGCAGCCGGATGCTCTGGCGAAGCGCCTGCGACTGGAAGGCGAATACCCGCTCGACGGCCGATGGCAGACCTACGTCGCGCGGCGTGTGCCGGCTGGCTTCAGCATCATGTTCCTGGCCGGCGGCCTTTCCGGCCTGCTTGGTATCGGCTCTGGCGCGGTCAAGGTGCTCGCCATGGATCAGGCCATGTGCCTGCCCTTCAAGGTTTCCACCACCACTAGCAATTTCATGATCGGGGTCACTGCCGCGGCCAGCGCTGGCATTTACATCAGCCGTGGATACATTCTGCCTGACCTCGCCATGCCGGTCATGCTGGGTGTGCTGGGCGGGTCGCTGCTGGGCTCGCGCCTGCTGGTCCGCGCCCGCGTCTCCACTCTGCGCGCTGTCTTCGCCATCGTCATCGTCGCCCTGGGGTTGGAGATGATCTACAGCAGCCTGACAGGGAAGCTTTAGCCATGCATCCACAGACCGGACAGACCCAGGCGCCAGGCAGCAGGGCACAGCAGGACCAGAACCTGGAGTATGCCATCGCCACATTGCTGCGCATCGGTGTCACGGCCGCGGCGGTGCTGGTGCTGGCCGGCGGCGTGCTCGCGCTGCGCCACTCCGGCACCCCTGCGCCTGATTACCGCACCTTCCACTCGCCGGACAGCGGCCAGAGCCCGGCGATCTCATCGATCGGCGGCATCTTCACTCATCTGCTGGACGGCAGCGGCGCCGCCGTCATTGGGGTGGGGCTGCTGGTCCTGATCGCGACCCCGATCCTCCGCGTCATCTTCGCCGCCGCAGGCTTCGCACGCGAGCGTGACTGGCTTTATACCGCCATCAGCCTGCTCGTCTTTGCGATCCTCGCTTACAGCCTGCTGCACGGGCGTTAGGCTCGCAACTGGCAATCAAGGCCTGCCGCTGTCGTGAGCCTTCAAAAACGTTGTCACTACCTGCACGTATTTGTCCGGCTCCTCGTAGTAGGGCAGGTGTCCGCTCTTCTCAAACCAGACCAGCTCCGCGCCGGGCACGGTATGGGCCACCATCCAGGACACATCCGGCGTCACGTTCAGGTCGAAGCGGCCCTGCAGCACCAGCGTCGGTAGATGAAAGTGCTTCATCTGCTCGGTAAGGTCCAGCTTGGCGATGGCGGAGCCGACCGCGTCGCCGGTCGCCGCATTCAGGCCCAGGCCCGCCGGGTCGGCGCTGTAGCGCTCGAACATCTCCTGCGAGTAGAAGATCATGCGCATGTGCTCCTGCAGATCCACATCGGCAATGCGGGCCTGGGCGTCCGGCTGCCCTTCCAGCTTTGCTGACTCTTCTTTCACATGCGCCACCACGTCCGGAAATACCTCATCCAGCCGCGGGTGCAGCAGCGAAATGCCCGGTGCGGCAGAGTCGGACAGGACCAGTGCATTCACATGCTCCGGGTGCGCCGCCGTGTAGGCAGAGGCGAGCAGGCCACCATATGAATCACCCGCCAGGTCTACCCGCTCCGCATGCAGCGAAGCGCGCACCGCCTCCAGATCGGCCACCTGCGCCTCCATCGACTGCGAAGCGCCAGCGTTCACCATACGCGAGGCCCCGGTTCCACGCTGGTCATACAGGACCACCAGCCGCTGCTGGGCCACGCGGCGCGTCCACACATCGTTGTGGATTAAGTACACGTGCGAGAGGCCAGGACCGCCATTCACCACGATTATCGGCGCCGGACCACCGGCCGCCATCGGGCCATAGGCGAAGGTGGCCAGTTCAACATCCGGAGTATGGACCGTCGCGGTGCGCGGCGCCGGCTGCTGGGCGGCACCGACGATGGCGAACAGGCTGAGTGCAAGAAGACTGAGGCGACGCATGCGCTCGACCATACCATCCGCATCGCGGCCAGCGCGCTTAGGTAGCCAACGCGCACCCGCACCCGGCACAGTAGTGCACGCCCGCAGGCTGCATCCGTCCGCAACCGGCGCAGCTCGCCACTGCCCAGCGTACCCCCGGTACTGGGTAGCCACGCATCAAGGACATGGCCAGCAGATCTGCCTGCTCCGCGTTGAAGCGGCGCACCCGCCCCGGCATAAAGAAGGCCTCGATCAGCCCCAGCCAGAAGGGAATCGATGTCCAGCAGAACAGCACATACAGCGTGCCCAGCACCGGCCGCCGCAGGTAGAAGTGGTGCGCCCCGAAGGTGCCCAGCAGCAGCGCCAGCAGCACTCCAGTCAACTCGTCCCGCTGCACTGCCGGGTAGTACGCGTAGAACGCGGCGCGCTGCTGTTCGTTCAGAGGCGTGACCGCGGGATAGATGACGGGTGTGGTCATGGTTGGCTCCCAAACCGACTCACGGACGCATCGGTTGCGGCCGCATGCATCAGTACGCAGCCGCCCGCAGCGTGGTTCCGCGCGCCTGCTGCGCCTGCAGTGCAGTGGCACTTCTGCGCACCTCAGGACAACTCCGCAGCATCGAACAAACATGAGCACTGCAGCCAACATCTCCGCCAGGCAATCTGCAGTCGAGCCCAGCGGCACCTTCTCCTTCGGTGGTACAACGCAGGTCCATCGCCTCGGCTTCGGCGCCATGCGTATCACCGGCGATGGAATCTGGGGTGAGCCGAAGGACCGTGCCGAAGCCAAACGTGTGCTTCAGCGCGCCGTCCAACTGGGGGTCGACTTCATCGACACCGCTGACTCCTATGGCCCCTATGTCAGTGAAGAGATGATTGCCGAGGCCCTGCATCCTTATCCCAAGGGCCTCCTCATCGCTACCAAGGGCGGCTTCGTCCGTACCGGGCCCAATGGCTGGGTTCCGGTGGGCCGGCCGGAGTACCTCCAGCAGGAGGTCGAGATGAGTCTGCGCCGGCTGAAGCTTGACCGCATCGACCTGTGGCAGCTGCACCGCATTGACCCCAAGGTGCCGGTTGAGGAGTCGCTCGGCGTCATCAAGCGGCTGCAGGAGCAGGGCAAGATCCTCCACGTCGGCCTTTCGGAAGTGAAGCCACACGACATTGAGCAGGCGCGCAAGGTGGTCGATATCGTCAGCGTGCAGAACCAGTACAACCTGGGCGATCGTCGGCATGAGGATGTGGTCGACTACTGCGCCAAGAACAATCTGGGCTTCATCCCCTGGTACCCCGTTGCCGCCGGCAAGCTGGCTCGCCCGGGCGGCCTACTGGACACCGCCGCCAAGCGCCACGACGCCACGGTCGCGCAGCTTTCTATTGCGTGGCTTCTGCACCGCTCGCCGGTAATCCTGCCCATCCCCGGCACCTCCTCGGTTAAGCACTTGGAGGAGAACCTCGCCTCCGCTTCCGTGCAGCTTGACGAGAGTGAGTGGAAGACGATCGAGCACGACGCGAAGCAGAAGTAATCTCAGCCTCACCTCGCAACCTCTGGCAGCCGCGCAACCCGCGGCTGCCTTTTTCTTTCGCTATGCTCTTGCGTTTCGTAGCCTCTAATGCTACTGTACGTAGCATTATGAAGGGTAACGGTACACCTCATAGCACTTCAGAGACGCGCCAGGACGCCCACGATCCCGCCGAACTGGGCGAGCTGGAGCAGGCCATCCTGCGACTGGTGTGGCAACGTGGCGAGGTCACGGCCGACCAGCTGCGTGAGCAGCTCCATGCGGAGGGCCGCCCGCTCAAGGAGTCGACCGTGCGCACGGTGCTCCGCCGACTCGAGGAAAAGGGTTATCTGACCCACACTGTCAGCCAGCGGACCTTCCTCTACAAAGCGTCGGAGAACGGCGGCGCCGTGGCCGGCCGCGCCGCGCAGCTCATCATTGAGCGCTTCTGCAACGGCTCGGTCGAGGCGCTGCTGGTGGGCATGGTGGAAGCCGACGTGCTGAGTGAAGCAGAGTTGCAGTCACTGGCCCAGAAGATTGCCGCCGCCAGGGCCAAAACAGCGAACAGGAAACCCGGCAAGCGCAGCTAGCCCGACGCACTGTAAGCGACACAGCACGGCGACTACGCACGGCGATCGCGGACCGTGATCAGGAGGCAGAGTGATGAACGTCCTCAACCCATGGCTTCTCAACATATTGGGCGAGTCGGCAGTCCGCTCGCTCGCATTGGCGGTGCTGGCTGCCGCGGCACTCCGGCTGCTCCGCATCCGCCACGCCGCACTGGAAAAGCGCGTTTGGACGGGAGTGCTGCTGCTCTCGATGGCGATGCCGCTGCTGGTCGCGTTGCACATTCCGCGCTTCGCTGTGCTCGCAGTCTGGGCCACCCCCCGTCTGGTCGTTGTCCAGCAGCGGACAGCTGCTGTCCGAACCCGAACAGCTTGGGCCTTGGCGACTAGGGACCAGCCAGCGTATCCCCGCGTTGCTGCGTCAGAGGCCGCCATGCAGCCCGCGGTTCTGCTCGGCGTCCCGGTTCTGCTCGGCATCCCGGTACCGCCCGAGCTGGCCGGCCCGGTGGAGGTGCACGCGCCGTTCCCGTGGGCGCTCTTCGGCGGCCTTCTCTATCTGCTGGTAACGGGTGGCCTGCTGCTACGCATCCTGCTCGGCCTGGTGCTGGCCGCACGGCTGTGGCGCCGGGCAGAGCCATTCCCCGCGTACCAGGGCAGCGTCCCCGTCCGCTACACGGCGGGGGTCAGCTCCCCGGCGACCCTGGGTCACGGCGTCGTCCTGCCGCTTGAAGCAGCCGAGTGGGATGCTGCCACCCTGCGCACAACGTTGGCGCATGAGACGGAGCACGTCCACGCCGGCGACTTTTACCTGCAGCTTGCTGCCAGCCTGCATCACGCCATCTTCTGGATCAGTCCGCTGGCCTGGTGGCTGCCCACACGCCTCTCCCGGCTGAGCGAGACCATCTGTGACCGCGCCGCAGTTGCCGTCGCCGGCGATGGCCTGGAATATGCGCAGCTCCTGTTACGTTTCGTGAGCCACCGCCCTGCCGCCGCGGGAATGGTCGCCATGGCCCACTCCGCTGGTCTGCGCGACCGCATCGAGCAGCTGATCGAAGACCCGATGCTGGTCCGCGCCTTCCGCCACCGTCGTGGGCAGACCGCTGCAGCACTGCTGCTGGTCGGCCTCGCGGCCGTGGCCAGCGCTGCAA
>CAXUMX010000007.1:61926-88131 GCA_964252395.1 uncultured Acidobacteriaceae bacterium | reverse complement strand
GGCATGATCTCCTCGGCCAGATCGGGCGGAAGCTTCTGCCGGCGCATCCGATTGCGCAGAGCGATTGCCACTGCGCGCTTGGCAGCACGCTGGCCCACAACATACTTGTCCAGCTCCGCGACGATCTGTCGCGGGGTCAGCTCATCCAGCGCCAGCTCCTGATCTTCGGCTGCTCCGGGTAGATAGATTGCCATGTGCCCTGATTCTCCTTGGGGGCGAAACACCCGGCTGCGCCGGGCGCGTCGATTAGGCGGTCAACTCTTCGAGCGTGATCTGATCGTTGGTGTAAATGCAGATCTGTCCAGCGATGCGCAGGCTCTTCTCCGCGATGTCGCGAGCGTTCATCTCAGTGTTCTGCATCAGGGCGCGTGCCGCGGCCAGCGCGAAGGATCCGCCGGAGCCGATGGTGGCGATGCCTTCATCCGGCTCGATGACGTCACCGGAGCCGCTGATCAGAAAGGTCTGAAGCGGGTCCGCGACAACCAGCAGTGCTTCGAGGGAACGCAGCATCTTGTCCGTGCGCCAGTCCTTCGCCAGCTCCACAGCGGAGCGGCCCAGATTGCCGGCATACTGCTCCAGCTTGCCTTCGAAGCGGCTGAAGAGCGAGAACGCATCCGCGGTCGATCCGGCAAAGCCTGCCAGGATTTTGTCCTGGTAAAGGCGGCGGATCTTCTTGGCGCTGTGCTTGATGACGCTGTCGCCCAGGGTTACCTGGCCATCGGCGGCCATCACCACGCTCTTGCCGCGGCGTACGCAGATTACGGTCGTGGAACGGATGCGGCGGCCCTGTGCCAACGAAAATGCGCCGTCGTCCGGCGCGCTTGCAGAGGGTGTGGAAAACTGCCGTGGAGAGGCCAACGGCAGCGCTACGACTGACTCTTTCATCTGTCTTTACTATACGCCGCAGCCCTGCCCACTCCCTCTTTTGGAGCATGAGTCGGGGACGGATTCGTGACTGGATTTCCCGCCCTGCTGCGCTATCCTTGCACCAAGAAGCGGAGGGGTGTGCCACCGGCTCCCCGCGCGACCCTGGAGCTGCGATGTTCGGCATTACCCCACGTGAAACCCAGCTGATCAGTGGACTTGCCGTTGTGGGTGCCATGGCGGCTGCCGGTGCGGCGTACCTGCTGACGCGCAAGCGGCCCAGCCCGGACGACCTGGAGCGGGACCGCCGGGACGGCCTTCTCAAGAACGGGCGCATCATCGACGCCACTGTGCTCGACATCTCGGAGCTCTCAGCGGAAGAGACTGGGCGGCCCCTGGGTATGCAGCTCATCCTCTACCAATACGACGTGGCTGGCGTCACCTACGAGTGCTCGCAGGATGTGACACTGCTGCAGCACCTGGTGGACATCCACAAGATCCGGCTGAGCTTTCCCGCCTCCGTTCGCTACGATCCCCATAACCCGGGCAACAGCCTGATAGTGGCGGAGAACTGGAGCGGCCTGCGCGATACCGCGAACTCCATTCCACTGCACCCGATTCGCCGGACGCCGCGCCAGGTGCCGGTCTAAGCCGCGCGTTCCGAAGCTGCAACGTGACCCTGGTGCTACGAACAACGCTCTTGTGCGGTTCGTTGAGCGATCCCGGACTGCCCTTATAGACTAAAAAGATGCATGTCCATGGCACGCCCACGCGTCGCACGCAGCGGATTCTGCGGCTATCGCTGGTAGCTACCCTGGCGTACGTACTGCTCACATTTGCTGCCGGTGTGCGGGCCCACTCGCTCGCCCTGATCTCAGAGGCCGGCCACAACGTCTCGGACGCGCTCGCACTGCTGCTCTCCTTCGTTGCAGTGTACTTCCAGGGGCGCCCCGCCTCGGACAAGAAGACCTTTGGCTACCAGCGTGCCGGGGTGCTGGCGGCGTTCCTGAACGCGCTCACCCTTATCCTGATCTCATTCGCGATCGGCATCGAGGCCCTGCATCGGCTCAGCTCGCCGGTGGTGGTGCAGCCGAAGCTGATGATGATAGTGGCCGCTGCAGGTGTGGTGATGAATGGCATCATCGCGGCGCTGCTGTTCAGCGGCAGCAGGGACATCAACATCCGCTCCACCTTCATCCACATGCTGGGCGACACCCTTTCGACGGCCGCGGTGATCGTCGGTGGTCTGGCTATCGTCTTCACCGGCCAGGACTGGATCGACCCGGTGCTCTCGCTGCTGATTGCTGCACTGATCCTCTGGAGTTCCTTCTCGATAGTCCGGGAGACGCTCAATATTCTGCTGGAAGGGACGCCGCGCGGCCTCTCTGTTCCGGAGATACGCAGCTCACTCACGACCATCGAGGGTGTGCTCGATGTGCATGATCTGCATGTCTGGAGCCTTGGCTCACAGACGCGCGCGCTTGCCACCCATGTGACGATCGAAGACATACCACCGTCCGAGAGCACGCGCATCCTGGGCGAAATACGGCAGCACCTGCTGGACCGCTACGGTATCTACCACACGACAGTCCAGTTTGAGCACGCCGCCTGCGGCGAGCCGCACGGTTGCGTGGAGGTGGTCGAAGAGGCGGGTCATTCACACGCCGGTCATCACCACTAGAGTTGGCCTCGCGGGCTGCTACGCCGCACCGTTAGCTGCGCACCCCCATCCCCTTACAATTGCTGCATGGCCGAACTAACGCTCGACGTACTGACGCGCGCTAAGCGCATTCGCCTGTTTCTGATGGATGTCGATGGCACCCTCTCTGGAGGTGTCTGTCTGATCGCGTTGCCCAACGATGGCGGCATCGCGGAGATGAAGATCTTCGATCCGCAGGATGGCCTCGGGCTCAAGCTGGCACACACGATGGGAATCCAGACCGGCTTCATCACCGGTCGCAAGTCGCCTGCGGTGGCCCAGCGCGCCCGCGAGTGTGAGGTGGATTACGTCTACCTCGGGCAGGCGAGGAAGACGGACGCATACGAGGAGTGCCTCACGCTTGCGGGCGTCACCGATGAGGAGACCGCTTACCTGGGGGATGATCTGCCGGATATGCCGCTCTCCCGTCGCGCCGGATTCGCCATTGCGGTTGCCAACGCCGCGCCGGAGCTGAAGGCCATCAGTCACTATGTCACGGAGCGGCGGGGCGGCGAAGGCGCAGCGCGCGAGGTCATTGAGTTGATCCTGAAGGCGCAGGGACGCTGGGAGACTGCTATCCCTCAGGCGCTAGCTTAACGCCAGGCCCCGGATGGCAATCGTAACCGTAGCGAGTCAGATTCGCTTAATCGCAATTCGTGCAAGAGTTGACTGCATTTTGATCAAGCTCGGGTAGCCTGATGCAGGCAATCTACTCCAAGGTTGAGGTCATCCCCCTTGCAATCTCTTCGTCAAGTATTCCGTCTTCTTCTCAGCGTTGTCCTGTTCACACCAGCGCTCTTTGCTCAACAGCAGCAGTTCGGCGGGTGGCAGCCGTTCGTCGTCACCAGCCGGACGTTTCAGAACGACACGACCCTGCCCTTGAGCACAATCTTTAACAACGTCACCAACGGCGTAAACGGGTGCACGCCCAGCGGAGCCATCGGCGGCAATGCATCGCCTCAACTGAGCTGGACACCCGGACCGCAAGGAACCCGGACCTATGCAGTCGTTCTGTTCGACGAGACGGCGAACTTCACCCATTGGGGGCTCTATAACGTCGCTCCAAATATTACATCGCTGCCCGCGGATGCAGGAGTCGCCGGAACCGCGTTTGGCCAGCAGATCACCAACGACTTTGGGCTGGCAGAGTATGACGGGCCCTGCCCGCCGCCGGGGCTGGTTCATCGCTATGTCTTCACGGTGTACGCGCTCAGCTCGCCGCTGAACCTTCCGCAGTCCTCAACCTTCCCGTCCAATGCGGAGACGCTGCTGCGTGCGTTGAACGGCCGCACACTGGCGCAGGCCAGCATCACCGGCCTATTCGCATCCACTCCGCAGTAAGCAGGACAAGCAGAGGCATCTCAGGCGCGGCCGGCGACGTATGCCGCCGCGCCTTTGTCTGCTTACGCCGGCAACGTCGGCGTGGCCGCCAACAGTGACCGGGTATAGGGCTGCTGCGGGGAGCGGCAGACCGCAACCGCTTCACCCTCTTCGACAATCCGCCCGCGCTGCATTACGACGATCCGGTCTGCAAGGTAGCGCACCAGCGGCATGGAATGCGTGATGAACAGGTAAGAGAGCGCGTACTCGCGCTGCAGGCTGCGCAGCAGGTTGACGATCTGCGCCCCCACGCTGACATCCAGCGCCGACACGGGCTCATCCAGGACGAGCAGCTCCGGACGCAGGGCCAGGGCCCGCGCGATGTTGATGCGTTGCCGCTGTCCGCCGGAGAACTCATGCGGATAGCGAGGCAGCGCGGACTCGTCCAGACCGACGCTCTTCAGCAGCTCCATCACGCGTGCCCGCTGGGCCGCCGCACCGCGTGGCAGATGTGCGTCACTGGTGCCGCTTGCAGTGTGGATCAGGAAGGGCTCAGTCAGAATCTGCTCAACGCGCATGCGCGGGTTGAGCGCGGCGAAGGGATCCTGAAAGACGGGCTGCATGCGCCGCCGCATCCGCCGCAGTGCCGGTCCACGCGCGTCGATCACTGATTCACCATCAAAGCGCACCGCACCGCGACTTGGCTCAACCAGTCCCAGCACCATGCGCGCCACGGTACTCTTGCCGGAGCCTGACTCGCCAACTACACCGAGCGTCTCGCCACGAGCGATGGTGAGCGAGACACGATCGACGACCAGCGTCGATCCATGGTGGCTCGGATAGCTCTTCGAGAGTGCATCGACCTCCAGCAGCGCCATGGGCGCATGCTATTGCAATCCACAGACGGTGTACAGGGAACGCAAACCTACGCTTTCCCGCGCGTTACGAATGCTCTACCATCCAGTGTTCGTACTCATCCGCCGGAGAGCCCATGTCACTGGACCGCCGCCACTTTCTAGCCGTCTGTTCCACTGCAGGTCTGGCTCATACGCTGCTGCCCGGCGCTCTGTTTACGCTCGCATTGCAGGCGGAAGCTCAGCAGCAGCCGGCGAAACAGGGAAGTGAAGCCGCCAAGCCTGCCATTACGGACGCCATGCTTGAGGCGGCGGCAGCTATCGCCGGCATCTCGCTTACTGCGGAGCAGCGCAGCGTGATGCTGGATGGAGTTCGCCAGCAGCGGGATGCGTACGCCGAGATACGAGCGCTGCACATGCCAAATGCAGTTGCCCCGGCGCTCATCTTCGATCCGTTGCCGCCGGGCGCCGTGGTGGATACCGAGCGCCGTCCCATGCGCATCAGTGATGCTGCCGCGATCACCAGCACGCCGGCAAATCTGGAGGAGCTGGCGTTCCTCTCCGTGCGCGAACTGGCGGAGTATGTACGGCGGCGCAAGGTCTCCTCCACCGCACTGACCGAAATGTATCTGAGCCGGCTGCGGCGCTACGACCCAACTCTCCACTTCGTGATTACGCTGACGGAGGAGCGCGCGATGGCACAGGCGCGTGAGGCAGATCGCGACATTGCAGCCGGCAAGTACCGGGGACCGTTGCACGGGCTTCCGTGGGGCGCCAAGGATCTGCTGGCGGTAAAGGGATATCCCACAACCTGGGGCGCCGGCGGTTTTCAGCGCCAGACTTTCGATCACGACGCGACGGTGGTGCAGCGGCTGGATGCGGCTGGTGCGGTACTGGTTGCGAAGACGACGCTGGGTGCACTTGCCATGGGTGACAAGTGGTTTGGCGGGCGCACGCGCAATCCCTGGAATCCGCAGCAAGGCTCCAGCGGCTCCTCGGCGGGCTCTGCATCGGCGGTTGCGGCCGGCTGTGTGGCTTTCGCGATCGGGACGGAGACACTGGGCTCCATCTCTTCCCCGTCAACGCGCTGCGGCGCGACTGGATTGCGGCCGACCTTCGGGTTTGTGCCGCGGACCGGCGCCATGGCGTTGAGCTGGAGCATGGATAAGATCGGCCCGATCTGCCGTGCGGTCGAGGATTGCGCGATTGTGATGGACACGATTCATGGTCCGGACCGCACCGATCTGGCAGTACGCCAAGCGTCCTTCAACTGGAATGCAGACTTCAACTGGCGTGGGCTGCGCGTCGGCTACTTGCAGGAGGAGTTTGAGGGCAACCCGGCGGAACATCCGCTGAAGCTGCCAGCGAATGAGACAGCGGCAGAGAAGAAGAAGCGTGAGGCGGCGGATCGTGCCAGCGCGGCTGCGCGCGCGCGGCGCGAGTACGACCGCCACTATGACCAGGCGGCGTTGGAGAAGCTTCGCAGCATGGGTGTGACGCTGAAGCCAGTCAAGCTGCCCACCCTGCCCTACAGCGCGATGACGCCGCTGCTCACGGCAGAAGCGGCTGCGGCGTTCGATGATCTCACCATCAGCGGACGCGACCGTCTGCTGACGGAGCAGAGCCCCGACGACTGGCCGAATCAGTTTCGGGTGGCGCGGATGTATCCGGCGGTCGAGTACATCCAGGCAAATCGCGCACGTTCGTTGGCAGTTGTGCAGATGGCAGAGCTCTTCGCGCAGGTGGATGTGATCGTTGCGCCGAGTAACTCGAGTGAGCAACTGGTCGCGACCAATCTGACTGGATACCCGGCGGTGATCGTACCGAACGGCATCCGCGGCTCCGATGCGCCGGTTGCACCGCAGGTGGATACGGGCGAGGACGACTCGATCGGCGGTCCCGGCACGCCGGTCAGCCTCACCTTCCTCGGCGGCCTCTATCAGGATGCCAGGCTGTGCGCCTTTGCCCGGGCGTATCAGGATGCCACAGGGTTTCAGAAGCATCATCCCAAGCTGGCTTGAATCAGCGGAAAAGGGCGCCAGCCGTAAGCCGACGCCCCACTGATTCAGTTTGCGGTTACTGCTTGATCCAGACCGACGTGAATGGTTCGTTGGTCTTGGTGTTCGCACCGACTTCCGTCATCTTCTTTCCATCGCTCGACAGAGTCATGGTGCTGCGGGTAATCACCTCGCCGCCCATCTTCTGAGTCATCTTCATCGTGCGCGGAGAAGTCTGCTGCAGGGCGATGGTCATTCCCTTGGGCACCGTCGGGCCTTGCGGGGCGTAATCCTTGCCGTCCAGCTTCGCGTCGAGCACGCCCTTGATCTCCGGAATATTCCAGAGCAATTCATTCGGACCCTTGTCTGATATCTCGTACGTCTGGTCCTCGTTCAACTCGACCTTCTGATCCTTCCAGCTGCCAGCCAGGCCCTTGGTGCCGCTGACGCGCGTATACTCCGCAACTTCATTGAGGGATGAGCCATCGGGACGCGTGCCCTTGGTTACGATCTTCAGACGCTTTCCATCGGGAGAGAGCGTCCATGTGTTCATGGCTTCGTCCATCCCGTTCCGCTTGACGTTCTCTTCGAAGGTGTTCTCATCCACTTTCTTCCAGGTGACCTCGGCGCCGGACCAGGTCTTGTACTGATTGCCGTCCATTTTGAACGTGTATGGATGACCGCCGGAGTTCATCACCATCTCGCCGCCCTGTCCGCTGCTGATGCGGATGGTGTCGCCGGTCAGCTTGCTCTGGGCAGGGTCGAGCTTCCACTTGCCCGCCCAGGGGCTTTCCGCAAATGCGCTACTGGCAGCCGCCAGAAGGACGATAGCCACTAGGGCTCGAAACAGATTCTTGTGCATATAGGAACGCTCTCCTGATTAGCAACTCTGTGGGACAGATTTGGGGGAGAGTGCGCAGAACGGGAGATGCCGTTCGCGGGCCCGCCAGCAGCATACGTCACGTGTGCGGCGCTGCGAAGCACTTTCTGCAACGAGGTGGTGCCCTATTCCTCATCGCGCAAAACTACTATTGATTAACCCGAGTCGCGCGCACTGCTGGCACCAGGCTGGCTGAGAAAGAGACCAACACCAGCAGCAAGGTTACTGATGTGCCCGGATTACTTTCCTGCGCGGACTAGATGTCTAGGTTCTTGACGTCCAGCGCGTTCTCTTCAATGAACTTGCGCCGCGCATCCACGTCCTCGCCCATCAATGTGCTGAAGATGGTCTCGGTCTCCGCCAGATCTTCCAGGCGCACGGAGAGCAGGGTTCGCCGCTCCGGGTCCATCGTGGTCTCCCACAGCTGCGGCGCAGTCATCTCGCCCAGCCCCTTATATCGCTGAACCTGATAGTCGCGCCGGCCCTGCTCGATGACGTACTCGAACAACTCGCGTGCGGAGGTCTTTTCAACCGGTTCCTGCGGTCCGCGCGGGGCCTTGCGAGCGGCCTTTTCGGTGAGCGCCTGCCCGGTTTCGGTGTCGGCGCCGGTGTTCGTTGCCGCATCGGCGGCCGCTTCCTCGGCTGCAGCCTCTTCCTGCGCCGCCTTGCCCTTGGGTGCGTACTCGATCAGGAAAGGCGGCTCCAGTTCGGCACTGATCTGGGAGTACTTGGCCATCATCTGCCGGTACTCCGGCGCGGAAGCGAGCGCCCAGTCGATGTGTCGTACTGCGCCCTGCGCATCAGCGAAGCTCACGGACCATGTCTGGTGCTCTTCATCAAGCACAGGCTTGGTTACGTTCTTGAACTGGTACTGCTTCTTCATCGCTTCGAGCGCTTCGTACACCTTGGTCAGCTTGGCAGGGTTTTCGAAGTCCGCCCGCCTTACCAGTTCAAGCTTCGCCAGCAGCGTCGTCACCTGCTCATTGCGGATACGCTTGTCGACCTTCTCGAAGAAGCCGAGGTAATCGTTCAGGTGTCCCATGAACTTGGTCAGCGCGCTGCCTTCCAGCTGCTTCCGGCTGGCCGGATCTCCCGCACCATAGCGGATCATCATGCCGTCCGAGGCGCGCTTGACCATCACCTTGACGAACTCGCGATCGTCCTTGATGTACTGCTCGAATTTGCCCTTCTTGATGCGATACAGCGGCGGCTGGGCGATGTAGACATGCCCACGCTTGATCAGCTCCTGCATGTGGCGGAAGAAGAAGGTAAGCAGAAGCGTGCGAATGTGCGACCCGTCCACGTCCGCGTCGGTCATCAGAATGACCTTGCCGTAGCGCAGCTTCGACGGGTCGAAGTCGTCCTTGCCGATGCCGCACCCGAGGGCTGTGATCATGGCGCGGATTTCCTCGTGGCCCAGCATCTTGTCGTAGCGGGCCTTCTCCACGTTCAGGATCTTGCCCTTCAACGGCAGGATGGCCTGGAAGCGGCGATCGCGCCCCTGGCGTGAGGTGCCGCCGGCTGACTCACCCTCAACCAGATAGAGTTCGCAGCGCTCCGGCTGCCGCTCTGAGCAGTCGGAGAGTTTGCCTGGCAAGCCGCCGCCATCGAGAGCACCCTTGCGCCGCGTCAGGTCGCGAGCCTTGCGCGCCGCCTCGCGCGCGCGTGCCGCTTCAATAGCCTTGTTGATGATGCGCTTGGCCACCGGTGGGTTCTGCTCCAGGAACATCCCGAGCCGCTCATTGACGAAGGCCTGTACCGTGCCCGCGATATCGGAGTTCAGCTTGCCTTTTGTCTGCCCTTCAAACTGCGGCTGCGAGAGCTTGACGCTCACAACCGCGACCAGGCCCTCGCGCACATCGTCGCCGGAGAGGTTTTCCTTGACGTCTTTGAAAAGGCCAAGCGACTGCCCGGCGCTGTTGATAGTACGCGTCAGCGCCGTGCGAAAACCAGACAGGTGGGTGCCGCCATCGACGGTGTTGATGTTGTTGGCGAAGGAGAAGACCGTCTCGGAGTAGCCGTCGTTGTATTGCAGCGCGATGTCGATCTCGACGTTATCGCGCATAGCCTCCATGTGGATCGGCTTCTCGTGCAGTACTTGCTTGCCCTTGTTGATGTGCTTGATGAACTCGGAGATGCCGCCGGCATAACGGAACTCCGCGCGCTTGGACTCACCAGTCTTCGGGTCGGTGACGCGCTCGTCCGTCAGGGTGATGGCCAGCCCCTTGTTCAGGAAGGCAAGCTCACGCAGGCGCTGCGCCAGCGTGTCGTAGTTGTACTCGGTGACGGTGAAGATGGAGCGATCCGGCAGGAAGTGAACCTTGGTGCCGCGCCGCTTGGTCGTACCAGTCTGTCGCAACTTGGAAACAGGCGCGCCCTTGGAGTACTCCTGCTCATAAGTGTGGTCGTCGCGCCAGATCTCAACATCGAAGGCCTGACTCAGCGCGTTCACGCAGGAGACGCCGACGCCATGAAGGCCGCCCGAAACCTTGTAGTTTGACGAGTCGAACTTACCGCCGGCATGCAGCTTGGTCAGCACCACCTGCACCGCAGGCACGCTCTCGCCGTCAGGCAGCTTCATGTCATCCACCGGGATGCCACGCCCGTCATCGACCACGGTCACGGAATTGTCGAAGTGGATCGTCACGTCGACGCGCGTCGCGTGCCCGGCAAGTGCTTCGTCAACCGAGTTGTCGACCACTTCGTAGACCAGATGATGCAGTCCCTGCTCGCCCGTCGAGCCGATGTACATCGCGGGGCGCAGGCGTACTGCCTCCAGGCCTTCCAGAATCTTGATGTTGCTTCCGGTGTAGCTGCCGTTTTTCGCTGGTGGAAGGTCCGCCGCGGGCGGGGGGAGAAGAGCTGCCTCAATCTCTTTCGTGGACATGAAACTCCGTCGAACTTTTCGCGTCGCAGAGGAGACCAGAATGGCCCACTAAATGTCTGCATTCAAATGACTTGAGTGTTTCCTGCGAGTACGTTAATTCTATCACGAAAGCCCCCTTCCCAAAGGGTGTGTTTCGAACCCCGGCAGCTCGTGTTCAGGGTCCCCGCGAGCGCGCCGGAGCCTCCGTGGACGCAACCTAGTATCCGCCCTGCCGATTGTCCATCGGTAATACCCCACCGTTACTGGATACTTGCGCCGGAGCATTGAGGAGTGAACGCCGGAGGGACTATCTTCGGTAAAGGCAAATGCAGGCATACCCGTCCCATTCCGTTCTCTTTTGGCTCAAGCTGGTGACCGTACCTGAGACGGTTTTGCTACTGCTAGCCTTTGCCTTGGCCTTGCGGAAGGACACTCGCTCCTACTCCGCTATGCGGGGGTACCTGCTGGTAAACGCCATCGGCAGCATTCTCGCCTGTGTGCTACTCGCCGTGCCCTCGATGAGCCATGAGCCGGCTCTGTATGCGGGGCTTTTCTGGATCACCTACGCGGGTGCCGGCGTTCTGACCTTCCTGACCGCTCAGCAGATCTTCCGCGACGCGCTGGCGCCAGTGCCGGGACTGCGCAGACTGGCGCTGGTGGCGTATCGCTGGGTGGCGGTCGTCTCCGTCGCGCTCACGGTAGTGCCGGCTGCCATTCCGCTCTTCCTCCATGCGCAATCCCTCCACATCACGCTGATGCAGGCGATGCGATGTGTCAGTGTGCTGGAGTTCTGCCTGCTGGCCTTCATCCTTCTCTCCGCGCAGACGCTGGGCATCTCGTTCCGCAGCCGGATCGTGGGCATCACGCTAGGATTTGGCGTGCTGGCCGCAGTGGATACGGTCTGCTTCATGGTACTGGTGCGCAGCGGCCAGCCGTCGCTGCCCTGGATATTGGTCCGCGAGATCGGATGCGTCGTCGCGACGACACTCTGGCTGGTCTACCTAATCAAGCCGGAGCCGGGCCGGTTCATCGTGCAGCTGCCCGCGAACTCGCAGCTGGGAAAGTGGAATGAGATCGCAGTTGCGCTCGGCAAGCCGGCTCCGCACGTGACCCTGACGCCGCCTCAAGGAGCGTTCTTCCTGCAGGATGTGGAGCAGGTGGTGGATCGCGTATTGAGCCGGAACGCTACCGACCCGCCGCGATAGTGGTATCGCACAAGCAAAGAGGCCAGAGCATGTGCTCTGGCCTCTTCTATTGATTCTGCCCGACGCTCCCTGAAGGAGCTTCCACAGGCTGCCTACGCAGTTGGAAGCTCTGCCGGCTCCACTGCCACAAAACGACCGCTCTTGCCCTTATCCAGAAACTTGACCTTGCCGGTGACCTTGGCGAACAGGGTGTCGTCGCTGCCCCGGCCGACGTTCAAGCCCGGCTTGATGCGGGTACCGCGTTGCCGCACGATGATGGAGCCTCCCGGCACCAGCTCACCAGCGAACACCTTTACACCCAACCGCTGCGCGTTGGAATCGCGCCCGTTCTTCGAACTACCTAAACCCTTTTTGTGTGCCATCGCTGAATCCTCCGCTCGACCGCTGCTGGGCTCCGCCTATGCGCGGGCCGCTACTTCGCGTGTTACTTCTCCGGGCGGTAGATCGTACCGTCCACTTCAATCTCGTTGATGCGCACAGACGTGTACGCCTGCCGGTGACCTTGCAACTTCTTGTACTGCTTCTTGCGCTTGTAATGGAAGACGAGGATCTTGTCGCCTCGGCCATCCCCCAGCACGGTCGCGGTCACCTTGGCATTCTGCGGCTTGTCCAGCGCGCCTTCCGAAGTGGAGGCGGCCAGAACCTCGCTGAACTCGATGGTCTCGTTTGCCTCGATACCGGTCTTCTCAATGCGCAGAACGTCGCCGGGAGCGACGCGATACTGCTTTCCACCAGTGCGGATCACCGCGTACATACATCCTCCACCGCTCCCTGGGAGCGCGATACGAAAGTCAGTTGGGGCAGATTCATGCTTGCACTGGCTGCCACGTGACTCAAATCAGGTGCTTACTACCCTGACGAGTCAGCGCTACAGCTAGCCGCTTGGTCGAAAGACACAAAGGGGCGCGGGCAGGATCGCCGGAACCTACTTAGTCTATCGAGAGACGCCGGACGGGTCAAACACGGATTGCCTGTTTTCTTTCCGTGCTCTGGAACAGGTAGACCGCCAGCAGCGCGATCAGCGGCTCCAGCGGGTGTCGGAAGCGCGCATGCGCCGTCACGAAGTAGTAGACCAGCGGCAATGTAAGAAACGCCCCGGCCATCAGCCACCCCCCGAACAGATGGCGGCGCAGAACCAGCAGAAGGCCCATCAGACCCGCGGCGCTTAGGAACCCGTAGTTCAGGCTGCGGAAGAAGCTGGTAGCAGCCGAGCCGCCAGCTGGCGGCAGCCCGAACCAGAGGAAGTACACCCGGCGCAGCGTATTGCGGGCAAACAGACCAGGATTTTGCGCGATCGTCCGCTTTGCCAGGGCACTGCGCTCGGCCGAGTAGCTGTACTCGCCCAGCTCCGCATATCTGCGGTACTGTTGCGGGTCTTTGGCGGGGTGGTGATACTCCATCAGCAGCCCGGTGGCCCCCGGCCCGTTCCCCAGAGCCAACTCCGCGCCGAAATTAGCCCGCAACGGGATGAGGTGATGGAAGACGCGCTCGTTCCGGACCGTCCATGGGGCGAGCACCACCATGAAGAGAAGGCCGCTCGTCACCGGGCCGCCCCATGCGGAAGGTCGGCGAAGGGCCGACCCGCTGCCCATCGCCCACAGCCCCGCGCAGGGGAGAAAGATGATCAGGGCAGGATTGGCAAGCGCGATCAAGCCCCAGACCAAGCCGAAGAGCGCCCAGCTGCGCAAATGATTGATGGTGGCCGCCGCATCGCGTTGCTGGCGAATGGCGAGCGCTAGGGCGAAGGCGCAGGTGAAGAGCAGGGTGCTTAGCGACATCTCCCAGATCCAGCGCACTGCATATTGCATGGCTGCCGGGTAGAGCGCCCACAACCATACGGCCCAGCGGGTAGTCACGGCGGGAAATGACCGCCGTCCGATGGCCGCTATCGGGAAAACGACCAACGCGTTGAACAGGCAGTTCAGCGCGACGAGGATCCAGGCCGACAGAGTGGTGTAGACACCGGTCAACTTGAAGACTGCCGCAATCAGAAGCGGGTAGAGGGGGCCCGTCCAGGCCGTCGGGCCAGTGTGGCCGCCGAACGGGTCGGCAAAGCCACGGCCGGTGACCAGAGCCCGGGCGATGCGCGCCATCTCCCAGCCATAGTCGAAGTGGTCCGGAAAAGTGCGCATGCGGTAGGTGTGGGCCAACGTCATGTACGCCAGCCGCACAGCCAAGGCTGCCCAGAAAGCCCGAAGAAGCTGCGACCGCCCACGGCGAGGATCCTTATGCTCCTCGCTGCGAGCGAGCTCTGCTGTCTGAATGGCCGAGTCCATGGTCTGCGGGTCTCATTATCACCGCGGAGGCACCCGGCGGGTCGCGCCCGGAGTGGTGTTTGTTGTAGCAGGCCTCTTCAGGTACACTGAAAACTCGCGCCGCGGCCAGGATTGAGTCCTGTTGAGTGCCGCGCCCAAGTTTCGCATTTGCATTGGAGTTCGTGATGGCTCAGGTATGTCAGGTTTGCGGCAAGGGTCCGCAGTTCGGAAACAACATTTCTCACGCTCATAACGTGAGCCGCCGCCGCTGGAACGTCAACCTGCGCCCGGTGAAGGCTAAGGTCGACGGCGGCAACAAGCGCATCCGCGTGTGCACCAGCTGCATCAAATCTGGCAAGGTCGTTAAGGCGTAGCTCGCGTCCGCAACACACAGAAGCCCCATCCGCCTGCTGAGCGGACGGGGCTTTTTCATGTCGGGCTAACGCAGGCTGCTTACTTGCCTTCGAAGTCCAGTGCCGCCGAGTTGATGCAGTAGCGGAGGCCCGTCGGCTTCGGCCCATCCGGAAAGACATGTCCCAGGTGGGCGCCGCAGCGCGCGCAAGTTGCCTCGATCCGTTGCATGCCGTGGCTGTTGTCCTCGCGGGTCTCGACTGCCGTGGGGCTCACGGGCAGAAAGAAGCTAGGCCAGCCGCTGCCGGACTCGAACTTCGTATCGCTCTGAAACAGCTCTGCATTGCAGGCCACGCAGCGATAGATACCATCCTCATGGTTCCGGTACAAGGCTCCGCTGAACGGTGGCTCGGTCCCTTTCTGCCGGGTGATGTAGTACTGCTCCGGAGTCAGCTGCGCGCGCCATTCGGCATCACTCTTCTCTATCTTTTCAACCTTCTCAGCTTTTATATCGATCTTGGTGTCGGCCATGATGTCCTCGCTGGCTGTTAGATGGAGCAGCCCGGCTTACAGGTGCGCGATGACTTCGATCTCGACGAGCGCGTCCTTTGGCAGGCGCGCGACCTCGACCGTAGAGCGGGCGGGCGGAACCAGTCCCTCTCCGGCAAAGTGGCGCCCGTAGACCTCGTTCATCGCAGCGAAGTCGCCCATGTCTTTGAGGAACACCGTGGTCTTGAAAACCTGCGCCAGGGTCGCGCCCGCGGCAGCCAGTACCGCCTTCAGATTTTCAACGACGCGTTCTGTCTGCTCCTGGATGCCGCCGCCAACCAGGGCGGTGGTAGCCGGGTCAAGCGCGACCTGCCCGGAGGTATACAGCAGATCCCCGACGCGAACCGCCTGCGAGTAGGGCCCGAGGGCCGCCGGTGCGTCCTGGGTGCGTACGGCTGTCAGCTTGCTGGACATAGAGAATCAAAGCTCCTTCTGGTTTAGTAGTTGCTCAGTTCAGTTGATCTTCAATGAAGAGTGCCGCGGCAGCAGACAGTCTTTCATGCCGCTGGCAGCGCCGCCCGCCTGCTCTCCGTACTGCCGCCAGTGTCTCAGCATCGGCGCGATGCGTGCGAGACGTTGGATCGGCAGTGCGTCCCGGAAGCGCAGAAATCGCAGCCGTGCGTCATAAAGCGGCAACAACTCCGCACGCACCGCAGGGGGATGCAGCCGGAATTGAACTTCAAGTGCTTCGGCTTGCAACCGCTCAGTGTGGATGCGTACCCAATGGGCAGCCGACTGCCGCGTGGCAGGGGACTGCCAGCGCGAGCGCGCTGCACCCACCTGTTGCGCCTGGTGGATGCGGTACTCGATAAGGGGCTCATCGAGCGCAATCAGATCGCCGTGGAAGGAGAGCACGATGCCCAGCCACGCATCGTGCACCCACGACGCGGGAATGGGTAGGGCATGTGCGAGCGCTTGCCGACGCAGCATCACGGTCGCGCCAGTGATGAAGCGCTCTCGGCAGAGCAGCCGGTAGTGATCCTGGGTCAAGGTGTGCTTCGGCGCCTGCGCGAGTTGGAATCGTTGTGCCCCGAGCCGCTGCCACAAAGACCCGGCGATCGGATCGCCCTGATCGTTGATAAGATCTGCGTCGGAAAAGAGCAGCGCTGCTGCGGCCTGCTGCTCAATCAACTCTGCAGAGCGCGCCAGCCGCTGCGGCTTCCAGCGATCATCCTGATCGCTCAGCGCGATCAGGTCGCCTGTGCAACGACGCAGTACGCGCTCGAAGTTCTTCGTGGAGCCCAACCGGCCATCTGGCGGCAGCAGGTGAACCGGAAACGGCGCACCCGCACGAAATGCTTCGATCCGTTCTCTGGTGTCATCCGTTGAGCCGTCGTCACCTACGACGACTTCGTCGGGCAGACGGCTTTGTTCAAGGATGCTGTTGAGTTGTGCCGGCAGATAGGCCCCGCCGTTGTAGGTGCATAGCGCGACAGAGACTCTCAACGGCATGAAACTTCGTGCGCCGCCTGGCGCCCTGTGTGTGTCACTTGCCTATCCAAATGCTGGGAACGCGGAGCAGCAATGCCTGCAGCAGCGTCTCCTTCCAGACTTCGCGATTGCGGCACTGGCTCCAAAGAAAGCGGGTAATGCGCAGCAGGTAGAGCCGGTACATGATGCGATCCCTCAGCGTTCCATAGCGGCGGATATATCGCGTCTGCGCGGTGAGCACATTGCGTTGGCGCCAGTGCGGTACTTCGTTGATGTCCATGTGCGAGAGCTGCTGCACCAGTGATGCCTGCATGACGAACATCTGAAAGTCTCGTTGCGCCAGCTCTTCGAAAACGGCATGGTCGAGATAATCCAGCCAGAAGTCCGCGGGGAAGCCGCCCACCTCGCGCAGTGCTGCCACTCGTACCAGGGAGCCGGAGTTGTAGGCCGTCATAGGCCGCTCCTGTACGCCGACCGCGCCCATGTCCACCGGGTGTTTGAGGCTGCGTGCCTGCTTGCGCATCTGGTAAAGGAAGCTGCTTTCCGGCGAGTAAACCGTGTCACGCGCGGTGAGTTTGGGTACGATCGCTCCGATCTGTGGCGAGGAGTCAAGTGACGTCATGCGCTCGATCAGCTCTTCGACATACTCTTCTGTCAGCGTGGTGTCCTGGTCCAGCAGCAGCAGCCACGGCGTGCCATTGGCAGCGGCGTGCTGCAATGCGTAGTTGTAAGCAGGAGCCAGCCCGCCGTTTGAACCGTCATGCACATACTCGGCCTTGAGGGGAAGCTGCGCGGGAAGCTCCTGGGGAGCGGGCGAGTTGTCGTAGATGATGAGTGAGAAAGAGTTGGCGAGTGATGGACGCGCTCTTAATATGCGGAGCAGCGACGAGACGGACTCGCTCTCCCCGATCGATCTCCGATACAGGACTGCTACGGCGAGAATCTTCGGTGGCGTTGCAGGTTGGGAGCTGTCAATCGGCATGTCTGGCAGAGGCGGGATCATTGAAAGCTGCGATACGAATTAGGCGGCGCCGGGCTGAGTATAGAGCATCCTGCATGCTTGCTCCGCTGACCAGAGATCCGCGTGGCGTCCAGCGAAAGCTCAAAGCACAGAACCAACAGCTGTGCGCATACGCCCGAGGGCAGCGGTACGTTCAGACGCTGTCAGTCCCCAGAACCACCCGGTGCAAAGGGAGGCAATGGCCCAGAGAGCGAGAAGCAGCGGAGAAAAGGGAAGCACTGCTCTAGGGCGCCAGAGCGGGATGACGAGAAGGGTCGGCACTACTGAGATTGCGGGGCGCATTAGGCCCTGCAGCAGCAATCGCAGCCGACGGAAATCGATAACCCGCACGGTATTCGGCATGCTCACCAGGAAATGGGTCGTCAGCCCAACAACCGCACCAATCAGCGTTCCCCACGCTACGCCCGCAGCGCCGAGTATCCGGACCAACACCAAGCTGCAGACCAGATTGACCGGCGCCTCAACCAGCGGCGCAGCCGTGGCGGAGCGCTGAATTCCGGTTGCCACGACCATCATGGCGTAGGGATAACTGCACTGGCGCACCACATTCGCGACTACCAGAATGGCCAGAAAGGTAGCGCTGTTGGTTGCATATGCGGATCCAAGCCAGAGACGCAGCAAAGGGAAGCCACCGATAAACAGAGGAATAGCAAGGGCGCACACCAGCAACATGCAGTAGCGCGTGCTGCGCACCAGCAAGTCGCCCAACTGCACTGGCGTTCTCTGACTCTGAATGGAGGAGACTGCGGGCATCAGCGGCCCAACGACGTTGCCGACCATCAGCAGCATGACATTGGTGGCGCTGGCTGCGACGGCGTAGTAGCCGGTGTGGGCGAAGTCGTAGCGGCCGACCACGGTGGTGTCGAGCCCACTGATCAATAGGCTTCCCAGTGTCCAGAGAGCCAGAACGCCGGAGTATCCAAGCAGGCGACGGGCGACGGGGCGATCCATCTGGAACAGGTGCAGTGGCACTTCCTCGCGGGCGAAGCGGCTCCAGCAGTACCACAGCGCTCCCGCCGTCAGCATATTAAAAGCTGCCACTAAGAGCGCGAGTTGCGCGAGAGAGCCATGTAATAGGAGCAGGACAATCATGGCAGCGGCTGAGAGGACGCGTCCCGTACTGACAACGATAGCGGGCACGGTGTATCGCTGCAGGCCGATGAACACCGCATGCAACACAAGGAAAGGAAGCATCAGCGCCGTCGTGAAGCCTATGGCGATCACGCCGATGCGCATCTGCGGCACCAGCGATGGTGGCAGACTGTGAAATAAGTATGGAATTGCGAATGCCATCAGCATGATGCCGACGATTCCGATCCCGCCTCCCACCGTCAGCATAGTGAAGGCGGTGCTCGCCACCTTTCCGCTCGCGACCGTATCACCGATCGAGTGATACTCGGCGATGAACTTTCCGATAGCTGTCTGGATTCCGATCTCGAGATAGTTGATGTATGCGCAAATCTGCAGGATCAGCACCCACGCGCTGTACTCGGCAGGAGACATGCGGTGCACCAGGAAGGGCGGCAACACCAGCGATACGCTGAACGAGAGCAGTAGCTGCAACAGATTCGTGGCAGAGCCTGCCAGGAACTTCTTCTTATTGGAACTCAGCATGGATGCAGGCGGGTCAGACTTACCTTATCAGAGTAGGGAGCGCGATCCCGTCTCCACCGATCATGCTCGCAGCTAGAGAAATTGAAGAGCAGCGTCAGACTTTGTTTGCGCGCTCTACGTCCCGGACACCGGACAGGTTGCGCAGGCCGAGCACGATGCGATCCAGGTGGGCTACATCTTCTGCTTCGACGATGAACTCAACGATGGCCTCGCCGTCGTTGCCGGCGCGGGAGTCGACGCTGCGGATGTTGGTGCCGTCGTCGCTGATGACGGGGGTCAGATTTTTCAGCATGCCGGCGCGGTCGTCGCAGTAGACGATCACGCGCACGGTATAGGTCTGCTGCGGGCCGCGCGCCGCCTCCGAAGGCGTGGACCACTCCACCGAGATACGGCGGTCGGCCTCATAGAGCAGGTTCTGCACGTTCGAACATCGCCGTGCGTGCACCGCGACGCCTTTGCCCCGGGTCACGTAACCGATGATCTCTTCTCCGCGAATCGGGTTGCAACATCGCGCGCGATAGACCAGCAGATCGTTCTGGCCCTCCACCTCAAGCGACTCCGTGCGCGGGTTCAGGTGCACCCGCTTCACGCCATTGCCGGGAGCTTTGCTCTCGGCAGCGTCTGCATCGCCTGTCAAGGGCGCCAGCAGGCCTGGCGAGAGCTTGTTTAGCACCTGGCGAGAGGAATACTTGCCAAAGCCGATACCGGCCAGCAGGTCCTTCTCTCCGCCCAGCCCCAGTTCGTTGGCGACACGGGTGTAATCCGCCTCAGAAAACTTCGATAGCGAGACCTTATATTTGCGCGCTTCGCGATCGATCAGCTTCGTGCCGATGTCGATGGCGCGTTCGCGCTGATGTTCGTTCAACCAGTGCTTGATCTTGTTGCGGGCGCGCGAGCTCTTGACGAAGGTGAGCCAGTCGCGGCTGGGCACGTGGCCATTCTGGGTAATGATCTCGACGATGTCGCCGTTGCGCAGCCGCGTGCGCAGCGGCACCATACGCCCGTTGACGCGCGCACCGGTACAGGCCTGTCCAACTTCCGTGTGGACGGAATAGGCGAAGTCCACCGGACTGGCATCCTTGGGCAGGACGACGACCTTGCCCTTGGGCGTGAACGTGTAAACCTCCTCCGGGTAGAGATCTATCTTGAGCGTGGAAAGGAACTCGTTCGGGTCTGACATCTCCCGCTGCCACTCCACTAGCGAGCGCACCCAGGCCAGGCGCTGCTCGTCTTTGCTGCTCATGGGCTGGCCATTCGCCTTGTATTTCCAGTGTGCTGCGATCCCTTCCTCGGCGATGCGGTGCATCTCTTCCGTGCGAATCTGCACTTCGAACTGATGACCTCCGTTGCCCATCACTGTTGTGTGCAGTGACTGATACAGATTAGGCCTCGGCATGGCGATGAAGTCCTTGATGCGGCCAGGCACGGGACGCCAGAGGGAGTGGATCAATCCAAAGACCGCATAGCAGTCCTGGACGCTGCCGGTAATGACGCGCACAGCCAGCAGGTCGTACACCTGGTCGACCGTGGTGCGCTGCTTCTGCAGCTTCTGGTAAATGCTGTAGATACGCTTGATACGCCACTCGACCCGCGCCTTGATGTTGTGCTCGGTCAGCTTTTCTTCGAGCATCCGTTCGACTTCTGCGAGGAACTCCTCACCTTCCGTGCGGCGCTCATCGATGGCGGTTTGTACCTTCTCGTAGTTCAGGCCGTCGACGTAGCGAAACGCGAGATCCTCAAGTTCACCGCGCACTTTCCCCATGCCGAGGCGATGAGCCAGCGGAGCGTAGATGTCTAGCGTCTCCTGCGCAATGGCCTGCTGCCGTTCCGGGCGCAGATGCTGCAGCGTGCGCATATTGTGCAGCCGGTCAGCCAGCTTGATCAGCACCACACGGACGTCGCTGACCATGGCGAGCAGCATCTTGCGGACGTTCTCCGCCTGGCGGTCTTCGCTGTTCGCGAAGCGGATCTTATCGATCTTGGTGACGCCTTCGACGATGTGCGCCACCTGATCGCCGAACAGGCGGGTGATGTCGTCGGCGGTGACGGGCGTGTCTTCGACTGCGTCGTGCAGAAGGCCGGCCGCGATGGCGGTGGCGTCCAGCTTCATCTCCGCCAGCACATGGGCGACCTCCAGGGGATGGAGGACGTAGGGCTCGCCCGAGGCACGCACCTGGCCGCGATGGTGTTCGAGAGAGAACTCCCAGGCTCGGCGGATGATATCGACGTCGTCGTTAGGGCGATGCGCGTGTACGGTGTCCAGCAGCGCGCGGAAACGAGCGTCCACCAGCGCCCCGGCGTCCGAGGGTCCGCTGCCCACTACCGGGGCGCGGGATGCGTTAGACTCCGGCGGCGTTGTACGCGCGGTCGCCATGCCTGATTATAGGCTGATAGCTTTTCTCGTTCTGCAGGACAGATTTACTCCCATGCCAAAACCTGCCCGTCTCGCCCCCTCCGGCTCAAAAGCGCCGCAGGCAGCCAAACCGGTCTCATCGTCTGCGCGACGCAGACCGGCCCCAGCCCAGCCGGAGCCGCACGCCCGCATCACGCAGCCTGCGGCCATCGTTGCACGGCGCGCTGCCGACCGGCTGCGGGCCGGTCACCCCTGGGTCTACGCCTCTGACGTAGTCGAGTCCATCCGGACGGAGGACTCCTCCATACGGGGCCTGCTGCCTGTCATCGACCAGCGCGGGATCCCGCTGGGTACCGCCCTGTGGAGCCCTAACTCGCAGATTGCCCTGCGCCTGGTCAGCCGCGATCTCCTGATCGATGACCAGCATTGGCTGGAACTGCTGGAGCAGCGGCTTCGCGTCGCCATCCGGCTGCGCGCCAGCATGGAGACCACGGCCTGCCGTCTCGTCTTCAGTGAGGCGGATGAACTGCCCGGGTTGATCATCGATCGCTATGACACGCTGCTGCTGGTGCAGCTGTTGGCGCGTGGCCTGGACCGGCCTGAGGTTCGGGCGCTGGTGACTCGTGTGCTGGTGGAGGAACTGGCGCCGGAGACCATTGTGGAGCGCGGCGATGCCCGGATTGCGTCGTTGGAGGGTCTGGAGACACCGGCTCTGGCGACGCTTTACACACGAAACGAGGCCCACCCTCTGCTCGCGACCGAGTTCACCCTCAACGGACTTCGCTTCGCATATGACGCCTCATCGGGTCAGAAGACTGGCGCCTTCCTCGACCAGCGGCTGAACTATGCAACGGCCGCTGCCTACGCGCACGGGGACGCCCTGGACGTATGTACCTATCAGGGTGGCTTTGCCCTGCACATGGCCCGCAGTGCCTGCTCCCGCGTGACCGGGGTAGATGCCTCGCGGGCCGCGCTTGAGGTCGCCGAGAACAACCTGCATGCCAATCGCAAGCTGCTGGCCGCCGAAGTGGACTGGGTGGAGGCCGATGCGTTTACGCTGCTCCGCGAGTGGAGCGATGCCGGCCATGCCTACGACACCATCGTGCTGGATCCACCCGCCTTTGCGAAGTCAAAGCGGGCTGCCGAGGGCGCGCTGCGCGGCTACAAGGAGCTCAATCTGCGTGCGTTGAAGATGCTGCGCCTGGGCGGTGTGCTGGTCACCTGCTCCTGCTCGCACCACATCTCGCCGGCGGATTTCACCGCCGTGATCGCGGCCGCAGCGGCCGACGCCGGCCGTCATGTCCGGCTCCTGGAGCGTCGCGGCGCAGCGCCGGACCACCCTGTCGTGCTCACGATTCCGGAGACCGAGTACCTGAAGTGCCTGATCTGCGCTGTCGACTGAGAGGCGAGCTCGCTTGAACCGCGGCAGCCGGGCTCTCTGCGAGCGTATCCTGAGGGAGTCATGAGTCACGAAGGCATTCAGATCGTCGACGAGCAGAAGGCGCGCCGCATGGATCGTGGGAACCGGCCACTGCCGCGGGAGGCGACCGAGCCAGCCAAGGTCCGCGTTCACAAGAGCGAAGGTACCGGGGTAGAGATCGAGTGGAAGGACGGCCACCACAGCCAGTGGAACTTCCGTTGGTTGCGCGACGCCTGCCCATGCGCTACCTGTCACGAGGCTCGGGAGCTGGCAGGCTTGGAGCCTGGTCAGTTGAAGCCGGCACCGGCACAACTGCTGCCCATGTACAGCGCGCCGCCGCGTCCGGAGAGTGTGGAGCCGGCCGGGCGCTACGCCGTCGTCTTCCGCTGGAATGATGGGCACTCGAGCGGCATCTACTCCTGGGACTTTCTTCGCCGTAACTGCCAGTGCCCGGAGTGCTGCGCTATCCGGGAGTCTGTCCAGCGCTAGAGTGGCCGGAGGTGTAGTTAGGGTGTGGGCGTCTTCTTCTTGCGCAAAACGCGGCTGGTGATCTCGGGTGAAAACTCAATCAGCTCCGCGCCAAACGTTCCTTCGGCCGTGACCGTTAGCGCGCCGATGATGGTCTTGGAGACACCGCCCTCCTGCGAGGGATAGTAGAGGTTCGAGATCGCGCCGCCGATAAAGTTACCGCCGACGTTGGCATAGTTCGGGCCCCACTTCCCGCTGTCACGCCGTGCCCACACTGTGGTTGAAGCCGCGTAGAGGAAGCGGCGAAGGCCGGAGCCGGTACCCAGCCGGTAGTAGCGGGGGTCTTCCTTGAGCAGAGTCGGCAGGACTGCATTGCCCCAGAAGTTGCCGTCGAAGGTGTCTGCATAGGCAGCTCCGAAGCGCTTGAAGTAGCCCTCCGCTCCCTGGCCGAAGCCGTAGCGAACCCGTCGCGTGGTGCCGTCAGGGTTCTTCACTGTCTCGACACCGCTGTTTGAGTCTTCGGCCTGGCCGATTCCGGCGACCGCCGCGTCCAGACCAATCACGAATGCATCGGTCGAGCTCTTGAAGAAGAGCTGAAACTTCTGCTTGGGGCGCAGCGGCGGAATCCGCTCGCTCGAGTTCACCGCGTTGAAGGTAGGTACGACGCCAAGCAGGCGCTGCTTCTCTTCCTGCTTCAGGACTTCATCGGAGGTGCGCTGCTTCTTCTCCGGGGCTGTCTGCGGAAAAATCGGGGGTTCCTGAGTCTGCGGCTTCCCATCCGTTGCCGAGGATGAAGATGCGGGCTGCGGCGCTGTGGGCGCCTGTGCCTGTGGGGCATCGGGAAGACTAACGGAGGCGGTCAGCGATTGTGCAGAGGCGCCACTGCCGAGCAGGACTAGCTCAACGACGGCAATCGCGAAGATGGCGAGCATGGACCGGGACACCCGTAAGCGGATGGCCGGCATTCTCGGGATGCTGTACATAGCGAAAGACACGGGTCTCTCTAACCCTACCAGTCCCTCGCATACGCCGTGACGAACGCTCGGACGAAATGTGACGGGGGCGGGGCGGCCCCACACGCGTGCGGATGCGCAAGGACGATACACTGAAGGTGACCGCGCTGCACCGCGCGGGCGAACCCCGCCCCATGAACTCCCTCCTTGAGAAGATGAACCCGCAGCAGCGGGCAGGCGTTGAGGCGACGGATGGTCCCGTCCTGATCCTGGCTGGCGCAGGATCCGGCAAGACGCGTGTGATCACGCATCGCATCGCGTACCTGATCCAGGCGAAGGGCGTAGCACCGGACTCGATTTTGGCGGTCACCTTCACCAACAAGGCTTCAGCGGAGATGGGTGAGCGCGTGGAGAAGCTACTGGCCGGCTCCACTCTGGCTAAGCCGCAGCTCTCTACCTTCCACTCCTTCTGTGTGCGCGTGTTGCGCCGCGACATCGAGGCCCTGCGCATAGGCGGAGAGGGGCTGACGCGCACCTTCGCCATCTACGACGAGAGCGACCAGCAGGCCATCGTGAAGCAGGCGATGCGCCGCATGTCCTTGGACGACAAGACACTGACGCCGCGCACGGTATTGTCCAAAATCAGCTGGGCGAAGAATCATATGATCGATCCGCAGGAGTACTACCTGGGCTCGAGCGATCCGATCAGCGAGCGTGTGGCCCAGCTCTACGAGGTCTACCGCAAGGATCTGCGCAAGAACAACGCGCTCGACTTCGACGACCTGCTGCTGGAGACAGTGCGCCTGCTCAAAGCCTCTGGTGAGACGCGGGAGCGCTATAACCGTCGCTTCCGCTACATCATGATCGATGAGTATCAGGACACCAATCGTCCGCAGTATGAGCTGATGAAGCTGCTGGCGGGCGACCACCACAACATCTGCGTGGTGGGCGATGAGGACCAGAGCATCTACAGCTGGCGCGGTGCAGACATCCGCAACATCCTGGAATTCGAAAAGGACTTTCCAGAAGCCAAGGTCATCCGGCTGGAGCAAAACTATCGCTCGACTCAGGTGATTCTTGAGGCGGCATCCGCCGTGGTGGCGCGTAACGCTCAGCGCAAAGGCAAGAACCTGTGGACAGAGCGGCAGGGCGGCGCGCATATCGGGTACTACGAGGCGCCGGATGGTGAGAACGAGGCCCTGTTTATCGCGGACTACATCCAGAAGTACCTGCGTATGGCGGGCGAATCCGAGGAGCAGCCGCGGGTCGCGGTGCTCTATCGCACCAACTCACAGTCGCGGCTGGTTGAGGAGTCGCTGCGCCGCTATTCGATCCAGTACACGATGGTGGGCGGCTTCTCCTTCTATGAGCGTGCGGAGATCAAGGACCTGCTCAGCTATCTGAAGCTGGTGCAGAACCCCAACGATTCGATTGCACTGCAGCGCGTGATCAATACGCCCGCCCGGGGCATCGGCCGCGCCACCCTGGATACGCTGGAGCGAGTGGCGCTGGAGACAGGGACCAGCACCTGGGAGGCAATTCGGCATGCGATCCAGGAGCGCCTGCTGCCGCAACGCGCGTTAAATGCGCTGGAGAGCTTTCAGCGCATGATTGACGACGGACGCGCGCTGCTCCAGCCTGGCTTTGCCGAGAAGCTGAGCGCCGATGTTGCAGAAGCGGAAGTGTTGCCGGAGGGCGGCTACACTCAGGCCCCGGATGCAGAGGATGACGGCACAGACTTCAGCTTCGGCGAGCAGGGAATGCTGGGTTTGGAGCCGGCTGACGACTCCTTCGAGCCTGCCTCCTTCGAAACGACAGCGTTCGATCCAGGGTCACTCGATCCGGCGTTGTTCGATTCTGAAGCGCAAACCGAGTCGGAGGAGGAAGAGGCCGCGGTCAGCTTCAATCCGTTTGAGAGCGTCGCGCCCAGCCGTTCTGCAACGTCTTCTACGAACCATGTTGCCGCGGAGCAGGCAACAGACGGCGCAGCACGCGCCCCCTTCCGGAAGCCGGGTGACAAGGCCACGTTGCCAGAGCTGATCCGCTTCATCAACGACCGCAGCGGTTACATCCGGGCGCTCGAGGATGAGGGCACGCCGGAGGCC
>CAXUMX010000007.1:0-61916 GCA_964252395.1 uncultured Acidobacteriaceae bacterium | reverse complement strand
GGATAGAAAATCTGAAGGAACTGGCAAACGCCGCACAGGATGCGGAGGAGCGCGGCGAGACGCTGCACGAATTTCTGGATCATGCCGCGCTGGTCAGCGATACGGACCACTACAAGCCGGACAGCCGGGTCACCCTGATGACGCTGCACTCTGCCAAAGGGCTGGAGTTTCCGCTGGTGCTGCTGTGCGGCATGGAGGAGGGGCTGTTCCCGCACTCGCGCACGCTCACCGATCCCACCGGGCTCGAAGAGGAGCGCCGCCTGTGCTACGTCGGCATGACCCGCGCCATGGACACGCTTATCGTCAGCCGGGCGCGCTACCGCCGCCGCTACGGCAATGACATGCCGGATGCCGCGCTGCCCTCGCGCTTCCTGGAGGAGATACCCCAGCACCTGCTCGAAGACCTGAGCGGCGGCCGCGAGCGCGTGACCACCTGGGGCGGCTATGCCGCGGCGTACAGTAGCGGCTCTTCCAGCTTCACTCGCCGGCGCAGCCACGAAGAGGGTGAACGGCACTACAGCTACGAGGACGAAGACCAGAGCGCGCGTCCTGTAGCAGCGAGTAACAGCCGTAGTTACGGAAGCAGCGCGTCCCGGCGTCCAGACGCGGGCTCCATAGACAATATCGCTAGCTTCTTTGCAGGCAGGGGCGGAGCCTCCGCCGCCCGTCCCAAGCTGCCCGTGCCGGAGCCGACCGGAGCCGTCGGCTTCAAGAGCGGACAGCGGGTTCGGCATCCCAAATACGGCGATGGCGTAGTCTTCCGGCGCGAGGGCGACGGCGACGACGCGAAGATTACAGTACAATTCACAAAGTTCGGTGTGAAGAAGCTGGTTGAGAAATTCGCCCAGCTGGAGCGGATGTAAGCGCGCATGCGCTGCCCGCCACAGAGACCGGACACCACATCTGAAGAAGAATCGAGAGAGCCATGGCAGATACGACCAAGATTGAAGATACCCAGGAACGCAAGAAGGTAAAGCGCGCCTCCCGCAAAAAGGCCGCCCCCAAGGCGAAGCGCACCGAACCGCGCGGGTCCAAGAAGAAGAAGGTCAAGAAGCTGTCTCGCGGTCAAGGCAAGCGCTAAGTTAAGGCAGGCGGCTCACTTTGCTGTCTACAGCTGCCCGGAAAATGCCTTAAGGTAGTGAAACCCGGCCAGCCCACGTTAGCGGGGGCTGGCCGCACTCTTGTCCCGGAGTCGCCGCCTCTGTCGCAACTCTTCGCACGCAAGTCGATCGATAAGCTGATCTCCGACTCCGAGGCGCCAGAGCACGCGCTCAAGAAAACTCTGGGGCCCTGGTCGTTGACCGCGCTCGGTATCGGGGCGGTCATCGGCTCGGGCATCTTCACCGTCATCGGCACGGCCATCGCCGGGGAGAAGTTTGACACCTCCTCGATCCTCAACACTCCCTTACTGGACTACCTGATACGACACCAGGCGCTGCTGGGTCGCCCGGGAGCGGGCCCGGCGCTGGCAGTCTCTCTGGTACTGGTAGCGATCGTCTGCGGCTTCACCGGCCTCTGCTATGCCGAACTGGCGTCCATGATCCCCATCGCGGGCTCGGCCTACACCTATACCTACGCCACTCTGGGCGAGCTGGTGGCGTGGATCATCGGTTGGGATCTCATCCTGGAATATGCCGTTTCGAATATGGCGGTTAGCGTCGGGTTTGCCGCACATCTGGTCAGCTTTCTGGACTGGTTCGGCATCCATCCCTCGGTGCGCTGGATCTCGCCAGCCTATCTGCCCTCCGGGCTTGCCGACCTGGGCGGGAACCAGTTGTACGCGTCCGGCTGGCACTTCGGCTTCAACTTCCCAGCGTTCCTCGTGGTCATGTTGCTCACCGTGGTGCTAGTGCGCGGCATCCGCGAATCGGCGCGTACCAACAATGTGATGGTGCTGCTGAAGATCGGAGCCATCTTCGTCTTCGTCTTCGGCGCGGCACACCTGATCCACCCCGCGAACTGGCATCCCTACTATCCCAATGGATGGTCGGGCGTGCTGACCGGCGGCTCCATCATCTTCTTCACCTATATCGGCTTTGATTCAGTCTCGACCGCGGCAGAGGAGTGCCACGAACCGCAGCGCAACGTTCCCATCGGCATCATCGGGACGCTGGTTGTCTGCACAGTGCTGTACATCGCCGTAGCCGTGGTGCTTACCGGCCTGGTGCCCTGGAGCACGCTGATCGACGATGCCGCGCCAGTGGTGAACGCGCTCAAGAAGCTCTCACTACAGCCGGGCGGTCACAACCTGCAGTGGGTGCGCCTGGTGGTGCTCATCGGCGCCATGCTGGGCATGATCTCCTCCATCCTGGTTTTCCAGTTAGGTCAGGCGCGCGTGTGGTTCGCCATGTCCCGGGATCGGCTGTTTCCGGCGTGGTTTGGCAGGGTGCACCCGCGCTTCCGTACGCCCGCAGTTGCCACCTGGATCGCCGGCTTTCTGGTAGGCATACCGGGCGGGCTGCTCGACATCGGCACACTCTCAGACCTGTCCAATATCGGAACCCTTTTTGCCTTTGTGCTGGTCTCAGTCGGTGTTCTGATACTGCGCGTGCGGGAGCCGGAGCGGCGCCGCAGCTTTCGTGCTCCGGGTGGCATACTCACTCCGATTCTCAGCATCAGCTTCTGCGGACTGCTGATGGCGGGGCTGCCCATCATGACCTGGCTGCGCTTCTTCGGCTGGCTGGCGATCGGGCTGGTAATCTACTTCACCTACTCCCGCCACCGGAGCGAGTTCGCAGCTCGGGCCTGATATCCGCAGGCTGGGCATCCCTATAAAGTTAGGGGATGGATGGAGAGAGCCGCGATTTCCTGCGCCGCCTGCCGAAGGCTGAGTTGCACCTGCATCTGGAGGGAACGGTCACGCCGGAAACCCTGGTCGATCTGAGCGACCGGCATCCCGCTGGCCGGCTCACACTGGAGCAGGCTCGCGCCCTCTACCGTTACGTGGACTTCTCCGGCTTTCTGCTCGCCTTTAAGGCCATCACAGAGCGCCTGCAGACGCCGGCGGACTACGAGTTGATCACCTACCGCATGGCGCAGGCGCTGGCCCGGCAGGGCGTGGTGCATGCGGAGGTCTACGTCTCGGTCGGGGTGGTCTACTACTGGCGCAAGGTGGAGTTTGAGCCATTGTTTGAGGGCATGGAACGTGGCCGCCTCCAGGCAGAGCGGGAGTTCGGCATCACCCTGCTCTGGATCTTTGACGCGGTGCGTCACTTCGGAGTTGAGGAGGCAGCGCGCGTCTTTCACAAGGCGGCCAAGATGCGCCGCGACTATGAGTCGATCGTCGGGATAGGCATCGGCGGTGATGAGCGGCGCATGGCCGCCGAGCCCTTTCGCGACCTCTACAGCGAAGCTGCCGCTGCCGGCCTGCGCCTGACCGCGCATGCAGGGGAGACCATCGGGCCGGAGTCGATCTGGGGGGCGCTCAACATTGGAGCTGAGCGCATCGGGCATGCACTCTCTGCCAAGGACGATCTGGAGTTGATGGATGTGCTGGCGGAGCGGCAGATTCCCGTCGAGATCTGTATCACTTCGAACGTGCGGACCGGCAGTTGTCCCACGCTGGCCCAGCATCCCGTGCGACGGTACTTCGAGAGCGGTCTCATGGTCACGCTGAACTCGGATGATCCCACCCTGTTCGGCAGCGATCTGATGGGGGAGTACCGCGTGGCCGAGAACCACTTTCAGTTTACGGAAGAGCAGTTACGGGAGTTAGCCGGCAACTCGGTCGAGGCGAGCTTCTTATCTCCGACGCGAAAGGTCGCTCTGCTGCGTCAAATCAGCATGATGAGCTGACAAGGGGCGGCCGCGGGCTAACCCCAAGCTGGGACAAGAGTCACACAACCGTAATGTGACGCACCTCCGGCGGAGGAACCGGGTTGGCAGGCTGCGCTATGATGACGGCATGGAGCGATGGGGTGGGGGTGGACTGATGATGAACAATTTAACGAACTTCAGAAGGAAGCCGAACTACTTCCTGCGGACCGTGGGCTGGTCCGGGGTGGCGGTCAGCGTGGCCGCGGTAGGCCTGTACGTCGGGCGCGAGCTCCGCATGCGCTACAAGTTCAATCATCGCTCGCCATATGACATGTTCTCGCACGCTGGCGACCAGGCTTCGCTGGACTCGTACGCCGTGGGCGTCTAGGCCAGCAATCTTCAGGTAAATCGGCATAAGGGGCGGAGAACTCTCCGCCCCTTTGCTATGTGCTAATTCGCCGCCAGCTGGCGCAGAACGTACTGCAGGATGCCGCCGTTCTGGTAGTAGAGGATCTCCTGCGGCGTGTCGATCCGCACCCGCGCATTGAAGCTGCGCGTGTGGCCGTTCGGGTCAGTCGCCTCCACCCGCAGATCCCGCCCGTTTGCGAACTTCTGCTCCAGCATCGCGCCCAGCCCGGGGAAGCTAAAGGTCTCTTCGCCGGTCAGGGCCAGCGACTCGACGCTCTCTTCGTTCTCGAACTGCAGCGGCAGGATGCCCATGCCGACCAGGTTGGAGCGGTGAATGCGCTCGTAGCTCTCCGCGATTACCGCACGGACACCCAGCAGCCGGGGTCCTTTCGCCGCCCAGTCGCGTGACGAGCCGGAACCGTACTCCTTGCCGGCCAAAATGACCAAGGGCGTGCCGCGCTTTGCGTATTCGACAGAGGCGTCGAAGATGCTCATCTGTGTGCCTTCGGGCAGCAGACGGGTCACTCCGCCCTCGGTACCGGGAGCCAGCCGGTTGCGCAGCCGGATATTCGCGAATGTCCCGCGGACCATCACCTCGTGGTTGCCGCGGCGGGACCCGTAAGAGTTGAAGTCGACGGGCTTGACTCCATGCTCGCTCAGATACTTGCCCGCAGGTCCGTTCGCCTTGATCGAACCAGCCGGCGAGATGTGGTCCGTGGTGACCGAATCGCCCAGCACGGCAAGCACGCGCGCATCGCGAATGTCTGTGACCGGGGCAGGCGTTTTGGGCATGTTCTCGAAGTAGGGCGCCTGTCGAATGTAGGTAGAGTCAGGCTCCCACTGGTACACCTCGCCGGTGGGGAATTTGAGATGCTGCCAGTTCTGGTCGCCTTCAGTGACGGTTGCGTACTCCTTGCGGTAGCTGTCGGATGAGATCGCCTTCGCGATGGTCTCTGAGACCTCCTGCTGGGTCGGCCAGATGTCCTTCAGATAGACCGGCTGCCGGTCCTTGCTCTGCCCCAGCGGCTGCTTCTCAAAATCGTGGTCGATGCGGCCAGCCAGTGCGTAGGCGACCACCAGCGGAGGCGACATAAGGTAATTGGCGCGCACGTCGGAGTTGATGCGCCCCTCAAAGTTGCGATTGCCGCTGAGCACGGAGACAGCTACCAGGCCGTGATCTTCGATCGACTTAGACACATCTGCAGGCAGCGGCCCGGAGTTGCCGATACAGGTAGTGCAGCCATAGCCGACCACATTGAAGCGCAGCTGATCCAGAGAGTCGAGCAGCCCCGCCTTTTTGTAGTAGTCCGTGACCACACGCGAGCCGGGAGCCAGAGATGTCTTCACCCACGGCGGCACCCTCAGGCCCTTTTCCACGGCCTTCTTGGCGAGCAGGCCCGCAGCCACCATGACGGAGGGGTTCGAAGTGTTCGTGCAGCTTGTAATCGCCGCGATCACGATAGAGCCGTGGTCCAGATACTTGTCCGGATCGACACCGAATCGCTGGCGAACGGTGGTGGTCGGTTCGTGCTCCTCCGCGACCTCGTGCATTTGGCCGCCCTCGCCCTCCCACCGGCTTACCTGACGCGCAATGGCTTGATTCCCATTAGGTCCCAGCAGTGTGGGCAGCAACTTGGTGAAGTTCTCGCCCGCATCCTTCAGCAGCACGCGATCCTGCGGCCGCTTGGGCCCCGCGACTGAGGGCTGCACCGTGCTCAAGTCGAGCTCGATGGTGGCGGAGTAGTGAGCGTCCGGCACTCCCGGCTGGTGGAACAGCCCCTGCTCCTTGTAGTAGGCCTCCACCAGCGCCACCTGTTCCTCGCTGCGCCCGGTCAGGCGCAGGTAACGCAGCGTCTCTGCATCTACAGGGAAGATGCCGCAGGTGGCGCCGTACTCCGGAGCCATGTTGCCGATGGTTGCGCGGTCGGCCAGAGGAAGCTCTGCGATGCCCTCGCCGTAGAACTCTACGAATTTGCCGACGACGCCCAGCTTGCGCAGCATCTCGGTCACGGTCAGCACCAGATCAGTAGCCGTTGCACCTTCGCGCAGCTTGCCGGTAAGGCGGAAGCCGACGACCTGCGGCACCAGCATGGAAACCGGCTGGCCCAGCATGGCCGCCTCTGCCTCGATGCCTCCAACGCCCCAGCCCAGCACGCCCAGGCCGTTGATCATGGTGGTGTGCGAGTCGGTGCCGACCAACGTGTCGGGGTAGGCGCGCAGGGTTCCGTTGACTTCGGTCGTGAAGACGACCGGGGCCAGGTACTCCAGGTTCACCTGGTGGCAGATGCCCATGCCCGGCGGCACGGCAGAGAAGTTCCGAAAGGCCGACTGCCCCCATTTCAGAAAAGCATAGCGTTCCCGGTTGCGTTCAAACTCGAGTGCGGCGTTGATGTCGTAAGAGCGTACAGAGCCGTACTCGTCCACCTGCACGGAGTGGTCGATCACCAGCTCCGCCGGTTGCAGCGGGTTGATCTTCTCCGGATCGCCGCCAAGCTTCTTCATGGCGTCGCGCATCGCCGCCAGGTCCACAATCGCGGGGACTCCGGTAAAGTCCTGCATCAGCACGCGGGCGGGCATGAAGGCAATCTCGCGGTCTGGCTCCGCCTTGGGGTGCCAGTTGGCCAGGAACTCGATGTCTGAGGCGGTGACGGACTTATCGTCTTCCTGGCGGAGCAAATTCTCCAGCAGAATGCGTAGTGAGTAGGGAAGCGTGGCGAGGGCGAAGCCCTTTTCTTCGAGCGCCTTGAGACGGTAGATCTCGTAAGTCTTGCCGTTGCTGGTAAGGGTGGATTTCGCGCCGAAGCTGTTCATGGATCTCAGGTCTCCTGTCGAGCGGGGCCGCAGTCGAGTCTGCGGGTGGTTCAGGCATATGCCTCGTGTTGCCGCCGGCCAGTCGATGGCCGGAAGAGGCGAGAAGGGCAGATGTTCAGGAGGGCTGGGTGCGTCCGCGATCCGGACGGCCGCGACGGAAGCGCTTGTAACGAGGAGCCTCGGCAGGCTGCATCTGGTGGTTCATGTCCGCCCTTCAGTGTAGAGCAGCCACAGCCAGCAGGGAAAGTGGGGCAGAATGCAGGATCCGGAGCTACTTGCCGGCCAGCATCTGCCACAGCAGTACGCCATTTAGGGATAGGATCACAAGGCTGCTGAGCCAGCCCAGGCCCTGGGTAAGGCGAGCATTTGCGAAGGCGCCCATCACCGTCTTTCGCCGGGTTAGCAGCAGTAGCGGAATCAGCGCGAAGGGGAGTGTAAAGCTGAGCGCAGCCTGGGAGAGCAGCAGGATGCGGAGCGGGTCCAGTCCGATGGCGATCACGATCAGGGCAGGCAGTAGTGTGAGCAGCCGGCGCAGGAAGATAGAGAAGCGCACCTGCAGAAAGCCTTCCAGGATCATCTGCCCCGCCATTGTGCCAACGGTGGAAGAGGACAGGCCAGAGCAGAGCAGAGCCACGGCAAACAGAGTCGCGGAGGCGCGCCCCAGCAGTGGACCCAGCGTCGCATGCGCTTCCTCGATCGACATGCCCGTCTTACCGCGACCGGCGAACGCTGAGGCTGCAACTACGATCATCGCGGAGTTCACCAGCCAGGCCCCGTTCATAGCCAGCACGATGTCAAACAGCTCCATCCTCAGCATGTGAAGGCGGCCGGGGAAGTTCAGCTCCGGGTTGCGCTCCAGTTCCCTCTGGACACGCGGCTGCACCAGGCCGGAGTGGAGATAGACCACGTGCGGCATCACGGTGGCGCCTAGCATGGCCACAGCCAGGTAGATACTGCTGCGGTCCAGCAGAGGCACGGCGACGTGATAGGCGATCTCGCCCCAGCGTGGCCGGATGAACAGCATCTCCGCTGCATAGCAGCCACCGATGACGGCGACGAACGCCATGATGACGATCTCCAGCTGACGGAAGCCCCAAGCCTGCAGCGCGAGTATGAGGAACACACAGATAGCCGACGCAATGGCTGCCAGCAGCAGCACATGCGTGCGCGTCATGCCAATGGCCAGCAGCCTCGGGCCCAGTAGTAGGTAAAAGCCGAGCGCCGCGCCGAGGAACTCCGCAAGATCGGTCGCCAGGGCAGAGATCTCCGCCGCGATCCACAGGAACACCACCGTGTTGCGCGAGAAGTGCAGCCGACAGTTCTCAGGCAGGGTGTGCCCGGTCGCGATGCCCAGCTTCGCGGACAAGTACTGAATCAGGATGGCCATTGCATTCGACCACAGCAGCACCCATAGCAATTGATAGCCGAAGCGCGTGCCGCCTTCGAAGTTCGTCGCGAAGTTACCGGGATCGATGTACGCGATACTGGCGACGAAGGCCGGCCCCATGTAATACAGCAACTTGCGGGGAGCGAGTCGCGGCAGGTCTGCGTGTGCTGTCGCGGTGGCCATACAGTAAGTATAGGGGGCTGCTGCCGGCCGAAGAGCAGCCAGCTAACAGCTGTCCAAGAAACGGCGGTGAGCTGAAGAACAATCAGCTTCGGAGCGCCCCACTGGATGCGGCCAGCCTAGAAACGGCTCCTTCACCGGCCGGCTCTCGGCTTCTCAGGATTCGTAGTAGAGGTAGCGGCGCCACTTCGGGTCAGAGTGGCCAATCATGCGCATGATGTGCCGGCTGGTATGCAGTGAGAACGGGCGCGGCTCCCGCATCAGCTTCATGTCCGTCAGCTCACTCAGCAGGTGGTTGCCCTTCCGGCGGTTGCAACTGTGGCAGCAGGCAACAAGGTTTTCCCAGGTGGACAGGCCGCCGCGGGAGCGAGGCTGCACGTGATCCAGGGTAAGCTCGCCGGAGTTCAGCACTACTCCGCAGTACTGGCATGCGTTGCGGTCCCGCAGCAGGATGTTCTTGCGGCTGAGTGCGCGCGTTTGGTGCGGAATACGCCGGTATTCCAGCAGACGGATGACAGAGGGCATGGCGACGCGGGTACGCGCCGCGTGCAGGATAGCGCCCTGCTCCTCTTCTGTTCTCGCTACGCCCTTCAGCACCAGCACCAGTGCGCGGCGGGCTCCGCAGATATTGATGGGCTCATAGGAGGCGTTCAGTACCAGTACCGGCTTTTGCATGACCACCGGCTGCGCCATGCGGACCTCGACAGGCTGTGGCGCGTGCGCGGATCTGGTCTTCCGTGATGGAGTGCGTCCCTGCGTGCTTGCTTTCGTCGGCGCCATGGTGTGTTGTCCCTTGTCTCCCGAATGCTGATCAGCGTTGCTTACCCGGACTCTCTGTTGTCCCGTCTCTCTCGTTCGTACTTACCGCGTCCCTGCCTCGACCTGCTGCGTGGTGAACTCTGGTTGCCATGCAATGGCGCCCTCGCGCTGAGCGCGAGCCACCGTAGCTATCCAGACCTGTGCCGCGCCTGCGCGCAGCAGCACGCGGGTGCAGGCCTCCGCCGTGGCCCCGGTGGTGTAAATGTCATCGACCAGCACGACCTGCGTACCCTTCACCCGGGCGGCATGTTCGACAAAGAACGCGCCGCGCAGGTTCCTGCGCCGCCCTTGAGGACTGAGACGTGCCTGGCTCTCTGTCGCGCGCCGACGTCGGAGGACGCCAGTAGCTACGCTCCAGCGCCGGCCCGCAGGAACATTGCCGGCCTGCGAACGCCGCAGCTCCGCCACCAGGCCGCGGGCGATCAGCTCGGATTGATTGAAGCCGCGATCGCTCCGTTTCCCACGGTGCAGAGGCACAGGAATGATCTGTACCCGGACCTCGGGAGGGAGCGGCAGCCTCGCTACAGCAGGGGCAAGCTGCCGGCCCAGCCGCCGCCCAATCGGCTCCACGCCGTCGTACTTCAGCAGGTGGATTAGGCCGCGCAACGCGCCCTCATAGACGCCGAAGGCGACCGCCTTCGCGAACTGCGGCAGCTTCTGCTGGCAGGCAGGGCACAAGGAGCCCGCAGCGTCTGCGGAAGCGAATGAAGACTCCTGCATCTCCAGCTGTTCGCCGCAGTGAGAACAGAGCGCAGCCGTCTGAGGCTGAACTGTCAGCCAGCAGGCATCGCACACAGGAAGGGAAGAGAGGCGCAGGAGAGGGTGTTTGCAGAGCGCGCAGGAGGAAGGGTACAGGGCGCTGCTCAATGCATCGAGAAATGGCTGTAGGGGACTTCGCAGGTAGCGAGCAGCCGCGCGCCACTGCAGGGCTGCTGCCGCTGGAACGCCGGGTGTCAGAGTGCTCTGACTACGGAAGACGCACCTCGCTTCGATCGCGAACGCTTGGCGACGGCGGAAAGACCGGCGCATTCACTGGCTCGCGCTGCACAGAGTATAGAGCACGCAGGTGAATCGCGCTACCACCGAAAGGATGAGAGCCTGCGCCGGAAAAAGCTAAGCGGGAAGCCGATTTCACGCTCGATTCCTCAGTCGCGTTGTGTAAGCATGAGGCCCATGACAACACCTCGTTATGCGTCAGCAACGGAGACCGACGGGGCGGCAGTAACGGCTGCTTCGCCGGGCCATGAGATCAACCACGAAATCGCAGCGGATATCCATCAGGAACTGCACCAGGTGCTGGCTGCATTGGGAGACCCAGTACGGCTGGAGATGGTTCGACAGTTAGCCGAGCGCGGAGAGGTCCCCTGCGGCGGCTTCCACTTCGACCTTGCCAAATCTACTCTGTCACACCACTTCAAGGTGCTGCGAGAGGCGGGCGTGGTGGCGTCGCGCTCGGAAGGAACTTCACTCATCAACTCGCTCAACCGCGAGGAGATGGAGCAGCGCTTCCCCGGCCTGCTTGAGGGTGTCCTTCACGCCGACCTGCACGCGCGCCGCGCTAAGGGCTAGGTTCTGCTATCGCCGCGGGCCACCCCGCGGCGAAACTTCAGCTTCCAGCAATGCTTGGGGCAGGCTGCGCCGCAAGAGCGACGCGCTGCTTGGCCGATAGCGTAGCGACTACGCCCAGAATGACGAGCGCGGCCCCGGCTGCTTGCAAGCCAGAGATGTGCTCGCCCCCAATAGCTACTCCCAGCACGGAGGCGACCAGCGGGTTGACGTAGGCATAACTCGCGACACGCATGGCCGGCTCGTGATGGATCAGCCACGTGTACGCGGTAAACGCCCAGATGGATGCGCAGACCAGCAAGTAAAGGAACGCCACCAACGTGCGCCCATGCCAGCTTGCCAGGGCTGATGGAACACGGGGGAACTCTCCCGCTGCAGCAGAGAGCAGCAGCAGTCCGGTGCCGCCGAAGCCCATCTGCAGACTGGCGCGCTGCATCTGGTCAGCCGGCAACGTCAGCCGCCGGCTCCATAGCGTAGCGCCCGCGAAGAACAGGGTTCCCAGCAGCAGCACGGCGGCCGCGGCCAGCATGCCCGCATGGACGCCGACGGAACGCGAGACCATCGCCACGCCAGCGATGCCCAGGAGGGATCCACTCACCGCACCTGCTGTCCACCGCTGCGTGCGTAGCACCAGTGCCTCACCCAACAGGATCCAGATGGGGACCATCGCAGTAAGGATCGCGGCCGTGCCGGAGGCAAGCCGTATCTCTGCCCAGAAGAGACAGGCGTAGTTGCCGGTGAACATCACGACGGCAATGCCAAGCGAGTGCCATACCTCGCGGCGGGATGGCCGTTGCGCGCCGCGCCAGGCCGCGACCAGGAACAGCAGCCCGCCAGCCAGCATGAAGCGCAACGCAGCGGCAAAGAAGGGTGGCGTGATCGCGACCACCTCACGAATGCCGAGGAACGACCCGCCCCAGAAGATATAGATCGCGGCATATGCGATGACGCGCTGTGTCTTGAGGGGGATTGCCATGGCTCAAGAATAGTGCAAGCCTCGCTCTGATCTGCACATACGTGAAGCGGCGGTCCGTCTCGCCTGGAAACAACCACCTTTGTTCACGCTGCGCTCAGGCGATCTGTTTCTTCATCAGTTCCCGAAGATGCCAGCTCGGATTTCCTGCGATGATAGGGCCATGAAAGCTGGACTGCTTGCGGTCTTTGCGCTGCTTCTATTCTTCCTGGGCGGGATGCACATGATGCATCAGGATTCGACCGTCGCTTCGCCGGAAGTGAACCTGCTCAGCGCGTCGGGTCCAACGTTCACTGTTCCTGCGGCATCCCTGCCGAAGCAGTGGAGTGTGATTGCGTATGGGGACACGCGCTTTACCGATCCGACGAATGTGAAAGTGACCAACCCTGCCGCGCGTCGTGCACTGGTGGCGCGTATCGCCTCGGAACATCCGGATGCTCTGGTTATCTCCGGAGATCTGCCGTACGACGGCGCCAATCCGGAGGATTATGCGGTCTTTAAGCAGGAGACGGCTGCCTGGCGGGATGCTCATCTGCGCGTCTACCCGGCGCTTGGCAATCACGAGCTGCATAAAGATGAGATTCGTGAGCCGAAGAACTGGTGGGGCGCTTTTCCTGAGTTGAAGGGCCGCCGCTGGTATTCGGTCGCGCTTGGGGAGCAATACATCATCGCGCTGGACTCCGATCTACCGCTGACGAAAGGGAGCCGCCAGCAAGAGTGGCTGGCCGACCAGTTACAAAAGCTGCCGCCCCGGACGCAATACGTCTTTATCTCTCTGCACCATCCGCCCGTAGCCGATCCGATCGACGGTGATGACTCGCACAACGTTCGTGAGAATGAAAAAGCACTGGCGGAGTTTTTCGCCCAGACCGCTCCTTCGCTCCACGCGCAGTTGATCGTGATCGCCGGCCACATCCACAACTATCAGCGGTTTGCGCAGGATGGCGTTGTCTATTTGGTCTCAGGGGGCGGCGGGGCCAAGCCGCATCCCATCGCGCGCTCCGCAGCAGATCTGTATCACGATCCCTCATTCCCGAACTATCACTACATCCGCTTCCAGTATGAGAACGGGGCATTGCACGCCACGATGTACCGCATGGCAGATCCGGAAGCAGCTTCCCCTACATGGCAGGTGAAGGACAGCTTCACCATCGCCCCCAAGGTTCCGTAGGAATTATGGAGAGGGTGCGGCCGGCTCTGGCTTCTGGCCGTTTTTGTAGTCCGGAACGTTCGGGGTGACCCGGCGCAGAACAAACTCGCGAACGAGATTATCGACAGCATTGCCGGCAATGCTCAGGAATCCGTCTCCCAGCGTCAGCCCCACACCGCGGTCGCCGGCCGGATGGTACGCGTTTGAGATGGCACCCGAAGCGAAGTCGCCCAGGATCTTCGAGTAGTTCGGCTGCGATCTGCCGTTGTCTCCGCGGGTAACAACCGCGCGGGATAGAGCGTAACCGACGCGGGCCTTCTTGCTGCCGCTGCCCTTGTAGAAGTAGCGGGGATCTTGATGCAGCACGGAGGGCAACACCGCGCTGCCCAGAATGCGTGCGATTGTGCCGTCGGCGTACGCTGCACCGAACCGCTTTGCATATCCCTGTGCGCCCTGCCCGTATCCGGGAAAGGTGTTGGTCGCCTGCTCCACGCCCGCCGCGACACCATCGGCGATGAACTCCACGGGATCGGTGACAGAGTGGAATGCGAGGTTGAACTTTTGTCCTGCCGTGAGCGGCGCGGCGTCCCATATGTAACTGCTATAAAAGTTTGGGAGCACCCCGAAGACGCGCTGCTTCTCCTCCTCCTTAACCTGCTCCTGTGCAATTTCCACCTGTGTCACAGACACGGTGACTTGTTGTGTCGTCGCAGCGATGGCTAGCGTGATCCTGGGCAGAGATTGCCGCTGCTGAGCAGCCAGTTTCAAGTCCGGCAGGGCAAACGACTGCATCCCCGGTGCGGTCACTGCGAGCCGGTAGATGCCAGCCGGCAGATCAGCAAACAGAAAGGCGCCTGCGCCGTCAGAGAAGACGACCCGCTCGCCCGATCCATCAGGTGCGCTTAGCGCAACCCGTGCTCCATCTAACGGCTGACCATTCGCATCGACGACGCTGCCGCTGACGGCAGCCGTCCCCTGAGTGGGAGACCTCGCAGCTTCGTTGAGCGTCTCGACTGCGGCGGCATCAGGAGCATTGGGTAGTGCGGCGATGCTGAAGGTCTCTGGCGCAGAGCGCTGACCTTGAGCCGCGCTCAACAGTCCGAAAGTCAGGAGCACGCCAGGCCCTGCGCTCCGCAGCAGACGACTCAGCACGCGTCTACCACAGACGCCTGGCGATTTTGCTCATGACCCATGGTCTGAGTCTTGATGCTTCAGCGCTCAGGGTCAAGTAAATCGCTATTCATGTTTGTGCCACGTATGGGGTCTTCCCGCCGTTTGCCGGATTCACTTCGCAGCGGAAGGAGAATTGCGAACACACTCCCCTTGCCAACTGCACTGCGCAGTCGCAGGTGTCCGGCGTGGCGATCAACGATCTCCTTGGTCACCCATAGTCCAAGTCCGGTGCCCACGTCTTTCTTAGTGGTGAAGAAGGGCTCGAATATCCGCCGCCGTACCTCATGCGTCATCCCGTGTCCACGGTCGGCAACCGTGATGCTCACCGCCGCCACCAGATCGCCGTCAACCGAGCGTAGGCGTGCCGGAGCAGTTCGCAGCGAGATGAACGAGCCAGCTTGAGATGCATCCGCAGCGTTCGTCACCAGGTTGGAGATCACCTGCCGAATCTCTCCTTGGACGGCTTCAACAGTCACTGGCCGCAGACGCTTGTGCACCAGGACGCCACGATTCGCAAGCTGCCGCTTCAGGATCGAGAGCACCTGCTCAACCTCTTCCGCAATATCGAAGCCGGCGCTGGATGAATGATCGCGATAGAAGCCAAGTGTCTGGCGCGCGATGTGGGCAACGCGCCGCAACTCCTGATCTGCGGATGTCAGCAGCCGCAGGAGTGTGGGCTCTCGTGTGCCTGTCTGCGCGAGATACAGCAGGTTGGTAACGGCTTCCAATGGGTTGTTGATCTCATGTGCGACGGTCGCCGCCATGCGTCCCGCAGTCACCAGCCGCTCTGACCGGCGCATCGCCTCCTCAGACAACCGGCGCTCGGTGATGTCGATATTGATGCCGATCATGTTCTTCGGCTGGCCGTGCTGGTCATAGATGGCGTGTCCGCGTCCAGCCAGCCATCGCACACTGCCGTCCGGCCGCACGATACGGAACTCCGCATCCCACTGCTGCTGATTTAAGATCGCCTGCTCAAGTGCGGCCACTGTCGGGTCGTGGTCTTCAGGATGCAGCGCATCCTTCCAGCTCTGCAGTCGGCCATCGAAGCTTCCCGGTTCCAGCCCGTACATCACCTGAAGCTCAGGCGACCACGTCACCAGGCCGTCCGGGGTGCGCAGATCCACATCCCAGGAACCTACGTGAGCAGCCTTCTGCGCCAATGCCAAAAACTGCTGTTCACGATGCAGCGCCGCTTCGGTGCGGGTGCGGCGCAGAATCTCGTCCTGCGCGCGCCGGTAGAGCGCGGCATTCGCCAGGGCAGCCGCAGCCTGGCTGGATAGCGCTTCGACGTAGCTCTCATGTTCCGTAGTAAAGGCGCGCGGCTGCCGATGTCCGAGCAGCAAACCACCGAAGACAGTTCCGTCACTTCCAATTACGGGAACAGCGAGGTAGCTACGGAGGCCAGCCGGCTCGCTCGCGGCGGAAGGAGACTGCTGCAGGTAGCGCAAGTCGGATGTCACGTCGTCGATACGCACGGATTCACGGTTGCTCAGAACCTGGTCGAGAAAGACGCGGCTGCGCGGCAGAAGTAGCTCAGCGGCGCTCCATCCGTGTGCAGCAAAGACCGTATCTGGTTGCGCACTCGCCTCCTCGCCTGGGCCTGATCCGGCGCCCGCGACAAAGGCCGCTGCTTCGGCACCACTGCCTTGGGCAGCCGCATCGGTCATGGCCTGCAGCAGTCGGCTCTCATTCAACTCCGCAGCCAGCTTGCGGCCTGCTTCGTTCAGCCGCTTCAGCTGGGCGGCGATGGACTGCTGCTCGCGATACAGCCGCGCGTTCTCAATTGCTGCAGCGGCGCGGTCTGCCACCTGTTGCGCCAACTCCATGTCTTTTTCGTTCAGCGCCGGGCGCCGCGACGAGGAGACGAGCATCAGCGCCCCGCTCGCCTGGCCCGCCAGCACCAGAGGAATGACGATGAGGGACGAGATCTCCGCCGCGCGCAACAGCTCCAGGTGGCGGTCGTCCTGTGCCGACAGCGCCAGCGCCTCGTCTTTGATATCGGCGGCCATTTGCGGGGTCAGGGTGCGCAGCGCCAGAGTCAACAGAGAACGGGAGTCCTCCAGGTCGGGTGGATACTTCTCCGCCAGCTCGCGCGCAATCGCCAGCTTGTCCGGGTTCCAGTGGGCGACGGCGCCTCTCTCCAACTGCTTCCCGTCGTACAGCCAGACCGAGCACCAGTCCGACAACTCTGCGGCGACTGCATTGACTACCGCCTGCATGGTCGTGTCGAAGTTGAGCGAAGAACTGAAGATGCCGGAGACTTTGGCCAGCAGCCGTGCCCGTCGAGCGGTCTCCGCCTCGGCGGCAAACAGCTGTGCGTTGTCCAACGCGGCGCCCGCGATGTTCGCCACCGTCTGCATCAGGTCAAGCTCCTCTGAGGAGAACGTATGCTCCGACCGGAAGTAGAAGGCGATGGTGCCTTGTGCCTGACCATTGAGGAAAAGCGGCACTGCGGCCATCGCACGAATCCCCTCCTGCGCCAGGCTCTTCCGGCGCCCGTCCATCATCGGCGATGCGCTGGCGCTATGGACTTCAAAGACCACCGGCTGCTGCAGCTGGTTCCCGTGAGTCTCCTCTACCTGCTCGCTACAGAAGGCAGCGGAGAGGCCGTGCGCGACTTCGATCCGCCACTTGGTGCTTCCTTGTGGCAGCCGCCACACAGCATAAGCATCGGCCGTCAGAACACCGCGAGACACATCCAAAATCTCCGGGAGCAGAACCTGCAGGTCACGACTGGTAAGCAGCCGCGAGCTGGCCTGCTGCAGAGCCTGAATTGCAGACGCGCGTCGAGTCGGCGTCGCGGAGCTCTCTGCAGGTATTTGGATTGATCCTGGCTCCTTTTCTGTTGACACGGACTTAGCCTAGCTGAAGCGGGGCTTGCTCGTCCGGCGATTTTGAGCAGGAGAAAGTAATCAGGTCGAAAGCCGCTGGCGAAGACTTGTCATGCGAAAACCTGCGATTCCTGGGCCGCCACGCATCCGCCTCTGCGAGAATTCCCGCAGGAGAGCGCAAATGCCCTTCGCCCATACCATCGGTGGCCACCGCTATACCTTCGCTGACCTGAAGAGCCTGCTGGCCAAGGCCACCCCGGAGCGTGCCGGTGACCTACTGGCGGGCGTGGCCGCCGAGAGCGGCGAGGAGCGCATGGCTGCGCGCATGACCCTGGCCGATCTGCCGCTTTCGCACTTTCTCCATGAGGCGGTGATTCCTTATGAGGTAGATGAAGTTACCCGGCTGATCGTGGACTCTCATGACGAGAACGCGTTCGCTCCTATAAGCCATCTGACAGTGGGCGGCTTTCGTGAGTGGCTGCTGGATCCGACGCAGACAACAGAGTCGCTCCGCAGCATCGCACCGGGTGTCACGCCGGAGATGGCTGCTGCTGTCAGCAAGCTGATGCGAAATCAGGACCTGGTGCTGGCGGCTCGCAAGTCGAACGTGGTGACGCGCTTCCGCAACACGCTCGGTCTGGCCGGCACGATGGCGGTACGGCTGCAGCCGAACCACCCCACGGACGACCTTCGCGGTATCTTCGCATCCATGCTGGATGGCCTCATGTACGGCTGCGGGGATGCCGTGGTCGGTGTCAATCCAGCCAGCGATAGCGTCGCCAACGCCAGACGATTGCTGCAGGCGTTGGATGACTTTCGCATGCACTTCGACGCACCCATCCAGACCTGTGTGCTGAGCCATGTGACGAATACGATGGAAGCGATGGAGCAGGGTGCGCCGGTCGACTTGGTCTTTCAATCGGTCGCGGGGACAGAGCGTGCCAACGCATCCTTCGGCATCCACCTGGGTCTGCTTGAGGAAGCGCGACAGGCAGCCCTCGGCCTGAAGCGCGGCTCTCTCGGCAGCAACGTCATGTACTTCGAGACGGGGCAGGGCAGTGCGCTTTCGGCCGAGGCCAACTTCGGCGTTGACCAGCAAACCTGCGAGGCGCGCGCCTACGCGGTGGCACGGCGGTTTCAACCGCTGCTGGTCAACACGGTGGTCGGCTTCATCGGCCCGGAGTATCTCTACGACGGGAAGCAGATCATGCGTGCCGCGCTGGAAGATCACTTCTGCGGCAAGCTGATGGGATTGCCCATGGGGTGTGACATTTGCTACACCAACCACGCCGAGGCCGATCAGGATGACATGGACGGAGTGCTGACCATGCTGGCGGTCGCTGGAGTGAACTTCATCATGGGCGTTCCCGGTGCGGACGACGTCATGCTGAATTACCAGAGCACTTCCTTTCATGACGTGCTTTACGTGCGCCAGGCGCTGCACCTAAAGCGAGCTCCGGAGTTTGCAAGCTGGCTGCTAGCAATGGGAATTGCGAGCGAGGACGGCACCTTGCTGCCGCCGCGCATCAGCAACCGGCTGCTCGGCGGATCAGGCGAACTGATGCGTCTGGTGGCTGCTTCATGACTGGCGACGATTCGGAGGTCGCCCTAGAGCGTGCATTATGGGGTGGCTTGCGGCGCTACACGCCGGCACAAATCGCCCTTGGCCGCGTGGGCGCGAGTCTGCCAACCGCGGAGCTGCTGCGCTTCTCTACTGCCCACGCGCGCGCTCGTGACGCTGTACACGCTCCCTTTCACGCGCAGCAGCTTGCGTCTTCACTGGAAGCGCAGGGCTTTGCCACGCTGGAGGCTCGCAGCATGGCTAGGGACCGCACCGTGTATCTGCATCGTCCGGACCTCGGCCGCCGCCTTGACCCTGCGTGTGTATCCCAACTCACGCCTCCGCTGCCTCCGCCTGCCCAACGCTTGACCATCATCGTGGCGGATGGGCTGTCTGCGCAGGCAGCAGAGCGGCACGCGCTGCCTCTATTGCTGGAGTTGCGCCCGCGGCTCGAGCAGTGGTCGCTGGACGCAATCGTTGTAGCGCAACAGGCGCGTGTCGCTCTCGCGGATGCAATCGGGGAGTTGCGCGGCGCTGAGGCGGCGGTCATCCTTCTGGGAGAGCGGCCTGGTCTGAGCGCGCCGGATAGTCTCGGCGTGTACTTGCTTTACGCACCCCGCCCGGGCCGGACGGACGCGGACCGGAACTGTATCTCGAACGTGCACGCCCAGGGGCTCGCGTACGCGAATGCCGCACACACGCTGGAGACTCTGCTGCACCAGGCCAGGCGCGCCGGCCGCAGCGGCATCGCCATCAAGGACACGAGCGGCAAACCAGCCGCGCTCGATCCGGGCCAGCTCTTGTCATGACGCTGAGCAGGCCGGTCAGACTGTGTCTTCACACTGGCTTAAGATGGTCTCCTGCAGGATAAATGCATGCGTGTGCTGGTCGTGGAAGACGAGGAGCGCCTTTCCGCAAACCTGGCGACAGCCCTGCGCGAAGGGCCGGGATACGCAGTCGACTGCGCTGAGGATGGCGAGGTCGGCGAGCAGCTGGCGTCGGCACGCTGCTATGACCTCATCATTCTGGACCTGATGCTGCCTCGGCTGGATGGCACCACCCTGCTGCGCCGCCTCCGCATGCAGGAGGATGCAACGCCGATTCTGATCCTCACCGCGAAAGAGGGCTCGGCCTCCATCATTGAACTGCTGAATGCGGGCGCGGACGACTACCTGAGCAAGCCCTTCGACCTGGGCGAGCTGATCGCGCGAGTCAAGGCCCTGATCCGCCGTGGCAAGGGGACCGCTCACCCTGTGCTGTCCGTGGCGGATATGCAGGTGAACACGCTTGAGCAGACGGTGCGGCGTGCCGGCCAGCTCATCGATCTCTCCCCGACCGAATACCGCATTCTGGAATACATGGCGTATCGTCCGCGCGCGGTTGTATCAAAGCGTGAGCTGCTGGAGCATCTCTACGACTACAACTGGGAACATCACTCTAACGTGATTGAGGCGCATATCTCGAACCTGCGCAGGAAGCTGGCTGTCATCGAAAACGCGCAGCCTCCGCTGGAGACGCTTCGCGGGCGGGGGTATCGCCTGGTGCTTGAGCCAGGAGCGCAGCTATGAAGGCCCGCAGCGGACCCAGTCGCAGCATCGCGCGGCGATTGGTCATCTCCATCCTGCTGGTTGAACTCATCTTCGCAGTCGGTGTGATCGCACTCGCTGCAGCGTACGAGCAGCATGCCCGGTTCCACGCCTTCGACATCATGCTGCGCGGCAGAACAGATTCGCTGATGGGCGCGGTCCAGGAGGATCCCGATGACGCAGCCGATGGCTTGATGCTGGATCGCAACGGGTTGGTTCTGCCGCACGAAGATGTTTATGAGGTATTGAGCGGCAATGATACGGTGCTGGGCCGATCACAGAACTGGCAGGATTCCGCAGCGCAGCTTTCCCGTCATCCGGATGGCGCGATCTACCGCATGTCTCTGCACGGCCGACACTACCGTATGCTGGCGCGACGCGGCGTGCGGGTGGTGGACCCGGATGAGAGCGGCGGTGGCAAGCCGCGCAGCTTCCTGGTCATCTATGGCGCACCGACTGATCACGTCTGGCATGAAGTGGAGAACGCCGTCTTCTTCTTCGCCGCGTCCAGTGGCGCGCTGCTGCTGATCACGGGGGTACTGATGGCGTGGCTGTTACATCGCGGTCTCGAGCCACTGCGTCAACTCGCCGCCGAAGCCGAGGCGATCTCTATCCAGCGCTGGAGTTTTACGCCGCCGGTCTCGGCGCTGCATACTCGCGAACTGGCGCCGCTCGCCTCCGGGCTGGCTGCAGCGATCGAGCGGCTGCAGGTATCCTTCGCGCAGCAACGCCGCTTCGTCAGCGACGCCGCTCACGAACTGAAGACAGCCGTCGCTGTTTTGAAATCGTCACTGCAGTTGCTTCACATGCGTCAACGCACCCTGGCCGAGTACCAGGCCGGTGTGGAAGTGACCCTGGAGGACTGCGAACGCATGGAGGAGATTGTCGCTCGTATGCTGACCCTTGCTCGCGTGGAGAACCTGGAGCCCGGGAGTTTGCAGCAGGTGTCGGATCTGTCGTCTGCTCTGACAGCGTGCAAGCGTCAACTGCAATCTATGGCGGAGCTTCGCAGAGTGACCGTGTCCGTCGCGACGCCGGCCGATGTCGCCGTGCCGCTTTCGTCCGAAGCAGCGTCCCTGCTCTGCTCCAATCTCCTGATGAACGCGCTGCAGCACAGTCCTCCGGACACCGTCATCCACGTAAACACGACGGCGCACGAGGGCTGGGCCGAGTTGCGCGTGGACGACGAGGGAGAGGGGATCGACGCGGCGCTGTTGCCGCACGTGTTTGAACGCTTCTCGCGCGGCGATCCGTCCCGCAGCCGCCACACTGGCGGCACCGGTTTGGGGCTGGCCATCTGCAAGGCGGTAGTCGACAAAGCCGGTGGTACGATCCGGTTGGAGAGCGAGCCGGGCCGCGGAACTACCGTGATTGTGCGTCTGCCTGTCGCGAGCGCTCCGGTTCCGGCGACCTCTCAGGCACCCCAGCTTTCCGCACCTATCCGCTAGGGGAGCATTGAGCGGATCTGATAAATCCAGAGCTGTTAGACGAGCACCAGCTCCGTCTGCACTCTCCCTGTTACTGCTGCCTTGCGCTCACTCGTCATCATGTTTACTTCGCTGCGAATTCCAAAGTTTTCAAGGTAGATGCCGGGCTCTACCGAGAAGCAGGTGTTCGGCAGCAGCAGGCGCACATCGTGCGTCTCCAGGTTGTCCAGGTGCGCGCCATTGCCGTGCAGCACGTTGCCAATGTTGTGTCCGGTGCGGTGAGTGAAGGCGTCGGCATAGCCGGCGTCACGAATCACTGCACGCGCAGCATCATCCGCCTGCCATCCTGCGATCGGGCGCCCGTCAGCGAAGGCAGATTCGACAGAAGCGATCGCGGCGTCACGGGCGGTGCGCACAACTTCGAATACACTCGTCTCCTGAGCAGTCGGCGCGCGGTCCACAACGCCTGTCCACGTTATGTCGTAGAAGCATGTGTCCGGTTGATTGAGCCGCGCCCAAATGTCGATCAACAGGAAGTCTCCTGAGCGGATCGGAGCTGAGGCCTCCGCCGTCGGCTCGTAGTGGGAGTCGGCACTGTGCGCGTTCACTGACACATTCGGTCCGTGCTCCCACACCAGTCCGTCCTCCTGCATGGCGCTCTGTAGCCACTGCACCATCTCGTACTCTGTCGTTCCTTTGCCGCTGCGGACGCGCCGGCCGATCTCGCGGAAGCCTGCTTCGAGAATCGTGTCGATTCTCCGTTGTGCGGCGTAGTGGCTCTCCATCTGCGCCGGGGTCAGCACCGCTTCGAAGCGGCTTACCAGGTCCGCAGAGCTGAGGATGGTCTTGCCTAGCTCCTGCAGCACTTCGATCGTGCCCGCGTCGACCATCGAGATATACATGATGGCGTTGCGCGGTGAGTATTGCATGGCAATACGCTGCGATCCGTGTAGAAGCGCCTTCAGCTGCTGCTCCAGCTCCTGCCAGGAGCTGTAGACCTGCTTCTCACCAGGCAGTGTGTCCAGCCGCAGGCTCTCCACCCGATGCACCAGCTTTCGTGGAGTTCCGTCTGCCGGCACGTAGTAGTACCAGCGTCGCGTAATGTGCAGCCCTTCACTCAGCCCCAGGATGCGGTACGCGATCGGATCGCGATGGTGATGATCGTAGAAGAGCCATCCATCCATCTGGGCTGCTCGAAGTGCGGACTGAATTGCGTCAAGATCCATGCCGCCGATTGTATGGCAGGTGCATCATCTAGGCAGATGACCGGATCCACTCTGGATTTCGTATGCTCCTGCGGGTCCGTGTCGAGTCATCCGGTCTAGACTGCCAATCAGAGGTTGTCGGATGCATGCTGGTGGCGTTCATCATGCAGAGTTGATCGTTCTGCTGCTGCTCTTTCTGGTGGCAGGCCTCACTGCGCTTTCACGACGCTTCAGCACACCGTATCCGATTGTGCTGGTCATCGGCGGCCTGCTGCTCAGCTTCATTCCCAACCTGCCGCGCATTTCACTCAACCCCGCCATCGTCTTTCTGGTGCTGCTGCCCCCGCTGCTGTTTGCGGCTGCCTTTAATACCTCGTGGCACGACTTCCGTTATCACATGGTCAGCATCCTGCTGCTGGCGCTGGGGCTGGTGTGCTTCACTGTTGCCGGTGTGGCGATGGCCGGCCACTACCTGCTGCCGGGCTTCGACTGGCGCATCGGGCTCACCTTAGGGGCAGTCATTTGCAGTACAGATGCCATCGCGGCGACCGCTATCGCATCGCGGGTCGGCTTGCCTCGCGCCATCGTCGATGTTCTTGAGGGCGAAAGCTTGGTGAACGACGCCACTTCGCTGCTTGCGCTCGAGTTCGCCGCCAGCCTTGTCGTAAGTGGGGAGAGTCCCGGGTTCAGCGCCGGCGTCCTGCGGATGACGGTGCTGGTAGGTGGTGGTGTGGGCGTGGGCCTGCTCTCGGCCTGGGCGCTGGATCGCATTCAGCGCCGCGTACTGGACCCGCCGATTGAGATCACGCTCTCGTTGATGGCGCCGTACGTTTCCTACCTGTTGGCAGAGGCGCTGCATGCCTCCGGCCCGCTGGCGACGGTGGTGTGTGGCCTTTATCTGGGCAGGAAGGCTTCCGACGTCTTTACCACGCAGGCCCGGCTGGAGAACGCGGCAGTGTGGAACACTCTGGACTTCCTGCTGAACGGGATCGTCTTCATCGTGCTGGGGCTGCAGCTGCCTTTCATTCTGGGCGGCATCCGCTCGATGAGTCATGCGGAGCTGCTTCGCGATGCGCTCATTCTCTCCGTCGTTGTCATCGCCCTGCGCATGCTGTGGATGTATCCCGGTGCCAAACTCGCCTATCTGATCCGGACCCGCCTGCTACGGCAGCACTACGAGATGCCTGGAGCCAGAGCGATCTTCGTCGTCGGGTGGACCGGCATGCGTGGTGTGCTGGCCTTGGCAGCAGCCATCTCTCTGCCTCGGGTGGTTGAAAATGGCTCGCCGTTCCCGCAGCGCGACGTCATCATCTTCCTGACTTTCTCCGTCATCCTAGTGACGCTTGTGTTGCAGGGACTCACCTTGCCGGTGCTGATCCGCTGGCTCAAGCTCTCCGAAGAAAACCCGCTGGAGGCGGCGGAGGTGGAGGCCCGGCGGCGCATGCTGAAGGCGGCCATCGATTACCTCGAAGCGCTGGACGTCGACCAGCGACCGGAAGAGTCGGTGTGGCAGGACGTCTTACAGCATTACAAGGAGCGGTACGCGCATGTGAAGCAGCAATCGGCGGAGGAGCGGCAATCAGACGATGGACAGTGGGCGAAGATCCGCGATCTGAGCGGCCTTGTGCGGGATCGTGAACGGGCCACCCTTCAGGCACTGCGAGATGAAGACCGCATCAGCGACCATGTTTTGCGCAAGCTGGAGCGTGAACTGGACTTGCTGGATACCCGCTTTGTTTCCCGCGCCTAAGCCGGCGAACCCGGCTTCAGCTTGACGCTACTTTGCAGGCGGCAGCCGGCGCGCTACATTGAAGGTAGAGGAGCAAGAGCGAATGACAGCTACATTGATTGGAGTTGCCTGTTTTGCAGCGTTCATGATCGCGCTGGTCGCGTGGGCGTCGGAAGGAAAGCCGATGAGCGAGGCTCCGCACCACGACGAGTACTAGGCCTCCGCTCCGCGGCTCGGGCGCCTAACGGCGCTTTGGCGGCATCTTCAGCCAGACGATGCCGGCTACAAAAAACAGGGCAGAGACCGCCAGCGACAGCAGAGCCTTCGGAAGATGGTTGTAGTGCACTGCCAGGGCTGCTGAGATCCACCACGAGCCAGCTCCAGCAAACCAGATCCAGGCCGTCTTCGACGCCATCCCACTCCTGACCGGCTCTGCGCCGCGGATCAAAGCTTCTCCCGGCGTCGCAGCAGGCGGCCGGCCAGAAGCGCTCCTGCCGTCAGACTAGCAGCCACGACGGCGGGCAGGTGCGAGTTGCCGGCCCCGGCGGAGGCGAGCAGCCAGAGCACTGTACTCGCCGCAAGAACGTGATAGGTCTCCATGGGGGCGAGACTAGCAAGGTCATCGGTAATCGCCCATGCAACGCCAGCGTTAGTCCTGTACCCCTGGTAATCGGAACATCACTGATTGTGGGATGCGGTTCCAAAACGGGCAGCACCCTTACCGGGCGGTCGAAAGTTCGCTCATCGACTGGTGCATCTGCGACCTAAGTAACGTTTCCCTCGGATTGGCCTTGGCGCAGAATGCGCCCATGACCCCGTCGGCCGCGCGAGTCCGCATGCTGGAGATCCTGTTGCCGACCATAGACCGCTGGTCCGGCCGTGCCAACCGTCCCGCTGCTGCGGAACGCTCCCACCTTGCTGTCGGAGAGATGGGTGAAGAGGCAGCGTACTTCTATCTTCGCCAGCAGGGCCGCATGGTTGTGGCGCGCCGCTGGCGCTCCTCACGTCAGCCGGGAGACCTGGATATGGTGACCTGGGAGGGAGAGACGCTCTGTTTCGTTGAAGTGAAGGCGCGCAGCAGTCATGACGTGGCCACGGCTGAGTCAGCCGTCGATGCCGACAAGCGCCGCACGATACGACGCATGGCGCGCCTTTACCTGGGTAGCCTGCGGGAGCAGCCCAGGCAGGTTCGCTTCGATATCGTATCGGTGTACCTCGGCGACGATGCCTCAGCCGAGGTGCGCGTCATCCCCGGGGCATTCGGCTGGCATGAGCCGGCTCACCACTGGAACTGAGCTCACCTGCTTGCATCGCCAGCGGGACCGCTGTTGATACCAGGAACAGCAGGCGGCGCTGTAGGCAACGATCGCGACAGAGCACCGAGGTTCTTTGCAGGTACCCGGATCAGACCGCCGCGTGGACTGTCGATATCCGCGATGAACAGGAACGATACGGCCACGACCAGCGGAAGAATTGCCAGCGACAGCCTCACGCGGGTGCTTCGCGTCCCATAGCCCACCATGCCGTTTGCCAGCACCGCGATCGCAGCCATCAACTCCCAGGCCGCGACCGGTATGCGATTTCTCCAGGACGCCTCCGCATAGCCCTGCGAGTTCAGCACGTCATTCAGGCCGGAGACTGCCAGCGCCGCCACCGGCGTAGGCTCTTTCAGCGCCGCCGCCCTTACCTGGGACCACATCTCGGAAGTCAGCCTCGCGTCCTCCGGGTCGTCAGGGGTACGCACGGGGCCGAAGGCGTTGTAGTAGAGAATGCGGCGATCAAGGTGCTGCAGCAGAAGTCCTTTGAGGGAGGCTGCGGTCTGGTCCGGCAGGACTTCGGCCCGCAGGTACTCGGTACCGATCGCATTTGCCTCTTCCTCCTCGAAGTTCTTGCGCAGGTCGAAGCGGCTGGTGGCCATGGAGAAGGTGAAGCCAATCACCAGGCCGAGTAGGGTCAACACTGCCGCAAGAATCACGCTATAGTCGTGGCGGTGGTCTTCGCCCATGGGTGCCTGCCCGCGAAGCAGCCTGCCCATGAGCGCCGAGGCATATAGAAGGGCGAAGACGAACAGCAGAACCACCAGCGGTCTATCCACCAGTCGGGCGAGCAGTGAAAGCACGGCAGCGAATCCTCTGCGCCGACAGTATCAGACTCCGGCAGCAGGCCCCGGTGGGCTGCGGCAGCGGGGCGGCGAGCGCTGCGAAGCGGCCGGCCGCGCTTGCTCGCTGATGAGGGAGCTGATGCCCTGCGTCAGCCCTGGTACCACTCCCGCGAAGCGGGCGGCCAACCAGGCCTGCGGCGTGATCGTGATCTCCGCGGTGCCGCGGTCCACGGCGCGGAAGATCTCATCTGCCGCATGCTTCACGCCGGCGGCCACGCCCGGCGTCTGAGCGGACGTCTTGAACCAGGCCTGTTCCTTACCCACCTGGCCGCGGAAGTGCGCGTGCTGTTCGCCACCCGTCCGCATCAGCCCGGGAAGCACGGTGGTGACACGCACTCCCTTCGGCCGCAGCTCTGCGTTGAGTCCTTCAGAGAAGCCGGTCAGCGCGAATTTGGCTGCGACGTAGGGCAGAAGGTGAGGCACGGCTACCTTGCCGCCGATGGAGGAGATGTTGCAGATGGCTCCGCTCTTGCGACGGAGCATATGTTGCATCACGGCGTAGGTGGTGTAAAGCGCTGCGAAGAAGTTGACACCCATCGTCCGCTCATACGCTTCGACGGGCTGGTTCTCCGCCGGCCCAACCTCAATAATGCCCGCGTCGTTGATCAACAGATCGATTGAAACGAATTTCTTGAGAGTCGCCGCGATAAGGTGCTCGGCCTGATCGCGCCGGCTCAGGTCGCCGGCTACCAGCAAAACATCATCTTTATGCTTGATCGATCCGGATGTCAGCAGATCGAGCCGCGCCCGCTCGAGCTGATTCTGATGGCGGGCAGCCAGCGCCAGCTTCAGACCTGCTTTGCCGAATCGGTGTGCAAGTGCGAGCCCCAGCCCGGTAGAGCCACCGGTGATGACCGCGACTTGGCCGCGCCGCACATGGGAGCGCCGCGAAAGACGCGTGCTGAGCAGGCTTGCGGCAGCAATGGATGCAGCGATATACGGGGTAGGCGAATGTCGTTTCATGCCTACTTGAGATGCCAGCCGCCACCCCTGCTGCTTTCCAGAGCGGGATGGGTTTTAGCATCTTCGCAGTGTAGGCAAACGAACCCGGGCAGCAGAGCTCACGACTACTTGGCAGCGTCCTTGAACTCCTCGTACCACGCCATCTGAATGGCTTCCAGCTTCGACTCGTTGGACTTGTCCTTGTCGTCGGCGAAGCCGGGCAGCTCTGTCACGTAGCGGTGCAGGTCCGTGAACCGGACGGTCAGCGGATCCAACTCGGGGTACTTCTCCTGCAACTGGATACCGATCTCTTCTGCGTCATTCCAAAGGATTTCTCGCGCCATGGTGTCTCCTGACTTACTTCGAGTCAGCAAGCGAGAGCGGCTTGCCTTCTGACACGTAGTTACGATTCCACTTAGGAATCTCGACAACATAGGTGCCTGGACCGGTGATCACTGCCTGGCATCCAAGCCTCGAGTTCAACTGAACATCCGCTGCAGTCTCCATCCGGTCAAGTTCATCGTCCTCTGGCTCAGAGATACTCTGCGCGCCTTCCTTCACCCAGAGATGGCAGGTGGTGCAGGCGCAGACGCCGCCGCAGGCATGATCCAGAAAGATGTTGTAGTTCTCTGCGACATCAAGAAATGACATTGGACGGCCGTGATGATCCCACGGCATGGAACCGTACTCGAACTCCACGGTGCGCCCTTCCGGCAGAAAGGTGACGCGCACCATGTTCGGTCCTGCCGGCTTGCTCAGGTCTACCTCTTGCTGCGTTACGTTCTCTTGCATCTCTCTCTCGATCTACTTGAAATCTGCAGGCGCAATGGGGTGGGGCGCCGCGGGGCCTGCTCCCATCTTCGCACCGGCGCTGGTCATGGTCTCTCCGTGGAGTGCGGAGCTCACGGTTGCGTCCATCATCAGCTCGGCAAAGCGCCGCGTTGCCTGATCCAGCGCCTCCGTTCCGCGGCGCAGCGCGTCCAGGTCGCCGGCATCCCGCAGTGTCTCAAGCTGCCCCGCTAAATCCCGTATCCTGCTCTGCTCTTCTGTCGTCAACTGCTGCCAGGCAGGGTGCGCCGGAGCCTTCTCCACCGCGCTCAGGATAGTGTTCGCTTCGTTCCGAGCTTCGATCAGTTGACGCTCGTGGAAGTCTGCCTCTGCGTGGTCGAAGGAGTCGAGGATCATGCCCTCTACCTGCTCGTCGGTCAGGCCGTACGTGGGCTTCACGCTGATCTCAGCTTGCTTGCCGCTGCGCGCCTCCACTGCAGAGACATGGAGCAGCCCATTCGCATCGATCAGGAACTTGACTTCAATGCGGGGCAGCCCTGCAGTCATCGGTGGAATCCCCTTCAGATCGAACCTGGCAAGGGAACGGCAGTCCTTGGCCAGCTCGCGCTCGCCCTGCAACACGTGGATTGCAACATTCGTCTGCCCATCTACACCAGTGGTGAAGTGCTCCGTGGCGGAAGCGGGAATGGTTGAGTTGCGCTGGATGATCTTGGCCACAACGCCGCCCAGTGCCTCAATGCCCAGCGAGAGAGGCGTCACGTCCAGCAGCAGCATCTCTTCCGTCGCTGCAGAGCCGCCGCCCAGGATATTCGCCTGCACCGCTGCACCCAGCGCCACCACTTCGTCGGGATTCAACTCCGTATGGGGCCGCTTGGCGCGCGCCGGCAGATCGAACAGCTCGGCGACCAGTTGCTGCACTCGAGGGATGCGGGTGGACCCGCCCACCATCACCACCTCGCCGATGTCGGCCGCAGTCAGGCCTGCATCGCGCAGCGCCTGGCGGCAGGGCTCAACGGTTCGCTCCAGAATGGGCGCAATCAGTTGCTCAAACTGCGGGCGGGTGATCTCGCGACGATAGAAGTGTTCGTTCGGCAGTTGCACTTCGAGCCGCGCGCTTTCGTTTGCGGACAAAGCGATCTTTGCGTCGATCACTGCTTTGCGAACGGTCTGGACCAGCTCAGGATTCTGTCGCGCAGCGGTCTTCTCTTCTGCCTCAATCTCGTCCAGCGCTATCGCCATCAGCAGATTATCTATGTCATCGCCACCCAGATGCGTGTCGCCATTGGTGGCGATCACCTCGAATATGCCTTCATGCAGCTTCAGGATCGAGATATCAAATGTGCCGCCGCCGAGGTCGTAGACGGCCACAATGCCGTCGCGCTGCCGGTCGAGCCCGTATGCCAGGGCAGCAGCAGTCGGCTCATTGACAAGCCGAAGCACTTCCAGGCCAGCCATGCGTCCGGCATCCTTGGTGGCCTGTCGCTGCGCGTCATTAAAGTAGGCCGGCACCGTGATGACTGCCTGCGTGACTGGCGCGCCGAAGTAACGCTCAGCGTTGCGCTTGAGCTGCCGCAGTACATACGCCGAGATCTCCGGCGGCGTGTACTGTTGTCCGCCAAGGTCGATGCGGAGTACTTCCCCGGGCTGAATATCTGCGGCCAGGCGGAAGGGGAAAAGTTTCAGCTCCTCGCGCACGTCCTCGACGCCACGCCCCATCAGCCGCTTCACTGAGTACACGGCACGATCAGGGGACGCAAGCAGATGCCCGCGGGCTGCATTGCCGACGACCACACGCTCCTTGCCGCCGCTCGGCATGGCGACCACGGAGGGGACCAGGTTGGAGCCGTCCTCACCAGGGATGACGACCGGCTGATCGCCCTGCATGAAGGCCACCAGCGAGTTGGTAGTGCCCAGGTCGATGCCGACCACGCGTGCTGTCTCTTGCTCTGTCATCAGCCTCTTGCGCCTTCTCTCACTGCTTGTGGACTCAGCACCGCTTCGACTTCGCATAGCAAATTGCGCAGGTAGCTGCGCCGATCCAGCAGACCGACCATCTTGTCTTTCTGCTGCGTCTTGCCGCTCTCGTCACCTGCATCCAGCGCGCGATCCCACTCTGCCCATGCACTTCGCAGCTCTTCGTCGACGGATGCCAGCATCCCGGTGAATTGGGCCTGCGCACGCTCCAAGTCGCCGCGCAATTGCGGATCGTCGTCGCCCAACTTCCCGTTCGCCCGCATCTCTTCCAACTGCATGTTCAGCTCGAACACCTCTTCCAGCAGGTCCGCCGGCACGCGGTTCTGCTTCGCCTTCGCATCGCGTGTCTCCGTGTTCTCATCTTCCAGGCGAATGCCTTCCAGCTGCAGCAGGTAGGCGGTGCGGGCCACGGGATCCTTGAGTGTGCGGTAGGCGTCGTTCAGCAGCGAGCTCTGGCGTAGACTCCAGGCCTGCTCCTCAGCGCTCTTACGCGCGAAGAGATCCGGATGTAGCTTGCGGCTGAGGCGGTAGAAGTCGCGCTCCAGCTGCGACGTGTCGAGTGTCAGCTTGGGCGGCAGTCCGAACATCGAGAAGTAGGTCTCCGCCGCGGCCTCGGGTCTGCTGTCCAGCGTCTGTGAATTTCGGGCGTGCGTGTCCATGGAGAGCCTTGGTGAAAGAGCCGTGGGGAACTACGGCTGCATGCAGAGAGAAAGAGTATTACGCAGTGAAGGAGCTGCCGCAGCCGCAGGACTTCTTCGAATTCGGATTGATGAAGTTGAAGCCTTGGCGCATCAGCGTCTCTTCGTAGTCCAGCACCATGCCGTTCAGGTAGATGAACGACTTAGGGTCGATGAACACGCGCACATCGCCTTCATAGGTGAAGACGCGGTCGCGCTCGCGCGGCTGGGTGTCAAAGCGAATGCTGTAGGAGAGTCCGGAGCAGCCGCCACCTAAAATGCCGAGGCGCAAGCCACCTTCCGTGGGCGAGATGCCTTCCTTGGCCATGGCGGAGCGAATGCGCGCGACTGCCCGCGGCGTCACGTCGACACCGTGCTTGCCGGCGGCGGGCTGGGTCGCCCCAACAGCCGCCGGCTGCGCCAGATTCTTCACCACGTTTTCAGGCACCGACTTCTCCGAGGAGACTGGCATTCGTCGTCGTTACTTCGCTACGGTCGCGTGCACTGCCTGCTCTTCAGCAACGCCGTTCTTCTTCTTCCAGTCGCCGATGGCTGCACGAATGGCGTCCTCTGCCAGCACGGAGCAGTGGATCTTCACCGGCGGCAATGCCAGCTCCTTCACGATGTCCGTGTTCTTGATCTCCATCGCCTCGGCGATCGTCTTGCCCTTCACCCACTCCGTCGCAAGCGAAGAGGAAGCAATCGCGGAGCCGCAACCGAAGGTCTTGAACTTCGCCTCTTCAATCACCTGGGTCTCTGGGTTCACCCGGATCTGCAAACGCATCACATCGCCGCACTCCGGCGCGCCTACCAGGCCGGTGCCGACTGCATCGCTGCTCTTGTCCATCTGACCCACGTTGCGAGGGTTGTTGTAGTGGTCAATCACCTTATCGCTATATGCCATTCAATTCCTCCTGGTCCTGCTCAGTGCACGTACTGCTCACTGCAATGCTTCGCTAAAACCAAAACTCCGGCTTAGTGCGCCTGCCACTCAATCTTCGAGATGTCGATGCCTTCCTTGACCATCTCGTACAGCGGGGAGAGCTCACGTAGCTTTTGCACAACATCGATCACCTTATCGGCGACGTAATCCACTTCTGCCTCGCTGTTGAAGCGGCCCAGGCCGAAGCGGATGGAACTGTGCGCCACGTCATCGCCCAGTCCAAGTGCCTTCAATACATACGATGGCTCAAGCGTCGCAGAGGTGCAGGCCGACCCGCTAGAAACCGCGACATCGTTGATCCCCATCAGCAGCGACTCGCCTTCGACATAGACGAAGCTGATATTCAGGTTGTTCGGCAGCCGGCTCTCCATCGATCCGTTGACATGGATGTAGTCCAGCGCCCCTTCGAGCTTGGCTTTCAGCTTGTCCCTCAAGCGGCGCAGTCGCTCCGCCTCAGCAGCCATCTCCTCACGGGCGATCTCGCATGCCTTACCCAGGCCAACAATGCCAGGAACGTTCAGCGTTCCGGAGCGCATCCCGCGCTCGTGGCCGCCGCCGTTTATCTGCTCAGAGATCTGCACCCGGGGGTTACGCCGCCGTACGTACAAGGCGCCGACACCCTTGGGGCCGTAGAGCTTGTGCGCCGTCAAGGAGAGCACGTCGATATTCATCGAGTTCACGTCGACTGGGATCTTGCCGACTGCCTGCACCGCGTCGGTGTGGAAGATGACGTTGCGCTCGCGGCAGAGCTTGCCAATCTCAGCGACCGGCTGAATCACGCCGATCTCGTTATTGGCAAACATGATGCTCACCAATATGGTCTTATCGTCCATCGCGCGCTTCAGGTCTTCCAGGTCGATCAGGCCGTCTGCCTTCACCGGAAGGTAGGTCACACGATAGCCGGACTTCTCCAGGCGCTTGCAGGTGTCCAGGATCGCCTTATGCTCGGTCACCTGCGTAATGATGTGGTTGCCGCGCTCGCGATACATCTCCGCGATTCCCTTTAGCGCCAGGTTGTTGCTCTCGGTCGACCCGGAGGTGAAGATGATCTCCTTGGCCGTTGCGCCAATCAGCTTAGCCACCTGCTCGCGCGCGTTCTCCACGGCCTGCTCCGCCTCCCACCCGAAGGAGTGGTTGCGGCTGGCGGCATTGCCGAAGATGCCGGTCAGGTAGGGCATCATCGCCTCGAGCACCCGGGGATCCAAGGGGCTGGTGGCGTGGTTGTCCATGTAGATCGGCAGCTTCACGCCTTGGGGGCCGCTGGTCTTGGCGGCCGGTACTGCCATCACGTCATCGTCGAATGTATTCATGCTCATGGTCTTCCACGGCTCCTGCCACCGTCTGGTGGCGTCCTACAGTTTGCTTCTACGCAATTCCCTCACTCAGCCTTGCTAGCTGAGGCTTACCAATTGCTGCTCTGGCTGGGCCTTTGCATGGGTGCGCCGGTCGAATGGGACCGAATCGACCAAATCCGCAATGCGAATGGCCTTCAGCAGCTCAGAGATACTTTCGTTGACACGGCTTAACGGTTCTTTGATGGTGCAGCTGTCCAGCAGGTCGCAGGAACGGCTACTGCCCGCCTTCGGGCCGCACGACGTGATGAACAAAGGCCCGTCGATCGCGTGAATCACCTCAAAAGCGGTGATGGTCGCCGCATCGCGGGACAGAGAATACCCTCCGTTGATGCCTGCGTGGGAACGAAGCAGCCCCACCTTGGTCAGCCGCTGCAAAATCTTGGCAAGAAGCTGCAACGGAATGCCATACGCCTGCGCTATATCCTTGGCACTCTGGGAGTGCTCTTCCGGGTGCTCCGCCAGGAACTTCAGCGCCATCAGGCCGTAATCGGCTTTTTTTGTCAGTCTAAGCATGGTGGCAGGCGGCCGCAGGGTCAAAGTACGACCTTCTTGCTCGCATCTTTAGTATAGGTCCCGTCCTGGCCACATTCAAGGCGCCGTGACCTGCTTCCTCACTAATTTTTATCCAAAGCAAACTTCTCGCCGCAGCAGGGCCGCGTGTCCTCGCGATTCGGTATCCAAGTGCCTATGTCGTCCAGAACAAAACCCGCAGAGAGCGAACAGGCAAACCAGACCAACACTTCCTCGGAAGACGCCGGGGCGCACCAGACCGATGAGGGCTGGATGCGCATTGCCCTCGATGAGGCCTATGCAGGCGACCGCACCCCGGGTGCAGGCGAGGTGGGCTGCGCCATAGTCCGCAATGGAGAACTCCTGATGCGGGGACACAATGAAGCCGAGCGCACCCATGACCCCACAGCCCATGCGGAGATGGTGTGCCTGCGCCGGCTGGGTGGTGTTTTGCAGACAACCGACCTCTCCGGCTGCACGCTCTACTGCACCCTGCAGCCCTGCAGCATGTGCGCGGCCGCGTGCGTATGGGCGGGCATCCGGCGAGTGGTTTACGGCGCAGGCAGAAGGGACGTCCATGCCGACTACTTCGACGCGCGTCACCTCAACGCCTCAGACCTGATCCGGGACGCCTTCCGCGACGATATGGAGATCGTGGGCGGTGTCCTGAGGGAGGAGTGCGCTGCACTCTACGCCGGGCCGCATGGCGAGCCTGCCCGCAAGGATCAGGCGTAATCCATTGTTGTGGTTCCGGCGTTTTCAGTCTGCTGAAAGAGCCAGGTTGAAGATTACGCAACTGTTACAGCCCAGGCTGCGGAGCAGGGGATAGCCTCGTTCTGTGAGCCTGACTGTTATCCCCACGACAACCCCGACCGCAACCTCTGAGTTCAGCGAAACGCTTGAGAGCGACGCAAGCGACTCCCCCTTGGCTGGTGGCGTAACGCCTTCACCCGAGCACGCCACCGCGGGGCAAACGCAGATGCCGCGTCAGGCGCATGGGCCCATGAAGTGGACCTTTGCGATCGTTCTCGGCCTCTTCCATCTGCTCGCACTCACGGCTCTGTTCTTCTTCACCTGGAAGGCACTCGCCGCATTCGCAGTGCTCTGGATCTTCGGCCAGAACGTCGGCATCGCCATCGGCTACCACCGGCTACTGACACATCGCGGCTACGCGGTGCCGCGTTGGCTGGAGTACTTCATTGCCACCTGCGGCACAATGGCGCTCCAGGGCGGTCCCATCTACTGGGTGGGTGTGCATCGGCTTCATCACCAGCTCACGGACAAGCCGGGCGATCCGCATTCCCCGCGCGATGGCAAGTGGTGGTCGCACATGGACTGGATCCTGCACGGTACGCTGCATAACCAGGACCCGACACTGCAGCGCTACACTCCCGACCTGACATCGCATGCCTATTATCGCTGGCTCGACCGCTACCATTGGCTTCCGGTAGCGGTGGTCGGGATCGTGCTGCTTGCATTGGGTGGCTGGCCGGCGGTGCTGTGGGGTGTATTCCTGCGCGCGGTGCTGGGCCTGCATGTCACCTGGCTGGTGAACTCCGCGACTCACCTGTGGGGTTCGCGACGCTTCGACACGCGCGACGACAGCCGGAACAACCTGTGGGTGGCACTGGTCACCGGCGGTGAGGGATGGCACAACAACCACCATGCTCATCCCGTCTCCGCACGGCATGGCCTCGCCTGGTACGAGTTCGATCCGAACTACTACGCCATCTGGCTGATGGAGAAGATCGGGCTGGCGCGAAAGGTCTACGTCAAGCAGATCTGACCGGCGCATCAGCTTGACTCGGGCCTGCAGCCTGCGATTCTGCCGAACTCTGCTGTCTCCCGCCGTCCCGAGTGTCCCCTTGTGCGTTGACACTCCGGGTGCTTTCTAGTGAACTTTCTCGAAGAGTGTTACGCACTCTGGAGGCTGTATGGGGACATTGCAGGCGGACATGGGAGCGGGTGTGGCTGCAGGGAGTAGCGTGCTCGACCAACTCTTCTCGGAGGACTTTCTCAAGCAGCTTCACCGCCGCGCCGAGCAGTTGGGTCCGCAATACCGCGAGGCCAAGCCCTTCCCCCATACCTACTTCGATGACTTCCTCCCGGCGCACATCGCGGACGCCGCACTGGCAACGTTCCCTGACCCGGACAAGATCGACTGGCTGCGTCACCGCGGCGTCGATCAGCACAAGAAGCTCGCCTTCGACAACGCAGAGTTCCTTCCCTCTACTCTGCGGGACATTCTCTTCTTCCTGAACAGCCGCCCAATGCTCCAGTTTCTGGAGACGCTGACTGGCATTGAAAATGTCTTCGGAGATCCGTACTACAACGGCGGGGGCCTTCACCAGATCAAGCCTGGCGGATCGCTAGAGGTGCACGCCGATTACAGCTATCACCCCAAGCTGAAGGTGGATCGCCGTATCAACGTGCTGGTGTATCTGAATAAGGACTGGTGTGAGGAGTATGGCGGCCACTTCGAGCTGTGGAATCGCGAGCTGACCAGGGCGGACGTGAAAATTCTGCCGCTGTTCAATCGTTGCGCCATCTTCTCCACCACCAGCCACTCGTATCATGGGCATCCCAACCCCTTGACCTGCCCGCCGGACCGCACGCGCAAGTCGATCGCGACGTACTACTTCACGAATGGCCGCCCGGCCGAGGACGAGACCACTGCCCACCCCGTGGCTTTCGTGCGCAGGGCAGGGTACAAAGAGCCGCTCGGCGCGCGCGTGAAGGCGATTGGTCGAAGCCTGTTGCCGCCCATCTTTGTAGACACGTACAACAAGCTGCGCAAGTAAGTCGAAGCTTGCAGCCTCTGCCTGCCGCGCCTACAGATCGCGAGTCTTGAAGATGCGCTCCGGCATGGCGCGAATGATGGTCATGATCGGCCCCCAGAACCACGGCACATACACCACATCCCGCCGCTGCTGAATGGCGGTGACAATGTCGCTTGCCACGCGCTCTGGCGTGGCAAACAGCCGGTTGCGCGGGATGTGCGCTGTCATCGGCGTGGCTACAAAGCCAGGCTTGATTGTCAGCACGTGGACGCCCTGGCGATCCAGGCGATTGCGCAGGCCGGCCAGAAACGTATTCAGCGCCGACTTGGATGCGCCGTAGATGTAGTTGCTCTTGCGCCCGCGGTCGCCGGCTACGGAGCTGATGACGGCGAGCACCCCGCCACCCTTGGCTTCGCAGTAGTTGCCCAACCACGTTAGGAGAGAGACCGGCGAGAGCAAGTTGGTGAGCAGCACCCGCTCAGCGATGGCGTAGTCGCGCTCCGCGGCTTGCTGATCGCCCAGGACGCCGTGCGCCAGCAGCGCGAGATCGATCGAGCCAAGGCGCGATGCAGCCATACCCAGCATCTGCGCGTGAGCGTCGGTGTCGTCCAGGTCCGCCACCACCATGTCCACCTGCGCCGCCCCGCGCACCAGCAGATCCTGGGCTACGGCATTCAGCTTGTCTTTGGTGCGCGCGACCAGGAAGAAGTGCGCCACTGGCGTCACCAGCTGGCGAGCTACGGCCATCGCGATCGCCGATGTCGCGCCGAGCACCAGCACGCGCTGGGGTCGTTGCCGCCGTGAGCCTGCGGACCGAGGAGATGTGGAGCTGGATGATGCCGGACTAGGCAACGGCGGTGACCCGCTGCCAGAAGGCGGAAGAAAAGGCCGGGTCGATGAAGCGGGCGAACTCCTGCCACTGCGGATAGAACTGCTGGAAGTGGCGAGGGGCCATGCGCGCGTCCTTGGCCGGGTACATCTTTCCGCCGTACTCCGCGGTTATGTCGGCCAGCCGCTCGGTCAGGTCGAAGCTGCGCTCGCCGCGAATGGGGAAGTCGAGCGCCACCATAGGGCCGGGCGCGGGGAAGCTCATCATGCCGGGCGACTGCACATCCCCAAAAACCTTTATCACCGCCAGAAACGAGCCCAATCCGGAAGCAGTGATCGCCTTCAGCAGTTGCGTGAAGCCCTCCTGAAAGTCGCCCTGCTCCCATGGCATCACGCACTGGAACTGCAACAGGCCTTGCCTGCCGTAGGCGCGATTCCAGTGGTGGACGAAGTCCAGTGGATAGAAGAACGGCTCATAGTCCACCAGGCCCGTTTTGTGCTTGCTGAACTGCTTGTTGTAATAGGCGGTGTTGAAGGCGCCAATCGTCGCCTTATTCATGAGAAACGACGGCAGATCGAAGGGCATGGTGAGCTTCGGCTTGCCGGAGGGCGTCAGCGGTTCGGCTATCTCGGAGTGGTCCCCCTGCATAAAGATACCGCGAGCGAAGTTCTTCCCGGAGGCGACGCAATCGATCCAGGAGACGGTGTACTCCAGGTGTTGGGCAGCCCGGGAGAGTGCGACAAACTCATTCAGCCCGACGAACTTGATCGCGTCCTGGCGAATTTTGCGGGAAACGATTGGGCGCAGTTGCAGCTCCGCCCAGGTGATCAGCCCGGTCAAGCCCATGCCGCCGATGGTTGCGGCGTAGAGCGACGGGTTCAGGGTCGCCGTGCACTCGAAGTGTTCTCCATTCGACCGCACCAGCTCAAATCGTGGCACATGGCAGCCGAAGGTGCCCGCCACGTGATGATTTTTGCCGTGGACGTCATTCGCGATGGCGCCGCCCAGCGTGACAAACTTCGTCCCTGGCGTCACAGGAAGAAACCATCCGCGGGGGACAGCAAACTCCAGAATCTCCGCCAGCGTGACCCCAGCTTCCGCACGCAGCAGCCCCGTACCAGGATCGAAGGCGAGGAAGCGGTCCATACCGCGCGCGGCCAGCAGCGTCCCGCCTTCCAGCAGACACGAGTCCCCGTAGGACCGTCCCATCCCCACCGCCAGCATGGGTCCGGGGCCCACTGCGGGCAGGGGAAAGTCGCTGGTCCAATAGAGCGGGCGCACATCGGCGCGGTGCTTGGGGTAGCGTCCCCACGATTCAAAGGCTGGAGGAGTGTTGTCTGACATCAGTCGTGATCCGGTAGCTTCCAGCCTACCAGTTAGCGTGCTCCACAACGTTGAGTGGAGGCTACCCGTGCGGGTACGCCATTTGCGTCAACGCTGCAGCAGCGCAATGCGTTCGCGACGGTGTTCCCACCCCAGCCGCTCCAGCTCCGGGGTGTCGCTAACTGCGGCGGGGTAGCCGATACAGAGATAACCCAGGAACAACCACTCTGCCGGCACCTCCAGCGCTGCCGTCACTGCTGCGGGGTCCAGAATGGAGACCCAGCCCAGCCCCAGGCCGACCGCACGCGCCATCAGCCACAGCGTGTGCACCGCCATCACGGCGGAGTAGGCCGCCGTCTCCGGCATGGTCTTCCGTCCCAGGGTGCGCCCCTGCGCCGGGTTGGGCTCGACGAAGGCAGCCAGGTGACAGGGCGCATCGGAGAGTCCGGCCAACCGCAGCCGCGCATACAGCAGAGCGTCCTCACCCTCCAGACATTCCAGCGCACGTGCATTTGTCGACTGGAAGTTGGACAGGATCGCCTCTCGCCGCGCAGGATCGTCTACCTGCACAAACCGCCAGGGCTGGCTCAATCCGACCGAGGGAGCAGTGTCGGCGGCGCAGAGCAGGTCGTTCAGCAAACCAGGGGGCAGGGGATCCGGACGAAAGCTCCGTACATCGCGCCGCCAGCGCAACAGGTCGAGGAATTGGGTCTGGAACGCTTGCTCGAACACCGGAGCAGACATATCGGTCCTGTCACAAAGGCGCGCACATGTGGGTCGATGCTGCGCGCAGCACCCTCAAGAATACCTGTGAAGCCAGATTGGGTTTCAGCCGGTTCAGCCCTCGCTGGCGTGCAGCTCCGGTGCCCGGGACAGCAGGCGAAGCAGTGCGCCCTGGCGATGCGTCTTGGTTTTGGTGAGCAGACACTTGAGCTGTGTGCGCACCGTGCCGATGGAGACGCCACGCTGCGAAGCAATCTCCTCAGGCGAAAGGCCATTCAGCAGCTCATTCGCGACAGCCGCCTCGGCCGGGGTGAATCCGTAGAGCCGTTGCAGAGTACGCGCCAGGCCGGGCGACTGTTGCTGCTCCGGGTCGCTGATGGCCAGCAGCAGGTGCCACGGCGCATCTGGCCCTCTGTCTCCAATCTGCACCGGACTGCCCAGCAGCTGATACGCCGGCTTGCCGGATGGCCGAAGGAGAAGCATGACCCCGCCCTCCGCGGGTCCGCCGTTCCGAGGCGGTGCGAGGATGCGGTGCAGCTCGGCCTGCGACTCCGAGACTGCGGCAGTGAGCTGGTTCTGCTGCATCGTCAAGCCATCCTGCTGGCGCAGGATGGTCTCCGCTGCTTCGTTTGTCAGTACGACCTCTCCTCGTGCATTCACCAGCATGACCGCCGTGGTCACGCGATTGAGCACCGCCTCGGCAACCTCTGCACGCTGCTCCCCCACCCGAATGCGGCGGCGTAGCCGCAGAGCCGTTTGGAGGTGCGGCAGCAGTTGTTCAAGCAACTGCATCGACGTCTCGTCCATCGCGCCCTGTCGCACGTTGCGCCACAACGTGATCACTTCGAGCGAATGCGCGTCCCTGACCGCGAACATCAGGCCATGTTCCAGTCCGTGGGGGCGCATGGCCTCGTTGTAGAACGCGCTTTGCTTCAGTGCGTCGCGCTCGACCATGGCATCGCCGTAGATCAGTCCCTCGGGCCGCCGGGTGAAGAAGGGTTCTCGGTAGGGGTCGAGGATCCCGTAGCGCTCTTCGTAGAGGACACTCACATCGGGGTTCGGCTCCGGGCCGGCGAAGGCGTGCAGGGTATGCACGCGCTCCAGATCGTCCTGCCCGATGAGCGCGCTATGCGATAGCTGCGCCGTTGTGCATAGCAGGCTCAGGAAGCTCTGCCACTTCGACTCATCCAGTGGAGCCGAGTACAACAACGCGAGCAGGGAAGAGAGATCGCCTTCAGCAGCCATCTGTGCAGTCCATAGTTATCCAGTAAAGAGCCGCGAACCCTCTCGTCTTTGCTCCGGAGAACGGCAATAAAGTGCCTACGAGGAAGGTCAATTCCAGATATTGTATCTGGAGCGGTAACTGAATTACCCCTGGAGTGACTAAGAAAATCGCTTGCCCAACTGGACTTTGGTCCGGGATTGGAACCGGCGGGTAGCTTAGAGGGCGGCTAGTGCAATCAGAACAGCGGCCGCACCCATCAGCAGACTCATCCGGTCCGTAAGAGCGAAGACGACCGGATCCTCGTCTAAGTTTCCCCGGGAGGCCAGCAGCCACACCCGGCAGAGCCACAGGATCATCAGCGGCGTCATGAGCCACATCCGCTGATGGTGATGGTAGAGTCCCTGCACCTCCGGTTGCCCGATGTAAACCGAGAAGACCACCACCGAGGCAAAGGCACTGGAGGTGCCGAAGGAGCGGACCTGCTCAATGTCGTTCAGAAGGTATCCGCGGCCATTCGAAAGCGTGCTGCCGGCCGTACGCACATTCTGCAGTTCGCTGAAGCGCTTCACCATGGCCAGGGACAGAAAGATGAAGATTGAGAATGCGGCAAGCCAGGGCGATATGTAGGTTGCCGTGGCTGCGGCCCCAGCCAGCATGCGCAGCGTATAAAGCGCCGAGAGAACCACTACGTCCAGGATGACGATCCGCTTGAGCGCAAGTGAGTAGGCAAGCGTCGTGACCAGGTATAGACCAAGCCAGCCCAGAAACCCTGGCGGTAGCAGGAGCGCCGCAGTGGTAAACGAGGCGATTAGGAAGGCGAGCGAGATAGCGACGCCACTGGCGGCTGAGAGGTTTCCGGAGGCGAAGGCGCGGTGACGCTTCCGCGGGTGCTGTCGATCTGCCTCGATGTCGAGCAAGTCGTTGACGATATAGGTGCCGGAGGCGCAAAGAGAGAAGCAGAGGAACGCCAGTATCGCGTCAAGCAGCAGAGGTGGGCTGGTGCGATGCGCCAGCAGCAGCGGCAGAAAAATCAGGGTGTTCTTCGCCCACTGGTGGACGCGAATGGCTTTGATGAAGACGCGCACCGGATTGCCGCGATCCGTGAAGGTGCGCTGGGCCCGCAGCCCTCCGCTGCGCAGAGCCATCCGCAGTCCCAGGTCCGGGTTGGCCAGCATGGGGGACGCTGCAGCAGAGAGCAGGGGCAGATCCGGGCGGGCGTTGCCGATATAGTCAAACTCCCCCGGAAATTGGCTGCGGAAGCTGGACAGCTTCCGGTTGCCGGTGAGGTTGACATTGCCGTCAGAGGCAAGCACGCCGTCAAAGATGCCAAGGTACTGCGCGATCCGTTCGGCCAGTTGATGGTCGGCACCGGTGGCCAGGTACAGCTTGCGCCCCTGCCCGCGCTGCTCCATCAGGTACTCAAGCAGAGGCCGGTTGTAGGGCAGGTGCTCCGCGCTGAGCGTAACGCGCGACGTCACTTCCCGCTTTAGGTTCGCTTTGCCGCGTAGTGCCCATAACGGCGACTGGAGCGCATCCAGCGGGCGACTGCGTACCAGCAGAAGCAGCGAATCGACCAGTGTGTCTGACTTGACGAGCGTGCCGTCAAGATCGACGCAGAGAGGTCGTTCGAGAGGGAGTGCTGCGCTGGTGGCCACGCCTGTCCTGGTCTCCTGGATGCTGGTGGGCTGCTGGTTGGTAGCTCCCCGGGGCTTCCCGTTCTCATGCGTGCGACAGGGAGTTGCGGGGGGCGCACTGTTGGCTGCGTCTCTGCGCAAAGCATACCAAAGCATGAGGATCAGGGCTGTTCGTGATGAGCTCGCCACTGCGGCCCCGACCTGTGAAGGTCCAACACTTCAGAGGCGCCGCGGAAGGTCCGCCGGCTGGCAAAAAGAAAGGCCGGCACGTGCTGCACCGGAGAGTGCAGCACGGACCGGCCTGGGCGGAGGTAGCCTACTTGGCTTCGTTCAGGTGGGCGACAGCGTTGGACTGAACCGGCTGGTGGTTCTGGAGGAATGCTTCGATATCGTGATGGAAGGACGGACTGGTCGGGTGCAGGACCATGAGCGGCGGCAGGCCCGGGAAGATCTCGCCGAGAGCCTTCACCAGCAATCCATGCTCATCCAGGTAGAAGCGGGAGAGCACAGTCTCGTCGTGCGTGGCCTGGTCAAAGGAGAGAGTCTCCCACATCCAGGCGAGATGCGAGGCGCCCGGCACGTTGTGCTTCTCCGCACTCTTGCGCAGTGCGTCCAGCTCAGCCCCCGCCTTCAGGTGAGTGCAGAGCGAGACCACGACGCGGCCGTTGGAGAAGTAGCTTCTATCGATATCGCTGGCGATGAAGTGTGCGGCCATCGGGGTCTGGCCGACGAAGATCGAGGGAACGGGGAGACCAAAGACGCTGCGGACGGCTACGGGCAGGTCTGAAACTGCTGTCACATGACAGGCTCCGCCGTTATAGGCCTGCAACACCGCGCGGTCGCCGACGGTGTGCATGCTCATCAGGGTGTCCACATCGAGATCGGTGGCTGCGAGCTCCCGGGCCTGTGCAGAGACAGGCAGGCTCGAAGCGGAAAAGCCGAGGAGCAATACAACGAAAGCCGCTAGAGTCTTCATCGGAGGACCACCTCGGTGCCAGAATGGGGCGTTTCCACCGGGCTGACAAATTACCTCGGTAATGAAAACTCTCCGTTTGGGACGGGCTGCCTCGCTTTCGTTGCATTGCCGCATCCTGACGGGGGATGCCCCCGCTCTCTTATCTTTAAGGCTGTGAGCGGGATGCGGGCTGTGCCGTCCCGGTGCACGATGCTATGCCACTCTCCAGTGCCCAAAGTACCGAACGGGTACGGACTCGCAGCAGCGGCTGGCTGGCTTAGCCGGTGAATCTCTCCTCGTTCGTCTGTGCCACTGCAGCCCAGCGGCCTGTGGGATGTGCAGCCAGGTAGCCGGCCGCCACTGCTACGAGAGACAGCGTGACAGAGAGCAGCACATTGGCCAGGGCGCGACCCCAGGATCCGGCGCGCAGCATTTCGAAGTTCTCCAGCGTGAAGGCAGAGAAGGTGGTGAAGCCGCCGCAGATGCCAATCATGACGAAGATGCGTAAGTGCTCCGGTGCTTCGTAACGGCTGCCGGCTGCCGTAAGTGTGCCGAAGGCACCGATGACAAAGGATCCGAGCACGTTGATCAGAATGGTGCTCCAGGGGAGACCCGCGTCCGACGTCACCAGCGTGCGACCCAAAGCAAACCTCAAGCAGCCGCCGATCGCGCTGCCGAGCGCCACCCACAGATAAAGATAGAGAGTCACTCCCGCCTCCTGCAAAGAATCGCATTGGCAGGAGTCATCAGCCTGGCGCGAGTCCCGCTCAGGCGGTTATGGGAGACTCCATTCCCTTGGCAGCAGTCTAGAACAAAAAGCAACCGTCGGCGGTCCGCCGGACTCCTGAACGTAGTGTTCTCAAACGAGCTTGATCAGTCCATAGCGGCGACTGAGCGACCTGGATCATCTGAACAGAGTGGAAAGAGGAGTCCTACTGATGAAGCAAATCCTGCGGCTTTGCGCTGCTTTACTTTTGAGCGCCGTTTCAAGTGCGCTAGTGCCTGTGTCCGCAATGGCGCAGGAGGGTGGCCCGTTCTCGATCGTCACGGTTGAACCGAAGGGGGCGGCCGAAGCTACAGCCCCGGTGCCCACGTCCGCAGTCAAGATCAAAGTCGGTGGCAAGAACGCCGAGGTCGCCGGATGGCTGCCCTACGGCGGACGCGGATCCCAGCCCGACCTCCAACTGGTGCTGCTGATTGACGACTCCGCCCGTAGCAGCCTGGGCCTGCACCTCAAGGAGCTGCAGACCTTCCTCACACAGCAGCCTCCCACTACTGAGGAGGCGGTGATTTACATGCGGAACGGCTCGGCGGCCTTTACGGCGCCCTTCAGCACTGACCACCAGCAGATTGCGCAGACGCTGCGGATTCCACTGGGTGCGCCCGGAACGGGCGGCAGCGCCAATTTCGCTCTCTCTGACCTGATCAAGCGCTGGCCGGAGCATCGGGCGGGAGAGCGGCGCGAAGTGGTGATGATCACAGATGGGGTCGACCGCTACACCGGCCTTCGGTACGATCCTTCCAACCCCTACATCACCGCGTCAATCCGGGACTGCATCCGGAATCACGTCGTGGTGTACTCCATCTACTACCGCGACGCCGGCTTCGCGGACCAGACCGAAGCCGGGGTAAACAGTGGGCAGAACTACCTCTCACAACTGGCGCAGGCCGTAGGCGGCGAGTTTTTCTACCAGGGCTTTACCAACCCGGTGGACTTCACGCCCTACCTGAACCAGATCAATCGCAAACTCGGCAACCAGTACGAGCTTCGCGTCACGCCGCCGGCAGGTGAAAAAGGGATCGTGCAGCTGAAGGTGCAGGTCGCGGCGCCCAACACCCGAACGCAGGCTCCGCAGCAGATCGACCTCACTCCTGCCGAGTAGATCGGCGGTCCATGACTTGACGGTGCGCTGTTGCTCTGGAGCACGCAGCGCATCCTTCACTTTCGCAAGTCCCGTAATCAGGCCGCGCGTTCGTAACCTCCAATCTTTAGAATGGAGGTGGTCGCGCCTGCGCGTTCTGAGGAGGATCATGACGCTGAAGCACACCCTGAGCGCTGTCTGCGCTGGTGCAGTACTGCTGGCAGGTATGGCCGCGCACTGTGCCGCGCAAGGCCCCGGACCAGCACCGTTCGACCTGAACGGGCCGAGCATCCAGGTGCGGGTGACTCGTGACGGCAAGACGCTGCCCATCGCCGAGGTGCCCAATCTGCAGCCAAATGACAGGGTATGGGTGCACCCGGACCTGCCCAAAGATCAGGGTGCGCACTACCTGCTGGTGATCGCTTTCCTGCGTGGAGCCACCAATCCTCCGCCGGAGCAGTGGTTCCTGAAGGCAGAGACGTGGCAGAAGAAGGTCGCCGAGGAGGGAATTTCATTTACCGTGCCGCCGGACGCGCAGCAGACACTTCTGTTCCTGGCGCCTGAGACGGGTGGCGACTTCAAGACGCTGCGCAATGCCGTGCGCGGACGTCCGGGCGCATTCGTACGCGCCTCCCAGGACCTGATGCAGGCCAGCCTGGATCGCTCCCGCGTGCAGACCTATATCCAAAGCGTTCGCGAGACATCCGAGGTCGACCCCGGTTCGCTCGAGCCCACCTCGAAGCTGCTGGCCCGCTCGCTCAGCGTCAAGGTGAATCAGGACTGCTTCGAGCGGCCGGCAGCCGAGCAGGAGCACTGCCTCACCCAGAACAGCGACGCATTGGTGCTGAACGACGGCCATAGCCAGTCCCTGGTCTCCACACTCACCAACGGGGCAGGCGGCGATCTGGTGAATCAGTTGACCTACACGCCCACTGCGGGCGCGGGCTACTACAGCGCCTATGTCGGAGCGATCGTCGACCTGGCCAAGCTGCTCGAAGGCCTGCATACGGCGGAGTATCAGTACATCCCGGCCTTGATCTACCCCAAGGAAGATGCGCTCGATCTGAAGCTCAACAACCCGCCTTCGTTTCACAATCCGAAGTCGGTCATTGTGGTGGCGCTACCTCCTGTCGCCACTGCCACACTGCCGCCACTTCATGCCATCGATGCCAAGCAGGTGGTCTGCCTGCAGGGGCCGGATGTGGTGCTGCCCGTGGAAGGCGCGCCGCTGGTCTACTCCACCAGCTATGCCCACAGTCTGGCGCTGCATGTCGAAGACAAGGCAAACCGCAGGCTTGATCTTCCGGTTCGGGCTGTGGCGGCAAAGGGCGGCCTGGTAGTGGACGCCTCTGCTGTGGCGGCGGCCAAGCTGGACCCGCGCCTCAGCGGCAAGATCGCAGGCCTGTGGGGCTTTGAACGGCTGGATGGACCGTCGTTCAACCTGAGCGTCCCTCATCCAACGACGTGGACGCTGGACAAGCACGACGCGAGTTCGCTGGTGGTGGGCCGCGATGATGAGGTGCGGCTGCATGGAGAGGGCGCCACGTGTGTACAGCAGGTGGAGCTGCGCGACTCCACAGGCAAGCAGATCAAGGCGGACTTCAAGGTTGCCAGGCCGGATGAGCTGGAGGTGAAGGTTCCCATGACGGCCGCGGCCACCGGCGACGCGGGCCTGCTGATTCAGCAGCGCGGTCTGGCCTCTCCTGACCAGGTGGCGATTCAGGCGTACGCGCAGGCGGGACATCTGGACGCGCTTGAATTTCACGCAGGCGACAGCACGGCCACGCTCTCCGGCACGCGCCTGGACGAGGTGGCTGCAGTGGAGCTGAAGAATGTGCGCTTCATCCCTGGCCAGTTGACGCATACCGGCGCCAAGGATTCGCTGGTGCTCACCGCCGCAGATCCCAAAGCTGCTGCGGAGCTGCCGGCGAGTACGCGTGCGATGGCCCAGGTGATGCTGAAGGACGGACGCACCCTGGAGCTGCCGAACACGGTGAGTGGGCATCGGCCGCAGGTAAGCCTGATCAGCAAAAGTACCGAAGGCGACGCGCAATCGACGAACCTCGTCCACCTGGTCGACCCGGATGAGCTGCCGGTCGGCAGCCGCATCAGCTTTGTGCTCAAGACCACGCAGCGGCCCGGCTTTACCCGTGCAGACAAGGTGGAGGTGGCATCGGAGGATCAGTCACTGCACACCACACTTGAGATTGCAGACGGCACGCTGTTGCTGCAGGATGCGGCCACGCTGCTCGGCACCTTCGATCCGCTGAAGGCGTTTGGTCCATCAGCCTTCGGCAAGCTGCAACTGCGAGCCGTCGACAGCACTGGTGCGCCCGGCGACTGGCTGCCCCTGGGTACGCTGGTGCGGGTCCCCATGGTGGCCGCAGTGCATTGCCAGCGCCAGCCCAGGACAGCTACGGCCGTGGGGGCTGTGCCTGCGCCTGACGCGGCGCAGACCGCAGAAGTGCAGCCTGCGCCGCCGGTGACGGGCAGTGCCACACCAGCGCCTCCAGACCCGGCTGCACAATGCACGCTCAACGGCAACTCGCTGTTCCTGATTGACTCGGTCTCTTCCGACCCCCAGTTCACGCACAGCATCACGGTGCCGGATGGCTATACAAGCAGCACGCTCAACGTGCCGCGGCCCACCGGTGGCGAGCTCTTCCTGCATTTGCGCGATGACCCTGCAGTGGCGAATACCATTCTGCTGCCCGGCTCTGCTTCCGCTGCAAGCAGAGCCGGCGCGGGTCTTGCGAACGGGCGCGGCACCCGTTGACGCAGTCCTCGCTCAGTACGCAATTGCGTCGTCGGTAGCACGGCTACTGCTCAGCTGGAGCACCGTCCAATGTTTTCAGTGAGTTTTAAGCTGAACGGCGTAGGCTGAGGGCTCAGATGTGTTTCGACTACCAATCTTTTCGCGCACGGTACTGCCTTCGTTTGGCGGTATCTCTGGTCGCGTCGTTGCTAGCTGCATACAAGGCGCGGGACGCCGCTGCACAAGCGAACGCAGGCGCGCCGCAGATGGTCACGCTCAGCGAGGCGATCGCGCGCGCACAGAAGAGCGAGCCGGCCTTTGCAGCCACGCGGGCTGAAGCGGGCGCCCTCGCACTCGATCGCTCCATTGCTCGCGCCGGGCTGCTGCCCTCGGTGCTCTATCACAATCAATACATCTATACCCAGCCTGGCAGCACCGGCAGCACCATCACCTCCTCCGGCGCGCAGGTTCCGCCGGTGGTGTTCATTGCGAACAACGCAGTGCACGAGTATGTCAGCCAGGCTTCTATCAATGAGACGGTCGGACTACGGCAGTTTGCAGATGTGCAACTAGCCAGCGCAAACGCGGCGCGCGCGGCGGCAGAGCTTGAGATCGCGCGGCGAGGGCTGGTAGCTGCAGTGGTTGGTTTGTACTTCGGACTCGCGGCCAGCGAGCACAAGGTCCATGTCGCGGAGCGGGCAGCGAGCGAGTCGTCCAGCTTCACCGACCTTACAGCCAAGCGCGAAGCTGCGCGAGAGGTGGCCCATGCCGACGTGGTGAAGGCGCAGTTGCTGCAGCAGCAGCGCCAGCGCGACCTGGCGGACGCACGGCTGGCTGCGGACAAGGCAAGGCTGGAGTTGGGTGTTCTGCTGTTCCCGGATCCGCGTACGCCGTACGTCACCGAGCCTTCGGCTCCGCCGGCGCTGGCTTCTCGCGCGGACGTCGAGGCCAGCGCAGCAGCGCACAATGCAGAGCTGAAGAGTGCTCTGGCAGCGCTGCGTGCCGGCGACGCGGCGGTGCTGGGAGCTCGGGCCGCCTACCTGCCTGATGTCGGGCTCAACTTCAGCTACGGTATTGATGCAGCCCAGTTCGCGGTCAATGGTCCGGGCGGCTTCAACAACCTGGGCTACTCGGCAGTGGCGACGGTCGACATCCCGGTCTGGGACTGGCTTGCCACCGAGCATCGCGTGAAGCAATCCGTCATCCGGCGCGATGCAGCCAGGGTCGCGCTGACTGCCGCGCAGCGCCGGGTGATCGCTGCCCTCGATGAGACCTACGCAGAAGCTGCGGAGGCGCAGCGTCAGGCAGCGTCGCTCGAACTGAGTGTGCAGACAGCAGCAGAGAGTCTCCGGCTCACTAAGCTGCGCTACGCCGCGGGCGAGGCCACTGCGCTTGAGGTGGTGGACTCGCAAACCGCGCTCACCGGGGCAGAGAATGCCCGCGAAGATGGCGTGGTGCGCTATGAAACAGGATTAGCCAATCTGCAGACATTGACGGGGACGCTTTGAGCGAGAGAACTGAGATCACCCGAGCCGGGCGAGCAGGCTTGATCACTCTGACCGGCCTGCTTTTGAGCGCGTTGCTATTTGCTGGTTGCAGCAAACCCGAAGCGACGCCCTCACCCGTAGTCAATGTTGAGGCAGAGCACCCCGAACGGGGAGACATCGCCGAGCACATCCCGGTCGACGCGCTGCTGTCCCCGCTGGCACAGGCGGCGATCTCACCCAAGATCACCGCGCCGGTGCGCCGCTTCTATGTGCAGCGCGGCTCGCATGTGAAGGCTGGCCAGCTGCTGGCGACGCTTGAAAACCGCGACCTTGCCGCGGCGGCGCTGGACAATCAGGGTGGCTACACCGCCGCACAGGCGGCATACGCCACCGCGACCAGGGCGCAGGTGCCGGAGGATTATCAAAAGGCAGAGCTGGATGTACAGCAGACCCGCGCAAACCTGGACCTGAACAAGAGCATCGTCACTGCACGCAAGCAACTGTTTGCAGAGGGCGCCATTCCCGGCCGCGATCTGGATACGGCGCAGGCCGCACTGGTGCAGGCGCAAGCTGCCTACGATGCGGCCGCTAAGCATCTGGAATCGATGAAGCTGGTCAGCCGCGAAGCGTCGCTCGAGCAGGCGCGCGGTCAGCTGAACTCTGCGAAGGGTAAGTATCTGGGTGCAGAGGCGCAGGTTTCCTATTCAGAGATCCGCAGCCCCATCGCAGGCGCGGTGACGGATCGTCCGCTCTTCGCGGGCGAAACTGCGGCTGCAGGCACAACCCTGCTGACAGTGATGGATACCTCTGTCCTGCTGGCGAAGGTGCACGTTTCGCAGACAGTCGCGCAGCAGATGAAGCCGGGCGATCCAGCCACCCTCACGGTGCCGGGTGTGGCTGATCCAGTACCTGCAAGAGTCTCACTGATTAGCCCTGCGCTCGACCCCGGCAGCACGACCATCGAAATCTGGCTGCGAGTCGACAATCCGCGTGGCACATTGAAGGTGGGCACGCCGGTGCATGCATCTATCACTGGCCGCCAGGCGCATGATGCCTTGATCATCCCCACGTCCGCAGTGCAGACCGCGCAGGATGGAACGAAGTCAGTCATGGTGATCGGCGAGGACGGCGCCGCACACAGCAAACCGGTCACGCTGGGCACTCAGGATGCCGATCGCGTGCAGGTACTGAGCGGGGTAACGGCGGCCGATACGGTGATCGGCAGTGGCGCTTATGCGCTTGAAGAAGGCACGAAGGTCAAGGTCGGGCCGGCATCGGACGAGGACGGGGGCAAAGCCGATGCAGGCGACAGCGGCGCAGCGAAGAAGGAAAAACCAGGCGCCGCCAAGAGCGAGGAAGACAAGTGACCCCGCACAGCCTGATCGAGAAGCCTACTGGCTCCTCTGCCGAGCCCAGGACAAGCGACGACGGGAGCGGCTTCTGGCTCGTGCGGTATCGCGGCACCATCTTCTTCTTCCTCATCGTGCTCACAATTGCTGGTCTCTACTTCGCCACGCAGGTGCCGATCTCCGTCTTTCCGGATACAAGCTTCCCGCGCGTTGTCATCGGCGTAGATAACGGCGTGATGCCGGTGGAGCAGATGGAAGTCACGATCACCAAGCCGATTGAAGACGCAGTCAACATCGTGCCTGGGTTGGTGACAGTACGGTCCAACACCAGCCGCGGGTCGGCGGAGATCAGCCTGTTCTTCAACTGGGGCGTCAACATGTACCAGACGCTGCAGCTGGTGGACGCGGCGCTGGGCAAGGTGGAGCAGACACTGCCCCCCACGGCGAAGATCACGACTAACCGGCTCACCTTTGCGACCTTCCCCATCCTTGGTTACGCGCTGACGTCCGATACGCAGTCGCCCACAGCGCTCTGGGAATTAGCCACGTATGAACTGAAGCCTCCGCTGAATCGTGTACCCGGCGTCAGCCTGGTGACGGTGCAGGGCGGCAAAGTGCCGGAGTATCACATCGTGCCTGACCTGGCACGACTGCAGGCTGCAGGGGTCACCATCCTCGATCTGGCCAACGCAGTGGACGCGTCAAACATCATCGATTCGCCGGGCCTGTACGAGGCTAACCACCAGCTGATCCTGGGGCTGGTGGGCGCACAGGTGCATGACGTCCAGCAACTGAGTCAATTGGTGGTGAAGACGACGCCCGGCGGCGCGCCCGTGCATGTGGGCGACGTCGGCAGAGTCGTCAAGGCAGTGATGCCGGTCTATACCGTGGTCACCGCGAACGGCAAGCCTTCCGTGTTGCTCAACATCACGCGCCAGCCCACCAGCAACACAGTGGCCGTCGCGGATGCGGTCGAGCTCGAGATGGCGCAATTGCGGGCGAAGCTGCCGAAAGGCGTGAAGATCGAACCGTTCTACGACCAGTCAGAGCTGGTGCGGGAGAGCATACGCAGCGTTCGCGATGCCATCCTGATCGGCTTGCTGCTGGCCTGCGTCATTCTGTTTCTGTTTCTGCGCGACTGGAGTTCGTCACTGATCGCCGGGCTGGTCATTCCCGTCACCATTGCCGTGACGATTGTCTTCCTCAAGGTAATCGGGCAGAGCTTCAATCTTATGACGCTGGGCGGACTGGCAGCCGCGATCGGACTCGTCATTGATGATGCCATCGTAGTGGTCGAAAACATCGTGCTGCATCGCGACTCCGGCGAGTCACGGGTGCAGGCAGTGCGGAAGGCTATCGCGGAGGTGACGCGGCCACTTGTCTTCTCCACGCTGACCCCGGTAGTGGTGTTTCTGCCCTTGATTGCGGTGACCGGAGTGACAGGCAGCTTCTTCCGCGCACTGGCATTGACTATGACGGCCGCACTACTCACATCCCTGCTGCTCGCCCTCAGCTGGACGCCTGCGCTGAGCCTGGTCCTTCTGCGCAGGCAAGCGCCCGAGGCGGCAAAGCACCATGATGACCCGGGCAGGCTGATGACTCGTGTGATGCAGGGGCAGGCGAGCGCGCTGGGATGGGCGCTGCGGCGTCCCTTGCTGCTGGCGGCCGTCTGCGTCGCCCTTGTCGCCGGCGGATGGTTCGGCTATAAGCAGCTCGGCTCTGACCTGCTGCCGGCCATGGATGAAGGCGGCTTCATCCTGGACTACATCATGCCCGCTGGCAGTTCATTGACGGAGACTGACCGCGTGCTCAGCCACGTGGAACGCATACTGCGCAGCACGCCAGAGGTGGAGAGCACCTCCCGCCGCACCGGGCTGCAGCTTGGATTGGCTGCAGTCACGGAGGCAAACACGGGCGACATCTCCGTAAAGCTGAAGGCGAAGCGAAGCAGCGGTATCGACGATGTGATCGCAGAGGTGCGTGCGGAGATCCGGAAGACGGAGCCAGAGCTGGACGTCGAGTTCACGCAGGTGCTGCAGGACATGATCGGAGACTTGTCTAATGCGCCCGAGCCGATCCAGATCAAGCTCTTCTCGACGGACACGGAGCTGCTGCATCAACTCGGCCCGCGTGTCGCCACGGCCATCGGCAAGGTTGAAGGCGTGGTCGATGTGCAGAACGGCATCGAGAACACGATTAGCGGCCCGGCCACGAACTTCGAGGTGCAGACGGCAGTCGCCGGGCGCCTAGGCTTCACGCCGACCGAGGTGGCAGAGGACGCCACTTCTATCCTCGATGGTGTGACGGCGACCGGCCCGCTGATCGCGAATGGCCGCCCGTACACCATCCGGGTGCGTCTGAGTGACGAGACGCGCAGTTCGCTTGACTCCATTCAGAACACGGTATTCAACAGCGCCAGCGGAAAGCTGGCCACGTTGGGATCATTGGCCCGGATCACTCAGCTACCGCCGCAGAACGAGATCCGTCGCGAGAATCTGCAGCAGCTTGTCGTCGTGACCGGAAGGCTGGAAGGGTCGGACCTGGGCACGGCGATCACCAAGGTGCAGCAGGTGGTCTCTGGCCTTCATCTGCCTGCCTCCGTGCGGGTGGAATACGGCGGCACCTATCAGGAGCAGCAGCAGTCTTTCCATGAGCTCTTGCGTGTGCTGCTCTTCGCCCTTGCGCTTGTGTTTGGCGTGCTGCTGGCCGAGTTCCGCAACTTTGCCGCGCCGGTCGCAATCCTCACCTCTTCCGTGCTATCCATCACCGGCGTGGTGCTCGCGCTGCTGATCACGCGAACCGACTTCAACGTCGCCTCGTTCATGGGCCTGATCATGATCATCGGCATTGTCGCGAAGAACGGCATTCTGCTACTGGATGCGGATGAGACGTATCGTGCAGAGGGCGTGCCGGCGCGGGAGGCGATGCTGCATGCTGCGCAGCGCCGGCTGCGGCCGATTGTAATGACAGCCGTCGCCGCCATCAGCGGCATGCTGCCGTTGGCCTTCGCATTAGGTGCAGGCTCGCAGATGCTGCAGCCACTGGCGATCTCGGTCATTGGCGGCCTGGTGATCTCGATTGCACTCAGTCTGGTGGTGACTCCGGTCACGTACTACTTCATGACACGCAATCGTCATGCAGTGGCTGAGGCCGCCTGACCGCCCCGCTTTCGGTTGAGCATGACAAAGGCCGGTGAGGTCTCGCCCCACCGGCCTTTCTAGTTGCTTGCCATCTAGCGCCCGATTACGAGCACGGTGAAACTGTCAGGCTTGATCGCCGGACGGGGACGCGGATTGTCGGCCGTAGGTTCGGGACGCGCACCGAAGTCGGCGGTCGCCAGGTAGATGCGGTCGGTCTTCGGATCGAACGCCATGGTCCTCGCCCCCTTCTGTGTGGTCAAGTTCTGCAGCACCGGAAAGGTGGGCTTGCTAGCGTCGACAACCGTAAGAGTTCCGCCGCCGTTAGAGGAGAAGGCAAGCGAGTGCCGCGGATCGAAGCCTGCCGCATCGGGTCCATCGCCGATCTCCGGATTGGCCAGAGCCTTACCGGACTTGGTGTCGAGCACAGCCATCTTCTTCCCGTCGCAGACAGCAAACAGGTGCCCGGCTGCGCGATCGATTGCAAGTCCGGATGGCGACTCGCATTGGGTCAGGGGCCAGGTCGCTGTCACCTTTCGCGTAGCAGCGTCCAGACGAACGATCGCGTTCTTATCCTCGAGGTTGTCGTAGATGGTGCCTTTACCGTCGGCAACCGGAAACTCCGGCCGTCCGCCAAGATCCACGGTGCCGATGACCTTCTGCGTAGTCGTATCAATCACGCTTGCATTACTGCTGTGACCGTTGAAGGCCCAGACCGTCTTTGTGACCGGCTCATAGACCATCCCGTCAGGATTGCTGCCGACCGGAATGGAGGCGATGGTCTTGAGCGAGGTGCGGTCGAAGACGACCACAGCGTTCGCTTTGCCGTCGCTGATGTAGCCATTCTTGCCCGTGTCAAACACCACGCCGTGGACACCTTTGAGTCCCGTGATCGCGCCGACCGGCTTGCCATCCGCGGTGTTGAGAACCTCCACCCGCGTACCATGCGTGACGTAAAGGCGGGGTGCGGCGGGATCCACTGCAAGGTAGTCCCAGCCGCCCTCGCCGCCGATCTTCCACTTGGTCACAACATGGTAAGGACCCTGGGCGGCGGCGACGGACGGTACGGCCACCAGACAGCAGGCGATGGCACTGGCGGCAACAGAAGAGCCGAAGAGACGAATAGTGCGGGAACAGGGCATGACGTACTCCGCGATAGATTCGGCAGTATTTCGCCGGCGACCTAGTCTCCCATGGCCCGATTAACCGGCGCTGAAGGGCGCCGCGGAGCAGCCTTGAAGCGCCGCACGACCGCGGAGGCATTCTAGAAGGACCCTGCGGTATAGTTGGGGAAGATTCGTCATGGCAACCACCCCTCCGGCAAAGAGCGCCGCCCACGCCGGCCGTTCCCTTGAAAAGGCACAGCCAGATACTGCAGCCAAGAGCCCGCTGATCTCTGCGGCGCTGCTGGTAGGTTGGCTGGTGCCAGGCGCCGGACACCTGCTATCGCGTCGTTACGCTCGCGCCGCGGTGCTGTTCGCGGCCATCGGCCTCATGTTCGTGCTTGGCATCCTGATGCAGGGCAAGTTGTATGCCGCCAACACGGCAGACCCGCTGGCCATGCTGGGGTTTGTGGGTGATCTAGGCGCCGGGCTGTTCTACACCGTGGGGCGCCTGCTGGGCCTGGGGCAGAATGCAGTCCAGGTGGTGACGGCAGATTACGGAACCAAGTTCATCGTGGTAGCCGGCCTGCTTAACGTGATGGCGGCAGTCGATGCGCACAACATCCGGATTGGGAGGAAGCAGTGAGCTTCGCACCCTCTCACTTCACAGCTGTGCTGCTGTTCGCCTTCTTCGCATCCGTGGTATTCGCCGTGACCCAGCGCAGTGACCGCCGCGCCATGGTGCGCTACGGGTTCTACTGCTTCGGGCTATTTGTCGGTGCGGCCATCGTCGCCAGCTGGCTGATGTACTTCATCCACCACTAGGCCCGCTCCCATACCATCGCGTCAAAGCTATGCCGCGCCTTGAAGCCCAGGTTGCGATAGAGATTCAGGGCCTCCTGGTTGGCTTCCGTCACAGTCAGCGAGATGTATTCCAAGCCCTGTGCCGCAAGCGCTTCCATGCAGCGCACCAGCAGTCGCCGGCCCAGGCCCGCCTGGCGCAGTGCCGGCTCGACGCACAACTGCGTGACGTGCCCGGTCTCTGCACTTACTCGCGAACAGAGCACTATCGCGGCAAGCTCATCGCGGTCGCGATGGGCGAGCACCATCGATGTGGATGGATCGAATTGGCCACAGCCCGGAAAGCGCACGATATTGTGCAGAAAGCGCAGTGAGCCGGTCGTGGTCCGATACTGGTCGTTGATGACGCTGTCCAGATGACCACGGTATGCGTGCGCGATCAGTCGGCCTGCCGCGGCGAAGTCCGACTCGCTCCACTGCCGCAGTACCAGTGCCGGCGGTAAGGGGCCCATCGGCGCAGAGCGCTCCCGCTGCAGAGCCTTCTCCATGAACAACCGGGGAAAGACGTCGAATCCGTTACGGGTGAAGACCTCCCGGAACTGCCCCTTGGGGTGCAGCAGCAGCTGCGTCTCGATGCGCGAGGTGCCCGGCGTGGAGACCAGAAGCTCCAGCGTGTGCTCCAGCAGACGAGACTCGGTGCGGCTGGCGCGCTCCCGGCCGTGGCTGGTAGCGAATACGTCGCCGATCACCGCCTTGTGCTGCTCATAAACACAGAAGACATAGCCGATGGGGGACCCATCCTCGGTCGCCACAAACCCTGGCAGGATGCGCGAATCGAGATAGTCCAGCAGCAGCTGGGCAGAGGCGCTGTAGTCCCAGCGCAGACGGCGGCGCCACTGCTCTGTCTCTTCTGTCAGCAGCGGGCGCAGCGCTCCGGCGGAGAAGTGCCGCAGATCCAGCACGTCCTGCCGCACTATCCCGCTCTTGTACAGCGATGCCGCCACGGCAGAGACCTCAGAGTACCTGCGAGTGTAAGCGGAGGCTTCGCGGCAGTGCAAAGGCAGACCGGCAGAAGGGGTTACTACTTCCTGCGCTCTAGCGGCTTGGTCGCGGGCGTGACGTGGGTATCCGGCCGGCTGGCGGAGTGGCGGACTGCATCCGGCTCCGGCTCGGGTGTGCCAAGCGCATCCACCGCGTACACGGAGACGCGCTGTGCCGGGTAGGAGAACAGCGGCCGGTAGGAGCGTGTGGCTAGCAGATCGTGCAGGGCCGGCGCAGCTATATCGCGGACGACCAGCACGTGCGCCTGCAGCGGTACCCCGTCGCGGTCATAGTCCAGTACCCGCTCATTGCGATAGAACGAGAGTCCGTACTCCAGGTCGCGGCGGACCCGGAGCACAGCCACTGGCTCGTTCTGCGGGGTCATCTGGTGCAGCTGTCGCGCCAGCGGACGCGCGGAGTAGGTCAGATCAATCAGCTGGATGGTGCGCTTCGTGCTGGCGATGGCGCCGAGCCCGAAGAACGGTCCGATGCCGAAGAGGAACAGCAGCAGCACGGCGAGCGGAATCAGGGTGGCGGTGCGCAACTGCTTCACTCCGTAGTTGCCCACCATGGTCACGATCAGCACTGCGCTGGCCAACCCGGTTCCCACAGCGGAACCGATCAGCCGCCACGGAGGCACGCCGGAGGGGTGCGAGATCATCCAGGGCAGCAGGATCACCAGTGTGGCCGTCACTCCGGTCACCAGTCCGTGCACCATTAGCAGCCAGGTACGAATCTTGCTGTTCGCCTCGCGCAGGCGGTTCAGGTAGTCAGCCGTCAGGATGGTCAGCGGCGGAATGGAAGGCAGGATGTATCCGGGCAGCTTGGAGCGGGAGAGCGAGAAGAAGACCACCGGGAAAAGGGTCCATAGCACCAGGAACTCGGGGAATGCATCGCCCCACCGGGAGTGACTCACGTAGCGGTTCTTGGCCCGCCGGGCGCGCCACTCGTTCACTGACTCTACCGAGGCGTCCCATAGGGCTCGCATGGCGATCACGGTCCACGGCATCAGGGCCAGCAGCATGACAGCCAGGTAGAACCAGATGGGCTGCTCATGCTCGTAGAGGTTGGTGGCGAAGCGTTGCAGATTGTGTTCGAGAAAGAAGACTCGCAGAAACTCCGGGTTGCGCCGGGTCACCGCGATGTACCACGGCAGAACCATGGCTAGGTAGAGCGCGATGCCGGGCAGCCAGATGGTGCGGCGCACTACAGACCACTCCCGCCGCAGCGCCGCGAAAGACAGGATGATGCACAAGGCGAGGAAGGGAGCGACCGGTCCTTTGGCCAGTGTCGCGGCCCCATTGAAGAAGTAGAGGTCGAATAGCCAGAACTTCTTGTCCGTCTCATACCAGGCGTACCAGCCCAGCATGCCGATGGCAAAGGGCGCGGCCAGCTGCATGTCGGTAGATGCGCCGCGGGCAAAGGCAATGATGCCGGCGCAACTGGCTGTAATGAGCGCGGCATCCAGCTGGCCGCCAGGGCGGAAGCGGCGCATGTGCAGATAGATCAGCGCGACCATGGTGAAGGCAATGGAAGCCGAAGGCAGCCGCGCCGACCAGTCGTGAACGCCAAACTCCTTGAAGGAGAACATGGCCCGCCAGTAATAGAGGGCGGGCTTCTCCAGCCACGGCTTGCCGTACAGGATGGGGGTGACGAAGTCGTTGCGGCGCAGCATCTCGCGCGCGATCTGCGCATAGCGCGGCTCATCGGCGCCGACCAGCCCGAGCGCATCCCCGCCGAAGATCGGCACCAGGCCGTAAAAGAGAAAAAATGTTGCGACGACGAAGCAGATCGTCGTCTCCATGGAGAGTCCAAGCGACGGAAAACGCGCTGCAAGAGCCTCCAGCCGGGAGCCGGCAGGAGGCGTATGGCTCTGTCCGTCAGTTTCTTTCACAGGCGTCCGGCATCAGCCTATCAGATGGGTTTTATTCGAGTTGCGGTCAACCCTCTTGCGCAGTGCGTAGTTTGGCGGGATAGTCACTCCACCAGCAGCGCTCGCCTCTCAGGGAGCCCCTCGATGGCTTCACCTCTGTCACCCTGGCGATAAAGGGCCGGAGAAGAATTGCATCAGAGACTCCCCCGGCACGGTATGGTTGGTTTCGCGGGTGGTTGTAAAGGGAAGGCGCGGGCTGGCGCCAGGCACGGATGGAGACACACACTCTTCTGCTGTTGAACCTGCTGCTGCTCAGCAGTTTTGCTGCCGGGCTGCTGATGGTGTGTTTTGCCACTCCGGCGCTTCGGCAACTGCGCTGGCTGGTACCCGCCTATGCCTGCGGCAGCGTGGCCACACTGCTGTTCTTGGTCCGCGCGAAGATGCCGGGCTTTCTGGTATCGCCGTTAATGAATCTGCTGGTGCTGCTCGCCTACGTGCTGCTGCACCGCGCGCTGTGTGAGCTGACCGGCGCGAGCCGCAGGGTGGCTTGGTTCGGACTATGGCTGGTGCCGGTGCTGGCCGTCGGGCTCACCTGGCTGGCCTGGCTGCACAGGCCGGCAGAGCAATCCATCGCCCTCCTCAGCGCGATGCTGGTGGTCCAGCTCGGCTTCAGTGGTTTCACCATACTGCGCAACGTGCGCCCTGGGCTGAAGACGCCAACGGCTCTGATGGCCGTCATCCTGTTCCTCTACACCCTCTTCAATCTGCTCCGCTTGACGGCCGACCTGGTGGCGTCCCCCGGTGAACTAAGGTTGCGCCCGCTGCTCTACCTGCAAAACGGCAACCTGGTGCTGACCATCGTCACCAGTGTCGGCATTCTCTTCTCTTTCATCTGGATGAACACAGAGATGCTGCGGCTGGAACTGGAGCGCATGGCGCGCACCGATGCCCTGACCGGCCTGCTGAACCGGCGCGCCTTCCTGGATGAGTTTGAGCGCGAGTCGGCACGCAGTGCCCGGGCTGGAACAGCGCTGTGTATGCTGCTGATGGACCTGGATCACTTCAAGCAGGTAAACGACTGCTACGGACACCGCACCGGCGACGCCGTGCTGCTCAGCGTGGCCGACATGCTGCGCAACAGCCTTCGCGCGGCAGACCTGGTGGGCCGTCTGGGTGGAGAAGAGTTTGCCGCACTGCTGCCGCAAACGACAGAAGCCCAGGGAGTGATGCTGGCAGAGCGGCTGCGAGAACGCATCGCCCAATTGGAGGTACCGGGCTGCGACGGGACAACGCACGTCACCGCAAACTTTGGAGTGGCTCCCTGGAGCGGCAGCCGCGAGTCACTCGAGGAACTGCTCCACCAGGCAGACAGTGCCATGTATCTGGCCAAGCGCAACGGGCGGAACTGCGTGCGAACCTGCGAGATCCCGCAGCCTGAGATTGCCGGATAGACGCGCGCTGTCATACTCAGCGTCCGCGGTTTGTGCCCTTCTTAAGAGAATGAGGCTTCCCGGCGTGAGGGCGTCGCGGACGAGCCGCCGGCAGATGGCGCTCTTCCACCTTCTTGAGTGCGCGCGGAGGCACAGGTGGCTTCTTGCGTGGGCGGCCGGCGCGCTCCAGCGCAGCCACCTCGATCGCATCCAACTCCCGCACCTCACCCGGCGGTACATCCAGTACGAGGGTTCCGTAGCCGACCCGGCGAATCTTCTCCACGTGATGCCCGATCTCTTCGAATAACTTGCGGATCTGTCGGTTCCGACCTTCCGTCAGCACAATCTCGTACCAGGGGTTTTCCCCTGCACGCATCAGGCGAATGGTGGCCGGCTCAGTCAGCACGCGGCCAGCTCCGCTACCTGGTTTTCCCCGCTCGATCATGATGCCCCGGCGTAGCTGCTCGATGGCGGAGTCGCTGGGCTGGCCACTCACCTTCACGAGATAGGTCTTTTCCACTCTCGCGGCGGCGCGGGTCAGTGCGTTGGCCAGCGTGCCGTCGTTGGTCATCAGCAGCAGGCCTTCGCTCATGTAGTCCAGCCGGCCAACGGGGAACACTCGCACCCCGGCGCGTTCAAAAAAGCGCATCACCGTGGGCCGGTTTTCAGGGTCGGACACCGTCGTGACGAAGCCCTTGGGCTTGTTCAGCATGAAATAGCGCGGCTTTTCCGGACCCTGCAACAGCTTGCCATCCACCCGGATGTGATCGCGATGGGGGTCGGCCTTCGCGCCGAGCTCGGTCACCAGCTGGCCATTGACGCGCACCCGCCCTTCGGTGATCAGCTCCTCGGCTTTGCGCCGTGATGCCAGACCAGCGGCCGCGATGATCTTCTGCAGCCGCTCCAGGGTCGCTTCCGGCGTCCCGCTGGCCTGGGTTGCGGGCGATGCTTCCTCGGCCAGCGGCCGCTTCGATCTTGCCTGCTTCACGCGTCTCCTGCCTTCTCCTGCGCTACTTCACGCTCAACAGCGACGGCAGCGGTTTCATCCGTAGCCGCACTCCCGGCCCCATCCGCATCGTCCCCGGTCGGCTGCTCTTCCGCGGGCCGCTCGTTGACGGTGTTGTCCGTCAGGCCCTTAGCTGCTCCGGTGCCCTCGGGTGAGGGCTCGATCTCCTCGCCTGCAGGCTGCGCTTCGCTGACGGGCTGCAGATCGGATTCGTCCAACTCGCCGGCCAGCTTTTCAAACTCATCCATGCTGGGCAGCTCGTTGAGGTCTTTGAGCCCAAAACGTAGCAGGAACTCCTTGGTCGTCTTGTAGAGAATGGGCCGGCCAATCACCTGCTTGCGGCCTGCGGTTGTGATGAGTTTGCGCGCCAGCAGACTGCCCAGTACGCCCGCCGACTCCACGCCGCGAATCTCGCTGATCTCCGGAGCGGTCACCGGCTGCTTGTAGGCGACGACCGCCAGGGTTTCAAGCGCCTGCAGGCTAAGCTTCATCGGTGGCTTCAGACTCTTGACGAAGGAGCGGATGGCATCGTGGTACTCCGGCCGCGTAGCCATACGATAGCCGCCGGCGATCTCTCGGATTTCGACCCCGCGGTCCGCTGCCGCCAGCTCCGCGATCAGCTCGTCCAGCACGCCGCGCAGGTACTCCCGGATGGCTCTCTCCTGCTGCCGCGCGGCTCGCCTGGAC
>CAXUMX010000006.1:16095-88839 GCA_964252395.1 uncultured Acidobacteriaceae bacterium | reverse complement strand
GATTGTTGCGATAGCTGAAATATTGTGTTGTGAGAGACGAATCGTTCCCAGCGTCATCGAGGATGACCGTGTCGACCCCGCGCAGACCCGCCGACGCGTCGGACGTCAGCAGAAGGTAGAGCGACTCCGGCGTAGTGATCAGAATCTCCGCCGGCCTTCTCCGGAACAGGGCACGATCCTTCTGCGAGGTGTCGCCAGTGCGTACCGCGATCTCGGGCTCGCGCACCGGGACGCCTGCGCGACGGGCCATGTTCACGATGCCAGCCAGGGGCGAGCGCAGGTTGCGCTCCACATCGACGGCCAGAGCCTTGAGCGGGCTGATGTAGATGACCCTGCAGGCTGCGGCCTCATCCGGATCCGGCTGCAGCATCAACCGGTTCAGGCACCAGAGGAACGCAGTCAATGTCTTACCGCTGCCGGTCGGCGCGAGGATCAGCGTGTGCTCGCCCCGCGCGATGGCCGGCCAGCCCAGCACCTGCGGCGTCGTGGGCTTGTCAAAGACAGCGCGGAACCACTCCGCGGTGACGGGATGGAACAGCCCCAGCGCGGCATCCGCGTCCGTCACTGCCGGCGCCTTCCGGGTTGGTCGCTTTGCCGCCATGCCGTCCTCTCCCTGGCCGACCGTACTCTCCAGCTTAGAGGATCGGGGAGCCTGCCGCCTGCCGCCACAGGTTCGATTCGATGCCCTGAAGCCGGCTACCGTCAGCGAGCCAGATTTGCCAGCACGCGCCTGCCTCAGTACCTTCGAGGAGATGCCGCACTCCTCAACGATTGCGTCCGCGCAACAATCCACGCTGCTGGCTGCTGCCGTTGCGGCCGCGACACAGGCGTATGCGCCCTACTCCGGCTTCCATGTGGGGGCGGCACTGCTGCTGGAAGATGGCAGCGTGGTCACTGCCGCCAATGTCGAGAACGCCTCCTACGGGCTGACCATCTGCGCAGAGCGAGCTGCTGTGGTGCGCGCCGTCGCCGAGCACGGACCTTCCATCCGGATCGCTGCTGCCGCCGTGGCTAACCGGAACAACGCAGCCGGCGCCCCATGCGGCGCTTGCCGCCAGGTGTTGGCAGAGTTCATGGCGGCGGAAGCCCCGGTGCTCTTCCCCTCGAACGGCACCACGCAGGTGAGTACGCTTGAAGATCTGCTGCCCTTTCGCTTCGGTCTGCCCGAATGAGCGCCGGTCCAGTGATGCCAGTCGCAGGTGCAGCTACGCAGGACACGACGCTGCACACAGTGGACATCGTGCGCCGCAAACGCGACGGACATACCCTGACGCCGGCCGAGATCACGCACATCACGCGCGGCGCTGCCGACGGATCGATCGATGACGCTCTGCTGAGCGCTTTCCTGATGGCCACTTTCCTGCGTGGGATGGAGGCAGGCGAGGTGCAGGCGCTGACCCGAGCCATGAGTGCCTCCGGCATGCAACTGCATATGAGGCAGTCCGGCAGGACCGCTGGGCGTACGGTCGACAAGCACTCCAGCGGCGGAGTCGGCGACAAGACCACCTTTCTGGTGACCGCTATTGCTGCCGCGGGCGGACTGCGCGTGCCCAAGATCAGCGGCCGCGCGCTGGGCCACACTGGCGGCACGCTGGACAAGCTCGATTCCATTCCCGGCTTCGGCTCAGCTCTATCGCCCGACGAGATGCGCCGCGTGCTCGACCGAGCGGGCTGCGTCATCGTGAGCCAAACAGCCGATCTGGTGCCTGCCGATCGCCGGCTGTATGCGATCCGCGACCATATCGGCGCCGTCGAGAGCCCGTATCTGCTCTGCAGCTCCATCATGAGCAAGAAGCTCGCGACCGGTCTGGACGCCCTGGTGCTGGACGTGAAGACCGGTTCGGGTGCCTCGCTGACCAATCCTGCGGCGGCGCGCTTTCTGGCCAGGCTGATGGTCGAAACCGGCGAGGCCGCAGGCATCCGTACTGTCGCACTGCTCAGTGAGATGTCGCAACCATTGGGACGCTTCGCCGGGAACTCGGTCGAGGTGCTGGAGTCGCTTGCGCTGTTGCGCGGCGAACGTAATCCGGACAGCGACGATCTGCGTGAGCTCTCGCTCATCCTTGCCGGCTGGATGCTGTACCTGGGCGGGATGGCCCGCTCTGCCGGGGAGGGACGTGATCATGCAGAGAAGCTGCTGCAGGATGGCTCTGCGCTGAAGCACTTCGAGCAGATGATCGCGCTGCAGGGTGGCGACCTTTACGCTGTCAAACATGCGCCTGCCCACCAGCACCTGCTGCGCGCGCCGCGCTCCGGTTACCTGTTCAGCATGGACTGCACTGCCATTGGCTGGGCGGTGCAGCGGCTGGGTGCGGGGCGGAGTCGCAAGGGCGAGCCCGTCTCTGCTCACGCCGGCATTGAGATGCACGCAAAGCTGGGCGCGTCCGTAGCCGAAGGCGATCCGCTGTGCACCTTGTTCGCCGAAGATCCAGCCCGACTTGCAGAGCCGCTTCAACTGCTTTCCACGGCAATCCGCATCGCAGACGCGCCGCCCCGCGCGATTCCTTTAGTGCATGAGGCGCTGACCCGCGATACGCTGGGCGAGTCCCTCTCCGCACGACAGGAATAGAGCCTTTGGCACGATTCACCGGACTGCTTGGCCTGCTCACCATGCTGCTGCTGGCGTGGCTCTTCTCCAACAATCGCCGGGCTATCCGCCTGCGCACGGTCCTCTGGGGACTGGGCCTGCAGATCGTCTTCGCCTTCGCTGTGCTGCGCTGGAGCTTCGGGCGTGACGCCATGGCGCACGCTGGGGATGCAGTCAACCGCCTGCTGAGCTACGCCTTCGCAGGTTCGGAGTTTGTTCTGGGTGAGTTTGGCCGACAGCACTCCAGCTTCGGATCCATCGTTGCCTTCCAGGTGCTGCCCACCATCATCTTCATCTCCGCCCTGTTCGCGCTGCTGTATCACCTGGGCATCATGCAACTGGTAATCCGCGGCTTCGCCTGGGGCATGCAGCGCACCATGGGGATCTCCGGCGCAGAGTCGCTGAACGTTGCCGCCTCCATCTTCATGGGCCAGACAGAGGCGCCGCTCTCGATCCGTCCCTTTCTGCCGGAGCTCACCACGTCCGAACTGATGACGGTGATGACCAGCGGCATGGCCCACGTCTCCGGCGGCATCATGGCCGCCTACATACTGCGCGGAATCGAAGCCAAGCACCTGCTGGCTGCCGTCATCATGACCGCGCCGGGCACTATCCTGATCTCGAAGATGCTGGTGCCTGAGACCGATACGCCCGCCACCCTGGGGCATGTCCGGCTGCCTGAAGCCGAAGAGCACCGCGAGGAGAACCTGATCGGCGCGGTGGCTCGCGGCACCATCGACGGTGGGCGGCTGGCCTTCAACGTCGGCATCATGCTGATCTCCTTTGTCGCTCTGATTGCGCTGCTGAACGGCATCTTCGGCGGCCTGCATGGCTGGCTGGGCACGCACCACATCCCCTTTCCGCAGTCGTTCAACGCAGTCCTGGGCTGGCTGTTCGCCCCGATTGCCTGGCTGATCGGCATCCCCTGGCATTCAGCGCGGCTGGTCGGCGATCTTCTGGGCACGCGCATGGTGATCAACGAGCTGATCGCCTTCTCGAACCTGGGGGCGCAGAAGACGGCGCTCCATCGCCACCTTTGCCTTGTGCGGCTTCGCCAACTTAAGCTCCATTGGCATCCAGATTGGCGGCATCGGCGCGCTGATTCCGGAGCGCCGGAATCAACTGGCGCGGCTGGGGCTGCGCGCTATGCTGGCCGGCACCATGGCCAACCTGATGTCGGCATCCATCGTCAGTGTGCTGCTGTAGGCGAACGCGGGAGAACAAGATGGCGCGACTGGAAGAAGATCTGGATCGCATTCTGCGTCAGGAGCAGGAGCTGCGCTGGGATGCGTTCAACGAGGAAGACGCCTGGCAGCTTGGCTCCACGCTGCGGGAGCTGGCACTGGAACGGCAGCTGGCCATCGTGATCGACATTCGTCGATTTGGGCCGCACCTCGGGAACCAGCCCGGCGTCATCCTGTTCTACGCGGCGTTGCCCGGCACCACTGCAGATAACGGCGAGTGGGCGCGGCGTAAGGCGAACCTGGTTGCCCGGCTTGGGCGCAGCTCCTACGCGATCGGCCTGATGCTGAAGGCGCGCAACACGACCCTTGAGGAGAAGTACAGTCTGACGCCTGCAGACTACATCAGCCACGGCGGCGCCTTCCCCATCACAGTCGTCGGTACTGGAGTGATCGGCTCCATCACCGTCTCAGGGCTGCCGCAGCGGGACGACCATGAGCTGGTAGTCGAGGCGCTGTGCCTCGAGCGCAACCGACACTATGCTGAGTTGCGCCTGCTTCCGCAGGACTGACGCACCTGCTGCGTTCCTGAAGGAGAAGTCCGATCTGACCCTTTCGAGCAGGCGCATCCCGCTGGCGTTCGGGTTGCGTATCACCAAAGTTCGCCACCCGGCACCCGCAATTACAAAAGTCGGACAAAGCGCCCCTGCCGTGGCGTTGATCCTATGACTATGTCGTCCCCAGCCACTTCGTCCACTTCCGTTCTCGATCCGGAGAGCGCTGTTCCAACCTCGGCAACGAACGTAGCATCGATCCCAGCAATCGAACCCGCGCAGCCCACAGTGCGCCCGCAGCCGAGACCGCCTGCTGAGAACCTGGTGCTTAGCCGCGCTGCGCAGACGCGCTCCTTCAACTGGACCATCTTCGCCTTCATGGCAATCTTCCACATTGGCGCGGTTGCCGCCCTGTTCTGCTTCAGCTGGCCCGCGCTCATCCTGCTTCTCGCCATGCACGTTGTCGCTATCAACATCGGCATCGGCATGGGCTACCACCGGCTGCTCACCCACCGCGGCTATCGCGTTCCGAAGTGGCTGGAGCACGCACTCGCTGTCTGCGCCACGCTGAGCCTGGAAGGCGGCCCGCTTGTCTGGGTCGCGACGCATCGCGTCCATCACCAGTTGACTGACCGTGAAGGCGATCCGCACACGCCCCGTGAGGGCGGGTGGTGGTCGCACGCGGGTTGGGTAGTGCATGGTGCAGGCGCTGCGCAGGAGACTGCTCTGCTGGCCCGCTATGCTCCCGATCTGACCAAAGATCCTTTTTACGTCAAGCTCGATCGCTATCACTGGGTGCCGTTGACCACACTGGCGCTGATTCTGCTGGCAGTCGGTGGCTGGCCCTGGGTGCTGTGGGGCATCTTCCTGCGGGTGACGCTGGGGCTGCATGCGACCTGGCTGGTCAACTCTGCAACGCACATGTGGGGCTCGCGCCGCTTCGCCACACGCGACGACTCCCGCAACAACTGGTGGGTCGCGCTGCTGACCGGCGGGGAAGGCTGGCACAACAACCACCACGCGCATCCAGTCTCTGCACGTCACGGTCTGACCTGGTATGAGTTTGATGTGAACTACTACGGCATCTGGCTACTGGGGAAGCTAGGCCTGGCGAAGAACATCCATATCGCCAGCGTGACTCAGGCGGTCCCGGAGCGTAGCGCTTCCTAAGGGCTGATACATCACTCGAGCGGGCCGCAGCGACAGTGCTTCGGTCCGCTACCAACCCAATGTTCCGGGCGCGCCCTTGAAGGGCCCCCGGACATGCGATGTTATCCAGCCGCCATAGAAATCGCCCGGCTGTGCCACGACCAGTTCGCCGTCCACGCGGCACTCATCCACACGGCTGGCATAGAAGGCGAAGTAGTCTTTCAGCCCGGCGTACGCGGCAGATGGATGAGCGTAGCTCCAGGCCGCTGCTTCTACCGCCTCGTCCTCCGGGTCTGCAGCGGCGATCGACCAGTAGCTCGCCACTCCCTTGAACTCGCAGAAGCTGCCCCGCCGCTGCGAGGGCACCAGCAGATGAGCAGCAACATCGGCCGGGGGGAAGTAGTACACCGGTGGATGGCTGGTCTCCAGAATGCGCAGCGAACGGCGCGTGTCCGCGATCGTGATGCCAGCATGCATCACTTGCAGGTGGCGCGCGGATGGCTCCAGCCTCGGCGGACGAGGGTAGTCCCACACCGACTCTGCGAATTGCCGTGCCCTGGTATCGAGCGTCATGGCTCAAGTCTAGACGTCGCCCTCCCGAAGCAGATATTCGGAACCCGGCGCAGCTAAAGTCGGCTTTGACGCCGCTACACCCGAGCCTCCAGCACCATATTGAAGGGCGTTTCCGCAGCCCTGCGTACGCGGGTGAATCCCGCCTGATGCAGCACCTTTGTCAGACGCGCCTCACCTGCCTGCGCCCCCAGACCGAGACCCACACTCTGCGATAGCGATGCCGGCACGCAGCAAAGCGTGGACGCAGAGTAGAAGATACGGCCAACCGGATTCAGGTTTTCGGCAATGGTGTCGCCGGCACGCGGTTCAACGATCATCCAGGTCCCGCCGGGCGCCAGAGACTGCCGCACGTAGCGCGCTACGCCGACCGGATCGCCCATGTCGTGCAGGCAATCGAAGCAGGTGATCAGATCGTAGGGGCCCCCCGGAAAGCTGTCCGCCGCAGCCTGCGCGAAGTGTACGTTCGCAACGCCGGCATACCGCTTCGCCTCCGCGTTGGCGTGCTCGATGGATGCGTCGTGGTAGTCGAAGCCCCAGAACTGCGAGGCGGGATAGCTTTTCGCCATCAACAGCGTCGAGGCGCCATGTCCGCATCCCAGATCGGCGACGCGGATGCCCTGCTCTAATCGCGCTTCTACACCCTCCAGCGCCGGAATCCAGCTGCTGGTCAGGTAGGCGAGGTAGGTCGGTCGGAAGAAGCGTTCCGTACCCACGAACAGATCCTTCTCATGCTCGTGCCAGCCGAAGCCGCGACCCTCGCGGAACGCGTCTGCCAGCTTGCCCTCGTCCTTCATGCAGGAGGAGATGAAGTAGTAGAACCCGGGCAGGTCAAGCGCCGTGTCGTCTTCGGCCAGTGCAAACGCCTGCTCGGCGGTCATGAAATACGTATCCGTTGCAGGATCGTACTCGACATAATGGCTGGCCGCGTTAGCGTTCAGCCACTCGCGCACATACCGCTCGCGGACGCCGGTGCGTTCGCTCAAGGTCTGGGAGCTGACCGGCGCGCCATCGCGCATCGCACGATAGAGACCAAGCCGGTCGCCCATCAGCACGACAACACCGTGAATGGCGGCGCCCATATCGCCGACTGCCTGATTGAGAAATTGATCGAGCTTGCCCTTGTCGATAGGGCGCGCTACAGATGCTGTGGCCATGATGCCCTCACCTCGGAAGAGGAATGTAGGGAGCGGCGCGCGCCTGGAGACAACCGGCCTCTGCACGAGTCGAAGCCGCTGGGCGGCGTGACGCTTCCGGGCCCGTTGGCCGGAAGTATAGGCGCGTCGCCTGGCACCGGCAATGGCAGACTGGCCCATTCGCCAGGTCTTCACACAGGCGCCGGAATATCCTCCGATGAGCAGGCCAGTTCGCCCTCACTGCTGGCGACGATTGCCGCCGCCAGGCAGTTGCCGATCACGTTGACTGCCGTGCGACCCATATCGGCAAACGCGTCCACACCCAGGATGAGGAAGATCGGCTCGGTCGGCAGATGGAAGGTGGACGCGGTCGCCAAAAGCACGACCAAAGTCGCCCGCGGCACGCCGGCAACCCCCTTGCTGGTGAGCATCAGGGTAGAGACCATGGCCAGCTGCGCACCCCACCCCAGCCGCATATCCGCAGCCTGTGCGACGAAGATCGAAGCCAGCGCGAGATAGACTGCCGAGCCAGCAAGGTTGAAGCTGTAGCCCGCCGGAATAACAAAGGACACGATGCGCCGCGGCACACCGAACTGCTCCATGTCTTCCATGGCGCGGGGCAGTGCGGCCTCCGACGTGCTGGTGGCAAAGCCGATGGTCGCGGGTTCCGCGACAGCGAAGAGAAAACGCCGCAGAGGCACGCGAAACAGCAGGGCCGCCGGCACCAGCACCAGCAGCAGAAATGCCGCCAGCGCGCCATACAGAGTCCCCAGCAGCTTACTCAATGGCAGCAGCACGGCCAGCCCGCGCTGCCCCACAGTAAAGGCCAGGGCTGCGCCCACACCCAGCGGCGCCACGTACATCACGATGTTCGTGATCGCAAACATCGCCGCGGTTACGGACTCTGCCAGCGCCAGCAATGGACGGCGGCGCTCCTCCGGCAGCATGGTCAGTGCGACGCCGAGCAGTACCGCAAATACCGCCACCTGCAGGATCTGATCCTCGGCGATTGATTTCGCCAGGTTCTCCGGAAAGACATTCAGCAGAAAGTGCTGCCAGCCGCCCGTACTGGAAGTTGCCGGGGCAGCCACTGTCTCCGCACGCGAGCTTGCGGGCAACTGGGCAGTGCGCTCCCCCAGGCCCGCGCCCGCATGGGTAAGGTTGATGGCGGCGACTCCAATCAGCAGGGCCAGCGTGGTCACCACCTCGAAGTAGACTAGCGCCTTGATGCCGATTCGTCCCACCTGGCGCAAACTGCCATGACCCGCAATGCCGGTCACGAGCGTACCCAGGATCAGCGGCGCCACGATCATCCGGATCAGCCGCAGAAAGATGTCGCTGAAGACCTTACTGGCGACCGCAAGGTGCGGTGCATCCACACCCAGTTCGATACCCGCCAGCATGGCCAGAAAGATCCACCGGGTCAACGAGCCGCGCGCCCACACAGTCAGCAGCAGCAGTCCGGCCACCCGCAGCCCCACTCCTGCCGCTGCATGGTGCCCCAGGTGAGGCAGTGCCAGCAGGGCGCCCGCGGCAAACAGCACCAGGCCTGCAGTTGCCACGACCGGATTGGCTCGGCTGCGCACGTTCATCGGAACCCACATCGTACAGCGAACCGTCTGGCCCGCAGCCGTCGCGGCATTCACATGGCAGCCATGCACGCCCCTGGTTCCTTCCCGATGGCAGAGATGCTCTAGGCTAAGAGGATGCCTTCTATCTCCCACCTCGAGTGCTCGCGCTGCCACGCCTCGGTCAGCGCCCAGACTCCGCAAACCGTCTGCCCGCAATGCGCCGGCGCCCTCTACGTGCGCTATGACCTCTCCTCCGCAAAAGGAACTGCGGTGCGCGACCGCATCGCCCAGGATTCCGCGACCTCACCCTCCGCAGGCATGTGGCGTTACAACGCAGTGCTGCCTGCTGTCGAACGGGTCACCCTGGGCGAGGGCTGGACGCCGATGCTGGCCAGCCAGCGCTACCCCGGCGTGTTTGTCAAAGAAGAGGGCGACAACCCAACCGGAACCTTCAAGGCGCGCGGTCTGGCCCTGGCCGTCACCATGGCGCAGCACTATGGACTCAAGAAGCTGGCCGTGCCCTCCGCCGGCAATGCAGCTGGCGCCCTCGCGGCGTATGCCGCCGCCGCCGGTATCGAGGCACATATTTTCATGCCGAAGGACGTGCCCGTTGCCAACTACATGGAGGGCGTCGCGTACGGCGCTAAGGTAACGCTGGTCGATGGGCTGATCTCTGACTGCGCCCGCATCGTGGGCGAGCGCAAGCAGGCGGAGGGCTGGTTCGATATCTCTACGCTGAAGGAGCCCTTTCGCGTCGAGGGCAAGAAGACCATGGGCTATGAGCTGGTCGAGCAGCTGGGCTGGGAGTACCCTGATGCGGTCTTCTATCCGACCGGTGGCGGCGTCGGTCTGATCGGCATGTGGAAGGCATTCGAAGAGATGGAGCAGCTGGGGTGGGTGCGCCCCGGCAGCAAGCGGCCAAAGATGATCGCCGTGCAGTCCAGCGGCTGTGCGCCCGTGGCCCGCGCGTTCGAGGAAGGCAAGCCGGCCTCCGAGATGTGGCAGAACGCTACCACCTTCGCCTCCGGCCTACGCGTGCCGAAGCCCTACGGTGACTCCATCATCCTCGACATCTGTCGCAGCAGTGGTGGCATATGCCTGGCGCTGCCGGATGAGATCATCTTCGCGTCTCTGCTGGACTGGTCGCGCAACGAGGGTCTGCTGCTCTCGCCGGAGGGTGCCGCCGCTACCGCTGCCTACGACCACCTGCTGGCCAGCGGATACCTGCAGCCGGCAGATCGCTGCGTGCTCTTCAACACCGGTGCCGGCCTGAAGTACACCGATGTGATCGCGGAGAAGCTGAACCTAATGCAGTAGGCTCGATAGCTTCAGTAAGCACCAAGGAGTTCGACCGCATGACGGATGTTGCTTACGAACAAGCGGAGCAGGCAGCGGTCGCCATTCGCGAGCGTTGCTCGCTCTCGCCTGCCGTCGCGCTCGTGCTGGGCTCCGGCCTCGGCGGCTTTGCTGCGCACCTGACGGACGCTGTCTCGATTCCCTACGGAGAGATACCGTACTTTCCTCGCTCGACAGTTGAGGGGCACAGCGGCCGCATGGTGCTGGGCAACTTCGCCCGCGTGCCTCTGGCGGTGATGCAAGGGCGTGTCCATGGGTATGAGGGATACACGCCGCAGCAGGTCATCTTCCCCACGCGCGTGCTCTCCCGTCTCGGTGTCCGAACGCTGCTGGTGACCAACGCCGCTGGTGCGATTCGCGCAGATCTGGCCATCGGCGAGCTGGTGCTCCTGAGCGATCACATCAATTTCACCGGCGGCAATCCGCTGGCTGGCCCGAACGACGAGCGGTTAGGCCCGCGGTTCTTCGACATGTCAGATGCCTACTCGCGCCGCCTGCGCGCGCTCACACACCAGGCCGCAGCAAAGGTCGATCTCACCCTGTCGGAGGGCGTCTACCTCGCCGTCTCCGGCCCCAGCTTCGAGACCCCGGCTGAGATCCGCGCCTTCCGCACCCTGGGTGCAGACCTGGTAGGCATGTCCACCGTGCATGAAGTGATCAGCGCTCGGCACCTCGGAATGGAGGTGCTCGGTCTCTCGTCGGTGACGAATATGGCAGCCGGCATGCTCGCGCAGCCGATCAGCCATCTGGACGTCATGGAGGTGGGCGCGCAGGTGCAGCAACGGCTGGCCAGCTTACTTCGCGAATTGGTGCCTCTCATCGCCGCGTCCTGAGCCTTGTCTCACCACTGCGCTATGGGAACGGTGGAACGCGGCACCGGCGGACCCTCGTGGTATTCCGCCTGCGGCTTCGCGCTGCCTAGCCACGCTGCTTCGATCAGGTCGCGCAGCTCGCTTGCGCTGGCCGCCAGCCGCTCCGCCGTAAACTGCTTGGCCTCCGCGGTGCCTTGGCCCTCAAAGCCTTGCGCCTTCTCCAGTTGATACACCCGTTCCACCAGCCTGTGCGAGGCGCGCAGGTACCCAACGTAGTCGGCGAATGGATCGCTCATCGGCTTTACCGGTGCCAACAGCGGCGCCACATCCTCTGGCTTCAGGTTGCGGTGCACAAACCCACTCTCAAACTGAGAGTGGATGCCGGGCGAGGTGACATAGCCCTGCGGATTCTCACGGCCGGCCCAGCCGTTGTAGTGAATGCTTGTGTGCAGCGGCATGGAGCCGTCCCCGACATAATGGCCCAGCCATCCGGCATAGAAGATCGCCGCAGCCTCGACCGGTGCCGTATTCTCGCCCTTTGCCTTTTCGGCCCTGTACTCGCGCAGGGCCGCCTGCAGACGTTCAAACACTTCGACCGCCGCCCACGGCGCCATCCCTACCTTCTCCGGACGCAGATCTTTGGCCTGTCCTGGGTGGGTAAGACCGGCAGCGTAGAGCGAAGCGATGAAGTCGTAGCGCCGGTGCGGCAACGGTCCTGGGATATCGGCCAGCTCTAGGTCGATGAAGTGCTCCGGAGCGCCAGCGCTGTTGAGCTCCGGTTCGTTCGCGCCGCGCCAGCGATCTGGCTCGGGCCCCAGGTACTCAATCTCCGCGATGGCTGCTTTGCTGCGCAGAAAGGCGGGGGCATCGGCCGGCAGGGTCTCGATGGCCAGGCGATTGATCATCCGATGGCCATCAGTGCCCCAGGCGAAGCAGTTGGCCGGAAGCACTGCGGGCAGCAAGGCAAGCAGGAGCGCACCAGGGCGGAGTCGAACGGCGAACGTCATGGGGCCGATTGTAGCCACCATGGCTGAATGCACGAAGAATCGTGCGAAATGCTTCATCAGCAACCGAAAATTCATCCGAAACAGCCCAGAGGCCGAGGAGTCAGATTGATAAACTGGGACTGTATGCCTATTAAGAAGGAACTACTCCAGCAGCCTATCCAGCACATCGACATCAAGCAGCACAATGTCGTGCCGCTGGTCGATGCGATGCAGCACATGGCCTATAGCTCCCGCGATCTGGCCCGGGCCGCCTCCATCTACGAGCGTATGCTGCGTGACAAAGAGTGCGGCGTCATCCTGTGCCTGGCGGGATCCCTGATCAGCGCCGGACTGAAGCAGATCTTCATTGACCTGATCCGCAACAATATGGTGGACGCCGTGGTCTCGACCGGCGCCAACATCGTCGACCAGGACTTCTTTGAAGCACTTGGCTTTCGCCACTGGATCGCCGATGACCTGGTAAAGGCCGGCACGGAAGATGCAAATTTGCGCGAGCTGATGATTGATCGCATCTACGACACGCTGATCGACGAAGAAGAGCTCCGCGCCTGCGACGAAACGACGGAGAAAATCGCCGACTCTCTTCCACCGCGGCCGCACAGCTCCCGCGAGTTTATCCGCGAGATGGGAGCCTACCTGGGGAAGAACGGTAAGACACCGCAGCAGGGCGGCGTGGACAGCATCGTCCTGGCAGCCTATGAGAAGGACGTGCCGATCTTCTGCCCCGCCTTCAGTGACTGCTCCGCTGGCTTTGGTCTGGTGGCGCACCAGCACAAGCGCGGCGATAAGCCGAAGGTTTCGCTCGACTCTGCCAAAGATTTTTATGAGCTGACCCAGTTGAAGATCGCGAACCCGACCACCGGCCTGTTGATGATCGGCGGCGGCGTGCCCAAGAACTTCGCGCAGGACATCGTGGTGGCCGCTGACATTCTGGGCAACGAAGCGCCCATGCACAAGTACGCTATCCAGATCACGGTAGCGGACGTCCGGGACGGCGCGCTCTCCTCAAGCACGTTGAAGGAGGCCAGTTCCTGGGGCAAGGTCGACACAACCTATGAGCAGATGGTGTTCAGCGAAGCGACACTGGCTCTGCCGCTGATTACTGGCTACGCCTGGCACAAGCAGGCATATGCGGAGCGTCCAGAACGGCACTGGTCTCGTCTGCTGGAGCCTGTAACCGCCTGATCAACGATGCGCCTGAGTACGATCGCGGGCAGATTCCCAATTCGACACAGGATTACCTGAAGAGAACGGCCCTCCCCTCCCCGGAGGGCTTTCTTTTGCCCGAGATCACCACTAGGGGCTACTTCGTTGCACAATTCGTGTGGCAGTAACTAACATTTTTGAGTTACCGATGGGAAATTTCTTGTTCTTTGGTAAGAGTTACCCACTATACTCACGGAACGTCACCGACTGGGCAACAGTTTCGGACAAGATTTACACCGGAAACTCGTTACATTTGCGGATGGTGGACCTGGAAATGCAAACCAATCCGTCTGACTCGTCGCACTGCAGGGCTTTTGTTTTTTATGTGTTGGGGATGGTCGGGCCTATAGGAAGGGCGTGCAGCGGCACTCTGCACTGCCTTGAAATCCCTACTGGATCGGGAATAAAACCTTGCATTCTGAATTGAGTCAGCAGGAACGAGTCTTCACGCACTGGCTGACCGGCCGGCCAGTCTGGTTGGCCATGTTTGCGCTGACACTGCTGTCCACCGCATATACAGTCGTCGTGATGATGTACTCCGGAAGCAGCCTGGTCTGGAGCCCGGCCAAGCCGCTGGTCGTCTTGCTTGCCTGGGGCGCAATCCAGACCTCATTCGTCGCAGTGTGCCTGCTGAAGCTGCGCCATGAGCGGCGTCTGAACGCCGAGCGGGAGCAGGAGCGCCTCAATGCGGAGGCCGCCCAGGCAAGGCTTGGCGATACGGTGCCGCAGGTTCGCTATAAGGACTACTTCGAGAACCTGACCGAGATGATCGCCATGCTCTCGGCAGAGGGTAAGTATCTCTACGTAAACTCCGCGTGGCAACGGTACTTCGGCCGCGATGAAGATGCAGTGCAAGCGCTGGAGGGCTTCGCTTCGGCATTCCCTTTTGCGATCCAGTCCCAGGCCGCGGCGCTGTTTGAGCGCGCATTGGCAGGCGAGCATATCGAACAGATCCATCTGCGCATGGACGACGCCAGTGGACGCATGCGGGAGATGGAGGCCAGTCTCTCCGCGCTGCGCGAGTCTGGCTCGCCGCGTGTCGTTCGCTGCATCTTCCGCGACGTGACGCTGCGCAACCAGCGCGAGCGGCGGCTGGCCATGCAACTCGGCGTGGGACAGGTGATCCAGGAGGCCTCAACCGAAGACTCCTTGCCCCGTATCCTCTCTGCCCTGGGCAGCCACCTTGGCTTCGACCTGGTTGAGCTTTGGCGGGCCGATTCCAGTCAGCAGGTACTGCGCTACGGCAGTATGTGGATGGCCGCCGACTGCGTCTTTCCGACGACGCTGGCCAAGAGCGCCATCGTAGAGTTTACTCCAGGTGAGGGGCTGCCCGGCCAAGTATGGATGCAGGGCGCGTCCATCTGGGTCGAGGACATCCACAGCGATTTCCGGTTTGAAATGCGCGAGGGCGCCAAGTCTGACGGGCTGACCACCTGCTGGGCGGTTCCTGTCCGGGTCGGCAATCAGGTGATCGCCGTCATCGAGTTCTTCAGCCGCAAGCGCGTGCCGGCCGACGTGGAGATGATGGCAACGGTCGAGACCGTCTGTGCCTCGGTCGGCCAATTCCTCGGCCGCTCCGTCCAGGAAAAGCGCGTTACCGAACTGAACCGGCAGAAGGAGTCCATCCTTAATACAGTTGCGGACGGCATCCTGGGCACCGACCAGCATGGCCGCGTCACCTTCGCTAATCCGGCCGCCGCACAGATGCTGGGCACTCAGCCAGGCGCACTCATCGGGCGCTTCGTACACGCCGTCGTTCATGAGGATGTCTACGGCAGCCCCACGGCATGTGCCTCACACTGTTATATTCGGCGCGGCCTGTTCGCCAAGGAGGGCAGCCAGGGGCAGGACATCTTCTACCGGCCCGATGGCTCTTCGTTCCCCGTGGAGTTCACGCTTACCCCAATGCAGGTGCACGGCAGCGTCACCGGCAGCGTGCTTAACTTCCGCGACGTCAGCCAGCGCCAGGCACTGGATCGAATGAAGGACGAATTTATCTCTACGGTCAGCCACGAGCTGCGCACCCCGCTCACTTCTATCCGCGGCTCGCTCGGGCTGCTTTCGACCGGCATGCTGGGCGAGGTCAACGATAAGGCGGCGAATCTGCTGCGCATCGCTGTCAACAACTCCGACCGGCTGGTCCGGCTGATCAACGACATCCTGGACCTGGAGCGTATGCAGTCGGGTCGCGCGCCGCTCAGCTTCCGCGCCTTCTCACTCTCGGACCTCTCGCAGCAGGCAATTGAAACGCTAACTCCAGTAGCCGAGAACGCCTCCGTCAAGCTGGTCCTTGAATCCGACCCCATCGACTTCATCGCCGACCCGGATCGCCTGCAGCAGGTGCTTACCAATCTGCTCAGCAATGCCATCAAATTCTCTCCGCCCGATTCGACCATCCGGGTGAAGATCGATGCGCGTCCGGAGGGCGTCAGCATCCGCGTAACCGACGAGGGCCGCGGCATCCCCGAGGAGAAGCTCGAGAGCATCTTCGATCGCTTCCAGCAGGTGGATGCATCCGACTCGCGCCAGAAGGGCGGCACCGGCCTCGGCTTGGCCATCTGCCGCACCATTGTTACCCAGCACGGCGGCCGGATCTGGGCGGAGCGGAATCCTGTACGCGGCTCGACATTCCATATCTTCCTGCCGGCCGATCCGCATCAGAACGCGCTGACTGTCGAGACACCCTCAGCGCAGCGGCAGACTCTGGTGGTCAGCACCAGCGACAGCGACACACGGACCAGCCTGGCGGCCAGCCTGCGCTTCCATGGTTACAACGTGGTTGAGGCCTCAAGCGGCCGCGAGACGATAGCGCATCTGCAGCGGACGCCGCCAAGTGCCCTGCTGCTGGACCTGACTCTGCCGGATATGTCGGGCTGGGAGGTGCTGCGCCTGCTCAAGGAAGAGCCTGCCACATCCGAGACGCCTGTGATCATGCTGAGCATGCATGCCATGGGCAAGTCGTCCACGCTTGGCCTGGGCGCGGATGGCTGGCTGCAGGTGCCGGCCCAGGAGACAGAGCTGCTGGAGGAGTTGGCCTCCGTACTGAATCGGCAGGAGACCTGGTCCGAGATTCTGCTTGTCGAAGATGACCTGGATCTGGCACGCGTCATCAGCACGACATTTGAGCGTGCCGGAGTGCACGTATTGCATGCCGCAACACGTCACGCCGCGATGGAGCTATGCGCTTCGTTCACACCCAGCCTGATGATTCTCGATCTCTCACTACCCGACGGCGATGGGCAGGGGCTCGTGGAGCGGCTGCGCTATCATCCGGAATTGCATTCGCTGCCGCTGGTCGTTTACTCCGCACGCGACCTGAGTGAAGCCGAACGCGAGCAGCTTCGCCTGGGACCAACGCAGTTCCTCACCAAAGCTCGTGTCCAGCCGCAAGAGGTAGAGGACTTGGTACTTGCGATGCTTCGCACGCCCACTCAGAATGGGCCTACACCGGCACCAGCAGGCGCCGATCCAGACCTGCAGCCGTTCATGATCCCCAATGCCTATGACACGCCGCATACTCATCATCGATGACGAAGAAGATATCCGCCAGGTGGCAGGGCTTAGCCTCGAGACGGTCGCCGGGTGGGAGGTCTTTCTCGCCAACTCCGGACTGCAGGGCATGGAACGGGCTGCGCTTGAGCGCCCCGATGCGATCCTGCTCGATGTGATGATGCCGGCCATGGATGGACCAACGACCTTCCTCCAGCTGAAAAAAAACCCGGCTACGGCCGGCATTCCCGTCATCCTACTCACCGCGAAGGTACAGGGATCTGATCAGCGCCGATTCGCCGAACTCGGGGTGGCTGGCATCCTCTTCAAGCCCTTCGACCCGCTCACGCTCTCCGCTCAGGTATCACAGACACTGGGCTGGCCAACGGTGAAACAATAGGAGTCACATGGCAGACCTACCCTCCCCCAAAGGCGTGCCAGAGGATGTTTCAGCGCAACTGCATGAGCTGCTGAGCACTCTTTGGTCACGAAGCAGTGAAACGATCGCCGATCGTTTGAACGTGTTACGCGGCGCCCTGCGCGCCCTGCGTATTCAACCAGCGGACGCGGCCGCAAGAAAATCCGGCGCCGACGCTGCGCATAAGCTCGCCGGCATCCTCGGCACCTTTGGCCTTCCCGAAGGCACAGAGCTGGCCCGCCGGGCCGAAGTCATGCTCGAGAGCAAGGCTCCCATCCGTGGCTACGACCTGGACAACCTGCATAACTCCATCGAGCAGCTGCAGCAGATGATCGAAGCGAAGTCGCGGGATGCGGGCAAGCGGCGAGCCTGAATCGCCTCCCGGCGAACTGCGTAACGCAGCGCCGCAGGTGTAGACTCATCGCTTGGTACTTCCTCTGTCACCGCGCGATGAACCAGGCGATCAGCTAGGGCTCTTCATGAAGCCCGAACCGGTCCCGCAACAGCGCCGCATCTGGACCGTTGGTGCGTTGGTCAACGAAGTCCGCGGCCACATTGAATACACTTACGCAGACTGCTGGGTCGAAGGCGAAATCACCAATCTTCGCAACGCCCCATCCGGCCACATCTACTTCACGCTCAAGGACGATCAGAGCCAGCTGCCGGTTGTGCTCTTCCGCCGTCAGGCCACTCTGCTGCGCTTTCGCCCGGAGGCCGGCCTGCACGTGCTGGTGCGCGGACGCGTCACTATTTACGAGGAGCGGGGCCAGCTGCAGCTGGTCGCCGAAACCATGGAGCCGGTCGGCGCGGGCTCGCTCCAGTTCGCGTTTGAGCAACTCAAGCAGAAGCTGAAGGAAGAGGGACTGTTCGAGATCGAACGCAAGCGGGCGCTGCCAGCGTTCCCCCGCTGCATCGGCATCATCACCTCACCCGCGGGCGCTGTCATCCGCGACTTCCTCAACATCTCTGCGCGTCGTCATGCCGGGCTGGATGTGCTGCTCTATCCGGCGAATGTCCAGGGAGAGCAGGCGCCGGCGGAGCTGACCGCCGGCATTCGCTACTTCAACCAGGCGAAGAACGTAGATGCGATCGTGCTTGCGCGCGGTGGCGGCTCGGCCGAGGATCTGGCCGCGTTCAATACGGAGCTGCTGGCCCGCGCCATCGCAGCTTCGGAGCTGCCCGTGGTCTCCGCCGTCGGGCATGAGACAGACTTCACCATCTCCGACTTCGTCGCCGACTTGCGCGCGCCTACGCCCTCGGCTGCGGCAGAGCTGTTGACCGCCATGCATCACGGCATTGCCGACCGTATTGATGAGCTCGGCTCGCGGCTGCTGCGAGCCTGCCGCTACTCCTTTGCGCTTGCGGAGCGGCGCTTCGCGGCGGTATCCCCTGCTGCGACCATCGCGCGCCTGCGTGCACGGCTGGAACGCGCGCAGCAACGGGTGGATGAGCAGCAGTTCCGCATGGGGGCGGCCTGGCAGCATGGCTTCCACGCGCGCTCCACGGCCTTTGAGCGCCTGCACAGCCGGCTGCTGCAGCGCCGAGGGGTGAAAACGCTGGCCACCCGCCGAGAGCGATGCACCCTTGCGACAGAGACACTCTGGCGCAGCATGCTGGCCCGGCTGGAACGCGCCCATCGTGAGAGCGGACGACTGGAGAGCAGTCTTCTGTTACATGCGCCTTCGCACCGCAGCCAACAGGCGCGCCAGACCATCCTGCACCTGGAACAGCGCAGCGCCCGGGCCGTGCAGACGCACTTGCAGCTTCGCGCCGGCGCCAGCGCGATTTTGGCCGGGCGGCTTCAGGCACTCTCCCCAATCGCTGTACTCGACCGCGGTTACAGTCTGACCTACGCTGCCGATGGCCAGTTGCTGCGCGACAGCGCAGCCGTAGCAGCGGGAGACAGACTTCGGACCAGATTGGCGGCTGGATCTGTCACCAGTACGGTTACCTCCCGGGAAGAAGGAACATGAGAAAGCTTTTTGGAACTGATGGCATCCGCGGAGTTGCGGGTGAGACTCCGCTTGACCGGCGCACCGTACATGCAGTCGGCCTTGCCCTCTCCCACATTCTTGGGCAGCAGGGACCGCACCCCCGCCTGCTCATCGGCATGGATACGCGCGAATCCAGCGAATGGATCGCGGCCGCGATCGCCGGCGGCTTGCGTCAGGGAGGAGCCACGGTCGAGAACGCAGGCGTGATTACGACTCCGGGCATCGCGTACCTTGCGCGCCGCCACGGGTTCGCCGCTGGTATCGTTATCTCCGCCTCGCATAATCCGTGGCAGGACAACGGCATCAAGATCTTCGGCGGCGACGGCTACAAGCTGCCCGATGAGCAGGAGCTCGCCATCGAGTCTGAGATCTTCCGCCACCTCGCTGACCCTACCTTCGCCACCAACGGAGTGGAGGGCCGGATGCCACCGGTCATGACGCATTATCGTCACCAGTACGAAGCCTTCCTGCGACAGGCTGTGCCCTCTCTCTCTCTCAAAGGAAAGACGATCGTGGTGGACTGCGCCAATGGAGCTGCGTCGGTAATCGCCCCGGAGCTCTTCGCCACGCTCGGCGGCACCATGCACCTGACCCACTCGCACCCGGACGGCCGCAACATCAACGAGAACTGCGGCGCCTTACATCCGGAGGTCGTCGCACGGGAGACAGCAGAGCGGCACGCCGACATCGGCATCACTCTGGATGGGGATGCGGACCGCGCTCTGTTCGCAGATGCTCAGGGGAACGTGGTGAACGGCGACGCGGTGCTGCTGCTGGCTGCCCGCGACCTGCAGCGGCGCGCCGCTCTCAGGGACAACACCGTCGTAGCCACCACCATGTCCAACATGGGGCTTGAGGCTGCGCTCGGCAAGGACGGCATCCGCATGCTGCGTGCGCCGGTCGGCGATAAGTATGTCCTGCAATTGATGCAGGAGCACGATGCGAGCCTAGGTGGAGAGCAGTCCGGCCACATTCTTTTTCCCGCGCACAGCACCACCGGAGATGGGCTGCTGACTGCCCTGTTGGTGCTGGATATTCTCGCTCGCTCCGGTAAGCCGCTCGATGAGCTGACCTCCGATCTCAAGGTCTTTCCGCAGATGATCGTCAACGTGAAGGTACGCGAGAAGCAGCCGCTCGACAGCCTGCCCGAGGTCGCCCGCTGCGTCAGCGAAGCCGAGACGGCGCTCGCCGGCCGCGGCCGCGTGGTGGTGCGCTATAGCGGGACCGAGGCACTGGCGCGCGTGATGATCGAGGCCGAGTCACAGGCGGAGATGGAGCACCACGCCGCACGCATCGCGCAGGCGATCCGCGCAGAACTCGGTGTGTAAGGGTTTAATGCAGGTCCCGCCAGTTGTGCCCGACGCCGACGTCAGCCACGATCGGCACTTTCAACGCAACCACGCCTTCCATCTCCTGTTTCACCAGGGACCGCACCTCGTCGACCTCTGACTCCGGTACGTCGAACAGGAGTTCGTCGTGCACCTGCAGCGTCATCTGCGCGGCGAGCTTCTGCTTCCGCATGCGATCGTGAATGCGAATCATCGCAACCTTGATCATGTCGGCTGCCGTACCCTGCAGTGGAGTATTCACCGCAGTGCGCTCGGCAAAGCCGCGCAGGTTTGGATTGCGGCTTTGTATGTCGGGTATCGGGCGCACGCGCCCGAAGAGCGTGCGGACCTGCTGCGTCGATCGAGTCTCCGCGAGCACCTGATCAATGAAGTTCCTGACACCCACATAGCGTGCGAAGTAAGTCTCGATGTACAGCTTCGCCTCGGACTGCGGGATATTGAGATTCGCCGCCAACCCGAATGGGGAGATGCCATACACGATGCCGAAGTTCACCGCCTTCGCGCGATTGCGCGTCTCTTTGCTCATCGACGTCGCCGGTACACCGAAGACCTCGGCTGCTGTCAGCGTGTGAATGTCCTGACCCGTGCGATATGCCTCCACCAGCAGCGGGTCTTCGGAGAAGTGCGCCATCAGGCGCAGCTCAATCTGCGAATAGTCCGCTGAAAGCAGCACACGTCCGGGCGCCGCAATGAAAGCCGCCCGAATCTCTCGTCCCTTCTCCGTACGGATGGGAATGTTCTGCAGATTTGGGTTGGTCGAGGAGAGCCGCCCGGTAGCCGTACCCACCTGGTTGAATGTGGTGTGCACACGCCCTTCTGCATCCGCCAGCAGCGGCAATGAATCAACGTAGTTCGACTTGAGCTTCGCCAGTTGCCGGTAGGCCAGCACCTGCGCCGGCACGGGATGGTGCGCAGCCAGTTCTTCCAGCACATCCTGCGCGGTGGAGACGACCTTGCCCTTGCCGTACTTGATGGGCTTCGGCAGGTGCATCTTATTGAACAGCACATCCCCCAGCTGCTTAGGCGAGTTGATATTGAACCGTTGCCCGGCCTGCGTGAAGATATGCTCGCTCACCTGCAACATCTCGCCCTCAAGCTCCCTGGCCAGGCCGTCCAGAACGCCAGTGTCGACGCGCACGCCGGCATGCTCCATGGCCAGCAGTACGGGAACCAGTGGAAGGTCAATGCTGGTGTACACGCCATATGCATCAATCGCCTCCACGTCGCGCCGCATCAGCGCGGCCAGTGCGCGAATGGCCGCCGCCTGCTCCGGCAGCTGCCGATCGTCCACCTGCGCCAGCGGCGTACTGCTGAAGCGCGCCGCCACATCTGCCAGACGATGCGTCGCGTGCGTGGGGTTGATCAGGTAGGAGTACAGCATGATGTCATCCTGCACGCCAGCGAAGTGGATTTCGTGCTGTTCCATCACCCGTAGCGTTGCTTTCAGGTCATGCACCGACTTGGGCACGGAGGGATCTTCGAGCAGTTGCTTCAGTCGCGCCCCCTCTGAGGACGCAAGCGGGATCCGTAATGCGATGCCCTGCTCCGCAGAGACGGCGATGCAGTGCTCGCGCTCTGCTGCGGCTTCCTGCCGCTCGGCATCGGCCACCATATCCAGCAGAGAGAGATTGCGCAGCATCGGCGCCTCCTCCTCCACAACCTCCGTTTCCGCTTCGCTCACCTGCTCCGCAATCGTCTCCAGCAGCGTCACGTCCATTGCAATAGCGAAGCCCGCATGCGCCGCGGCGAAGAATGCGTCCAGCTGCTCGGCTGTCGGAGACAGGAGCAGCTCCGCCTGCGTCGCATCCACTGCCGGCGCTAGCTCCTTCAGCAGCGAGGTGAACTCCAGCTCGTTGAAGAGCGTCCGCGCTGCTTCCAGATCGGGCTCCTGCGTCTCCATCTGATCCAGCTCCAGATCGACCGGAACACTGCAGTGGATGGTCACCAGTTCTTTACTCAGCAGGATGGCATCGCGATTGTTCTGGAGCGATTCCCGGTAGCTCTTCCGCTTGACCTCGTCTGCATGTTCCAGCACCCCCTCCACAGAGCCGAACTGCTGTATCAGCTCCACCGATCCCTTGTCGCCGATGCCTGGAGCCCCCGGGATGTTATCAATCGAATCGCCGCGCAGCGCCATCACGTCGATGACGCGCGCGGGCGGCACACCCAGCGTCTGCTCCACCGCCGCAGGATCGAGGATCAGGTTGTCCTTCGCTGGATTCAGCACAGAGACGCGCTCTGTCACCAGCTGCATCATGTCCTTGTCGTTCGACACGATGAAGACGCGATGTCCCGCCTTCTCTGCTTTGTTTGCAAGGGTGCCGATCACATCGTCTGCTTCAAAGCCTTCGTACTGGATGATCGGGATGTGGAAGGCCTCAAGCGAGCGGCGTATATACGGCACCTGCTGTGACAGATCTGCAGGCATCTCCGTCCGGTTGGCCTTGTAGCCTTCGTACGCCACCTCATCGAACTGCTGCGTCTTGATGTTGAACTTGCGGACGGAGGTCATCGTGCGCGCACGCTCATCCCGAAAGACCGGCGCACTGGTGTCGAAGATGGCCGCGAAGTAGCGGGGAGAGAAGTCGCGCCGCAGTTTGTTGATCATGTTCACGAACACGAAGGTTGCGGCCGTGGGTACGCCGCTGCGGGTTGACATGGGCCGCTGCCGCTGCATCGCGTGATACGCACGAAAGATGAAAGACATGGAGTCCAGCAGGAAGATCGGCGGCTTCTCTTCAGACTTCGGCATCGGTGTCCTGCTTACGAGATAAACATGCAATCGCCGTAGGAGAAGAAGCGATAGCGCTGTGCGACTGCATGGCGGTAGGCGGCCAGCGTGACCTCGCGCCCGGCAAAGGCGGAGACCAGCATCAGCAGCGTGGACTGGGGCAGATGAAAGTTCGTGAGCAGCGCGCTCACGACGCGGAAGCGGTGTCCTGGCTGGAGAAAGATCGACGTGATACCGCGATGTGCAGAGAGCATGCCATCCGCGCTGGTGGCGGCACAATGCTCCAGCGTGCGTACGGTCGTGGTGCCGGCAGCAACGACCCGGCGGCCTTGCTCGAGAGCGGCGTTGACGCTGTTCGCCGTGGTCTGTGAGATGTCGTAACGCTCCGCGTGCAGCTGGATCTCTTCGGTGCGCTCCGCACGCACAGGCTGGAATGTCCCAAGGCCCACATGCAGTGTGACACTGCACACTTCCACCCCTCGCGCGCGAATGCAGTTCAGTATCTCTGGCGTAAAGTGCAGCCCGGCTGTGGGCGCAGCAGCAGAGCCGCGAGCAGCAGCGTAAACCGTCTGATACCGCTCCCGGTCCGCATCTTCGTCCTCGCGATGAATGTATGGCGGCAGCGGCATGTGCCCCAGTGTGTCCAGGCTGTGCTCGAAGTTCCGCACGGGCGCAAAACGGAGCGTGCGCTCCCCGCGCTCACCCGCTCCGATGATCTCTGCCTCAAGTCGGGCGTCGCCGCCGGCTGAGAGAAACTCGACTGAGTCACCGACCCGCAGCTTCCGTCCGGGCTTGACCAGCGCGTCCCATTGCCACGTGTCCCGCTGCGCCGTCAGCAGCACTTCTATGCGACCCGGTGCTGCCTCCGCCTCTCCGTCGCGTCGCATGCGGGTGCCGTACAGTCTTGCAGGTACGACCCGTGAATCATTCACCACCAGCACGTCGCCGGCCTGCAGCTGATCAGGAAGCGCGGCGAAGGTGGAGTCGGCACACGCGTTGGTGGCACGGTCCAGCAGCAGCATGCGGGAGGCACCACGCTCTGCAGGCGGCCGCTGCGCAATCAGCTCCTCCGGCAACGCAAAATCAAAATCAGAAACCAGCACTCGTTCATTCTAGAAGGCGATGGATCACGCGTCGATCAGGGCTCTACTTCCGCGTGCTTGCGCGCAAAGTGGCTCTCGGCCAATGCGCGCAGACGTTCCAGGGTGGCCTCAGCGGCCTGGCGCGCTCCTTCCTCATCCATCTGCGAAACCGGCGCCGGTACCGGCCTGCCCCACACCAGTACGACGCGGGAAAATGGCCACGGCACCAGCAGTCGATCCCATGATCGGACCACAAAGGCCCGCTCCGGGTGCAGATGGAAGCAGCCCACGCGCAGGCCAGTCAATCTGGAGAGCCGGGCCACGCCTGGCTTCAACACGTACCGTGGACCGTGCGGGCCGTCGCCTGGAATTACCGCGCCCCAGCCCGCCTCGACTGCGCTGCTCAGCGCGCGCAGTCCTCCTGCGCCGGCGCGGGAGCTGGATCCGCGCACCGTCCGATAGCCCAGCCGTTCTATGGTGCGCGCGATCAGCTCGCCATCGAAGCTGGGACTGATCAGCAGCACTGTCCGCGGTCGCGACTGGAAGCAGCAGGCCGCGGTCAGCAGGCAGCGATGCCAGAAGCACCAGATGCCCGCCTCGCCGGGCGCGTCACCCGGAGCGCCTTCCTCCCGAATCACCTCGTAGCGCAGGGTTGCCTGCAGCAGCCGCAGTAGCGCAGCAACCGTGGGCGGCACGATGCGCAGCAGAGCGCGCCGTTGCCAGCTCAGCGCTTCGCGGTTCGTAGCCATGGCACGTGCAGGAGAAGAGGAAGCAAATGTGCCTGAAGTGTAGCAAGAACGTCCGCCTGCGGCGCTGGTAGCATCGAGAGCGTGCTCGCCATAGATACGCCCGTCCAGTTCATCAAGGGGATCGGTCCGCGTATCGCAGAGGCGCTTGCCGCAAAGGGCTACGCCACTGCCGAGGACTTGCTCTATCACCTGCCCTTCCGCTACGAGGATCGCGCCAACCCGCGCGCGCTGCATGAGCTGGTAGCGGGGGAGACGGCCAGCGTCATCGGTGAAGTGCGCGGATCGGTGCTGCTGCGCACCCGCTCCATGCCGATCTTTGAGATGACCCTGGGCCAGGGGATCGGCACCCTCAAGTGCATGTGGTTTCGCGCCACCTACTTGAAAGATCGCTTCCACGCCGGGCAGACCGTCGCCGTCTTCGGCCGGGTTGAGCCATCGCGCTCCTCCCGCGGCTTCAAGATGATTCAGCCGCAATTTGAAGTGCTGGCCGAGGGCATGGAGAGCGGCGAGGACGCCGCGCTGAAGAGCCCCGAAGCCAGCCTGGAGATGGGTCGCATCACCCCCATCTATGAGAGTCTGGGCGGCCCCAAGCTGGGCCCCCGCTGGGTACGGCGCCTGCTCTTCCAACTGCTGGCCGATCTGCGCGGGCGGGTCCCGGAGACGCTGCCGGCCGCCATGCTCGAGCGTCTCTCGCTTCCCAGCCGAGAATCGTCACTACAACAGGTACATTTCCCGGATGCATCGACCCCGCTCGCGCAACTAGCGGAGGCGCGCACTCCAGCGCATCGCCGGCTCATCTTCGAGGAGCTGTTCTTCCTCGAGCTCGGCCTGGAGATCAAGCGGCGCAAGGCCAAGGAGCGCGCTGGCATCGCCTTTGCACCGAATGAACAGGTGCGCGCCGCGCTGCGCGAGGTGCTGCCCTTCCACCCCACCACGGCACAGAAGCGGGCGCTGGGCGAGATTGTCGAAGACATGAAGCAGCCCAGCCCCATGCGCCGCCTGCTGCAGGGGGATGTCGGTTCTGGCAAGACCATCGTTGCACTGCAGGCGATGCTGATCGCGATTGAAAACGGTTATCAGGCTGCGCTGATGGCACCGACGGAGATCCTTGCCACGCAGCACTACCTGGGCGCGCGCAAGCTGCTGGAGCGCGCCAGCCGCAAGTACGGCATCACCCTGTTGACCGGCTCGCTCGATACGCAGCACAAGCGGGCGGCCCGCGGACGCATCGCCCGCGGCGAAGCCGACCTAATCATCGGCACCCACGCCCTGATCGAGGAGAAGGTCGAGTTCGAGAAGCTGGGCCTGGTCGTCGTCGACGAGCAACATCGCTTTGGCGTACTGCAACGCTTTCGCCTCATGAAAAAGCCCGGCGAAGGCGAGCCCGATGTACTGGTGATGACTGCGACGCCGATCCCGCGCACCCTCGCGCTTTCGCTCTATGGGGACCTCGATCTAAGCATTCTCGATGAGCTGCCCCCGGGCCGGACGCCCATCGTCACCCGGCGCGGCACGGATGAGAAGGCCGAAGAGGTATGGCAGTTCGTCCGGAAGCAGGTAGCGGCGGGCCGCCAGGCGTACATCGTCTATCCCGTGATCGAAGGGCCGAACGAAGACCAGCCCGAGCTCGATTTTCCCGCACCGGCAGAGCTGGAACCGGCTCCGAAGCGCGGCCGCAAGGCTGCCGCCGGGTCGGCTGCGAAAACTTCGGCAAAGGCCGTCTCCCTCTTTGAAAAGCCAACGCTTAAGGCAGCCACCCAAATGTACGACGCTCTGCGTCAGGGTTCGCTCGCCGGCCTTCGCCTGGGGCTGCTGCATGGGCGCCTTAGCGCCGACGACAAGGAGATCGTCATGCGCCGGTTCCAGCGCGGCGAGCTCGATGTCTTGATCTCCACTACCGTTATCGAGGTAGGGGTCGACGTGCCAAACGCAACTGTCATGGTGATCGAGCACGCCGAGCGCTTCGGTCTGGCGCAGATGCATCAGCTGCGGGGACGGGTCGGCCGCGGCAGCGCACGCAGCTTTTGCATCCTCATGACCGGCGGCCGCGTCTCCCCGGAGGCAGAGCAGCGGCTGGACGCCATGGTGCGGACCCAGGATGGCTTTGAGCTGGCCGAACTGGACCTGCAACTGCGCGGTCCAGGTGAGTTCTTCGGCACGCGACAGGCCGGCCTGCCGGATTTCCGTGTTGCGAATCTGGTACGCGACCGGGAACTGCTGGAGCTGGCGAAACGCGAGGCGGCTGCCTTCGTAGCCAGTGGCGGTGCAGAGGCCACCGACAGCGAGCGGGCACTGGTAGCGGCTCGGCTGAAGCAGGCCTGGCAGCGGCGCTACGGACTGGTGGAGGCGGGCTGATGATTGTAGGAACCGGCATCGACCTGGTGGAAGTCGCCCGTGTGCGGCGCTCGATTGAGCGCTACGGCGATCGCTTTCTGGAGCGCATCTACACTCCCCTGGAGATCGCGTACTGCCGGCGCAAGCGCTACACGGCAGCAGAGAGCTTTGCCGCTCGCTTCGCCGCCAAGGAGGCCGGCGCCAAGGCCCTGGGCACCGGAATCAGCTTCGGCGTGGGCTGGCAGGAGATCGAGGTGCGCCGCCGTCCCGGTGGCCAGCCCGTGCTGGTCTATCACGGCCGTGCAGCGCAGTGCGCAGATTCCCTCGGCGTTCGCCACATTGCGCTCTCGCTTACGCATACCGCAGATCAGGCCGTGGCCTTTGTCGTTCTCGAAGACGCCGCAACTGCGGCATGCGCCCGCCTGCCGATCCCGGTTGCGATCCCGGTTGCGGAAGAGTAATCAGGAGCGAGGACCCGCCCGGAGATCGAAAAGCTCAAATCGCTCCGGCGGAATCTCGTTGTGAAGCCGCCGGTCCCCACCATTCCATTTGTTACTCTCATCTCGTACGGCGTGAACGCAACGAATGACTCGCCAGTGAGGTTACGTGCCCAGTCAACAGGAAGTGCAGTGGTCACAACTGAAGGTGGGAGTGCTCGTCATCGTCGCGCTGATTGCGCTTACCGCGCTGATCTTTCTCATGTCCGGCAGCACCGGAGGGATTTTCGCAGGCAAGATTGTCCTGCGCTCCTACTTTGAGAACTCCGCAGGACTCAAAGTGGGTGCGCCGGTCAACCTTGAAGGCGTCACGATCGGCAATGTGAAAAGCATCCGTATCGTGCAGTCGCGCCGGCTCACTCCGGTCGAAGTCACGATGAAGGTCAGCACCAAGTACACACAGGATGTGCGAGAAGACTCCAAGGCCAGCCTGGACACGGTTGGCGTCCTGGGCGATACCGTCGTGGATATCAGTTCGAAGCATGCAATCGGCCCTTCGGTGAAAGACAACGACGAACTGGGAACGAACGAGAGCCCGAATCTGTCTGACGTCATCAAGTCCAGTCAGGGCACCATCGAACAGGTCGATACCATCCTCGCCAAGCTCGACAATCTGGTCGACTCACTGAACACTGGAAAGGGATCGGTCGGCCAGCTGATCAACAACCCGGCGCTCTTCAATCAGGCCACCGCTGCAGTGCAGCAGCTCTCGCAGATCACTGCTGACATCAGCAAGGGCCGGGGCACAGTCGGCAAGCTCCTGACCGATGACAAGCTCTACAACAACCTGAACGAGACCACCATCCACCTGAACCATGTGGCGACAGAGATCGACAGTGGGCAGGGCACCATCGGCAAGCTGCTGAAGGACCAGGCGCTCTACAACAACCTGAACCAGACCGTCGATCATGCCAACGCGCTGATGGCACAGATCAACCAGGGACAGGGCACACTCGGCATGCTGGTGAAGGATCCGAAGTTTGAGGCCAAGTTCCGGGATACAGTGGAGCGGCTCGACTCCATCATGGCCAAAATCGATAGCGGTCAGGGCACCATCGGGCAGCTGGTGGTGAATCCCTCGCTCTACAACAACGCCGACGCGATGCTCGGGGAGACACGCAACCTGGTCACCCAGATCCGCGAAAATCCTAAGAAGTACCTGACGTTCCACGTAAAGGTCTTCTAGCCTGAGTGGGGAGCAATCCAACCACCCTTCCAACGCCGTTAAAGCTGCGCCTGCCGCCAATCGATTTATCCAGCCTTCTATGCGATCGCGCGTCTATCCTCTGAGCAGGAGGCGGGTGGATGCCGGAGTGGGAGCAGACAGGATCGCCCGGCACGCATGCCGCACAGGATCTGACCGTAGTTGCAGACACCCCTGAACTGCAACCGGAGGCAGCGCCCGCTGGCGATTTAGACTCTGGCTTGCCGTCCTCCCGGCCCGCGCCCCCTGGACGCCGCGCCGCCGCTGCCTTCATCTTCGTCACCATCGCGCTCGACATGCTTGCGATGGGGATGATCGCCCCGGTCCTGCCTCGGCTGATCACCGGCTTCATGGGCGGCAATCAGGCCTCGGGTGCGGAGATGTTCGGCATCTTCGGCACAGTCTGGGCAGTGATGCAGTTTGCCTGCTCACCCCTGTTGGGCTCGCTCTCGGACCGGTTCGGCCGGCGCCCCATCATCCTTCTGTCAAACTTCGGTCTGGGCCTGGATTACATCGTCATGGCGCTCGCGCCAGACTTGGCATGGCTGTTTGTAGGCCGCGTCATCTCCGGCATCACGTCTGCCAGCATTCCGACGGCGATGGCGTATATCGCCGATGTCACCGACCCGGAGAAGCGCGCAGAGGCCTTCGGCATGGTCAGCGCTGCATTCGGCCTTGGCTTTGTTCTGGGCCCTGCACTGGGCGGCGTGCTGGGCAACGTCAACCCGCGGCTCCCCTTCTGGGTTGCCGGCGCGATGAGCCTGCTGAATGCCATGTACGGTCTCTTCGTGCTGCCCGAGTCGCTGACGGCGGAGCATCGCGGCGCCTTCTCCTGGAGGCGCGCCAATCCCATGGGCTCACTTACGCTGCTGCGGCGGCACCGCCAGCTTTTGGGCATGGGTGCCGTCCTGCTGCTCAGCTACCTGACGCAGCAGTCGCTCGTGAACACGTGGGTGCTCTACACGGACTACCGCTACCACTGGAGCGACAGTCAGGTCGGCCTCTCGCTCGCGTTGGTCGGGTTGGGCTCGGTCATCGTTGGCGCCATGCTGGTGAAGCCGCTGGTGCGCACCCTGGGCCAGCGCGGCACTTTGCTGCTCGGGCTTTCTGTGGGCTGGATCGGCTTCGCCGTCTTCGGCCTCGCCCCCAGTGGCACCCTCTTCCTGCTGGGCATACCGCTGATGAACATGTGGGGTCTGGCCGGACCGACCGCGCAGGGGCTCATGAGCGTCCACGTCACGCCGCAGGAGCAGGGTCAATTGCAGGGCGCAGTCCAGTGCATCCGCGGCCTTACCGCGCTGATAGGACCGGGCCTCTTTACCTTCGTCTTTGCCCTGGCGATCCGCCCCGGTACGCGCCCGCATGTACCGGGGGCTCCATTCCTGCTGGCAGCGCTGATCCTGCTGAGCGCCTTGCCGGTGGCTGCCGCCGTTACCCGGGTACACGGCGTCAGGCGCAGCCGTTAGAGTACAGCGGACTTACGCTTTCTCGATCTCCCGTGCGGCAGCATCGATGATTTCGACGATGCGGCTGCGCTGCTCCGGCGTCAGGTTGCCGCTGCGCATGCCCAGTGCCATGCGGAAGTTCTGGACCGCCCGCTGAATCTGCGGATCGCGCTGCGCCGGCCGTGCCGCTCCGCCGACCGCTGCCATCCTGCCCAGGATCGCGTCCACTGCCTCGCGATTCTCTTCGAGGCTCTTACGCCCCTCGTCCGTGATGGAGTAGAGCTTGCGCGTGCCTTCGGTCGTAACCGTGGCCAACCCAGTCTCCTCCAACAGCGTGAGCATGGGGTAGATGATGCCCGGGCTTGGAGAATAGGCGCCGCCCAGCTTCTCCTCGATTGCCTTGATCAATTCGTAGCCGTGCCGAGGCTTCTCAGCAATCAGCTCCAGCAACAGGAAACGAAGGTCGCCGGAGGCAAACAGCCGCCCAGGGCCGCCGCGCCCGCGCCAGAAAGGTCGCTCGCCCTCGCCGAACGAGCCGGTAAAGGGGCCGTGGCCCCGGAAATGGCGTTCTTCGCGGCCCTGATCGCAGCCGGAAGAGTATCTGGAGTGTTCTTGTAACCAGTGTATCCTCATATAGACAGTATCAAGATATATCTAGTAAAAGTAAAGAACATATCATAGACGTATGGATCTTACTTCGGGGATCATTGCTCCAAGCCATCCAAGTCCCCTGCAAATCTTCGCCCTGGTGTGGTAGTTTCGGTAAATTCAGCGGAGCTGATCCCCTGGAAATGCTGGAGCGATCGCCGGCTCCCACCCTTTACTCACTTGATGCCCTCTCGCCCGCCCAGTCTCACTACCCCTCCCGTATCCAGGAGCACCATGCAGCCACTCCGTTTTGCAGCCATCGCCCTGATGGGCGCCGGCATCGCTTGTGCCCAGAGCAGCCTCTCCAGCAATAGTCTCAGCGAGCTCGATGCGATTGCCGATACTTCCTCCGCCAACGTTCCCGAACCGAAGGCGCCCCGCAGCTTCGACCTGAGCTCTATCGATAAGACTGCGGATCCATGCACCGACTTCTTCCAGTACGCGTGCGGCAACTGGGTCAAGAACAATCCGATCCCCGCCGACCAGGTGCGTTGGGGCAACTTCAACGCCCTGGCAGAGCGCAATCAGTGGCTGCTGTACAAGGACTTGGAGACGGCGGCCAAGCCCAGCTCCACGCGGACGCCGCTCGAGGCCAAGTACGGTGACTTCTACGCTGCCTGCATGAACGTGGACGCGGTGGACCACAAGGGCGCCGCTCCATTGAAGCCGACCCTCGACCGCATCGCTGCCATGAATGACAAGAAGCAGCTGGCGGAGGTCCTGACCGGGCTGGCCCGCGAAGACGGGACCCCGGCCCTGTTCCGCTTTGAGGTGGAGCAGGACACGTTGGACAGCTCCAAGCAGATTGCGGTGCTTAACCAGGGCGGCCTCGGGCTGCCGGACCGCTCGTATTACCTCGAATCGGGGGACCGCGAGACCAAGATTCGTCAGCAGTATCTCGAGCATATGAAGAAGATGTTCGCCTTGGCTGGCGACACGCCGGAGCAGGCCGAGGCCGAGGCGCGGAGCGTGCTGGCGATCGAAACTGCGCTGGCGGAGGGTTCGTTGAGCCGCACTGCTCTGCGCGAGCCAACCAACCGATATCACATCAAGACTGTCGCGGAGCTCGAGCAGATGGCTCCAGGCTTCAACTGGTCTACTTACTTCCGCGGCATCGGCATCGGCCCGTTCGACACATTGAACGTGGCCGAGCCCACCTTCGTCGCGGCACTCAACAAACAGATCGACACGGAGAGTCTGGATGCGTGGAAGAGTTATCTGCGCTGGGGCGCGATTCACACCGCAGCACCGTGGCTGAGTCAGCCGTTTGAGCGGGAGAACTACGAGTTCTACAACGCCACCCTGCAGGGCGCAAAGGAAGAGCAGCCGCGCTGGAAGCGCTGCACGCGACTGACCGACCAGAACCTGGGCGAAGCCGTAGGCCAGGACTGGGTGAAGCAGAACTTTCCGCCGCAGGCCAAGCAGAGCATGTCCCAGCTGGTAGCCGCGCTGGACAAGGCTCTGGGCGAAGACATCCAGCAACTACCCTGGATGGGCGAAGCGACCAGGAAGGAAGCCGAGGCCAAGCTGGCGTTGTTTCGTAACAAGATCGGTTACCCACAGAACTGGCGCGACTACTCCAAGCTCACCATCGACCGCAACGACCTGCTGGGGAATGTGCGGCGCAGCACCGAGTTTGAGATGCAGCGCGACCTGCACAAGCTGGGTAAGCCCGTGGACGAGACCGAGTGGGGCATGACGCCGCCTACGGTGAACGCGTACTACAGCCCCAACATGAACGACATCAACTTCCCGGCAGGCATCCTGCAGCCGCCCTTCTTCTCACTCACGGCCGATCCGGCAGTCAACTTCGGCGGCATCGGCGTTGTCATCGGTCATGAGATGACCCACGGCTTCGACGACGAGGGATCGAAGTACGACGGCAAGGGCAACCTGCGGGAGTGGCAGACAGAGGCCGACCGCAAGGCCTTCAACGAGCGCACTGACTGCGAGGTAAAGGAGTACGGCAACTTCGAACCGGTGCCGGGCGCCAAGGTGAACGGCAAGCTCACACTGGGCGAGAACACTGCCGACAACGGCGGCATACGTATTGCCTTCCTCGCACTCCAGAACACGCTTGCAGACGAGGGCAAGAAGCTGGACGGGCCCAAGGTGGACGACTACACGCCGGCACAGCGCTTCTTCATCGCCTTCGGCCAGGTCTGGTGTGAGAACCGGCGCGAGGAGTACTCCCGCCTCTCGGCGAAGGTCGATCCTCACTCACCCGGCAAGTTCCGGGTCAATGGGACGGTGCAGAACTTCGACGAGTTCGGCAAGGCGTTCCACTGCAAGAAGGGCGCCCCGATGTATCCGGAGCAAAGCTGCCGGGTCTGGTAGCCTCCTGCTGACTGCTGAGCCAGCCCACCGCTTGAGCGCTCTGCCACGGCACGGCGCTCAAGCCTTTTCTGGCGTCCGCGCCGGTTGTGGCTGCTCGCTAAGTGCCGCGTAGTAGCCCTGAGCGGCACTTACCTTTTACAATGCAAGCGGGTCTCCACCCGAAATTTTAGTTCACGCTGTCCAGGCAGCCCTCGGCGCATTTCGTTTGCATCGGGATGAAGGAATCGAATGAAGTTGAAGACACTCGGCCGGGCTGTACTGGCCCTCGCCGCCTCTGCCGGATCGATCTTCGGCATGACTTCCTGCTCCCGCACCTTCACTGTGGGCTACTTCTTTGTCACCGGTGTGCAGTCCGCCAACGGACAGCAGTTTGGCCAGGTGTCCACCTATAAGATCAACAACGCGAACGGCCGACTGACGCGCACCAGCACCTCCGCCACCGCTGGTGTGAATCCGATCCAGGCGTTGGTCGCCCCCGGCGGCAACTACATGTACATCCTGAATCAAGGCTGCGGCAACCGCGGCCAGGCGGCATGTACCAACGCCGGCGGCGCGCAGCCTTCGCAGATCGATCTGTTCTCCATCGGAGGTCAAGGCGTACTGACGCATCAACAGACTTTCACCAGCCAGGGCACCAACCTGCGCACGATTCTGCTGGATGGCGGCTTCCTCTATGCGCTGGACGAGTTTGCGCCGGACAGCCCCAGTGGACCGCAGACGATCGGCGCGATCACGGCCTTCAGCGTGGACTCGGCAACCGGCCGTCTGTCCCTGGTTCAGAACAATCAGCAGCGCGATGCCAATAACCTCGCCCTGACCTACTTCCCGGTCGGCACCAACCCGACCTGGATGGCGTCCTCCTCCGGCAACGTCTTCGTTGCAGAGCAGGGTCCTGATAGTGGCGCCACAGCGGCGGATCCGGCCCAGGCCATCTTCATCTACAACCAGAACTCGAGCAACGGACAGCTCACCCTGACGCAGAGCACCCCCACCCCCACTGGGGCGACGCAGCTGACCTATGTCTATGTCACCGGGACCACTCTCTATGCGCTCGACGCAGGCCCGCCGAACTCAACCGGGCAGATTCTACCGTTCACCGTTAGCAGCAATGGCAGCCTGGGCAATGCCATCTCCCCGCGTGCGAATAATGCACAGGGCACCTCACCCGTCTTCCCTTCGCGCATCATTAAGGAGACGACCCATAACTTCCTGTGGGTGGCCAACTCCGGCGTGAACACGGTCAACGGCAGCCCGGCGAGCGTCATTACTGCGTACTTTATCGGTGCGAACCAGCAGCTTACGGATGTCAGCAGCGGTGGCAACGTCATTACCGTGGGCACCGGCCCCAGCTGCATCGTCGAGGATCCCTCGAATCAGTACGTGTACACCGCCAACTTCAACGACAGCAGCATCACTGGCAAGCGCATCGACCAGAACGCGGGCTTCCTGACTCAGCTGCCCACTGCCATGCCGAGCGCACCGGCATCCCCTACCTGGTGCGCCGTCAGTGGCACGACCTTCTAGCTTAGTCATGCGGGCGCGGGAGAGCTGAGATCGCTACAATGGATCAGGATCTCCCGCACACCAGCTGGCTAGGAAGCCCTGCGGCCGTGCCGCGCGATAGCGTAGCAGGGTCGACGTGAGTCAAGTGCCGCACCTGTTGACTGGCCTTTCGCGAAGAGAGGCCTACATCGCAATCCTCGGACAGTTCGCAATGTCCCCGCTTTGCTTGAATGAAGGACGTAGAAAACGAATGATGTTCCGTAAAGTTCGCCAGCTTGGGCTGGCATCTGCTGTCTCCGCCGCCCTTGTCCTGGGTATCACTGCCTGCGGGCAGAGCAACACTATCGACTTCGTTTACGTCGCCTCGGCCAGCTCAAATCCCGGCAACATCTACGCCTTCTCCTCGGACGGCGAATCGGGTGCGCTGCGCCAGATTCCGGGATCGCCCTTCCCCTCCGGCGGCCGCAATCCGGTCGCCATGGTGACCTCACCCGATGGCAAGTTCGTGTACGTCGTCAACCATGACGACAACACCGTGGTCGAGTTCAAGGCAGGCTCGGACGGAAAGCTGTTCCCGCAGAACACGTATCCCAATCAGCAGTCGGGAACGCCAGGCGTGGACGCAACGAATCTCGCCATCAGCCCCGATGGTAAGGCGCTCTACGTGGTGTACGCCTACGGGCTGAGCGCCAACGGCACGCCCTTCAGCGCCACCACCCCCGGCGTCGGCGCGCTTGCCCGCTACCCCGTCAATGCGGACGGAAGCCTGGGAACCCCTGTTGCGTATCCCACCTGCAACAACCCCGTCGCCGTGAATGTGCTGGGGAACAATAGCACCGTGTATGTCGTCAACGATCCCTCCGGGCAGCTGACCACCCTGATCGACACCGTGGCGGCCAGCAACCGCGGCGCCACCGGCAGCTCCACCGTGACCTATCCCGCTGCAGGAGCCTGCTTTGGCGGCCCTGGCGCGCGCGGCCAGATCACCACCTACAACATCGGTAGCGACGGGACCCTGACCCCGGGGGCAGGATCGCCCTTCAGCGCGGGTGTGGCGCCGGTGGCCATTGCCAGCGACCTTAGCTATCGCTTTGTATATGTAACCGACTTCCAGACAAACCAGATGCTGTCTTACCAGGTGGAAACCTCCGGCGGCCTGGAGTCCCTGCCCTCCGCGCCGCAGACGCCGACCGGGCAGCAGCCCAGCGCTATCACCATTGATCCGCGTGGGCAGTACATCTACGTCTCCAATTACACCGGCGGCTCGGTCAGCGCCTACGCGCTGAATTCCATGATGGGCACTCCCAGCGCGGTCGCGGGACCCGGCTCCTCACAGGTGAACCCGGGGCCAGCCGGCATCATCGTGGAACCCTCCATCGGCCGTTACATCTACACCGCAAACTTCATCGACAACTCCGTCTCCGGCTTGCTGTTGGACCCCAACACCGGAGCTACCAGCCAGGTGCAGAACTCGCCCTTTAATGGACCCAGCCGGGCCACGGCAGTGGCCGCAGTGAGGCACGGCGACCACCCCATCCAGGTGACTGCCAAGTACGGCGGCAAGTAACTACGGAAAAGAAACGGGGCTGCCCCGGTATCGGGAGCAGCCCCTTTTTCTTTTTCAGCTTCAGCCTAGGGCACGCTGGGCGGCGCCACGGGCGCGGATACCAGATCCATCTTGCGCTTCAGCCAGCGCTGCCCAGGCCGCTCTACCAGGTACATAGTGGCGATGGCGGCAAGCACCAGCAGAACGTAGGAGAGCCAGGGGTCAAAGCGCAGCAACCCCGCGCGTGCCAGCAGGTGCGCGTCATCGTGCAGCAGCATCCACAGGTTGAAGTGCAGGATATACAGGCAGTAGCTGGCCTCTCCAATCACCATCAAGGGAAGGATGGAGAAAGCACGCGACAGCAGATTACGTCCGGCCAACGCCAGCACCACCATGCCGTACAGCGGCATCAGCAGCCCGTCATGCATCAGGACATAGGGCATGCGGCTGCCCAGGCACATAATCCAGTAGAGCGCCGCAAATGCGCCCACACCCAGCGCCGTCCGCACATGACTGCGCTCCGGCAGCGTGTCGTTGAAGCTGGCCAGTGTCATGCCGAACAGAAACGAGGGCACATGCTGCACTGGGCCGAACTTGATCGCTCGCAACCACCAGCCGTCTGAGTAGCGGTTGGGGTGCGGATCTCCGTCCGGATTGAACCACCAGTAGAGCAGCGGCAACACGAAGCTGAGTGACCACCAGCCGAGCATGGCCCAGAGCGCCTGCCGGCGCGACTTTGGAGGCCGTACTGTTATCAGGATCGGGAACAGCGCGTAGAACAGAACGTCGGTCGTGAGCGTCCACGCCGGCGTGTTCCAGAAGGTGCAGAGAGTAGGTGACCATCCCTGCGCCAGCAGCAGGGTCAGCACCACGCCCCAGGCGAACTCCCCATGCGTGCGACTCAACCACTCCTGCCGCAGCACCAGCCCGGAGACCCCCAGCGAAGCCAGGAAGACCGGATAGATGCGGGAGAAGCGGGCTCGCCAGAAGGGGACCGCCCGCATCTCTCCCCGCGCTGCCCGGTCACGGTAGTTGTAAGCCAGGACGAAGCCGGACAGCAGCAGGAAAAAGCTGACCGTGATGTAGCCGCCATCCACCACCGGCGCCAGGAAGCCAAAGCTCTTTGGATCAGAGAAGTGAAAGAAGACGATGTTCAGCGCCGCCAGAGCACGCATCCCCGTCAACGCATCCAGACGGGACTTGCGCGCGGTCGCCGGGTTCGCCAGGGTCTGGGTCACTGCTGCTACTGACGGCGCCTCGTCGGCGGATGTTGCGGCAGTTTCCATGCAGAATCCAGTCGGTAGCGGGGAACCCTCGACTCAGCCTCAACTCGACACGACGAAGCCCTGTGACGCAGGCTGCCGTCAGGCAGTCACCAGCGAGCCCACGCGCTCCCCGGCCGCGACTCGCAGGATGTTCCCTGGCTTATTCATGTTGAAGATGATCATCGGCATGGCATTGTCCTTGCAAAGGCTTACCGCCGTCATGTCCATCACCTTCAGCCCCAGCCGCAGAATCTCCATGTAGGTGATCTCTTCGTACTTCACCGCGTCCACGGTCAGCACCGGGTCCGCGTTATAGATGCCATCCACCTTAGTGGCCTTCATCAACACATCGGCTTTGATCTCCATCGCTCGCAGCGAAGCTGCGGTGTCGGTCGAGAAATACGGATTACCGGTTCCCGCCGCGAAGATCACCACGCGGCCCTTCTCCAGGTGGCGCATGGCGCGGCGGCGAATGTACGGCTCGGCGACCTGGTTCATCTCGATGGCCGACATTACCCGGCTATGCACGCTGCACTTCTCCAGGGCATCCTGGAAGGCAAGTGAATTGATCACCGTGCCGAGCATTCCCATGTGATCGGCGGAGACGCGATCCATCTGCCGGGCCTGCTCCGCTACGCCGCGGAAGAAGTTTCCGCCGCCTACCACGATCGCGACTTCGATGCCCAACTTCCGCACCTCGGCGATCTCGGAGCTGATCTGGTACACCGTGTCGACATCGACGCCAAACCCGCGCCCTGCAGCAAGTGCCTCACCCGACAGCTTTAGAAGGATCCGCTTGTACATTTCTCGTTGAGTATCGCATAGCGAGTGCGGCCGACGGCCCGCTGAGCGTATCCTTTGACCACGGCTCCGGGCCACTCCGCATTCCGCCTCACGGTGGCGCGGAATCCGGTTCGCGACTCAGACTCTGGGAGGTGCCTATGCCTGGCTGCCGCATGGAGCCCAGCGGCCCGCTCGCCGGGCTCATCAGCTGCCTGTGGTACTGGGAAGGTGCACCCGGACCGCATGCCCGGGAGCGCCTGCTGCCCAACGGAGAAGTGGCGCTGATCCTCAATCTGCGCGAGGGACCGATCGTCATCCATGAGGATGCTTCGGGCACTCGTCATCTCGGCGCCGCAGCCGTATCCGGTGCGCGATCGAACTGCTTCACCATCGACTGCAACCAGCAGGAGCGCGTGCTCGGCGTGCAGTTCCATCCCGGCGGAGCATTCCCTTTCTTCGCCATGCCCATTGCGGAGCTGGAAAATGGGTCGCACGCGCTGGCAGACCTTTGGGGCGCGGAGGCCGAGTGGATGCGAGACCGGGTGCTGTCCGAGTCCACGCCGCAGAGGATGCTGGCGACCATGGCTCGCTGTCTCATGGAGCGAATGCGCTGCGGCGGCGAAGTGTACCCGGCCGTGCGCTGTGCCGCGCTCGCCTTGAGCCGCAGCGAGAGGCCTGCCCATGTCTCCACCCTGAGCTCCCGGATCGGCATCAGTGAGCGGCGTCTGCGCCAGCTCTTCCATCAGCAGGTCGGGCTCGCGCCAAAGACCTTCCAGCGGGTATGCCGGCTGCAGCACTCACTGCGCTATCTGCGCGGGCGAACCGCGGCAGACTGGGCAGAGACCGCTCTGGCCTGCGGCTACTACGACCAGCCGCACATGGCGCATGACTTCTCCGCCCTCATCGGCATGACGCCCAGTGCCTATCTAGCCGCTGCAACAGAACATCTAAACCATGTTCCCCTGAAGGTCTGAGAGGGCTGCCGATTCTTACAAGACCCGACATCGGCAGCCGAGCAGAATCACGGCAGAGGAGAGTTGCGATGGCGAAATTGAGTCCCATACCCGAGGGCTACCACAGCGTCCAGCCCTACATGATGTTCACCGACTGTACCAATGCGATCGACTTCTATAGCCGTGCCTTTGGCGCACACGAGGTGATGTGCATGCGCTCGCCCGATGGGCGCGTGCAGCATGCCGAGATGCAGCTGGGCGACAGCCGCATCATGATGGCCGACGAATCACCCGCTGTGAGCGCCTTCAGCATTCAGCACATGGCGGTTCGCCCATCAACCTGATGTTCTACACCGAGGACACGGATGCGATGTATGCACGCGCCCTCACTGCCGGAGCGAAAAGTCTGCGCGAACCCGCGGACCAGCCATATGGCGACCGCATGGCCGGCATTGAGGACCCCTTCGGGTACAAATGGTGGATCGGCACCCGGATCAAGGAGATGTCCGTAGCGGAGATGGAAGAGGCCCTGCAGCCGGTAAAGGGAACAGTATGACCGCCGACGCCTTTCGCCGGGCCGCGCTTGCCCTGCCGAATGTCATCGAGAGCGAACACATGCACCATCCGGACTTCCGCGTGACGGACCGTATCTTCGCGACGCTAGGCTACCCCGACCCAGCCTGGGGCATGGTCAAACTGCCGCCGGTTGCGGCGGCGCGTCTGGTCGACACCATGCCCGACGTCTTTACCCCCGCGGCCGGCGCCTGGGGTCGCCAGGGCTCAATCTTGGTGCGGCTGGCCAAAGCAAAACCGGAGGCGGTGAAGGCTGCGCTCGAGCAGGCGTGGCAGTCAGCCCAGTTGGCGAAGAAGCGCTCCCCTGCCGCAAAGTGAACGGCATCGGGTTGCGCTATGCAGCGTAGGTCCGCATCGGAGTTCGCGACCTCATCGCTTTTTTCGCATCGCGGATGTACGCGCGTCATCAGAAGAGTGTATCTACACTATATGTGCGTCGCCCCTGACCAACTCGCCCGCACCCGCACTTGTACCTGCTCTGCACTGCGCCGGGCCACCCGTGCCGTTACTGCGCACTATGAACGTCACTTTCGCGGCTCCGGACTGCGCGGCACGCAATTCACCATACTTTCGCACCTAGCCCAGACCGGCCCGCTGCCCATGACACAACTCGCCCGTTTGCTGGGCGTGGAACGAACGACGCTCACCCGCAACCTAAGCCCCCTGGCAGAGAAGTCGTTCATCTCCTTCACCGATGCGCCGGACGCCAGGGTGCGCAAAGTGGCCATAACGCGACGCGGCGAGTCGATACTTGCAAAGACGCTGCCACGGTGGATCGCCGCCGAGGCCTCAGTCCACCAAATACTCAAAGAACTTCAGCTACCTGGAGTCCCGCGGTAGCTGAAACAACAACACGGGGCCCCGTCCGCTTTCGAAATTGTCGTCTCTATCACCGAGCTTTTCCGTTATGCCCAGAAAGGTGTAGGTACACATATGGTCCCCCCGGATCTTCTCTCCATGGCAGAGCTGACCGCCAGCGCTGCCTTCCTTGTCTCCCTGTTCACCACAACCCTCGCCTCAACCCTGCGTACGCGGCTGCAGATAGCGGCTGGATTCGCAGTATGGTTCGCTCTGGTCCTCGGCATCGGCGCGAGGCAGCTCCTCGGCCCGAATGGTCCTGTCGGTCCGGCTGGACTGGGAATCGCATTCGCTGTCCCGGTTGCTGTGCTCACGGCGTTGACCTGGGTACCGCGATCGGGCGTCAGCGGATCCGGCAGGCGCCGCTGTGGGCGCTGGTCGGCGTCCACGGTGTTCGCCTGCTGGGGTTCAGCTTCCTGCTGCTATGGGCGGCGCACCGCCTGCCCGCGCCCTTCGCCCCCAGCGCCGGCTGGGGTGATATCGTAGCCGGCCTATTGGCGGTGCCCCTTGCGCTCAACTTACGGAGCGCAGGGCGCCCGCGCTCGCAGCTCTGGATCCAGCTGTGGAACACCCTGGGAGTTGCCTACCTGCTGACTGCGCTCTTTCTCGGCGCGACTTCTTCCCCGGGCCCCCTGCAGCTATTTCACGTCAACCCCAGCAGCGCCATTATGACTACGCTGCCCTGGATCCTGGTGCCTGCCTTTCTGGTGCCCTCGCTCCTGTTCCTGCACATCTGCGTCTACTACCGGATGGCGATCCTCAAATCCGCAGACCAGACGCAGGGCCTGACAGCGGCCGCAACTGCATCCTGATCCCTATACGCAGCAAGGCCCGTCCATAAGAACGGGCCTTGGCCTGGCTGTCGTCGTGCGGGCTATGCCTGCGCAGTATCTTCCCCGGTCTGCTTGGTAGTCGCTACGGTCCAGTTCGGATCGCCAACCTTGAAGCGGGCGAAGCGGCGCACCGTGATGTTTTCTCCCAGCTTGCCCACCTTCTGGGCAACCAGCTGCGAGATCGTCATCGACTGCTCCTTGATAAAGGGCTGATCGAGCAGGCAGACCTCTTCGTAGAACTTGCTCATCTTGCCTTCGACGATCTTCTCTACTACCGGCGCCGGCTTCCCGGTCTGCGCAGCCTGTGCGCGATAAATCTCCTTCTCGCGCTCCATGTCCTCAGCCGTCACATCTTCCCGACGCACGTACCGCGGGTCGGTGGCAGCGATATGCATCGCGATGTCTTTCAACAGTTCCTGGAAGTCCTCAGTGCGGGCGACAAAATCGCTCTCGCAGTTGAGCTCCACCAGCACACCAATCTTGCCGCCGGCGTGGATGTAGGTGCCGACCGCGCCTTCGTTGGTGGAACGGGAAGCCTTCTTCTGCGCGGAAGCCATGCCCCGCTTGCGGAGAACGACAAAGGCCTGCTCCATGTCTCCCTTGGCCTCCTGCAGCGCCTTCAGGCAGTCGCCCATCGGCGCGCCAGACTTCTCGCGCAACTCCTTCACCTGCTTCGCATCGATCTTCTCGCTCACTGCAGACATCTCCGCATCATCCTTTGTGCCCGGCGCAAGCGCTGAACGCGTCGGCGGGCGGGTAAGTAAGCCTATACAGTGGAAAGCGTGGCACAGTGATCACTCACGGCCACGCTCTCAGGTTGGTTCGCGGCGGACCAGGTTAGCGGTCCGGCGGAAACAGAACTCAGTGACCAGCTTCGGCGACCACCTCAGGCTCAGCGGCACCGACGGCTGCCGGCGCCTTACGGATACCGCCGCCCAGGGCTGCTTCGAGGTCCACCACTTCGGTCTCCTCGGGCTCGGCCGCCGGTGCATCCGCACCCGCCTCAAGCTCTTCCGGCACTGCACTCTGCTCGCCGACAAAGGCCTGGTTCACTGGCAGCGCGGTTGCGCCCGCCGTGGCATCGGCAAACTGCTTGTCGGTGGACATCTGCACGCCTTCGATCACCGAGTCGGAGATCTTCGAGGTGAACAGCCGGATGGCGCGCAGTGCGTCATCGTTACCGGGGATCACGTAGTCGACCACGGTCGGATCGCAGTTCGTATCCACCACTGCAACAACCGGGATACCGAGCTTGCGGGCTTCCTTCACCGCAATCGCTTCATTGTTCGAGTCGACCACGAAGATCGCGTCGGGCAGCCGCTTCATTGCCTTGATGCCGGCCAGGTTGGCCTGCAGGTGCTTGCGCTCGCGCTCCAGCCGGATGACTTCCTTCTTAGTCAGCAGGTCGTAGCGGCCGTCTGTGGCCATATCGTCCAGTTCCTGAAGGCGGCGTACCGATTTCTGCACCGTGACCCAATTCGTCAGCAAGCCACCCAGCCACCGCTGGTTGATGTAGAACATGCCGCAGCGGTTCGCTTCTTCTGCGATCGCGTCCTGGGCCTGCCGCTTGGTTCCGACAAAAAGAATGACCTTGCCCGTCGATGTGAGGTCGGTCACGTACTTCGACGCCTCTTTGAACATCTTCAGGGTCTTCTGCAGATCGATGATGTAAATGCCGTTGCGCTCGCCGAAGATGTACTCCTTCATCTTGGGGTTCCAGCGCTTCGTCTGATGCCCGAAGTGGACTCCCGCTTCGAGCAGCTCCTTCATGGTGATAGTGGCCAAACGACCTCCTCGTGATGTGCATCCCGCCAGCGGTTGAGCCCCGGCGCGGATTGATCCCGTGTGCCGCCACGTTGGACGGCGCGCGGGGGATAACTACACTTGCCTGGCCCGCCAGCGAGCAGACTCGCCGGCAGACCCGATCCTCTACAGTCCCGCGATTAGCGCTTCGAGAACTGGAACCGCTTGCGGGCGCCCTTCTGTCCGTACTTCTTGCGCTCCTTGATGCGCGCATCACGGGACAGCAGACCCTCCGCCTTCAGAGTCTTGCGCAGCTCCGGGTTGAACTCGAGCAGAGCGCGAGAGATGCCCATCTTCACCGCATCCGCCTGGGCGCTTACGCCGCCCCCGGAGACATTCGCCAGCACGTCGAAGTTGGCCAGCATCTCCACCAGGACCAGCGGTCGCTTCGCGGAGACACGCTGCTGCTCGGTGACGAAATACTCTTCGTACCCCTTGTGGTTGACGCTGAAGTTTCCGCTGCCCGGACGCAGGAACACGCGAGCCACGCTCGACTTTCGCCGCCCCGTTCCGTAGTACTGAACCAGATCTGCCATCGTTTTCCTGATCTCTTCCTGAACGCTGTATTCCGAAAAGTATGCGGAGCGGCTTAGCGCGCTGCCCCGGCAATCTCAAGTGCCACCGGCTGCTGCGCCTGGTGGGGATGATCCACGCCGCGGTAGACCTTCAGCTTGGTCGCCATCTGGCGCCCCAGCTTGCTCTTGGGCAGCATGCCGCGTACTGCCTCTTCAACTACCTTCTCCGGACGGCGGGCGATCAGGCGCACAAACGACTCCTCGCGCAGACCACCCGGAAAGCCGGTGTAGCGGCGATAGATCTTCTGCTGCGTCTTCAGGCCAGTCAGGCGGATCTTCTCCGCATTGATCACGATCACGTGGTCGCCCATGTCCATAAAGGGCGCGTACCGGGGGTTGTTCTTGCCGCTCAGCACATTCGCCGCTTCAGTGGCCAGTCGCCCCAGCGTCTTGCCGGTGGCATCCACTACGAACCATTTGCGGGCGATCTCGTGCGCGCTAGGCATGTAAGTCGACATCTTCGTGTATCCTCTGCCCTTCCACTCAAAACTATCGTTGCGGCCCCCGCCTCGTACGCGGACAGGCAAACTGCTCATAAACCCTTGACGCCGTATGCGCAATCACGCACAAAACGCGAGGGCATCTCATGATTCCGCGGTCAACAAACTGGATCGCGTTGGGTGCGCAGGGAGACAGAAGCGTTTCCACACCACCGGCCTGCGAAACGCCCGCACCAACCATCCGGCAGGCGCGCAGACGCAGGACTGCGCGAGGATTTCAGGATATCTCAGCGAGGGCGGTGCGTCAATGAGGGACGGTGGGGCCGACGTCCCCGAAAACTGCCCTGGCCAGTCCGGCCCGGATCTGCCGCTTACCAGCGGTAGATGGTCAGCCGGTCCAGATACGCCGTGACGCTGCCGCTCTTGCTGGCAACCCCGTCCAGCTGGAAATTCAACAGCAGGTCGGCCTCGTGCCAGCCCAGCGCCAGGGCGGAAGGGCCGCCCGCATTCTGGAACTCGTGGTACTCGCCATCCACCCCCACCCAGTCGTACGTCACCACTCCAGCCTGGTCTCGGTGCGACGCGATTTGAACGTGGTGCCATGCCCGCGGAACCCAGGTCTTCGGGGTGCATGGAACGCTTGAGTTGTTCCACCGGGTCTTGCCTTGCACGACCGTGGTGTACTGCCAGGTGCCTGAATCTCCGGCACACTGCGTGCCGAAGATCACAGTCCGGCCATCCGGAATCACCTGGTTCATATCCAGTTCTACGTTCTGCACCTGCGCCGGGTCACTCAGGTAGACGTACGTGTCGTAGATGAAGTGCGTCGAGGCGTCGTCCCGGGCAAATTGCAGGTGATACAGCTCCCCGCCTCGGTTGGTGAACGACATATCGAACTGGCGCACGGCATTATCCGGGGATAAGTCTGCCACCGGATATTTGCTGCTGCCGTCGGAGGTTCCCGGGGTGTCCGGGTCGTGGTTCCACTTCCAGTCTGTATGGCCGTCCAGGGCGCCCGAGGAGATGGCATTCTCTGGAATGTGCCCGGCCGGTGCCGGGGCGGGGTTGGCTGGGCGCCGGCCCGCATGCGCGGTCGCCACCAAAAGCAGGAAAACGCACAGAGTGCGTGCAATGAACATCGCTGGAAAGCTCCTCAAAGTCTTCGGTCCGGGGAACGGTAGCTCCGGCTCACTTGGATGCACGACGGCAGAAACGACCTTCTGACGGCACCCTTTAGCACTGACGCGGGGCAGGTACTTAAGGTACTTCCCGTCATGAGGTTACAGAGGCTAAGTCTGCGACCCAGAGAGCGGTCACCGCAGCTCGTCCTCCCCCGGAGGTGGCATCCGCTCCGCTCTTTCGTCGAATTGTCCCATATTGACCACCTGCCCTTGAATGGTCGGGAAGGACCGCCCGATTGTGAACGGCGAGCCGACGACCGCTCGCCTGTCCCAGAGCGCACCTCTCACGGAAGGCCCGCCCAATGCACGCTTCCAATACCGCACGGCCACTGCTCGCCCTTGCTGCTGCCTGTCTGCTCGCAGTGCCTCTGGCCAGCTCGCAGAGCACAGACACCCCGCCGGAGACCTCGCCGGCAGCCCAGCAGACCATCGCTCAGATCACCGCCCAGGTGGCTGCCCAGAGCGCCACGCTTGGCCCTTTGGCGGTCACTGCCGCCTCGGCGCCGGAGCTGCTGGAGAAGCAGCTAGTCGGCAAAACCTTCTACCTGCGCGGCTTCTACCAGGACGACCATCTGGAGTTCGACACCACTGGGAAGCCGGCCCATCCCATGCAGAAGGGCTCCTTCGCCCTGAGTGCGATCGAGATCGACAAGGTGAAGTTCACCAAGCACTCCATGGAGCTGAGCGGTCACCGCATTGGCCTGCACTTCTTTGGCGCGCTCCCGTATGAGGACGACACCAAGCCGTTCGAGCTGATCAAGGTTGACCCGAAGAAGACCGTTGATATCTCTGTCGAGCGTCTGGTGATTGAGCCGGAGAAGAAGAAAAAGAAGAAGGAGCTCGAGAAGGAGCAGGCCGCCAAGGCCGCCGCGGCCAAGCTGCCAGCCACCGCCAAACCCGCTGCAACAGAGCAGGACGCGAGCGACACCCAGACCGCCGCAGTGCCCGACGCGCCCACATCATCCACCGGCGCGCCTGCAGCCAGCTCCGCGGTAGCGAGCGCAGCCGTCGCCACCGAACCTGCCCCCAATCACGACCCGCGCGTCAGCTTCCTGGAGCTGTCGAAGGCGGTCAACGAGATCTTCGCGCCCGGCCTGAACGACTCGGTGATCGCGACCCTGCCTCCGTACTGGCAACACTACTTCGCGACCAAGGCCGGCCGGGAGCGCACGGCAAGCCTGGGCGCCTCTGCCATGCGGCCCGGCGGCGACGTGAAGCCGCCGCAGCTGCTTAACTCCATTGACCCAGCCTCGAACGAATACGCCCAGAAGAACAACATCGCCGGCCTGATCTTTCTGCAGACCGTCGTAGATGCGAACGGGCAGCCCGGCCAGGTCACCATCGTCCGGCCCATCGGCTTTGGCCTGGATGAGAAGGCGGTCGAGGCAGTGCAGCACTCGCACTTCCGGCCCGGCACTCTCAATGGCAAGGCTGTCCCGGAGGTCGTGAATCTGCAGGTGACCTTCCGCATCTACTCCAACCGCACCAAGCCAACGGGTGCTCCTCCGGTTCCGACACCAACCCAGGTCGCACCCCGGGAGACACCCAAAGGACCGCCCTCCACCGCACCCGTGGTGGCCGCTGCTACATTGAGCGAGTGAGCAAGAGTTTTATCGACCTGGTCAAGCGGGGGGCGTCGACTGAGATTGCCTCCTGGGTAGAGGAAGAGCCGCAGATAGCAGAGAGCCGGGACGCCCAGGGTGTCTCGGCTTTGCTTTGGGCGGTATACAGCGGCCAGACGCTGGTGCGGGACTTCCTGCGGTCCGGCCTGGAGCTCGATCTGCCGGAGGCCGCTGCGATCGGCGACACGGCCCGGCTGCAGTTGCTCCTGGGCAATGACCCGGATCTGGCCAGGGAACGCGCGAATCGCCGATCTGCCGATGGCTGGCCCCTGCTCCACCTTGCCGCCGCCTTCGCCGACTCTTCAACCGTCGATCTGCTGCTCAACGCAGGTGCCGATGTGCACCAGGTTTCCGGGACGCCCCTGCGCAACCAGGCACTGCATGCGACGCTTGCACTCTCGAAGGATCAGGAGACGGTGCGGCTGCTGCTCGCCCACGGAGCAGACCCGAATGCCGTCCAAGCTGCCGGGTACCGGCCGCTGCATCAGGCAGCGGTGACCGGCCGCAAAGATTTAGTTGAACTGCTGTTGAAGGCCGGAGCCGACCCGACGCTGCGCTGCGACCGGGGCAAGACTGCGGCCGACTACGCCACGCAGCGTGGCCATGCAGAGCTCGCAGCCCTGCTTGATTGAGTGCTGTACGGGCCCTGCGCCTACGGCGTGTTGTCGACCTCTACGCCGACGTCCGGCCCCGGCAGCGGCATCATGCGGTACAGGATCAGCTGGTCGCGATCCGAGTCGTCGAGCGCCGGGAAGCTGATCTCCCGTACCAGCCGGTAGCGGGTATGGATGTCTTCGAGCGTGCCTCCGTCCACATCGTTCCAGGACGCATACCAGCCCGGCTGATAGCGCTCGATCCGATCGGCCAGCTGCTCGGTGCCAAAGTCGTCGCAAATGGCGGGTATCCCGGTCATCAAGCGCAACTCATCCCCGCTGATCGAGAGCACCAGGCGCCTCCCGGCAGGATGCTGATCGATGTAACGGGTCAGCTTCTGTGCAGCCTGCAGATACGTGTACTCCGGGTACGCGGTGAAGGTCGCAATACGAACCGCTCCATACACGCATGCGATCGCCAGCATGGCAGCAGCGGCCATCCCCGCTGCGCGATACCGCCTGCTCAAGAACAGCTCCCGACCGCCCAGCACTGCGATGAAGATGAGACCAGGTACCAGCACCAGATAGTAGCGCGGCTGCGTATTGTTGTGCCACCAGATGAAGAACAGCACCGCGGCCACCGACAGAACCGCGGCGCCAAACAGGCGGTCGCGCCACAGCCTGCGAGCTGGCCCCACGGACAGCAGGAGCACGCCCGCTGCGGTGGCCGGCAACAGCCTTCCCGTCCACAGGACACCGTGCAGCGTGTACCAGGTGTTCCAAAGCCAGCCTCGCAGTCCGATCGGACGCGGCCAGGTGTTCGCATAGAAGAAGTAGTGGTAGTCCGCGGCATAGTGCGGCCGCACCAGCGCGACGTAGTAGAGCCCCCACAGCGTCGCCGTCGTTCCCAGCGCGAGTGCTGCGCAGCCAACGAAGCGCCACACGCGGCGTCCATCGCCGATATTCGGTGGCCACAGCATCCAACCGATCGCCGGAGCCAGCAACACGCCATTGGTCTTCGTGAGGATCAGGAGCAGCAGCACGAGGCCCAGCGCCACCGAGAGCCCTCTCTGCCACGATCGGTTCGCAGCGCCCGCAGCGGCGCGGGCCACCAGCAGCGCTAGCAGGAACCAGAAGACCACGAGCGGCTCCAGAATCGCGATGCGGCTGAAACAGTAGAGAACCGCGCTGGTCGCGGCGACCGTCACGCCGCCGAGTGCCCAAAGGGCGCCCGCATCTGCTAGCCCGTCGGCACGACCGCTGTCGCGGGTTCTGGGGCGCAGCAGCAGATACATCAGCGCCATATCCATCAGCAGGACGGTTACGGTCAAAGCTCGCAGTGCGGTCAGGCTGACGCCCGTCACCGCAAACAGCAGCCCTGCCAGCACCGGCCACACCGGCAGCACGATGCCCGGATTGAAGTCGCCCTCCATGTACCAGGAACCGGCCTGCTGATGGCGGATAGCGGCGTTGGCGTACCATCCTTCGTCGGTGTACTTGGCCCAGTCCATCCACTGCGAGTGATTCGGAAAATCTGCTGTCAGGTGGACATAGTGCACACCCAGGACTGCGGCCAGCAGCAGCAGCCACAAGCCAACAATCGCCTTGCCAGCAGAGAGGCGGGGGCGGGCCAGGCGCACCGGATTCAGCGTAGGAGTGGCCAACGTTCTGCAATACCCCGCCCTGCGGGGCCAAGCCTTTCTGCTCGCATGCGAGCCAAATACACCGTGGTGGTTATGAGCTTCGCCGCGCGCATGGGGCGGGGATGCTTTGCTACAGAGATGACAGCTCTTGCTGTGGCAGTTATCCGCCGTGTTACTTTCTAGCGCATCCGCCCCGGAGGCCGTCTGTCCGGGCAAGCTCTATTCGTAGGCCAAAGCGTCGATCGGATCCTTCTGCGCCGCCTTATAGGCGGGGTAGAGCGCGCCCAGCAGCGCACCAATGAAGGCGAGCAGAGTGGTGCGCAGCATCCAGGCACCTTCCACCGGGAAGGGCAGCGTGGGGAACTTCTGATTCAGCCCGGCCTTGATGGCAAAGGTCAGCGCCAGACCCAGCAGTATGCCGACCGTGGTGAATAGCGCCGTCTCCCGCAGCACCACGTTCACCACATAGAGCTTCGAGGCGCCCAGGGACTTCAGGACGCCAATCTCCCGCGTCCGCTCCATGACCGCCGTGTACATCGACTGGAAGATGACAATGAAGCCGACGATGAACGCGATCGAGATCACCACGCGCAGCGCGATGTTGAAGCCGGGCAGCCGATCCGGGGTCATCTGGGAAAGCATCTCGTCCAGCGTGCGCACCTGGTACTCGCCCAGGCCCGGGGTGGCCTTGATCTCCTGCCGGATCAGGTCCTGATTAACCGGGTTATCACTCTTTAGATAGAAGAAGGAGGCATTGTTCTCGGCCCCGTCCAGCGCTCCGAGCGTGCGGATGGGGACAAACTTGCGGCCGCCCTTGCCGTGCTCCACGATCCCGCAGATCCGGAACGGGCGGTTGAACACCTGGATGACGTCGCCGACTTTGTAGCCCTTGTCCCGGCGCGCCGCGTAGTCGTCGATGATCACGTCGTTCGGACCCTGGAACGGGCCGCCGGCCAGGAACTTGAAGGGGCGCAGTGCGTTGTAACTCGCAAAGTCGATGCCCCAGATGCTCTCCACCGCGCCGATCGTACTCAGCTGGGAGATCATAGGCGCCACCACCGCCACATGGGGCAGCTTACGCAGTACGTCCGCCACCTTGGCCGGCACGGGGGCGCCGCCAATAGAAGTCAGGAAGCTGGCATTAGGCGGCTGGACCACCATGTCCGCCCCGACCCCGCTGGTGTTGGCCCGGTTGCCAGCGATCTGGCCTAGGAAGACTCCTGTGATGGAGAGGATCATGATGACTTCTATGGCCACCGCCAGCACGCTGATGGCGGCGCGGATCGGCCGGTGAAGCAGGTTGCCGATGACCAGCTTGTTCATGGGACGAGTGTAGCAAGGCAGTCACCGGGACAGGTGCCTGGTGGGGGATGCGCCCTCTCCCCGGAAAGTGGTGCTCTCAAGCCTGAGGAAAACGAGTACGGTAGACAACGAGACTTTGGTAATAGATCAACATGCACGTCTCTGCTCCACGAAGACCTGACCGGGAAACGGAAACACGGGGCCCCACGAGCCGACACCCCGGCAGGATCAGCGCAGACGACGATAAGGTGTGAACATGGGCAGCTTTGGAGAGGACCTTAAGAAGGCCAGAGAAGCGAAGAAGGTGCCGCTGGAGGCGATCGCCGCGGCGACCAAGATCACCACGCGCTATCTCGAAGCGGTCGAGCAGGAACGCTTTGACCAGTTGCCCGGCGGTGTCTTCCGCAAAAACATCGTACGCAGCTACGCCCGCGCTGCGGATCTCGACGAGGACAAGTGGGTAAGCCAGTATCTGGAGCTGGCTCCCGTAGTCGAAGTACCCATCGAGCAGGATCAGGCGTGGATGGAGTTTGCCGAGAACGTAGGCCGCTCCCGCGGCCGCGAACAGCATGGCAGCAATGGCTTTGCCCGCTGGGCCGGCGTACTGGCGCTCGTTATGCTAGTGCTCGGCATGGGCTGGTTCGTGTGGGGCTACGTGCATAACAAGGCAGCAGCCGCTACCCGGCCCCAAGGCGTCTCCTCCTCGCTTACTGCTCAGTCCGTACCCGTGGCCGCGCAGTACTAGCGACTCCTTATCTGCGGATCTCCCCTAAGGGCATTCGCACTCGGTATCGGCTACCGGTCACCGTCAGATATTCACAATTGCCACTGCTAAGGTGGCTTGTTTATCCCATCAGCGACATGCTAATGTCCGGAATACAGTTACGTTAAAAACGTAACTGTATGCCTCTACCAATAGGTAGACAGCAAAGTGGGTACAGGAGCAAAGGGTCTTTCCTAGCTCGGGAAAGTCCTCACTTCTCCGCGTACGTTCACGTAACAACACCAGAATGAGGGTCCCCGAAATGAGTAGCCCTTCGCAGAAAACGGTACTCGGAAGACTGTGCCTGATGGTAGGCGCACACCTAAGCTTGCTTGGCGCATTTACTGGCGGAGCAATCGCCTCCGCGCAAAATCTCCCAAACTTCACGACAGGCCCAGGCGGAGAGACCGCGCTGCTGACGGACAGCTCGCCAGCTGCCGCCACTGTGGCAAACGAGAATAAGGTATACGTCGCCTATCTCGACCACAGCTCCCAGCACCTCGCCATAGCTACAACAACCGCGGGCGGTGCGTCGACTGCATGGTCGGCTCCTACTATCACAACCCTTCCAAGCGGAACTGCTATAAACGCTATAGGTGAAAGCACATTTGCATGGGTCGTCTTTAATGCTGGCGGTCGCTTTTTCTACACAATGGTGTTCTCTAATGGCACTGCATACCAGCAGGAAATGCCGGTAAATCTTCCGATCAGCCCTCTTGAGACCCTTGATCCAAATTCTCGTCCAGGTCTCGCCTTCTTCAATGGAATTCTCTATATGTCGGTAAATGTAAACACAAATAGCGGACCACAGATCCGAGTTTTTCGTTCATTTAACGATTCACCTTCCAACTTCGCCGCCGAAGTCACGCCTTCCACACTAAACACTACAAGTGGCTCATCCCTCGCCGTTTTTGCACCTGCGGGGCGTGGGTTTCAGCTTTACGTATGCTTTAGGAACTCTTCTGGCAATCCTGTATTGGCTGGATCGCCGGATGGCACTAACTTCAACTCGCCGGGAATAGCGCCCCTCCAGTTCAACGGCGACCCAGACCTGGTCTCGTTCTTTACTCCTGGAAACCAATTCCAAGCTTTGTATATCTTCGGCAGGAGCATAGTCTCTCACAATTATGAAGTGGCCACCGGCACCTACGATGGCTTCAACTTTGCGCCTTCTAATACCTATGCCCAAACACTTACACAGAGCCCAACGCTGGCAATCGTTCCGAGTAGCGGCTACCTCCTTACGGTTTATAAGTCAAACTTCTCATCGAATATCTGGAATTCCAGCGCTCCTTAGATCGATTCGAGCGAACAACTCGGCAGAAAGCCGCCCGGGAGGATGCCTGCCTGGGTGGCTTTCTTGCCTCAAGATCGTAGTATCGCTGTATGTCGTTGGTACCGCAAACCTCGCCTTCGCTTCTCCGCTTCCACTTTGTAAGGAGCGCTCTCCAGATCAGCGCCTTATCGCTGATGCTCTGCGTATGCGTTTTCGTCTTCGTCAGCTTCCACTGGCCCCTAGTCGGCGACGCGGCATTGATGCAGTACAGCGTCTTTCTCATCCGCCACGGCTGGGTTCCCTACCGAGACTTCGTAGAGATCAACATGCCCGGGGCTTACGCGACGCACCTCCTCGCGACCCGCATCCTCGGCCAAGGCGCCTTGGCTTGGCGTTGTTTCGACTTGGGACTGTTGCTCTGCGGCGGTCTGTGCATGCAAGTGATGGCACGCCGCGGTGAACGACTGGCCGCCTTGAGTGCCGCATGTCTCTTCGCCGTCGCCCACGGCGGGGATGGGATTGCGCAGATCGGACAGCGGGATCTGGTTATCTCGGTCTTGCTTCTAGCGGGTATCGCTTGCCTAGGGATTGCATTGGAGTCGCGGAGCATAGGGCATTGGGCGTTCGGCTTTGGCTTTCTGCATGGCTTGGCGGCGTCCATCAAGCCAACGTCAGCACTTATCACTGTGTTGTGCTTGGCATATACGGTCTGTGCCCTTCGCCTTCATCCGGGCCGCCGGTTATTCCTTGGGATCTACTCCACTCTCGGCTTTTCCATTCCTCTGTTCTGCTTCGCTTTATACCTATGGCGCGAACATGCTCTCGGAGCATTTTGGTTCGTATTTCATATTCTGCTGCCGTACCACGCTGCCATTAGCCGGCATCACATGGGCTACTTGCTCCTGCACAGTTGTTCGCCCTTTCTCGCGATCATTCTGTTTTGGGTGATCTGTCTGGCTCTTGACACTTCTCGCGGCAGCCTGGACCCGCGGCGCACCCTTCTGGCAACTGCTACTGTGGGTGGGCTTTCCATGTATGTAGCTCAAGGGAAGGGGTTTCCCTATCATCGGTATTCGTTTCTGATCTTCCTATTGCCGCTCATCTGGTTTGACTTTAATAACTGGATACGCACCTCAAAGAGACTTTGGCTTCCCGCTGTCGCCGGTTTGGTCACTGGTGCATGCGTTGTTGCACCGTTATCCGTCATGCGCACATGGCGTTATCAGCCGGCGGATCCTTTTGGGCGAGCACTGGAGCACGACTTATCTCAATTCCATCGACCTGAGCTGGATGGGAGAGTACAGTGCCTCGACAGCGTTCAGGGTTGTAACGCTACGCTCTCCCGCATGCGCCTGCGGGAGGCCACGAGCCTGTTTTACGACGAATTTATCTTCGGCGAGAAACCAGGTAAGGCAGTCGAAGACTCGCGCAGCCAATTCATACAGGAAATTCGTGTACGGCCTCCGGTCCTGTTCGTCATCGTGGACGGGTATTTCCTTTCTAGCGACGATCAGTACGCAAAAGTTGAGCGGTGGCCCGGGTTCGCTGAGTTCCTCCGCGCTCACTATCATCTCTACGCGGATCGCTCGTCTCCCGGGGTGATCCGGTGGTGGGGACGTCCGAACGCCAGCCCCGGGTACCGGCTCTACGCATTGAACGGCACGCGGGAACCGGCCAGCCGTTGGAGGCCTTGAATCCGCTGTTGGATCCCGCAAGATCCCCGTTGCGCTGACTCTTTTGCTCCCCATTCGCCGCCTCTGGTACCGTTACTTAGCTTCCCTAGACGCTTCTTGTTGGGGAGGCCTGCAACGTCGCGGCGCCCCCTTGGGCGCACTCTGTTCGATTCCCTTGAGAGGTTCCGATCGACGGCGCAGAGAATCAGAGGAGGAAGCTCGTTTTGTCTCAACCACGCGATAAGTTCCTATTCACCTCGGAGTCGGTCACCGAAGGCCATCCTGACAAGATCGCCGACCAGATCTCCGATGCCATTCTCGATGCCTGCCTGGAGCAGGACCCTTACAGCCGCGTCGCCTGCGAGACGCTGACCTGCACTGGCCTGGTGGTCATTGCCGGTGAGATCACGACTCAGGCCTACGTCGACTTTCAATCCCTGGTGCGTGGCACGGTTGCCGCCATCGGCTACGACAACGCGCTGTACGGCTTCGACTCCAACACCTGCTCGGTCATCTCGACCATCAACAAGCAGTCCGGCGACATCGCAATGGGCGTGGACACCGGCGGCGCCGGCGATCAGGGCATGATGTTCGGCTACGCCACTAACGAGACGGAAGAGCTGATGCCCACTCCCATTTCTCTGGCTCACAAGCTGACCCGGCGGCTGAGCGAAGTCCGGAAAAGCGGCCTGATGGCTTATCTGCGGCCCGACGGCAAGAGCCAGGTGACGGTTGAGTACGATGCAGAAGGCAAGCCGGTTCGCGTGGATGCCATCGTCATCTCCACCCAGCATGCGGAGCACGTCGGCAACGACGAGCTGCGCCGCGACATTCTGAAGAATGTCATCCAGTTCGTCATTCCCTCCAAGCTGCTCGACGAAGACACCAAGTACCACATCAACCCCACTGGCCGCTTTGTCATCGGCGGACCCATGGGCGATACCGGTCTGACCGGCCGCAAGATCATCGTCGACACCTACGGCGGCATGGGCCGGCACGGCGGCGGCGCCTTCAGCGGCAAGGACCCGACAAAGGTGGATCGGTCGGCTGCGTACATGGCCCGCTACATTGCCAAGAACATCGTGGCCGCCGGGCTGGCAGATCGTTGCGAGGTCCAGCTGGCCTACGCTATCGGCGTGGCAGAGCCGGTCAGCGTGCTGGTCGATACCTTCGGCACCGGCAAGCTCAGCGCTGTGGCACTGCAGCAGTTGGTACGGCAACACTTCTCACTTACGCCCAAGGGCATCATCGAGTCGCTCGACCTGCGCCGTCCCATCTATAAGAAGACCGCTGCCTACGGACACTTCGGCCGCACCGACGGCGATTTCCGCTGGGAGGCTACCGACAAGGCCGAAGCACTGAAGACCGCTGCCAAGTCCGCAGTCACTGCTCACGCGTAACCAAATTGCTACAATCGCGGCCCGCCTGCAGTAACAGGCGGGCCATTTTGCCGTACAACACAGCTTGGGGAAGCGGCGGCAGAGCCGCCAGCGCGCATCCCACCTAGGCTTGCTTATCCGAACCAGACCTGAGGCGCCCCGCATGTTTGAAGAGTCTTCCCCGATGTCGCGCACGGCAGAGAGCGGGGCTATTCCCCCGTCACAGAGAACGTCCCAGAGAACAGTGCGTCAGCAGGGCGCAGGCAAGTGGCCGCGCCTATTGCTGCTGCCGCTGCTGGCCACCGTCCTCGCGCTCTGCGGCCTGTCGAGCTGCGGCAGCTCCTCCTCGAAGACGACGACGCAGACGCCCAGTCCGACTCCTACGCCGACGCCAACACCAACACCGGCTCCGGACTTCACGCTGACGATCACGCCGGCATCGGAGACCATCGTGCAGGGTGTCGCGGGCGGAGCGCTCTCCGTAATTGCGACCGGGTCCAATGGCTTCTCGAGCAACGTCGCGGTCGCGATCACCGGCTTGCCCGCCGGGGTCACTGCCTCGCCAGCCACTCTGACGCTGGGCGCTGGTATCCCGCAGATTGTCACGCTCGCCGCGGCCTCAAGCACCGCAGCCGGCTCGTACACGGTGGCCTTCACCGGCACCTCCGGCTCGCTCTCTCACGCAGTGAACTTCGCCCTGACGATCCAGGCTGCTCCGGCTGCGCCACCGCCGCCGGTCCCGCCCACGGCCAGCCTGCCGGACGTCACTACGTACCACTACGACAACACTCGCCAAGGTCTGAATGCGCAAGAGACCACGTTGACGGTTGCCAACGTGAACAGCGCGTCCTTTGGGCTGAAGCGCACCTTCCCGGCCGACGGCAAGGTGGATGCGCAGCCGCTCTACTTGAGCTCGCTCCCGGTAAACGGTACCGCCACCAACGTGCTGTATGTAGCGACCGAACATGACAGCGTGTACGCATACAACGCGGACACTGGCGCCGCGCTGTGGCAAGTCTCCGTGCTGGGGCAGAATGAGAGCCCGAGCAATGACTTTGGCTGCGGACAGATCACGCCGGAGATCGGCATCACCTCCACGCCTGTCATCGATCGCGCCAAGGGCGCCATCTACGTCGTCGGCATGAGCCAGTTCCAGAATGCGGACAAGTCCTATACCTACCATCAGCGTCTGCATGCGCTGAGCCTGACCACGGGCGCGGAGCTGGCTGGCAGTCCGGTGGAGATCACCGGCAGCTATCCCGGGACCGGTGCGAACTCAAAGAACGGCACCGTGGTGTTCGATCCCACTCGCTATGCGGAGCGCGCCGGACTGCTGCTGCTGAACGGGCAGATCTATCTGACCTGGACCTCGCACTGTGACGGCTATCTGTATACAGGCTGGGTGATGGCCTATGACGAGAACACACTACAGCAAACCTCCATCCTCAACTTGACACCGAACGGCAGTGACGGGTCCGTGTGGATGAGCGGCTATGGCATGGCGGCCGACGGCAGTGGAAACATCTACTTCCTGGACGCGAACGGCACGTTCGATGGCACCTTCGATGCGAACGGCTTTCCCTCGAAACAGGACTACGGAAACGCCATCATGAAGCTGAGCACCACCGGCGGCAAGCTGGCGGTGGCAGACTTCTTCGAGCCCACGAATACGGTGGCCGAGTCGAACGCGGACGAAGATCTTGGCTCGGGCGGGGCCATGCTACTGCCCGACGTCACCGATGCCAACGGCACTGTCCGTCATCTTCTGGTCGGAGCCGGCAAGGACGGTCACATCTACGTTGCTGACCGCGACAACCTGGGCAAGTTCAATCCGGCCAGCAACGCCAATATCTATCAGGACGTCCCAGGCGCGCTTGCCCACGGTGCATGGTCCGGGCCTGCCTACTTCAACAACACAGTGTTCTATGCAGGCCAGGGCGACAGCCTGAAGGCCTTCCCGGTCAGCAACGGACGGATTGGACCCGCCTCAAGCAAGTCGACTCAGACCTTTGCGTATCCCGGCAACACGCCGACGGTCTCTGCCAACGGAAATCAGAACGGCATCGTATGGGCTCTTGAGGACGCGCAAAGCTCGCCCGGAGTGCTGCACGCCTATGACGCCACCAACCTGGCCAATGAGCTTTACAACAGCAAGCAGGCGGGCAGCCGCGACGCCTTCGGCAACGGCAACAAGTTCATCACGCCCGTGGTGGTGAATGGACAGGTCTTTGTCGGCACCCAGAACAGCGTGGCCATGTTCGGGCTGCTTCCTTAAATCGGGAGCAGCTTCCAGCTTCCACTGAATTACTTCGACGGCAAGAAGCGGAGCGCGCCCGCCGCCCCGGCGGGCGCAGTATCCTTGCATGGCAACCATGCAGGCACCACCCCTCACTCTAACGACAGCACCGCCCCCGTTCGACCCTGAGCAAGCATGGCGGCAGGTGCAGGCGCGCGACAGCGCCGGCGACGGCCAGTTTGTATATGCGGTCGAAACCACCGGCATCTTCTGCCGCCCCAGCTGTCCCAGCCGTCGCCCGGCACGGAACAACGTCCGCTTCTTCGCCAGTCCCGATGCGGCGATCCATGCGGGCTACCGCGCCTGCCGCCGCTGCCATCCCGCCGGGATGCATGCGGAGGCGGAGCTGGTTCGCCGGCTATGCGGCTACCTCGAGCAGCACCGGGAGCGCATGGTCACGCTGAACCAGCTGGGACGCATGGCTAATCTGAGCGCCTTCACGGTACAGCGCATGTTTGAGCGAGTGCTCGGCATCAGCCCGCGTCAATACCAGATTGAACTGCGCTCTGCGCGACTGCGCGATGAGCTCGCCGGCGGGCGCAGCGTGACCGACGCAACCTATGAAGCCGGCTTCAGTTCCTCCAGTCGCATGTATGAGGGCGCGGACGCGCGTCTGGGGATGCTGCCGGAGCGCTTCCGCAAGGGCGGCGCCGGCGAGAGCATTCGCTTCGTGGTCGAGGACTGCACACTGGGCAAGGTGCTGATTGCGGCGACCACTCGCGGTCTCTGTGCGGTCACACTCGGCGATGACGCCACGCAGCTTGAGGACGAACTGCGGCGCCGCTTCCCTGTCGCTGACATTCAGCCGGCGGAGACAGAGGACCCCACGCTCGCGAAGGCTGCAGCCGCCGTGCTCTCGCGGATGACCGAGCACCCCGTCGCGCTCGATCTGCCGCTGGACCTGCGGACCACTGCCTTTGAGCAGCGGGTATGGCGGGCTCTACAGGCGATTCCGCGCGGCGAAACACGCAGCTACTCCGCGCTGGCCACGGAGCTGGGTCAGCCGCACGCGGTGCGGGCGGTGGCGCGGGCCTGCGCACGCAATCCTCTGGCAGTCGTGGTGCCCTGTCATCGGGTGGTCGGCAAGAGCGGTGCCCTGACCGGCTATCGCTGGGGGACGGAACGCAAGCGCGCGCTGCTGGAGTTGGAGCGGGACCGAGGCTTGGGTGCGGAGCAGAAATCGCTGGACATTCCATAGCTGTCGCGGCATGATGTCGGGGCATTCTCCCCCCGACACTTTGTTCTGTTCCTGCGCAGTTACAGTTCTCCGCAATGTGCGGTGACCGTACTGCACGGCAGCGGAGTTGCGCCTGCCGCAACCCAAGCTGATTCTCGTGAAATGGAGTCTCCGATGGATTACAGAGTCGTGCGACTGCTGCGAGCCGCAGCCGCAACCTGGGCGGCCGCGGCAGTGATAGTCATGGCCACAGCCTACGCTTCCACCTCCAAGGAGGCCAAGGCGCAGCTGAGCCAGCTGCTGCTGGGAAAGGACGTGAAGGCGCTGCTGGATATGCCGGCCTACAAGGAGGGCCTGGACCTCTATCTCGACCAGCCGAATGGCAAGCGCCTGGATGAGCGCGGCATCGACCTGAAGGAGTTGACGAAGTACCTGAAGGAAAAGGGCGTAGGTGTCGAGCGCGACGAGTGGGTCACCATCACCAACGTGAAGGTCGACAATGACCGCGTGGAGGTTCACCTGGGCGGCGGTGGCGAAGGGCGAGGCGCCAGCAAGAACGCCAATAAGAAGGGAGCCGGCTTCAAGCGTGCCGGCGGCAGCCGGATCAACTTCCGCTTCGAGCACGAGTTAAGCGATGCAGACCTGGCGCCGCAGGCCTTTCTGGGCGACCTGGGACGCGTGCTCGACACGGGCCGCGTGCAGCAAAAGTTGCTGACGCAGGAGCTGCCTCCTGAGTACCAGGATGCCGTGCGGACCAAGACCATCAAGGAAGGTATGACCTACCAGATGGTGCTGCTCTCTTCTGGCGAGCCGGATAAAAAAAAGGTCGACGACACGCCCGACGACTCGCTGCGCGAGACCTGGTTCTACATGAAGGAGGGGCACCGCGTGGTCGTGCGCTTTGAGAACGGTAGAGTTCAGAAGGTGCAGACCTTCTAGACAGCCTCAACCGTCCCGCCGCTCAGGTCTGCTGTAACGCTCTCGCCGCGGTATGGCTGCGCGTCTCGACCGCAGTCGCCAGCTCTTCAAGCAGCGGCACTGTCTCCTCCCAACCGATACACGCATCGGTCACGCTCTGGCCGTAAGTCAGCGGCCTTCCCCGGACATGCTTCTGCGCACCGCTGACCAGGTTGCTCTCGAGCATCAGGCCGATGATGCGCGTATCGCCGCCTGCAATTTGTGCCGCTACATCGCGGCACACAGCGGGCTGGCGGGTGTGGTCCTTACGGCTGTTGGCATGGCTGCAGTCGATCATCAGCGCCGGCGCTAGCCCGGACTTGGTCTCGAGCTGCGCTATCCGCTCCACATCCGCCGCGCTGTAGTTGGTCACGCCGCGACCGCCACGCAGAATCAGATGGCAGTCTTCATTGCCGCGAGTGGCAAAGATGGCGGACTGGCCGTCCTTGGTGTGACCGAGGAAGGTATGCGGCTGGCCCGCAGACAGGATGGCTTCAATCGCGATGCCCGCGTCGCCGGAGGTGCCGTTCTTGAAGCCCACCGGGCAAGAGAGGCCGCTAACCAGCTGACGATGCAGCTGACTCTCCGTAGTGCGGGCGCCGATCGCGCCCCAGCTGACCAGCGTCGCCAGATACTGCGGCGTAATCAGGTCGAGAAACTCTGTGCCCGCCGGCACACCCATCTCTGCCAGGTCCAGCAGCAGATGGCGCGCCATGCGCAGCCCCTCGTTGATGCGGTAGGACTCATCCAGATGAGGATCGTTGATCAGTCCCTTCCAACCCACAGTGGTGCGCGGCTTCTCGAAGTACACACGCATGACGATCAGCAGCTGGCTGGCGAGCGAGGCTGCGACCGGCTTCAGCCGGCGGGCGTACTCAAGCGCCGCCTCGGTATCGTGGATGGAACAGGGTCCGACGACCAGCAGCAGCCGATGATCCTGCTGCCGCAGGATGCGCAACACCTGCTGTCGCGTCTCGTATACCAGCCTGGCAGCAGCATCGGAGACGGGCCGCTCCGCTTCAAGCGTCAGCGGCGAGTCGACCACCGCGGCGGAGAGAATTCGTAAGTCATCGATCGGATAGCGCATGACGGATGCTTTGATTGTATCTGCCGCGCTTGCTGGACCTTGTCCCCGCGGCTGGATTCCGAGTCAGCGGCTGCTGCGCTCCAGCACTTCGACCTTCGGCTCGCGTCCCACCACCACCTGGCTCGCAATACCGAGAAAGAGTCCGTGCTCCACCACGCCCGTGATGGATTTGAATATCTCCCCTGCCTGCTCGGCGGTCTGGTCAGCCGGCAGGTTGCAGTGCAGGATGTAATGCTGGCCGTCGGTGACAAAGGGCTGGCCATCCGGGTTGACCCGCAACTCAGTGTTGAAGCCCCGCTCGCGCAGTCGTCGCTCCGTCGTCTCCCAGCCGAAAGGGACAACCTCGACCGGTACGGTGAAGACAGAGCCAAGCTGATCGACCAGCTTGCCGGCATCCACCGCCACCAGCATGCGGCTGCTCGCCATGGCAACGATCTTCTCCCGCAGCAGCGCCCCGCCATGGCCCTTGATCAGGCGAAGCGTGCCGCGCTCCACCTCATCCGCACCATCGATAGTGAGGTCGAGCCGGGGCTGCTTGCGGAAGTCGGTCAGCGGAATGCCCAGCGACTCTGCCATCTGGTGCGAGTGCATCGAGGTGGCGATCGCCACGATGCGCAGCCCGTTGCGCACACGCCGTCCGATCTCCGTGATTACTCGCGCGGAGGTGGACCCGGTTCCCAGCCCGACGGCCATGCCCTCTTCCACCTGGGCCGCCGCCCACTCTGCCGCGAGTTGCTTGCCTGCCGCCGCCGGATCATTCTCTTTCTCGTTGCTCATTATCATCCGTCATATCACGGCAGTAGCACCCGGCTCCAGCAAACCCCGAAGCTGGCTGGGAATTACGGATGAGGCGCAGCTGGAGTGGAGCCCGGTGGAGTCTGAGCGGGCTGACCGTTCGCCGGGGGCGCGGCGCCGGGCTGCGGGTTGGCCGGCGGCTGATTGCCAGTGATGTCCTGGCCCTCAAAGGTGATTTTGATGGAGGAGCCGAAGCGTTTGTAGTTGCTGTACTTCACGATAGAGCGCACGTGCACATCCTGCGACAGATACCCGTCGCCGCCGGCAAAGTGGAGGATGCCGTCCGCCTTGCTATACACGGGGAACCAGTACTGGCCGTCCACCTGCTCGCGATAGGTCGTAAACGGCAGTGACAAATCTTCGTGCCCTTTGCGAAGATCGTCCGGCACATTCTTCGCGCTGACCACGACGATCTGCAGGTCCCGTTGATCCACCCAGATACGGCCCTGCAGGTAGCGATGGTTCTTGAGAATTTGCTTGGGCGCAACGTCGAAGACGTAGGTGTCCAGATCGTCCACCTTCTGGCGCCCCACATAGCTAAGGTTGTATTCGGCCAGATCCTCGGTCGTCAGCACGAAGGGCAGACGATGCTCGATATCGGAGACATCGGCAGGGCTGATCTGGATGCGCTCCAGCGTATCGGCCGGCGCGAAGGTGACGTGCTCCAGCTTCGCACCCTTGGTGTCGTAGGAGATCTCGGTGATCTGCTGGTGTACGCCGTCGGGCCTGCCATCCTCGCCGATGGTCTCAATGGTGACGCTTCGGGTGTAGGTGTAACCGCCGATGGCGCGCCGGAACTCACTCTCCTTGGCGGCAAACTTGCTGATGATCTCCTCTGGCGGGATGGCGGGTGTCGCCTTGTCCAAGGGACCGAAGCCGGAGTCGGTCGGCTGCAGCTGGGTATACGTTGCCTGCGCGTGCACGATGGGGAGAGGCGAAACTGCAATCAGCAACGCGGTAAGGACAACGGCAGCTCGCATGAATGGATCACATCTCCTTCATATGCCGCGGATAGAAGATAAACCCGGGGCGCCTGCATAGATTAGACGCCCCCACGAGCGAAAAAGCTCCGGCAGCATCCAACAGCGAGTGGAGGCAACGGTGCCCCTGGTCCTCACCCTGAACCCCGGCAGCAACTCCCTGAAAGCGGACGTCATCGAGCTCCAGCCGCAGCAGCGCTATGGTTTCCAGAGCATCACCCGGGTCGGCGTCATGGTTGAAGACATCGGCAAGAAGACGCCCGCCAGCTTCGCGCGCATGGACGGCCGACAGAGTGCCGAGACGCATGAAGTCGAGGCTGCGGACTTTACCGCGGCCAGCGGCCTGCTGCTGGACTGGCTGCGTACGCAAGGCGCGGCGCACGGCGCGCACTACGATGCCCTGGACCTGGCCGCCGTGCGCGTCGTGCATGGCGGGCGGCACTTCGACCATCCCGTACTGGCCGACGAAAGCGCGGAGAGGGCGATCGAGGGTCTGGAGCGTTTTGCCCCACTGCACAATGCGCGTTCGCTGGAGGTGATCCGCGCGCTGCGCCAGCACGCGCCCGAGATGACGGTCGCAGCGGCGTTCGACACCTCTTTTTACAAGGACCTGCCCGAGGTAGCGTGGCGCTACCCTCTACCCATTGAACTGGCGGACCGTCATGACATCCGCCGCTACGGGTTCCACGGCTTCTCGCATCGGTCGATGATGGAGCGGTATGCGGTTGAGGCTGGCCGCCCCCTTGAGGAGCTGCGCCTGGTGACGCTGCATCTGGAGAGCGGCTGCTCTGCCGCCGCCATTCGCGACGGCCGCGCCGTCGATAACTCCATGGGAGTGACGCCGCTGGAGGGGCTGATGATGGGCACCCGCAGCGGGAGCATCGACCCCGCTATCGTGCAGGTGTTGACGGAGCTGGGCGGAATGAACGTTGACCGCGCCATGGATATCTTGAACAAGCAGTCTGGCCTGTTGGGCATCTCTGGGATCTCGCTGGACACGCGGGTGCTGATGCGCCAGCTCGGGACTGAGCCGCGCGCCGCCCTGGCCATGGAGATGTTCTGCTATCGCGTGACCAAGCAGGTGGGTGCATACCTGGCAGCGCTGGGCGGAGCCGAAGCAGTCATCTTCGGCGGGGGTATCGGCGAGGACGAGCCGATGGTGCGGGCCCGGGTCTGCCGGTCGCTGCGCTGGGCCGGTGCAGAGCTGGACGAGGAAGTAAACAAGCGCAGCGTCTTCCGCCCCGGGCGCCTCAGCCAGCAGGACTCGCCGCTCGCCATCTGGACCCTTCCCGCAGCCGAAGCAGCACAGATCGCCTTCGAGTGCGCTGCCCTGCTGTAAAACGGCGGAAATCTTCGCGCCCCTGTAGACTCGCCCGGCAAGCCCTCGTCTATCCGTGTGCATGGCAGACGCGCTTCCAGGTTTGATGAAAGAGATGCTACCGAGCGCGGTCCCAGGGGACGATCAGGTCGCCCCGGACGCGCTGGCTCCAGAGGCAAGCGTGGAGGAGTGGATCCGGCTGTACCGCGGCCGGATCTATCGCTACATCCTGTTTGCGACGCGAGATGAGGATGCTGCCGACTCGCTGACCCAGGACTGCTTTCTGCGTGCCCACAACGCCCGAACCAGCTTCCGCGGCGAGTGCTCAATGAGCACATGGCTGATGCGCATCGCCGTCAATCTGGTGCGCGACTACCAACGTGTACGGCGACTGCGCTTCTGGAAAAAGGCGGCGATGCTGGATGCCGCAGAGATGAGCGAGCGGCTGCCGGATGAAACCAGCTCCGCGGAGAGCCGGTTGATTGCCCGCGAGAGGCTGTCCGCAGTGTGGCAGGCAGTCGATGCCCTGAGCGAGCGCCAGCGCAGCATCTTTCTGCTTCGCTTCGTCGAGGAGCTGGAATTGCCGGAGATCGCCGCAGCCACAGAGCTAAACATCAGCACGGTCAAATCCCACCTCTACCGCGCGCTGGAGACAGTGAAGCAGCAGGTGCGGCAGGGAGAGAGAGCATGACGATGAAACATTTGGACGATGACGCCGAAGTGCGCTGGCAGTTGGGCGAAAGCACGGAGGCGGAGCGCGCCCATGTAGCCAGGTGCACCCGATGCCAAGCGGAGGTGCTGCCGCTGGCCGACACACTGCAGCAGTTTGGCATCGCTGCGCGGGAGTGGGGGGAGCGCAAGGCAGCATGCACACCGCAGCAGACGATCGCTCCGCGGCGCAGGGTGGGGTGGGAGACGCTGGTGGCGGTGGCCGCAGTGTTGCTGTTTGCCGTGGTGATGACGGTGGCCCGCTGGCATGCCCGTCAGGTGACACTGCAGGCGGCGGCACAGCAGCAGAGAGAGCAGCAGCTGGCCCAGGACGATGCGCTGCTCGAGGCCGTCGATCAGGATGTGGCGCAGGGAGTTCCCGATGCATTGGCACCGCTGACGCTTGCGACCACTACCAGCGGCAACAGCCAGTCGCAGCAGCAGTAATTGAAGAGTCAGGAAAGAGAGAACAACCACCATGAGGCGATTCAACATCAACAGCCGTCGAGCTCTGAACTGGGCTGCAGCCGCGCTCCTGTTCAGTGGACTACCGTTGCTGGCTCAGCAGCCGGGGGCCGTCCCGCCTCCACCCAGCAGTGCCAACGCAGCACCGCCTCCGCCGCCGGATGGCCCTGCGGGTCCGCATCCTCCTCCTATCGAACGTGCATTCCGCATGGGGCCGCGCGGGCGCTGGTGGAACAACCCGGAGATCGCGCAAAAGGTGGGGCTCAGCGCGGATCAACAGAAGAAGATGGACGACATCTTCCAGCAGAGCCGGTTGAAGTTGATCGACCAGCATGCCGCAGTGGAAAAGGAAGAAGCCATCCTGGAGCCGATGCTGGCGACCGATACGCCGGACGAGGGCCGCATCCTGAGTCAGATCGACAAGGTCGCGCAGTCGCGGGCTGAACTCGAAAAGGCGAATGCGCGCATGCTGCTGGGACTCCGCCGCGTGCTGACCACCGCACAGTGGCAGACGCTGAAGGCGATCGAGCCGGAGCGGCGCGAGAGGCGTGGGCCCGACCGGGATGAGCGCCGTGGCCCAGGTGGTCCAGGTGGACCGCCCGACGCTGGCGGCCCCGCCGGCAACTTCTAACCACAACTCATTCCGAAAGGGCGCTGCAGCCGGTGAGGATTCACGGCGGCAGCGCCCTTCCCTTTTGCCAGAAAGCAAGCGGCGCACACTCCACTTCCAGATCGCTGCGGCAAACCTGCTGCGAGCAGGTAGGATGGGAGGTCGTTAGAGGAATGTTCCTGATGCGGAGAGGCGTCCCGGCTCTCTTCGTCCCAGGAAGATTGCTCCACCAAAATCCCCCCGCGAGCCTCGACATGCGCCGTTGCCGCCTTATCGCACTACTGGCTGTGTTCATCGCTTCGCTGCTGCTTCCATCCCGCTTGCATGCGCAGGTGCCCGCACGGCGCCCCATGACGTTTGAAGACCTCGCGCATATGCGGCGGCTGGACGACCTCTCACTCTCGCCGGACGGCCACTGGGTTCTATTCTCTGTGACCGATGTCGATCTGCAGCAGAACCGTAAGACATCGCACCTCTGGATCGTGCCTACCGGCGTCGGCTCGCGGCCGCTTGAAGAGAAGCCGATCACTGCCTCTCTGCCGGGGGAGAATCGAGGCCGCTTCTCTCCAGACGGCAAGCAGGTACTGTTTCAGAGCGCGCGCGACGGTGCGCAGCAGGTCTATGTCGCCAGCTTCGATCCGCGCAGCGGCACTCTGGGCGAGGCGCGCGAAGTGACACACGCGGCGATGGGCGCGGACGGCGCCATCTGGTCCCCCGACGGGCAGTACATCCTCTACACCTCCTCGGTCTACCCGGATTGCGCGCCGGGCGCAGAACAGGAGAGCTGTAACACCGAGCGCGCCAAACAGCATGCGGAAAGCAAAGTGCGAGCGCAGCTGTTCACCGGCCTGCTCTACCGCCATTGGAACGCCTTCCATGGCGATACCCGCTCGCATCTGTTCCTTCAGCCGGTGGACGGCGGAACCGCTCGCGACCTGACACCCGGCGACCCGCGCGATGTTCCTCCATTCTCAGTCGGCGGAGCGGACGCGTATGCCTTCGCGCCGGACGGGCACGAGCTGGTGTTCGAGGAGAACACAGACGCTGTGCCTGCGCTATCCACTCACGTCGACCTCTGGACGCTCGACCTGCGCGATCCAGCAGCCAAGCCCGTGAAGATCTCCACCAGCGCCGGCGGCAACTTCAATCCGCGCTACTCTCCGGACGGCAAGTGGATCGCATGGCGATCGCAGGCACACGCCGGGTACGAGAGCGATCGCTTTCGTCTGGCGCTCTACGATCGCGCAACGCACAAGATCACTGAACCCATGGCTGACTTCGATCGCTGGGTGAATGAGCTTGCCTGGGCGCCGGATTCGCAGAGCCTCTACTTCGTCAGCGACGATGCGGCAGAGGCGCCTATCTTTCAGCTGGACCTTGCCAGCGGCACGCGCTTTGAGCTGGCCCGTCGAGGTGAGTACGCCGACCTGCAGATCACTCCCGACGGCGCGCACATGATCGCCAGCCGCACTACGGTGCGGCGACCGGCCGAGATCACAATGCTGAACCTGGCCGACGAGCCCGTGGTCGCAAAGCAGGCACATCACGCCACCCCTACCCTGCACCTGCGGCGCAGCAAGACAGCTCGCGCCACTCCCCTGGCCGAGCCTGCGGAGGTGCCGGAGCAGCCCTTGACGCGACTGAATCACGCGCTGCTCTCGCAACTGGATCTGCCGGAGATGGAGCACTACTGGTTTCGCGGCGCGGGCGGTGCGCGCGTGGAGGGTCTGCTGGTTCGGCCACCCGGCTTCGATCCGGGAAACAAGTATCCGGTCAAGTTTCTTATGCATGGCGGACCGGAAGGAGCCTGGGGCGATGCCTGGAGCTATCGCTGGAATCCGGAACTGCTGGCCGCGGACGGCTACGCCGTCGTGATGGTGAATCCGCGCGGCTCCACCGGCTACGGGCAGGCATTTACTGACGGAGTGAACGGCGACTGGGGCGGCAAAGCCTACCTCGACCTGATGCGCGGCCTAGACGCCGCGGAACTGCGCTTCCCTTTCCTGGACAAATCCCGTGAGTGCGCGCTGGGAGCGAGCTACGGCGGCTACATGGCGAACTGGATCCTCGGCCGCACGGACCGTTTCCGCTGTATCGTCTCCCACGACGGCATGTTCGATACGGAGTCGGCGTACGGCACCACCGACGAGCTCTGGTTCAACGAATGGGAGTTCAAGGGAACGCCGTGGAACAACCGGCTGGGCTATCGGCGCTGGTCTCCCAGCCTGTACGCGTCACGTTTTCGAACACCAACACTGGTGGTGCACGGCCAGCTGGACTACCGCCTGGACGTGAGTGAGGGCATGCAGTTGTTTACCGCGCTGCAGCGCCAGGGCGTGCCCTCGGAGATGCTGTACTTTCCGGACGAAGGCCACTGGGTGCTGAAGCCGCAGAACTCCCAGCTCTGGTACCGCACCGTCAATGCCTGGTGCCGCCGCTGGACCAGCGACCATGGACAGCAGCCTGCCACGGCAGACGGCCAGTGAACCGATGAGCTGGAGTAACAAGCCGACAAAGCCCCGGGCGCCCCTGGATGAGAACGGCCTGTTCGACTACGCCACCGCGTCGCTGGGCCGGCGCGCGCAGACTGTTGCCGAGCTGAAGCGCAAGCTGCGCACCCGTGTGGAGCCAGGCGAGACGGGTGAACAGACGATTGCGGCCGTCATCGCGCGACTGAAAGAGTACAAATTCCTGAACGACGCCAGCTTCGCCGCCGATTACACGCGCCTGCGGCAGGAGAACGAAAAGTACGGCCGGCGTCGTGTGCAACAGGGGCTGATGCAGAAGGGTGTGCATCCGGAGCTTGTCACCACTACTCTCGACGCTGCTTACGAATCCGTCAACGAAGAGCAGTTGGCGCGTGCCTACATCGAACGCAAACGCATGCGGCAGCCCAAGGATAAAAAAGAGACCGTGCGTGCCATGCGCAGACTCGTCGGCGCCGGCTTCTCCGCCGGAACGGTGTTCAAGGTGCTGCGCGCCTGGCTCCCGCCCGATGAGGATCTGCCGGATCAGCAGGACGCCGAAGGCAGCAGCGAGCCACCATTCGATCCAGACGCTTCCTCCCACTAGTCCTCAGCGACGACAAAGAAGCGTTGCCTCGGTGTAACTCCGATTCCCTTACTGCGTCAGACGGCGCAGTGGTACCGGTGACGCTTTGTCATAGGTAAGCCCTGACCCTTGCTGCGCTTGATGAGGACTTCATGATCGGACGGCTGATCTTTTCGCTTCTGCTGCTGGCAGCTCCTGCCTTCGCAGCCACACCCGGCGTGGGGGAACACGCACCAGATTTCACACTCGCGACGCCGGAGGGCACAAAGGTGTCACTGCACTCGGTCGAGCAGACGGGCAAGACTGTGCTGGTGGAGCTGCGTGGCTATCCCGGCTATCAGTGCCCCTACTGCACGCGCCAGGTGCAAGACTTCATCAGCCACGCCGATGACTTCGCAAAGGCTGGCGCTGAGGTACTGCTGGTCTATCCGGGCCCGCCGGCCGACCTTACCGGGCATGCACAGGAGTTTCTCTCCAAGCAGAAGAAGCTACCGGCGAACGTCCATCTGGTCATCGATCCCGATTACACCGTGACCAACCAGTATGGCCTGCGCTGGGAAGGCGATCACGAGACCGCGTACCCCAGCACCTTCATCCTCGATCACAGCGGCACGGTACGCTTCCGCAAGATCAGCAAAGAGCACGGTGATCGTCTTTCCGCAAGCGACGCAATTGCCCAACTCTCGCAGACCAAAGGCTGAAGCGTCAGAAGTGGAAGATCAGGTCGGAAGCAGCCGTGAACTGCGAATGGGTCCGCCCGCCATCGTAGGCGGGTAGATCGTAGGCATGCTCGAAGCGCAGCTCCGGGCGTATCTGAACCGTCGTGCCGATCCAGCGCGTATAGCTCAGCGTGTTCTCGGAGTACTTGGTGGCGTAACCGGTCCGCTGTCCGCGGCGGTCGTTCACCACCTCTGACCGGAAGGACAGGAACGCCTTCGGAGACAGCTCCTTCTCGACATAGTTTTCAATCGCATACTCACCCGCGGTGCAGCGAAGCTGGCCTATGCGGCAGGCTGCACCGTTGGTGCCCAGCTCGGGTGTTACCGGATTGGCGACGCGTCCGGCAACATTTGGTACACGATGCTGGTACATGTACCAACTCTCGGTGGCGATATGCAGGGTCTTTGAGAAGCGGTGGTACCAGGTGACGTCGAACTGCTGCAGATTATCGAAGCCGTCGTCTCCATCATTGATGCCGTTCGCGCAGGCGTACACATTGTCGTTCACGCTGCGGGTCGTGTAGTCGGCGCACAGCGTGCCTGAGGGCTGCGCATCGTTGGTCCACGGGGCTACATCGTGGCCGTCGGTAATTCCGGCCTGCACCAGCCACTGATCGTTCAGCTTCAGCGTCGCGATGGCGCCGGTATCCGTGAACGGGTCAATGAAATACAGGATGGAGTGACTGAAGGTGTAGTTGTTGGGCGCCAGCTGCGCCTCGATGCCAGGCACTGAGATGAAGCGGCCAACACGAATGTTGAGGCCGCGCGCAACCTTCGGGAAGTAGAGATCGACATACTCGATTGGCAGCTCGGCCCCATATTGCCGGTTAAACTTCAGCAGTTGCTGGGAGAAGTAACCCTTCGCGGTGAAGTAGCGGTAGTCCGTTCCATACACCGCGGTAAAGTGGTAGCCCCAATCGAAGTGACTGGTCTGCACCGTGCCCGGCAGCCGTTCTACATAGAGCAGCAGCTGATCCAGATGAATGGCGTTCGGAAACTGGTCGTAGACCTCCGGCGCATTGGTGAAGCTGGAGGTGGATGCATTGACGCCAGGCTCAATCCATCCATAAATCTTGCTGCGGGACTTCGCTCCGTTCATCGTCGTCATCAATGGGTAGCTGTTGCCATCCGGCGCGCCGATATTGGGCGACCCGCCATAGCTCCAGTCCGAGCTGGGCAGCGGCGGCGAATCGAGCGGCGAAGGCAGACCGCGTCGTGCCGGGGCGGAGGAAGCCGGGGCAGCATTCTGCGACGGAAACCAGTCGTCGTGGTAGTAGCGGAACAGCCGTGCCAGTAAGCCTGGATGCTGGTTCGTCTGCACGGTAATGCGCGGCACGTTGACGATCTGCTGCGCCTGCAGACCTTCCGCGGAACCGGCCAGCAGCAAGCAGCACAGCGCGGCCCGGGTTCGATAGCGCGACATGTGGCTCCTTCAAGCTGGGTTTCTCCTGCTGCTGCTCGGGTACGATGGTCTTAGATTCCGCCGTTGAGGCCCGAGGAGCCGTCTACCCTTTGATGCTTGCACGCATCCTCGCCATCGACTGGTCCGGAGATGCATCTTCCGCCGGGCAACGCCAGCATATCTGGATCGCCGACTGGCACGACGGCTCTGTCACCCTGACCGCGGAGCGCACACGGGAGCAGACCGTCCAGGCAGTCATCGCTGCCAGCGATGAAACTCCGGATATCGTTGTGGGCTTCGACTTCGCGTTCTCCTATCCGCAATGGTTCCTCGACGCGCAGGGCTGCGCCTCTGCAGATGTCCTGTGGGGTCGCGTCGAAACGCATGGAGAGCGATGGCTGGCGAACTGTGAGCCGCCTTTCTGGGGAAGATCTGCGAAGACCTGCCCGCCTGACCACTGGGACCCGGATCGCCGCGGTTTCCGCGTAACCGAACGCGAAGTGAAGGCGCGCACAGGAAAGTGGCCCAGCTCATCCTTTAAAATTGGAGGTGCGGGTGCTGTTGGCACAGGTTCCGTGCGCGGCATGCCACACCTGCTCACACTGAAGAAGCACGGCTTCTGCATCTGGCCCTTCGATCCGCCGCGCTTCCCCTTGGCGATTGAGATCTACCCACGCATCTTCGCCGGAAAGACCAGGGTGTCCAACGTTTCCGAGCGACGGGAGCATCTGGGCCGCCCGGAGTTTCGCGTCCTCCCCCTCCCTGTTCTGGCCGCAGCTGAGCACTCGCCCGACGCATTCGATGCGCTATGTGCGCTGCTGGGCATGGTTGGCTGCCGAGAGCAGCTGGAGACGCTGCCTGCTCGGCCGGAGCGCGCGCGCGAAGGCGAAATCTGGACGCCGCGCGAAATGTAAACTCGAAACATGCAACTCCGTTCCGGCGCAGAGATTCGCGAACTGTTCTTGAGATTTTTCGAGGAGAAGGGGCATCGGCGTGTCCACTCGTCCTCCCTGGTGCCTGCCCACGACCCCACGCTTCTGTTTACCAACGCAGGCATGAATCAGTTCAAGGACGTGTTCCTGGGCGCGGAGCATCGCGACTACCTGCGCGCCACCAGCTCACAGAAGTGTGTACGTGCCGGCGGCAAGCACAATGATCTTGAGAATGTCGGCTTCACGCGCCGCCACCATACATTCTTCGAGATGCTGG
>CAXUMX010000006.1:0-16085 GCA_964252395.1 uncultured Acidobacteriaceae bacterium | reverse complement strand
CAAGCGCGACGCCATCGCGTTTGCCTGGGAGCTGGTCACCTCCGAGACGTGGTTCGGCCTGCCCAAAGACCGTCTCTACGTCACCATCTTCAAGGGCGAAGGCGGCGTGCCGCGCGACGAGGAGGCGCACGGCTATTGGCTGGAGCAGGGCGTGCCTGCGGAGCGCATCCACGAGATGGGCATGAAGGACAACTTCTGGCAGATGGGCGACACCGGCCCCTGCGGGCCTTGCTCTGAGATCTTCTACGACATGGGCGTCGAGGCGGCTGAGGTCCCCGGCACAGACCTGCCCTTTGGCCAGGACGACGCGCGTTATGTCGAGATCTGGAACCTTGTCTTCATGCAGTTTGATCGCAGCGCGGCAGGCGAGCTTACCCTGCTGCCCAAGCCTTCGATTGATACCGGAGCCGGGCTGGAGCGGATGGCGTCCGTATTGCAGGGCAAGCTGTCGAACTTCGAGACCGATCTGTTTGTTCCGCTGATCGAGCGTGCCGCGGAGCTGACGCACGCCCGCGGCGACCTGCTGGGGAATGCTTCGCTGCGGATCATCGCAGACCACGCGCGCGCAGCGACCTTGCTCATCAGTGACGGCGTGAACCCCTCCAACGAAGGACGCGGCTATGTGCTGCGCAAGATCCTGCGTCGCGGCATTCGCCACGGCCGGCTGCTAGGTCAAAACGAGCCGTTCATGTATCAGATGGTCTTTGCCGTGCGCGACCAGATGGCCGCGGCGTATCCCGAGCTGAACGATAGCGCAGAGCGCGTCAGCAAAGTAGTGATGGCAGAGGAGCGCCAGTTTGCGCGCGTGATGGAGGCTGGTCTGGCGCGGCTGGAACAGGACTTCGCACCGCTGCTGGCCCAGAAGACTGCCACCACTGCGGTGACGTATCCCGGAGCGAAGGCATTTCACCTCTATGAGACCTTCGGCCTGCCGCTCGACTTCATGGTCGATGCTGCGCGCGATCAGGGGCTGGAGTTCGACCTGACCGGCTTCGAATCGGCACGTGCGGAGGAGCAGGCGAGGGCGCGTGCCTCATGGAAGGGCGGCTCCAAAGCCTCCGCCAGCCCCGCCTACCGCGAGCTGCCGAAGACGATCTTCGAGGGCTATCGCCAGCTTGAGTCCGAGCACTGCGAGGTGCTCGCCTTGGTGCGCGACGCTGGTGGAGTGCCCGCTGCCCAGCCTGGTGACGAGGTTGAGGTGGTGCTCGATCACACGTCTTTCTATGCGGACTCCGGCGGCCAGGTGGGCGATCACGGATGGCTGCGCTCGGACGACGGCAATACCGTCGTCGCCGAAGTGCTGGGCTGCACGCTGCCGGTGCAAGGAGTACGCGCACACCGTGTGCTGGTGAAGCAACCACTCACGCTTGGCATGCACGTGCAGACAGTCGTCGATGCAGAGTTTCGCAACTCCACACGGCGCAACCACACCGGCACGCACCTGCTGCACGCCGCCCTGCGGGAGGTGCTCGGAAAGCATGTCAAGCAGGCTGGCTCGCTGGTTGCGCCTTCGCGCCTCCGCTTCGACTTCTCGCACTTCGCTGCGGTTGCCGATGAGGAGCTGCAGGACATTGAAGACATCGTGAACCGGCAGGTGCTGGGCAACACTCCGGTGGTGACACTGGAGGATGTGCCCATCGACGTCGCCGTCAACGAGTACAAGGCCATGGCTCTCTTCGGAGAGAAGTACGGCGAGCGCGTGCGCGTTGTGAAGATCGGCGACTTCTCGACCGAGCTTTGCGGTGGGATTCATACCGGTGCGACCGGCGAGATTGGCCTGCTGAAGCTGACCGGCGAATCGAGCGTCTCTTCTGGTGTGCGGCGTGTAGAAGCGGTCAGCGGGCTGGGAGCGCTGCAGGAGTTTCGCCGCGACTACGAAGCCGCGCAACTGGCTGCTCAGTTGGCTGGGGGTACCGAGGCCGCACCCGCGGACGCACTCCGCCATCGCTTCACCTCGCAGGAGGAGGAGATCAGGCGGCTGCGGCGCGAGCTGGACCAGGCGCGTATGAAGTCGGCCGCGTCATCGGTGGCAACTGCCGCAGATCAGGCGGTCGAGATAAAGGGAGTGAGGGTGCTGGCCCAGCGAGTTACGTCGCTTGACCGCGGACAGATGCGTACGCTGGTCGACAATCTACGCAACAAGCTGGGTTCCGGCGTGGTCGTGCTCGGCTCAGCGGCAGAGGATGGTAAGGTCGCGCTGATCGTGGGCGTGACCAAGGACCTGACGGGACGCGTGCAGGCCGGCAAAATAGTGGGGCAGATCGCGCAGCGGGTAGGCGGCTCCGGCGGCGGCCGGCCGGACCTGGCCGAAGCCGGTGGCAAAGATGCCGCGCAACTGGATGCGGCACTCGCCGGCGCGCCAGAAGTGGTCGGCAGCCTCTTGCCGTAGAGAGTCGCCATGGAGCCGACCGAGGAGCCGCAATCGCCACCATCCGAGCCGAAAGGGGAACGAGCCGTGCTCGATGTCTACCCGCCGCACGAAGCCGCGCACAGCTGGCGTGACATTCTCATCCATCTCGCCACCATCACGGTCGGCCTGTTCATCGCGCTGTCGCTCGAAGGCTGCGTGGAGTGGCAGCACCATCGCCACCTGGTGCGCGAAGCGCGCGAGAACATCCGTACAGAGATCCGCGACAATCAGAGGGATCTGCGCAATGCGCTGAACGAGATCCACAAGGAACAGGTACAGGTGAAAGCAAAGATCCAGGCGCTGAAGACTCTGCGCAAGAACCCAGGCGCGCAGGTGCTGCGTATGAGCCTGGTGTTCAGCGGGACCAGTATGGCGAACGCAAGCTGGAGCACCGCACATGAGACGAGAGCCTTCGCCTACATGACCTATCCCGAGGTGAAGGAGTACGCAGAGCTCTATGATCTGCAGTCGACCTACGGGAAGCAGACAGACCGGGTGCAGGCCGCGTATACCTCCGCACTTTCCCTCATCTACACCGGACTCGACGACAATCCGTCCCAGCACGCCGCTCCGCAGGACTAAGACTCCGCGTTGCAGCGCATGAATGCGGTGCAGTCCGAGCTGCTGTTCTACGACAGTATCGCCAAGGGCCTGGACGACGAATACCAGCACGTACTCCAGCGAAACTTCTAGCTCCCGGGCGGTTCTATCAGGGTGTATGACTCGGTTCCGCCACTGTCGGGCAGGCGTTTGCCCGTGAGCAGCGCACCTATAATGTAGGAGCTCTGGCTGCATCGCTCCGTGGATCCTTATGCTGGCACGGCCCCTCTCCTCGTCCGCACGATGCAACCGGCTGCCCGTCGCCGTGCTGCTGCTGGTAGTGTGTGCAGGGTCTGCGTCTGCCGCCCGCCGTCATCCCATCCTGACGCAGTTTGAGCGGGCACAGCAGATGCGCGATGCGCTCGAGGCGGATCCGGAGACGGAGCGCACCCGCGGTGACTACGAGCAGGTGCTGGCCGCCTACCGCTCCGTCTACCACAGCAATCCGGCCGACCCCAAAGCGCAGCAATCGATCAATACCGTTGCTGCGCTGCTGGCAGAGCAGGGTCGCATCTTCCATAGTCAGAAGACGCTGCACGACGCCATCGCACAGTGCGAGTTCCTGCGTAGCCAGTACCCAGGCGGCCCCTTCGCCGCCTCTGCCCTGCTGACCGAGGCCAACATCTCTTTGCATGACCTGGGTGATCGCGCCGCCGCCAAGGCAGCCTACGAACAATTGCTGCGAGAGTCTCCCGGAGATCCGCTGGCGGCGCAGGCTCGCGCCGGGCTCAAAGAGATTCGTCACCCCAACAGGCACGATTCTGCACCGGACAACGCGAGTCGCTCAGCCGAGGCTGCATCAGCCGCGACGCCCCTAGGCAGAAGACGATCCGGCGGAGGGGGCCGCTCGACCGTTCTCGAGGCAGCGCGCAATTCCCAGGCTGCGCAGACTGCCTCTAGCGAACCGCAGACCGTGACGCGCGCCACGCCTGCCCCTGGCCATGACAATGAACTGACGCGCCTGGACCCATCGACCGCACCCTCGCCGAGTGCGGGCGCTTCGAGCGCGCTCAAGTCGGATGCACCGGCTTCACTGGGCACTGCGGCCGCTATCAACGCGAGCAAGGCAGACGCGACTACGGCGGCAGGCCAGCCAGTGCTTACCGGGGCCACCCGAGTTGCTGCGCAGCAGCATCACGGACGCCTTCCGCTGGTCACCAACGTCCGCCATTGGTCCACGCCGGTTTATACACGCGTCGCTATCGATCTGCAGGACCAGGTGGAGTACGAAGCTGCACGCGTGCCCAACCCTGATCGCATCTACTTCGACCTGCACGGGGCGAAGGTGGCGCCTGAGCTGATCGGACACTCTGTCGACGTTACCGACGACGGCTTCCTGGAGCGCATTCGGGTGGCACAGTTCTCCAATGACGTGACTCGGATCGTGCTTGATGTGAGCCATGTCAGTGAGTACTCCGCGTTTTTTCTTCCCAACCCCTGGCGCCTGATCATCGATATCCACGGCAGCGACAATCACGGAGGCCGCCCGGCCAGCAGACCCGCCTCACCCCCGGTGGAGATTGCATTGACCCCGGCACCGCAGCCTGGCGCCGACCGGCCCTCGGCCACCGGAGCCACCCAGGCCGGCGCACAGAGCCCGGCCGCCGCTACCCGGGCACTGCATGACATTGCCGCACTCGGTGCGCGGCCAGACCAGGTCAAAGCCACGCGCAAACCCACCACGCAGCCCATTGCTGCCAGCGTTCCCGCCAACGCCTCCGGGCACCCACCGTCGACCGTCACGGTGGAGGATGGGCCGGAGGACTCCGCCCCCGCGAACACTGCTGGGCCGGAGGTTGCTAGCGTGCCGGCGCCTTCTCCCCTGACATCGCGCCAGAAGAAGCCCCGGCCCTCTGCCCACAGCGACAACACGGCCCTGGGTGACACTCTCGATGCCCCATCCGGCGGCAGGCTCGGCGACATCGCGCATGAGGCGGTCCCCGTCGATGGACAGCGCTCGCTGACTCGCGCCTTGGGGCTGAAGATCGGCCGCATTGTGGTCGATGCGGGACACGGCGGACATGACTCCGGCACCCTCGGCCCGGGCGGGATCGAAGAAAAAGAGGTAGTGCTGAACGTCGCCCTGCGGCTGGGCAAGCTGCTGCGCCAGCGGCTGGGCGCGGAGGTGATCTTTACCCGGGATGACGACACCTTCATTCCGCTCGAGACCCGCACTGCCATTGCAAACAAGGCCCAGGCGGATCTGTTCATCAGCGTGCACGCCAACTCCAGTCCCGACCCGACGGCGCGCGGGGTTGAGACGTACTATCTGAACTTCACCACCTCTCCGGATGCGCTGGAGGTCGCGGCACGGGAGAACGCAGTCTCGGACCAGTCGGTGCATGAGCTCTCTGGCCTGGTGAAGAAGATCACCTTGAAGGACAAGATCGACGAGTCGCGCGAGTTCGCTTCGGACGTGGAGAAGTCGCTCTACGCAGGCCTGGAGCAGGGCAACCCCGGACTGCGCGACCGCGGCGTGAAGAAGGCTCCCTTCGTGGTGCTAATCGGCGCCAATATGCCCTCGATTCTGGCGGAGATCTCCTTCCTCACTAATCCGAATGACGCCAGCCAACTGCGCGATCCAGCCTACAGGCAGCGTATTGCGGAGTCGCTCTACCGCGGGGTGGCGCGGTATGTCAGCGGCCTCAGTGGCCTGCGCGTTGCGCAGAATGGCAGCCGGTCAGCCACGGACTGAATCAGCTTTACCGGCTGCAAATCCGGCGGTCTCGCAGGCTGTGGAAAGAGTAATCTGAAGACAAATGCGGTCCCCTAAGCACCCCCGTCTTCCTGCCGTCGCTTCTGTCTTGTGTGTGGCCGCCCTGGCCTTGGCAGCTTGCTCGCCTGCCGCGCAAGCAGCGCCCGCTGACGCTCATCCGCAAACCATTGCAACGGCCGCACCCGCACCTCTGTTGCCCCAGGAGTTTGCGGGGTTCGAATTGGACGGCAAGATCGAGAAGTCCAACGCTCCCGGCACCGTCGATCCCGGCAACGCGCAGGTTCTGGTGGAGTATGGCTTTCGCGATTTTGCCTCCGCGCACTACAAGAGCAGCGCGACCGCGGTCACCATCCGCGCGATGCGCTTTGCCGATGCTACCGGCGCCTATGGCGCGTATACCTTCTACCGCATCCCCGGCATGCATCCAGAGGAGATCGGCAAGGGAGCTGCGGCCAACGGCTCGCGCGTGCTCTTCTGGGACGGCGCAACTCTGGTCGATGCGAACTTCGATCACCTAACGGCTATGTCGGCGGCCAGCCTGCGGGAGCTGGCCACCCGCCTGCCCATACCCATGGGAACAGCGGGCGTACCTCCGTCGCTGCCCGGGTTCCTGCCCCGTACCGATCTGGAGATCACCCACACCCGCTACTCACTGGGTCCGGAAGGCTACGCCCGCAGCGGTGGCGTGCTGCCGCCAGCGCTGGTGGACTTCAGCAAAAGTCCGGAGGTGCTGAGCGGCGACTTCAACCTGCAGAGCGGCGAAGGCACCCTGACCATCATCGAATATCCCACCCCGCAGATCGCGGCCGACCGGCAGCGGGCGATAGAGGCCTACCTGAAGGCCGGAAACACGCCCCAACACCCCTTTACGGCCGCGCTGGTGGCCAGCAATACCCAGGCCCTCGCCGTGCGTCGCAGCGGGCTTCTGCTGGCCATTACCAGCGGCGGGATGAACGCCTCAGACGCGCGCCGGCTGCTGAACAAGATCAACTATGAGGCATCTGTGACCTGGAACAGCCCGCAGGGCTATGTTCCTGAGACCACCAAGGCGGCGCGGTTGCTGGTGGGGATTGCGTACTTTTGCTTGATTGCCTGCAGCGCGGCGCTGCTGCTGGGCATCTTCCTGGGGGGCGGCAGAGCCCTGTTCCGCAAGATGCGGGGCAAGCCCGCGTCGACCCTGGAGGACATGGAATTCATTAAGTTGGACTTGCGCTGAGGAGCACTGCAGCCAGGCAAAGATCGCCAAGGTTCCTAGGTTGGTTCAGCGGGTTATCGAGAGCAACGGACAAGCATTTGATTTGAACCAGAGGTGGTGCAACTGCACAACTAAACTTTAGAAATCGCGGGGCTTATTTGAGGCTCAAAAGTTGCCGGAGCGAAGAAAGAGCGAAGACAGACCGCAGCGGACGGAAAATGCAACGTTTGCGTAACCACCTTGTTTTCATTAATCTACGAGAGAAAGTATTTGGCCTTGACACCCATATAGGCCGCCCATACTATGACGCCAGAAAGTTCTGATGGCCTTGCCTCCGTTGGAACTATTCTCCCTAAAGAAAAAGCCACCCTGTTGCCGGGTGGCTTTTTCGTTGCGCAAATCCACTCCGTAAAGCACCTCGAGAACCCGTTCAAAGCGTGCTTTTGGCAGCAATAGAGGGCGCTTCTTACGCGCAATATGCTGGTGGTGGCCGGATGCCCTGGCTGCGCTCTCGCGATCGGGAAAAATACTCTACAATCCGGAGAGAGCGGCCGACGTAGCTCAGTTGGTAGAGCAGCCGATTCGTAATCGGCAGGTCACCGGTTCAAGTCCGGTCGTCGGCTCCAACCGCTTCGACCTCAGCGAGCTTTCTAGGACAGTCAGCCCCTCCAGGGCGATGCCTGGTGTGCGGGTAGTCCGAGGGCCGCGCTGCTAAAAAGGGGCAACCATTTAGGTTCCTTCGGGTGGTTTTGTCCCGGTTTTCCTCTCCTATTTGGGTATGGCCGCTTGCGCTGCCCTGCCCGGCTCCGCATAATCAGCGACAGTAGGGACAAGCAGTGTGGTTGCAGATGGGGTACGTTTCACCCGACGAGCGTGACGCTGTGAGCAGATATAGCCGTCAGGACGTTCTTCGTATTCTGCGCCTTCATGCCCGGCAAGTCGCGGCATGGGAGCGTGCGGGCCTGGTAACAGCGGGCGACTCGTACAGCTTTCAAGACCTGGTGCAGCTGCGCAAGCTGCGCGATCTGCGCGCTACCCGGCTCTCTGTCGCCAACATTCGCGCCTCCGTCGATGCCATGCAGGCCGTCTCCGGCATGAACAACCCCTTGCTGGAAGCAACAGCTATTCGCAGTGGATCGCGGGTCGTGTTTCGCCATTCCGGCGCGGTGATGGAGCCCATCGCACGACAGTTTGTCTTCGACTTCGATGCGCCTGTGCAGGGTCAGCCTACGACGGTCGGCAACATCGCGGCCAATCCGCAGGCCCTGGAGGCCCGGGTCTCTTCCCTGTTCATGCAGGCGGTGCAGCTAGAGGAGAAGGCCGAGCTGGACCAGGCTGCCGAGCTGTACGAGATGGTGCTGCGGCTGGATCCGCACCACGCACCCTCCGCCATCAACCTGGGCACCATCTGCTACAACCGGCGCTCCTTCCGTAGGGCAGAAGAGCTCTACCGCAGTGCCACTGTCTCCGACCCTGGCTATGCGCTGGCCTTCTTCGACTTGGGCAACGTACTGGACGAGTTGGAGCGCCTGCCGGAAGCGATCGAGGCATATCGCACCGCTATCCACTTGGTAGCCAAGTACGCCGATGCGCACTATAACCTGGCACTGGCCTATGAGCGGGTGGGAGAGCGGCGGCGCGCTCTGCGCCACTGGTCCGTCTACCTGAAGTTGGATCCGGTGGGACCCTGGGCCAGCCATGCTCGCGCGCAGGCCAAAAAGATTCTGGCGCGGGAGAAGCTGGCCATTGTGCATCGCTCCGCATGGGAGCCGAGGCGGCGCCTGGAAGGTCGCACGCAGGAAGCGGTAGCCCTGACGGGCCGCGGACTCGAAACCCGCACAGACCTCCGCGGCCGTGACGACCTGCGCAGCCAGGAGAGCCGAAGCGTAGCTGCGACCGAAGACGGCCCCGCGCTGCCGGCGTAACTTTACTAGTCGGTACTCAGGAGCAGCCCGTAAAGGATAACTGCGGGATCATCACCGTGGCACCAGCGACCGGCAAGATTGCTTTGGACTGCTGTTCACCCGGTGAGCAATCTCCCGTCCCTCCCGAAGACGGCACAAAAGCTATCCCGTCCACGCTGTAACCGGCGGACGTGCCCGCGGTCAGCGTCGGACCGCCCGCGGCGGACGCTCCGACGTAAGCAGCCGCGGCAGGCACTACCAAGCTGTAGCTCACGCAGTCCACCCCGGCCGCGCAACTTCCACCTGCGGCGGTGGTCAGCGCGAGGGTGGCGCTCGGTTGGCTCGCGGTCGGCAACAACGGAATCGTCACCACCAGACCGCCCGTTACCTGCTCCAGCGCGCTCAACTGTACGTCCGCAGTCACTCCGGCAGCAGGCGTCGCCCCGTTCTGCGTATTCACCACTCCCTGCAGCGTGGCGGGGGCGCTTGCATTGGTCTGCGGATGAAGCGGTATGTTGCCCACGGACGAGCCCGTGGTGACGCCGGTGACCACGGATGGCGCGTAGGCTGCGCCTGTATTGCTGATGCCGACCGCCAACAGGTCATAGCTGCCCATCGGCAGCGGGCAGAAGACGAAGTGGCCACTGGCATCGGTCAGCGTGTTCATGAAGATGCGATCCGTGCCGTTGGCATCCTTCTGCTCCAGCGCTACCAGCACTGGACCCTGGACCGGGTTGCCGCTAGCGCTGTCGAGCACCGTTCCGTTGATAGACGACGAGGTTGTTGTCACCTCACCGGCGTGCAGGACCGGCTTCAATCGGTACCTGCCGTTCCCCTCCTGCACAATCGAGACGCAGGTATTGAAGTCGATATCCAGATCCTTGGTCTCGCCCGCGGCGATGTTGAAGGCACCGTTCGCGATCTGTCCGGATGGAATCTTGATTCCGGTCTTCGATTCGCTGGAGAGCTGAAGCGTGTGCACGCTGCCATCGCTCAGCACCACGCAGTTGGCGGAGCTGCCGCAGGCGTTGTTCGGCACCGAAGCGCCATTGTCTGCCAGAAGGATCCGTATCTGCTGGTACTTGCCCGGCTGCAGCTGCTGGGCGGCGCCCAGGTTCGCCAGGAAGCATCCGCTGGTTGCCGGCCCCAGCAGATCAATCTGCCTGGGCTGCGCAGACAGGCCGGGCGTCAGGGTGACGAAGCTGGGGTCGTTGTCTCCAGCATCGCCATTTACGCTGGCCGTCACATTAGTCACGGTAACGTATACGTGGGCGAAGGGTCCGCTGGGTGCTGTACAAGTCGCCGGGTCGCTCAGCATGATGGAAGCGCTGCTGGTGGCTACTGCCGTCGCCGCGGACGGAGTCGAATTGCTGCTGCATCCGATACCTGTCGCAATGACCAGAGTGACTGACAGCAGCAGGCAGCACGCGAAGAGGTTCGCAAATGCTGCTCTGTGCATCGGGGCGATCGCCGCGAGCTATGTTTGTTCACGTCCCGTTTCTAATCCCACGCGGATGCATCTGGAAAGAGTACCAAGGTGGGAAGCGTGTGCGAGTTGCTGCTGGCACTTGCGCACGAACTGTGGCTCGCTTATTTCGACGCACTCGCGAGCGTTCAGTTCGGCACTATGGCAAATTCTGGAAGGCTGCGGGTTTGCGGCGGCCCCGGCCTGCAATGAGGTTCACTGCCACTCTCCCGATCGCCGCAGTCGAGGGCGGACCCGCACTGCCGCCGGACCCCGCTCACATCGCCTAGTAACAACAGCGAAGGGCCGTCTTCACCTTTACTCTTGAAAAGCCCTCGGCGGCGGCTCGGCCGAACCAGAGGCATCCTCCACGTATGATCGGGGATTGGAGGAAATATAACCATGCTCTCCGTCTCACCCTGGATCGAACGCGCCTTCTGCTTCGACTCTGCCAAGTCGATGTACCCGAACCTTGTCGAGCGAGTCCGTGGAGGGCCGGCGCGCGTGGAGGATACCGTAAAAGACGTTCCGGCTACTCTGCGAACCCAGCGCATAGGAGCCGGCTGGTCTATCCAGGAGAACGTCGGGCACCTGCTGGACATCGAGCCCCTCATGGCTGGACGGCTGGATGACCTGACCAGCGGATTGGCGCAACTCCGGGCCTGGGAAGAGACCAACCGCGCCACCTGGGAGGCAGAGCATAATGCCAAGTCCTTGGAGTCGCTCCTGACCGGGTTTCGCAACGCACGATTGAAGCTCGTCGCGCGCTTGGATGCGCTCGATCATTCGCTGATCGAGCGGGCTGCCTTTCATCCCCGCTTAAAGCAGCCGATGCGCACCATCGACCTGGTCTATTTCATTGCCGAGCACGACGATTACCACCTCGCCAAAATCGCCGCGTTGAAAAGAGCGCTGTTTCCTGCCCGTGTCTGAAGGACAGCTTTGACCTGGCGCTGCGGCAGGTCCACTCGGATCAGGCTGGCCTGAGAACCTGCCGCACTCACCGAAGGACTCGACTACGGTTCAGCTTCTATCTCCACACGTGTACCGGTGGCTGCGGCACAGCCTCCACCTGCCGGAGTTCCGTCCGGCGCGGTGAACTTCACCTGAGCCGAAGTCGTTTTCAAGGTGTCCGGGGTCAGCAGCTCGATCTTCTGCGTGATCGTCTGGATGCGCGCCAGTACGCCGTTCACGGTGATATAGGCGCGAGTGACTGCGGTGTAGGAGCCTCGCCCTTCGGTCTTCTGCCACACTCCGTGGCCGGGACCGCGTACGGCAGGATAAAAGGAGGGGTTGGCCGTCGTTTCCGTAACGGTGCCACCCTGGTTGAAGGTGAGCAACGAGACGAACGGATTGCCGACCGGCGCACCGGTTGCGCAGTCAACAAGGGAGATGCGGAGCTCCCACGTACCCTGCAGCCTGTGCCCCTCATGCTCCTCTTCCGCACTGGCTAGTCGCTGCGCCGTGGTCAAGCCCAGCGCTCCCATCAAAACTGCCGTTCCCACCTTCGCCATGGTCAATTGCATAGGTTCCTCCTCGAGAGTTCGCCAACGCCGGCCGGTTTGCTGGTGGCTACGGGGTGGCGTGGAACCTATACTCGGTGCAGCCGTGGGCTCAGGTCTTTGCCCGGGCCTGAAGCGTTCTGAAGAGTTGTGAATGCACGAGAGAGCGATGGACGCAGATTCCCCTCCCATCTACGACTTCGCGGAGTTTCGCCTGGATGCGGGCCGACGCCTGTTGTTGCGCGGAGGCGAGCAGATCCCGATCGCGCCGAAGGTCTTTGAGACGCTTCTGCTGCTGGTGACCCACCGCGGCCGCGTCCTGGACAAGCAGGAGGTTATGCGCGCGGTCTGGCAGGACACCATCGTTGAGGAGAACAACCTGAATCAGAACATCTCTGCCCTGCGCCGCGCGCTGGGCGAGTCGCGCGGCGACAACCGATTTATCGCGACCATCCCGGGACGCGGCTACTGCTTTACAGCGGAGGTGCGGCTTGCCTCCAGCATGCGCGAGCACGCGCGAGACGAGCACATCACGATCGGCGTACTTCCGTTTGAGAACCTGGGTGCCGGGGCGGAGCGTGAGTATTTGGTCGATGGGATGACAGAGGAGACCATCACTGCCATCGGGCAGATCGATCCGGAGCACCTGAGCGTGATCGGACGAACCTCGGTCATGGTCTACAAGCGGGCGCAGAAGACAGTGGCCGAGATTGGCCGTGAACTGAATGCTTCCTATCTTGTGGAAGGATCGCTGCGCGCCGAAGGTGACCGTCTGCGTATCACGACGAAGCTGATCCGGGTGCGGGACCAGCTCCAGATCTGGTCGTCGTCCTACGATGGCGAGCCGCGCAGCATTCTCTCCTTCCAGCGCGAGCTGAGCACCGCGATCGCGGAACAGGTGCATCTACACCTCTCGCCGGAGAGGGCCCGCGCGCTCGCGAATCGGCAGCCGCGCAGTGTGGAGGCCTACGACCTGTACCTGCGGGGGCGATTCTTCTGGAATCAGTTCACGGCGGCGACCACCCGCCGCGCTGTCGAATACTTCACGCGGGCGACCGAGCTTGATCCTGACTACGCGCTGGCGTGGTCCGGACTCGCGGACGCCTGCTCCTCAAGCCCGGTCACGGGCGACACGCCGCCGGCCGGCGTTCATGACCTGGCGCGCACCGCTGCCGGTCATGCAGTTCGCTCCGACCCGTCGTTGGCAGAGGCGCAGACTTCACTCGGCTTCTACCAGTTCTGGCTGGGATGGGACTGGGCCGCCGCTGAGACCGCATATCGGGTCTCGCTGAGCTCTGACCCGAACTACGCCTTCGCACATCGCATGCTGGGCATTCTGCTCTCGCACTGTCGCCGTCATGCGGAGGCCGCCGCGAGCATCCAGCGTGCCTGTGAGCTTGACCCGCTGAACCCGATGCACCGTGCCCTCTCCTCTCAGATCGCCTTCGCAGCCCGCGATTTGCCTGCGGCGCTGGCGTTTGCACGGGAGGCGCTGGTGCTGGACCCGGAGTTCTGGATCGGTCACTTTCAGCAGGCCCAGGCCTACGTGGAACTGGGTCAGTATGCCGAGGCGATGGAGTCGCTGAAGCAGGCGGGACGCTGGAGTGCCGGCAACTCCAAAGCGCTGGCACTGCGAGGATATCTGCTGGCGCGCAGCGGCAGACCGGAAGAGGCACGCGAGATACTGGCTACCTTCGCAGCCATTGCGCGCGATCGATTCGTGCCACCGTATGCGATGGCGCTGATTCACCAGGGACTGTCGGAGACAGAGCTTGCCCTCGACTGGCTGGAGCGCTCCCTGGCACAGCGCGATGTGCATCTGGCGTTTCTGACTGTCGACCCTAAGTGGGATTCGCTACGGAGCGACCGACGCTTTCAGCGGATCCTGGAGAGCTGCGGGTTTGCGGCGGTCTCCGTCTCTCAGTAGAGCCGCCGCCCCGTTTGCCGCTAGTCAGCTCCATCTGCACGCGCGAAGCGAACCGTGTACTCTCCTATTCGCTTGCCCTGGTCTAGACCGACTTCAATGTCGGACCGGTAGTGGATCGCGCCATAGAGCCGGGACATGGCTGCCTCCTTCTTCATCGCATCGAAGCTGGTGGCGCCGGCTGGGAAGAGATAGGACAGCACATCCGCGGCAGACCCCGAGAACACCGAGTGACCTGAAACGTAGGATGGAAAGTTAGGCAGCGCAATCTCTGTCTTGATGCTGGGGTCCAGCTGTGACGGACGCGGATTGAAGTAGTAGTACTTGGTATCCCAGCAGCTGACGGCGGCGTCGTGCAGGGACATGTTGATGAGTGCGAAGGCACGCGCAGCCCGCACTTCGCTGAACTTGGCCTGGCTGATGTAGGGTGCTGCAATTGCATTCCAGTGCCCGGAGGGCGTGGGCGTGCTGACTCCATCTGCCCAGTTGTAAACGGTAGCCAGCTGGTCGCGTGACAGGTTGTTGAGCGTGGTCTTCACCTCTGCCAGTTCCATCTGCATCTGCGCGGAGGACGTACTGGGCGGAGGGCCGGGCCGCTCATTGACGATGTCGGTCGGGCTCAGCATCCACGCTTTCACTTTGCCGAAGAGCGGAAGCATGGGCGGACGGGCCGGTATGTCCTGGCTCTTCCAGGGGGTCTCTCCACGTGCGGTTGCGGAGTCCGCCAGCGATTGCCAGAGAGCGGGATTCCCGCCGGCGGCCTTCATACCATCCGTCGCAGCGCGCGCGGCGAATACGGCAGCCACCGACTGCCCCAATGCGACGCCGGCTGCGATATCGCTGGGCGTAGCGCGGCCGGAGAGAAGGGCCGCCTGCTGCTGCTCCGCGGCCTTGGCGTTAATCTCATCGACCGAGGTGGGAAAAAGCATGGTGAGCAGCGCGGCATTGACGCCGGCCTCCACTGCATCCTCTGACGGGTACGACGGGAGCTCGGTGGCCGGCAGCAGCGACTGAATTCCGTTATCCACCTGGTAGGGCGACTGCCGGTTGTACTGGAACTTGTAGTGCCAGGCCGCCTTCAACGCCTCATACTGCGCCAGCGACACGTAACTGTAAGCGCGCGCCGCGTAGGGCGGGTTGCTGAAGGGATAACGAGGATCTGCGAACGGATTCTTGGGGTCGGGCACGGGATAACTGCCATCCGGATTGGGCGCCGGAGGGAGGTCAGCAGCGGCCACCAGCTCCCGCAGTATCTCGTTCCAGCGCAGAACGCCGCCTGCGCTCCAGTAACTGATGGAAGCGCGCTGCGCATCGGTCAGGTTCGCCTGCGCAGTCTTGATCGAAGCCAGCTCGGCCTGGTACTGGGCGCTGTCAACCGACGCGGGCGCCGCGACCGCGATCTGGGCCGGCCCGGTGAGGACGATCATCTTCCAGTCGCCAGCGCCTGCGTCCGTGGCCGACGGGACCGCAGTGACCAGCTGCTCAGTCGACGTGATGGTCTTGCTGCACCCGGCGTATAGCAGTGCAACTGCGACCGCACCGGCAACGGCCAGCCGGTTGCGGAATGCGCGTAGGTGTGGAGTCATCGTGCACCCCGCCTTTCAAATGTGAGGTTGTACATCAGCCCGGTGGTAAAGGTGCTGGATCGCCCGACGTTGCGACCTTCGAAGGTGTTGGCATACACGAATCGATACTGGAGGCTGCGCATGTGGGGGAGCGGATACACCAGCACCGCACCGGCTCGAGAAGCGTTCATGCGGTTAGAGACGAAGGGGAGATCCTGTCGCCGGATGTCTCCGCCGCCGCGTGTCTGCTGCTGCTCAAACGTCCCCACGGCCATCAACTCATGCTTGCGATAGCCGGCGCTCAGGATGTAGTCGAAGACATTCGGCAGCGCGACCTTGTTGCTGAGGTAGAGCTGGCCGTTGGTGTAGTAGCTGGAGCGGTCCAGAGAGATGTTATCGCGCCAAATGTAGGCAGCGCTGGCGTTGACGTGAATCCCTTGGCGTCCCTGGAAGTTCATCGTGCCCCGGCCGCTGATGGTACGGCTATGCGCACCGATCGAAAGCGGCAGCAGATCGGGCGTGTAGTCGGTCAGTGGCAGCCCACCGGTGACGACACCGATCAGACGAAAGCTGCCTGCCTGGCCGATGGGGCGCTCCAGCGTGGTGAACTTCGCAGCCAGGGTCAGATCCTGGAAGCCGCTCTGCCCGTGCAGCACGCCCTGACTTGCGTGAGTCCAGATGTAGGGCACGCTGCCGATGGCGTTCAGCCGATTGCTGAGGGCGTAGTTGGCGGTCCAGGTCGCCGTCTGCGTGGTGACCGTGCCCACATTGCCGTTGGTCCGGTAGCGGGCGCCCTCCCAGTAG
>CAXUMX010000005.1:116709-116919 GCA_964252395.1 uncultured Acidobacteriaceae bacterium | reverse complement strand
GCAGTATCCATCCCCCGCTGCGATCAAGGTCAAGAGCTTCTCAGGAGCTTACATGCGTCTCCTCCTGCTGGAGGGCACGGACGAGAACGATGGCTTTCGCAGCTTGGCGAACGCGTGTCACTTCAGCTGCGCGCGGAGCTCTTCAACGTCGTCAACCATGCCAACTTTCCAGTCCCCTGCTGCCGAACTTCATCGCAGATGCCGCACAGA